>CAKUQY010000016.1 GCA_934675585.1 uncultured Opitutales bacterium | reverse complement strand
TTTGAAATTTATTTTGTCTTGCGGCGACGACGCGCACCAACCAAAGCCAACGCACCCAAGCCCGCCAACAAGCCAAATATCGACGGCTCAGGAATTGTGAGCGTGAGTGTGCCGTTCGTCGTGTCGTAATTTGTAATCGCCCAGCCCGCCCAAGACTTGTTCAATGAAAAATCATTTTGCGCGAGTGAGCCCGCAATTGTTGAATCTGCAATTTTGAATTGATATTGCGAAATTGCGGCGTCAACGCTAAATGCTAACACGCTTGCATCGGCTTTTGACAAAAGAATTTTCGTTCCATTGGCAAGTGCTGAGCCAGAAACGCCGATAATTGCGGCAACGCTACCCGCTTTTGAGTTGTCATATTTATCGCTCAAAACAATTTCGATTGTCGCTGCGTTTAAGGTGATTGCGGCGCTTGCGTTTGCGATTTTTAATTGTCCGCCCGCGATTTTTGCGACTTGCGTTCCCGCGCCGAGAGCCGAAGCGTTTGCGGCTTCGAGCGTTCCCGCCATAATTTCAACGCCGCCCGTGAATGTATTCGCTCCCGAAAGTGCTAACGTTCCCGCGCCTTGTTTAATAATTTTTCCAGCGGTTCCTTCAATGGCGTTAGAAATTACGCCCGACAAAGTGATTATTTTCCCGTCGCTATTCGAGAATGTTTTTGAACTTTTATCAAACGTTCCCGTGTTAAAAGTCGTTCCCGTTGCGCTGCTTAATCCCATATTCATCGAGCTTGCCCAATTGGCCTGCGCGCCGATGTTCACAGTTCCCAAGCGTAACGCGCCATTGTTTTCTTGTGCAATTCCGTTTGCGCCGATAATGAAATTATTATTTTCGAGCGTCAACTGTGTTTGATTGCCAACGCGCAATTTTCCTGCCAAAACAAAGCCGTTCCCGCTGAACGTATTTGTGTTCCAGCCGCTCCCGCTTTTATACCAAAAATCGCCAGTAACTTCGATAATTCCATTATTCGTCAATGCCAAGCCTGAATCATTAGTGAAATTTCCGCTAACATTCAAACTTGCATTTTCGCCAATGTTTAAAATTTTTGCGCCGTAGCTACTTACGCTCCATTTTGAAGTTTCCGCGTTCCCGCTTACGAAAACTTTTGCGCCGGATTCGAGTTGAATTGTTGACCAATTTTCCCAAGAAGCGATGTTCATTGTTTCGCCCGCGAGGAGCGAAGTTGTTGCTTTATTTATCAATTTTCCTGTATAACTTGCACCAGAAATTTTGTAAGTCAAATTCCCTTGCGTCGATTGATTGAGCGTCAAATTTGCCGTTCCCGAAAGTTTGCCGAGAACGATGCCATTATTTGGGTTCCAATTTGCCGTAATCGCCGCCGCCGCGTTCACCGCCGTTTCTCCAAACGCAACACTCATTCCCGCGTCTTCAATGTGAAAGTTTGCATTTGCCGCATCGAAGCTAATTTTACTCCAGTTGTGGTCGATGGAATTTGTATTTACTTTCAGCATTCCCGAAATGCTAATATTTTCAAAATTCAAATCGATCTTGTTCCCGCTATCGCCCAAAGTCATTGTTTTGCCTGCCGCGATAGAAAGTTTTGCGCCGCCAATCGAAGACGTTCCCGAGCTTTCGCCTGTAAATTTGTAATCGTCAGAAACCGTCATTGTTCCGACCACGAGATTCGTTCCCGCGGCGACGAAAACGGTTTTTGAAGTTGCAGTCTCATCAAAAATTACCAAGTCGCCATTTGCAAAAGTTGTCGCCGTTTCGCCGTTTTTCCAATTTTGCGAAGTCGTGTCCCACGCCGAACTTTCTTCCGTTCTCGCCCAAGTAAGATTGAGCAAGCCCGAGACTGTAACTTTGCCGTCATTTTCTGCTGAAATCGAAACGCTTTGGCGATCTGCGAGCGCGTTCCCGCCGAAAGTAAAATCTTCTTTTGTCAAATTTGAAGAAGTCCAGCCACTAATCGTTCCGCCCGAAATGAGCGTGTAAACATTGTTTTCACCCGCTAAAATTTTTGACAAATCAAATTTTGTTGAGCTGTCAATAACGACCGTTCCCGAATTTGAAATCGCAGAAGTAAGCGAAACCGTTGCACCGGAGAGATCGAGCGTTCCCGTGGCAACAGAAACCGTGTCGAGATAAAGTTTTCCGCCGAATTTTTGTGTTCCCGTGCCCGTTTTTGTAATACCAACGCGCGCGATGCTTGTGCCAACCGTGCCGTAAAATGCGTAAGTTCCCGTTCCTATGAGCGTCAAAACATCGCCTGAATTTGCAACCGTAATAAATTCGTGATCGTTTACCGTTCCCGTGATGGCGATTGAACTTTCGCCAGAAAGTGTTTGTGTCGGCGTAAAACCTTTGCTCGTTCCCGTAATGCCGGCAAAAGAAGTTGCACCTTGAAGTGCGAGTGTGTCGTTCCCGCGATCCGAATTGCCGTACATACGTTTGATTGCCCAGGCACCGCTATTGCTTTCGCGCGAAACGCCACCAAAAACAAATTCTGTATTCGCCCAATTTGCTCCCGAAACTTTTGCCATTGTGTTATTATTCCATTGATTAATAACCGTCAAACGTCCCGAAAAAGTGTTCGCGTTTGTGTTTCGCAAATCTACAATTTCCGTCAAATGGCTTCCATCGCCGACTTTAAATGTCAAGCCAATCAAGCCCGTTCCCGTGAGTTGAACATTATTTTCTACCGTCCCCAGCGCAACGTCTTGATTAATTCCTTGATTTCCCCACTGAATCCAACCGCCTTTTTCGTCCGTTCCCGCTGCGGGAGCGCTGTAAGAATAAGTGTTCCCGGCGCTGGTTGCGGCAGCGTTTTCAAGCGGCACTATTCCGCCATTTGTCAGCATAATCGTTTCCGCCCACGCGGGAACGCTCATTGTTGCGGCGGCAAGAATTGTTAAAAATAAGATTTTTGAGTTTTTCATAGTCGCTTAATCCTAAAATTTTCCCCAATTCTAAAACTCAAAAAAAAAACGCAAGCAAAAAATGTTTTTATGCGAGAACGCGCGCGGAAATTGGCATAAAAAAGCGCCACGCCGAGCCTAAAAAGCTACGCCACGCGCGCAATTTTAATAATTCGCTTAACTCGGCGAAAAAATCGTTCCCGCGAATTGCTTCACGGGAACGGTTTTTAGTCTTGGTCTTAGTTTTAGTTTTTGTCTTGGTCTTGTTTTTTTAACTACGAATTTACGCGAATTTTCACGAATTATTTTTTTGTTGCGGGAATGCGAACAAGGAGGCGTGGCGTCCCGCCGCGCCAACTAAAAACAACAAAAACATTTTTTCAACTACGAATTTTCGCGAATTATTTTTTTGGGTGCGGGAACGGGAACAAAAAAAAGAAATCAAGAGAACCTGCTCGCGAAGCTCGCTAAAGAATTTAAAGATTTTTTTAATTTTCTTCGGCGGCTTAAACCGCCGAAACTTCGAAACCTTTGTCCTTCGGGCGAGATTTTTTTCTACGGGAACGGGGGATGGGAAAGTTTTTTCAACTACGAATAAGCGCCAATTTACGCGAATTATTTTTGGGGTCGCGAGAGAAAGCCAAAGCTCAAAAAATCTGTGTTCTCTGTGTAAAAATCTGTTTCATCTGTGTTCAAAAATTCGTTCTAATGGCGGGGTGTCGCTTCGCTCGGTACACGTCAGTTCGTAGTCGAAAAAAATCTCGTTCCTATCGCTGTTCCCGCGAACGTTAGTGAGCGAGCGCAAGCTACTCGCAATAGGTGTTTAATAAAGTGGAGAGTGTAGGGTGGAGAGTGGAGAGATAAAGTTTACAAAATTCGGTGTTAAAAACGTTCCCGCAAAGTTGCCTTCACGGGAACGCCAAAACAATATGAAAAATCTTTAAAGTATGTTTTGAAATTTATTTTGTCTTGCGGCGACGACGCGCACCAACCAAAGCCAACGCACCCAAGCCCGCCAACAAGCCAAACATCGATGGCTCGGGAATCAATGTTGCGTTGATTGCATTCGCGTCCGTTTCTGTCAATCGCGAATTAAAAACCGCAACCGAATCGACCAATGTTTTATTAACTTTCAAAGTTCCCCAAGAAAAATTACTCCAATACAGAGCTGAATCTGCAACTGCATAATTCGCGAAACGTCCGTCGTTATATTTGAGTGTGAGATAAATATTTGAACCGCCCGATGTTCCACCCGAAGCCAGCGTAACCGCCGCGGAAGCAACATTATTCAAAAGATTATATTCCTTACCCCCACTCGTCCCGTCTAAGCCGATAAATGTGTTTCCGAGATAGCTTGGTGTCTGTGGATTTGTCGCATTAACTTGATCGCCCGTGCAAGCGTAAAGACCAACAAATGTGATGTTCTTGCTAGAAGAATGATAACCTTCCGCAATGCCAAAATTTTGCCCCGAAGCTGTTCCCGACAACGAAATAAATTCCAAGCCATAATTAGCAATTGATGCTGTCGACCCTTTCGCGCTTGTAAACTTCGCCAAACCCGCATCGCTCAAAAGAAACGAATACGAAAAATCGCCAGAACCCAAGCTTGAAATACTTGTTGAATCTTGAAGTTTATCGCCTTTTTGGAACAAACCGCATCTGTCAATGCCGTTGCGTTCATCGCGAGCGTTCCCGCGGCGAGTATTGAAGTCATTGAAATAAGTTTTTTCATGATTATTTTTTGGTTAGAATTAAATTTATGTGAAAATTCTAATTCAAAATAAAAACAAATGCAAGCAGAAATTATAAATTCAGACTAATCCCAATTTCGCGGGAAAACCGCATAGATACTGAACTTCCCGAAGGTTAATTCGGGAAGCCAAGAGTGGAAATTATTTTTTTGCGGGCTAAAATAAATGTAGAAAAAACAAAAGAAAGAAAATTCCATGAGTGCAATCGCTATTTTTTAACGCGAATTTCGCGGATTTTTCGCAGATTTCGCGAAAATCTCAAAAGAAATTAAGAGAACCTACTCGCTTCGCTCGTTAAAGAAATTAAGATTTTTACTTATTTTCTCTTTCAGCTCCTCTTATTTTCTCTTTTTGTTCATTCCGTGCTCTTCGCGTTTTCTCCGCGCATTCCGCGTTTTTTTAGGCAACAATTGCCTTCCCGCCGTTCCCGAAAAACCGCCCGAAGTCGACCGCAGAAACTCATTTTTGCCTTCTATCCCCCATAAATACTAATCCCCAACAAAAATTGGGATTAGTCTGTTTTAGATAAAAATCACGGGAACGCGAGTTTAATCTTTTCGTTCCCGCGCGAGATTGTTTTAAAGTTCCCGCGATTTTAAAATTTGCGTTTGTTTTTCCAATTCGTCTAATTTTTCGGGCAAATTTAAATTACGAATTGTTGTTTGCAAAATTTCGCAAGTTTTAATGAGCGCGTTATTTTTTTCTTGGGCTTGCTGCAAATAATTATTTAATTTTGCGAAAAGCGCGTCATCGACGGGCGTTCCCGCGCGCACTTGGTCGTTTATCGTTTGCAAAATTTCGTTAATTTGTTTGATTTTTGCGCGCGTTCCCGCGACGTCAAGCGTTTGCAATTGCGCGATGTTTTTATCAATGCGTTTGCAAAGTTGTTCAAAATTTATAGAATCAAGCATCGCGAGCGTTCCCGCAATCGTCGCAGAATAACTGTTAATTTTTTCAACAATCATTTCTGTTTTGCCATTGGCAAGATAATTCGCGACTTCTGATAACGTGTCTTGCAAATCGCGGTTGCGCATGGTTGGAATTTCTATCGGGTCTTTTTCGTTTTTCCCGCGCGACCAAATCGGCTCTGCCTCCGGCTCATAAACAAATTCCACAATCATTCCTGGCGCCGTCAATGCAGGTAAAACAACGCGTGCGCGCAAGCCCAACGCAACTTGTTCTTGAACATATTTTTCTAAATCTTCTTGAAACATTTTATCGCGCGGGAACGCAAAACGCTTACCTGCCAACTTGGCATCAATCGCCAATTTTACGCGCACATAATCGTAAGATTCGCCCGACGACAACACCGTTTGCCGCAACGAAATACTCTCAACTTGCCCCACTTTAAAACCGTCTAAACGCACATCCGCGCCGCTACGCAAACTACTTGAACCATCTTCCAAATAAATACAAAAATTGCGAGTGCGCGCATAATTAACTTCCCACCAAGCTTTGCTCACAACGCCCAACAAAATCAAACCCAGCGCAATCGTCAAAACGCCAAACAACTGATATCGCAAAGTTTTATTGCGAAACCAAGTTCTTAATTTTTGTTTTACAGACATCGTATTTATTGTAAAAAAAACGCTTCCAAATTGCAAAACTGCATTTGAAAGCGCTGAGAAATTGGGTGCAGGGGATGGATTTGAACCAACGACCTTCAGGTTATGGGCCTGACGAGCTAACCAGACTGCTCCACCCTGCAATAACTTTGTTAATTTATTGTAGCAAAAATATTTAAAAAAATCAAGCGAAATGTTCCCGCAATGTTAAACGATGGATTTTTGCGTTGTGGCGCACATCGCACGGGAACGTCTTTTTGTAGATAAAAAATGTTTTTATTGCTGCGGTAAATTCGGTCGTTCCCGCGAGCGCAAGTAATTCTTTCTGCAATTGTTTTTCGTCAATTTTTGGCAATTTGCCATCGATTTTTTTTAACTCAACCACAATCGCGGGAACGCCACGATATTCAATCAACGCCGAACGCGAAACCGCAGAATGCGTGTTAAAAACCGCTTCGCAAGATTCGGTGTAAAAAATGCCCGCGGGAACGCAAACGCGCTCGGCTTTGCGTCCCAAAAACCACAAGCGATTTTGCGCGTCAATGTAGCCCAAATCGCCCATGCGGTGCCAAACTGCGCCGTCGGCATCCACAATTTTTGCCAAGCGCGTCGCGGCGGGATTGTTGTCGTAAACGCGCGTTGTTGTCGGGCTATTCACGCAAATTTCGCCCACGGGAAAGCCACGAAAAGTTTCGGCGGGAACGTCAAATTTTTCCAAAACTTCATTGGTCGCGGGAACAATTTTTACGCGCACATTTGGCAAAATCGTTCCCGTGCAAGTTCCAAAACCTTGCGTTGTGAGCGTTCCCGTCTCGTTGAGCACCATATCTGCCGTGAGATCGGCAACAGGCAAACTTTCTGTTGCGCCGTAAGGCGAATGAATTTCAGCATTGGGCAAAACGCGTTTGAGCAACGCCATCGTCGCAGGCGGAACCGCCGTTCCCGCGCAAAGAATGCGACGAATGCTCGGCAAAGTTTCGCCGCGCGCTTCGCAATATTCGGCAATTTTGCGCCACAAAATCGGCGCTCCAAAAGAATTGGTTACTTGATTTTCTTTGACGGCGGCAACAATTTTGGCGGGATCGAGCGTTGCGGGCTTGGCGGGATTAATTTCAGGCGTAATCGTTTTCATGCCCAAAGCAGGATCAAACAACGCAAAAATCGGCAACAGCGGCATATCCACTTCGCCGGGAACGATTTTGTAAAAATCTTTCACAATCGCTTGTTGCGCATCAAAAATGCCATGCGTGTAATGCACGCCTTTGGGCGCTCCCGTCGAGCCAGAAGTAAACAAAATCGCCGCCAAATCGTCCGCCAACGTTTCTGCAATCGACAAATCAAGCGACGGCAAAACGCGTTCCCGCGCCACCTGCTCGGCAAATTTTTTCGTTCCCACCACGACACCAATTTTTACAGACGCAAACGAACGAAAAAAAATACGCCGCACCATTTGCGCCAACGGAATCCCTACGAGTGCCTCTGGACGTGTATTTTTGACGCATTTGCAAAAATGGCGAATTCCCATACCAGGATCAATCGCCACGGGAACGGCGCCAATGCGAAACAACGCAAATGTGCAAAAAATCAAATCAGGGCCAGGACGCACCATTAACAACACGCGCATGCCGCGCACAATACCGCGGGAACGAAAAATGGACGCGACGGCAGCGGTTTCGCGGTCGAGTTCGGCAAAATTTAATTCGCGCGCAATCGCCGTTCCCGCGCCTTCGTTTTGCGACAGCTTCATTGCGCAATTTTCGGGATTATTCAATGCCGATTCGCGCAAAAATCTTGCAACATTTGCATTCATAAATTTTTTACGGGAACGTTTTTAAGCGTTCATATCTTTCCAGTGTTTGGCAAACTGAGAAAAAATAACAAGCGCAATCGCAGAAACCACGCCAATCGCCGCAAACGGCAGCCAAACGGTGAGATTAGGCGAATAAGTGTTCCAAAGCAAATTGGTCGCTTCCTGGGAACTGCAATTCAGCAGATTTTCAAGCGCAGGCATGGCTTCGTTGCGCGTAATGCCGAGCGTTGCTTCGAGCGTGCTGACATCATCGACAAACGGCGTCCATTCAATGCCTTTGCGTTCGGCAATGTAGCGCAGCGCGAGCGTTGCTTTTTCGCCGACGTTCCCGTAAATCAGCCCCGCGAGTTTTGAGCCCACAAAAATGCCCACACCGACAGGAATGTTGATGTAAGCGAGATAAACGCCTTTTTTGTCGGCGGGAGCGATTTCAGAAAGATACTGTGATTTTTTGGGTCCCGTAAACATTTCTCCAAGCGAGAAAAAGAGCACGCCGAGCAAAAAGAACCACGCGCTTTGAGTGTATCCCGCGATAACAACGCCAACCGTCGCCATAATCATACCCAAAATCATCGCGTCGAGCGTGCGCATTTTACGCGTAATCCACGAAACCGCCACAACACCGAGAATGACAAATGTTGCATTGGCGCTAATGAGCACGGCTTGAGGCACGCGAAGCGTTCCCGCAGGCGATGTTTCCACTAAAAATTGAGAGATGCTCGCTGGCAAAATACTGTTCGCGGTCGCGGCAACATTGGCACTCGAAACCCAATCTTCAAGAAAATTTGGTTGCAAATCCCAAAGCTGAAACATCATCAGCCAAAATCCCGACATAATCAAAATCCACGTCAACAAACGCGGTTGGAAAATGTCGCGCACCGCATTGACGAGCACGCGGCGAATCCCCAAAGTTTTAGACGCGCCCGAAGCTGGATCTTTAAAAAATAACAACGGCAAAAAATTAACCAAAATCATCAGCGCCGAAATCATAAAAACAACGCGCCAACGCTCAACCGAATTCGCAACACCCAGCGTTTCTGCCATAAAATTTTCTGAAAGAAAAACCACAGGAATGTAATGGCCAATCAACGCACCAATATTCACAACCCAATAAAAAACGCCCCAGCCCAACGACGATTTTTCTTTGGGCAAAGTATGCGAAAGCGCGCCCTGAATGCCCGGCTTAAACAACGCCGAACCCGTCGCAAAAACCGTAATTCCCGTAATAAAACCAATATAATTCCCGTTCACGCCATCAAAGCCAAGCGTTCCCGCGAGCGCATCCAACGCCGACAAATCGCGCAAAAACGCCATCAGCAAATAGCCCACCGACATCATCGCAACCGAAATCACCATCATTTTTTTATAACCATAACGATCGGCAAAACCGCCCGTAATAATCGGCAAAAAACATTGAACAAACGCCCACCACGCATAAAGCGTTCCCTTCGCGCCCGCCGTCAAATGCAAACCGCCCACATTGTCCGCCTGCATAATATAAATCGGAGCCACCACGCGCACGCTGTTGTACGCCAAGCGCTCCATCATTTCAATAAAATTTAATTCAAAAAATGGAGCAAACCACGAATTAGATTTTGCGGGAACAGTATTTTCAGTTTTAGAATCACTCATAATTGATTGAGTTTAACATAATTTTCGCGCGGGAACGAGATTTAACAAAAACCACGGAAACGCGCGGGAACGGGAACAGGGGTTAATTTTTATCACCGAATTAAACGAAATTTACGAATTTCAAGAAGGCGATGCAGGAATGGGAAATAACAGAAAACTGAAAACACTCCATACTCCCCCACTCCCCACTCCACACTCTACACTTTTTTTGATTTGTGCCGAAGGCACTAAAATCGCTTGCGATGGCTAACCCCCACAAAAGTGAGCGAATTTTATTTCAGTTATTTTCAAACTCGGTCATCATCATTGTCATCGTCATAGTCGCGCGAATGCGCGTCTCGCGTGTGGAGGTTAAACAAAAATAAAATCAGTCCCGAAGGGAGTGAACTAAAAAAGTTGAGAGTTGGCGGGAACTGGATTTTTTCATCTAAGGAAACTACGGAAAATTTTAAGGGAAACTAAGTTTTGTATTTCTCGCGCCGTTCCCGAGCCGTCGATGTTTGGTTTGGTCGCGGGAACGCTTGCGCTGGCTTTGGCGGGAACGCGCCGCCGTCGCTGCAAATAATTAGGGAACGCAATTTTTCGTTCCCGCGCAATTGGCGTTTGTGGTGAGAGTCGCCCTTTCAGGGCTGGTTATTTTTATTTGCTACCCGGGGCTTCCGCCTATCTGAAATGAGTCGCGCCGTTGGCGCTCAAAGTTTGTTCCCGCGAATAAAATCTAAATAAAAAATCCGTGAAATTTGTTCTAAATCTGCTTTAAAATCAAGCTTTTGTTTCCTTTGATTCTTTGTGGTTAAAAAAACAATCCGTGTAATTCGGGCAATTCGTGGATAAAAAATCTGCGCGTTCTGCGGAATCTGCGCGAATTTCAAAAACCCGTTCCCATCATTTGTGTAATTAGCGTTAAAAAATTACCGCTCTATACTCTACACCCTTTCCCGCAAACACCAAACAAAAAAACAGAGCCCTGCTTTCGCTTGGACTCTGTTTTGGATATGGAAAATTTAAATATTAATAATCGCAAATGTTGATCGCACCCCAGAAGAGCGAAATATTATCGCCTGTGAAATCGCGACGGCACCACAAATCATCGGTGTTCAAAAGAATCGTCGCCTCTTGTGTAACGTGGCGATAAGAATCCGGATTAGTTTTGATGATACCAGCAACATTATGTGACGCTTCGGCACGCACCGATTTGCCGTGATAATTGGTGTCGTAAGCTTGGCAACCCGCAAAGAATGCAGGAAGTGCTAATGCTGAAAGAATGATAGCAATTTTTCGAATCATAAAGTTAAAGTTTAGGGGTTATCAATACATTTATTAAACAATCTTTTACCCCATGATGTCAAACATTTTTTATAAAAATTAACGTTCCCGCAAACAAAATGTCTCGCAAGAAAACGTTCCCGCGAGACATTTAACGAAACACAAAAAATAATTATTTCTTTTTTGCGTCTTGTTTGTCTTGATCTTTTTCAACCGAACCCGGAGCAAAAACATCGACCAATGGCGCGGGAACGGTTTCTGCCTTGCCATCTTCTTCTTTAACTTTTACTTCTTCGGGAGCGAGCATTGCCACTTTTTCTGGGCCAACACCATGAACGGTTCCCTTGGCTTCAATTGGTGTAAACACGCCAACATTTGCGAGGAAAATCATCATCGCATAAGTCAGCACCATACCCAAAATTCCAATGATGATGCCCGTTTTTGCCATACCGCGCGTATCGACAAGACCCGTCGCGTGCGCCAAAGCGTTTGGCGGAGTCGAAATCGGGAGCGACATACCGAGCGATGACGCGAACGCCACCGAAACGAGCAACGCCGCCACGCCGCCGAGATTGTCAAGCGAGCCGCCAACGTTCACGCCAACAACCGCGATAATCGGCACGAGCAACGAAGCCGTCGCCGTGTGCGACATAAAATTCGCCATAAACAAACAGATCGTTCCCGCGCCCACCATCAACCCGAGCGCCGGCCAAGTGTCAAACGGAATCGCGCCAATCAAGTGTTCCGCCAAACCCGTTTTTTGCAAACCGAGCCCCAGCGCAAAACCGCCCGCGACGAGCCAAAGCACGTCCCAGCTCATGCCGTTCAAATCTTTTTTGGTAATCACCTGCGTTACCGCAAAAACCGCCATCGGGATCATCGCGACCATGTTCGAGTCGATCCCGACAACACCTTTGCCGAGCACCCAGAGCAAAACCGTTACCGCAAAAGTAACATAAACGACAATCGCTTTCGGCGTTTTCAAAAATTCGCCGCCAACATTCAACTCCATTTTTTTCTTCGAAATCGGGAACAGCCAAAGCAACAACAGCCACGAAAGCAAAATCAAAATAATCACGTACGGAACGCCAAACGCCATCCAAGTGCCAAACGAAACCGTCGCGTCCATATCGCCAAGCGCTTTCAACGCAATCGCATTCGGCGGGGTGCCGATCGGCGTTCCCATACCGCCAACGTTCGCCGCGATCGGAATTGCCAACGCAAACGCCGCGCGCCCGCGATCGTTTTCGTCAAAAAGCGAAAGCACCGGCGCCAAAATCGCGAGCATCATCGCCGCTGTCGCCGTGTTGGACATAAACATCGAAAAAAACGCCGTAATCGACATCAGCCCCAACAACACAAATTTTGGATTCGTCCCAAACGGCTTCAACAAAAAGCGCGCCAAATTCATATCCAACTTATACTTTGTCGCCGCCGCCGCAAGGAAAAATCCGCCCAAAAAGAGCATAATAATCGGGTCGGCAAACGTCGCCATAATTCCCTTGTAATTGACGAGATTCGTAAATTTCTCCGTCGTCGCGGGATCGGTCTGGAACGAAAAAAGCGTGTTTCCGCCGAGGAAATCTGGCAAAGTCAACTTCAATCCAAGGTCCGAAACCGTCAACAACATCGTCACGATAACGAGCATCGACGTCGTCCAAATCGGGAACGGCTCGAGAATCCAAAGCAGCGCCGCAAAAACGAAAATCGCGATCACACGGATTTCCACGGCGTTGATCGCGTGCGCCCCGACCAAGCCCATCGATTCGTAGGGAAGGTAAAGACAAACGACCGCCGCGATAACCGCAATCGCCAGTTTGACGAATGCGGCAAAACTAAAACTCGCGCCCTTTTTCGCAGGCGCCGAAGATGTTGATTCTGCCATAATATTTGTGAGTTGAAATTTTCTATTATTATATCAAATGTAAAGTTTAACAAAAAGAAAAATCCGTTCCCGAGAAACAAATTCCACGGGAACGCCGAAATTTTCAACTATGAGAGCTAAGGAAAATTTTTAAGGAAACTAAGATTTTTGTTGGTTGGCGGGAACGGGTTTTTTGAAGTTCGCACAGATTCCGCAGAACGCGCAGATTTTTTATCCACAAATTGCCCGAATTACACGGATTATTTTTTTTAACCGCAAAGGAATCAAAGGAAACAAAAGCTTGATTTTAAGGCAGATTTAGAACAAATTTCACGGATTTTTTATTTGGATTTTATTCTCGGGAACAAACTTTGAGCGCTGAAAGCGCGGCTTCTTTCAGCCCAAGGCGGAAGCCTTGGGTAGCAAATAAAAATAACCAGCCCTAAAAGGGCGACTCTCACCACAAACGCCAATTGCGCGGGAACGAAAAATTGCGTTCCCCAATTATTTACGACGGCGGCGCGTTCCCGCCAAAGCCAGCGCGAGCGTTCCCGCGACCAAACCAAACATCGACGGCTCGGGAACGGCAAAAAATTCAACCGACAAAGTTGTAGGGGCGCCCTTGCCATCATCCAAATAACAAGTAGCGTCCCTGTCTATCCCAATTAAAATCGCGACATCCTTACCTTGCGCAATTTTTTCAAGCACGGATGTAATGTTGATCGAAAGCATAGACCCCTTTTGAGCTAACGTAAGCGAAGTTGAAACAAAACCAGCTTCCTGATTTACGCTTGCAATAATTTTCTTTGCAATTTCTTCGTTCAAATCAGTATCTTCACGCTCCACCGCCCAAATTTTCAAATTGCAAGTGCCGACAAGTTCTTTCAAATAAATATTAAACATCGCCGATTTAAGATTGCTAAAATCAAGAGCCGAAGTTTCAAATGTGTAAAATCCAGAAATTTGATCCAACTGGGAATTCATCAGTTCAATCATGTTATTATCATACCAACATTCATAATAAAAATTCCCCACACCTTTGTAACCCAGCGTTGTTGCGGCGTTTGCGGCGAACGTTCCCGCGGCGAGAAATGTTGAAATAAGAATTACGTTTTTCATGATTTTTACGAATTGATAGTTAATGTTGTTTTGCACTTAAAACTCTAAACTTCAAAAAAAAAAAACGCAAGCACTTTTTTGTCTCCAAACCAAACAATTCGTTAAACCGTTTGAAAAATTCGGCTTAATTCGGTGATAAAAATTAAATTCCGTTCCCGCAAGAATGCAATCTTTGAAAATTTTAATCAAAACTCTGCGCCTTTGCGCCTCGGCGTTATTTTTTTTATTAAACGCAAAGACGCAGAGACGCAGAGTAAAAAATAAACAAAAAGCGTTCCCGCGCGCCCTGCGTTGCCTTAGCAACGCCCCAAAAAAATAATTCGTAAATTTCGTTTAATTCGGAGATAAAAATAAAATCACGTTCCCGCTCACGCGTTCCCGCGCCTTAAAAATCAAACGGCAGTTCGCCCTGTCGCAAATCCGTTCCCGCGGCTTTCCCGACGCTTGCGCAGACGAGATCGAGAATCGACGCGTTTTCAAAATTTGGATGCTCGCAAATATTTATCAGCAATTCCGCCGCCGCGATCGCGTCATAAAGCGCGCAATGGTAGCACGAGCGTTCCCGCGGACAAAATTTTTTCGCCGCCGCGTCCACGCGTTCCTGAATTTCAAAGCGTCCGATCAAATCGCCGAGTTTGTGCGAGCGTTCCCGCGGGAACCAATTTTTCGCGATGCGGCAAGTGTCGATCCACGGTCCCCATTCAAAAACTGCGGGCATTTCCGGCTGTGAAAAATTAGGCACTTTTCCCGGGCTCGCCCAAACGGTCGCGAGCATTCCTTTTTCAGCCACCGCATTGTGCGAACCGAAAAGCCCGCTGTTGCGCAATCCCGAAAAAAGTTCCCAGTCTGCCTCGACGGGCAATTTTCCCGCAACGCCAGCGTTGTCGATGCCGTGAATCGCGGTTTCTTCGGCGGGAATAAAACGGCTAACACCGCACAATCGCGTGTGCGCGCTGATGATTTTTCCGCCCAAAACGGTGGCGAACCCGTATTCGACAATGCCCGAATTCGCCGAACCTTCAAAGTCGAGCACGTGAATTGCAATATTTTTCCAATTCATCAAAAATCCACGCCCCTGATTAACCTGCGCACGACTTTTCTGCCCGTTTCAGCCTCGTACCATTGCGCGCAATTTGCGGGAACGCTCATTTCCGCGAGCAATTCGTCAAACGCTTGCACGCGCGCTTTCAGCTTTTCTGCCAGCGGCGTCAGCGAAAGGGTCAAGTCGCGGGAACGCGCCGCCGCAGATTCTGCGGAAATGTCAGCGTAAGAACTTTTTTTCACAAATTTTTCAACGTCCAAACCAAAATGACGAGCAATCCGCGCGCCGATTTCATAACGCGAAAGCGCTTCCGCTCCCGCCCAGTGATAAACGCCGGTGAGATTGGGGCGCTCGCAAAGCTCGACCAAAACTTCGGCAAAATTTTTCACGCTAACGGGCTGGCGGATTTCATCCGTAAAAAGCGCCGTTGGCGTTCCCGCCGCCCACTGCTCAAACAAACGCTCGTGCAAACTTTTCGTTCCCGCGGGCGAATTTCCAGAAATCAGCGAGGTGCGGACAATCGTTGCGTTCCCGCGAGCAAATTTCAAAGTTTCGACTTCGCCGTGCAATTTCGTCTGCGCGTAAAAATTGCGCGGCGCGGGAACGTCCGTATGGCCGTAAGGCGCGTGATCGCCGTCAAAAACAGCGTCCGTCGAAACGTGCACCAAACGCGCGGAAACGTGATTGCAAAGCTGCGCCAAGCGGCTCGGCAAACGCACATTCAGGCGTTCCGCCAATTCTGGATTTTTCTCGGCGGCGGCAATATTCGGCACGGCGGCGCAATTGATAATCGCGTCGGGAAATTCCTGCAAAACCAAATCGTCAAGCGCGTTTTCCTGCGACAAATCGCGCGTAATTTTTCGCACTTCCGGAGGGAAAAACGCGCGTGTTTCGTGCAAAACCGCCGTAACTTCCCAGCCACGACGCAAAGCCGCAAAAACGGTTTCGCGCCCCAAAAATCCCGCCGCACCAGTGATAAAAACTTTCATAAAATATATTCTAATAATAACTCAGCGATGCTGACAATGAAAAACCGCAGGAACGCGGGAACGTTTCAGGAACTGCAAATTTTATTTCCACAAAGGCAAAGTTTCCCAATTTTCGGGAAATCCCATTCCGTTAGGAATAAACGCTGGTTGCTGTAAAACAAATTGCTTCACCGTTCGCTCCCAACTCGATTGGGGCGCAATAACTCGCAATAAAACATAGCCCTTAAAAATTTTTTGTTTTAACTGTTTTTGCGACAAACAATTAAAAAATGAAATCAACTGTCCTTCCGTTAAAATTTCACAAATGGCCCAAATCGGCGGACGTTGTGGCGGTTTCGCATCCAAAAAAATGCCGAATACACGGCTCTTTCGACAAAATTATCGATCTTTTTACTTCTTTTAATAATTGAGCAAAAATCTTATTTTGATGAATCTCTGCATTTTCATAAGCCAAAGTGCCGTATTCTAAACTCATAAGCCCAACGCGAACGCAACGAAACTTCCAAGCGCTCAATTGCATTCATTAAAAGCAATCTTAATTTGCGGTCAAAAACATAAAGATTCCAAATATCACAAAACCGCGTTCCCGCACGAAAAATATCCGTCGAACCCACTTCCAAAAACGGGGAACGATAAGCTAATAGACGATAATAATGACATTCGCTTAATTTTCTAATCGCATCAACAGAATCGTCAACGGTCAAACCGCGCGCTTCTAACAATTTTACCAATTCCTCATTAGTTTTAGGGAGTTTCAACGGAGCGCCGCAAGCAGAAAATTTAGACTCTATTTCATTAAATTACATTTCTATAAAAAGCGCCCTCTCCTGGTGCGCATTGTTAAGAGGCGTGAGAGGGATTCGTGGTATTACTATCAAGGATTTCCAATAAAAAATCAACAACAAAAATATACGAGAACGCCAGAACGATTTTTTCAACGACGATTTAACTCGGTCGTTGTTGTCGTCGTTCCCGCGCGCAGCTCTTATCCGTCGATTTTTTCAGAAAGATAAGCGATCAGCTCGTCTTCGGTCAAACGAATTTGCTCGAGCGTATCGCGGTCGCGCACGGTTACTTTGTCGTCTTTTTCAATCGTGTCAAAATCGACGGTGATTCCAAACGGTGTTCCGATTTCGTCCTGACGACGATAACGGCGACCGATCGCTCCCGCGGCGTCGTAAGCGACGTTCCAGCGGCGTTGCAGTTTTTTGTAAAGTGCTTCCGCGCGGGCGACGAGCTCTGGCTTGTTTTTCAACAACGGGAACACCGCCGCTTTGTAAGGCGCCAGACGCGGATGCAATTTGAGCACGACGCGCTTTTCGCCCTCGATTTCCTCTTCTTTGTAGCCCGCCGAAAGCACCGCCAAGAAAATGCGGTCAACGCCCACCGACGGCTCGATCACGTGCGGCACGTATTTTGTTTTTGTCGTTTCGTCAAAATATTCGATCGTTTTACCGGAAGTGTTCGCGTGCTGGGTCAAATCGAAGTTCCCACGCGCCGCCACACCCTGCAATTCCTGCACGCCGAAAGGATACGTGAACATAATGTCCGTCGTTCCCTTAGAATAGTGCGCGAGTTTTTCCTTGGGGTGATCGTAAGTCGAAAGGCAATTTTTGGGGATGCCGATGCTATCAAACCAATTCATGCAGTATTCGATCCAGCCCTTGTGGAGCGCCGCCCAGTCCGCATCCGGAGAAATAAAATATTCGATTTCCATCTGCTCAAATTCGCGGGAACGGAAAATGAAATTGCGCGGATTGATTTCGTTGCGGAACGCTTTGCCGATCTGCGCGATCCCAAAAGGCACTTTCACGCGCCCCGTATCGACGATGTTTTTAAAATTGATGAAAATGCCCTGCGCCGTTTCCGGACGCAAATACGCAACCGCGGTTTCGTCGCGCAACGCGCCCACGTAAGTCTGGAACATCATGTTGAACGCGCGCGGTGGCGTGAGCGAGCCGGGTTTTCCCGTCGCGGGAGAAGGAATCAGCGCGTATTCGTCGGGACGCGCCTCGGTGTAATCCTTCAAAACGATCGCCGCCATTTCGCCCTGTTTGCCGAGTTTGCGCTTCAACTCTTTCGCCTGCTCTTCCGCAGCCGCCTGCATCGCGTCATCTTCAAGCACAGAAACATAACCAATCGTTTCGCCAGCGACAACGACGGGAGCGAAAAACAGCTGGTCCGCGCGGTAACGCATGCGCGATTCCTTGCAATCCACCAGCGGATCCGTAAAATTGTCAATGTGTCCCGACGCTTTCCAGGTCATCGGATGGTGAATAATCGTTGAGTCCAGCCCCACGATATCGTCGCGGCGCTGCACCATGTCTTTCCACCAAGCCTGCTTAATGTTGTTTTTCAGCTCGACGCCCAAAGGCCCGTAATCGAAAAAGCCGTTGTAGCCACCGTAAATTTCCGACGACTGAAAAACGAAACCGCGACGCTTGCAAAGATTAATAATGTTATCCATCAATGAAGGTGTAGAATTTTTATCTGCCATAATATTTTAAATTGTTAACTAAAATTATAAAGGGCGTTCCCGGAACTTGCAAAAAAATTTCGCGGGAACGGTTTTTGAAGTTCGCGCAGATTTCGCAGAACACGCAGATTTTTTATCCACGAATTGCCCAAATTTCACGGATTATTTTTTTTACCGCAAAGGAATCAAAGGAAACAAAAGCTTGATCTTAAGGCGGATTTAGAATAAATTTCACAGATTTTTTATTTGGATTTTATTCGCGGGAACAAACTTTGAGCGCTGAAAGCGCGACAGAATTAGCCTAGGCGCAAGCCCTGGGAAAAGAAAATAAAAGCCACGAGCCCTGAAAGGGCGACCCTCACCACAAACGCCAATTGCGCGGGAACGAAAAATTGCGTTCCCCAATTATTTACGACGACGGCGGCGCGTTCCCGCCAAAGCCAGCGCGAGCGTTCCCGCGACTAACCCAAACATCGACGGCTCGGGAACGGCAAATTCAACCGACAAGGTTGTAGGGGCGCCCTTGCCATAATCCAAAGAACAACTACTGAACCCTCCCAGACCGATTAAAATCGCGACATCCTTACCTTGCGCAATTTTTTCAAGCACGGATTTAATGTCGATCGAAAGCATAGACTTATTTTGAGCTGGCGTAAGCGAAGTTGAAACAAAACCAGCATCCTGATTTACGCTCGCAATAATTTCCTTTGCAATAGTTTCGTTCAAACCAGTATTTTCACGCTCCACCGCCCAAATTTTCAAATTGCAAAGTGGGGCATATTCCAAATAAATATTAAACGTCGCCGATTTAAGATTGCTAAAATCAAGAGCCGAAGTTTCAAATGTGTAAAATCCAGAATATTGCTCCAACGGGGAATCCATCAGTGCAATCTCGTTATCATCACACCAACCTTCACCATAAAAATTCCCCACATCTTTGTAACCCAGCGTTGTGGCGGCGTTTGCGGCGAGCGTTCCCGCGGCGAGAAATGTTGAAATAAGAATTACGTTTTTCATGATTTTTAAGAATTGATGGTTAATGTTGTTTTGCACTTAAAATTCTAAAAATCAAAAAAAAAACGCAAGCACTTTTTTGTCTCCAAAAGCAAACAATTCGTTAAACCGTTTGAAAAATTCGGCTTAATTCGGTGATAAAAAGTTCCCGTTCCTGCGCGCTTATCGTGTTGGTTTTAGCGAATAGCAGCGAAAAGTCATCGCGCAAGCATCGGCTTGTTTAATTGATTTTAATTCGTGACCTTTTCCCCAAGTGTCGCTAAATAAAATCGTTCCCGCGACATCGTCATAACCAATAATCAATCGCATGTGGCCGCCGCGCGTTTGCGGGAGCGGGACCGATTCGGGATAAATTCCCAATGTCACGCTCCACAACACGGGAACGCCGTTTTTGATTGTTTTACGGATTTCGTTCATCCATTTTTTAACTTGTCGTTTGTTGGCTCGCGCTTCTCGCAAAATGTTGGGTTCGGCGATTGCCAAATTTGGCAAACTCAGCTCGGGAACGCGTTTTTTGCGTGCGATTTTGTTATAATCTTTGAGCCAATCAAAATCGTTCCCGTCAAGAATTTCTAATTTTACGTGAAATTTTTTTGAGATTTCGCTGAGTGCATTTTCCATCGCCAAAGTGCTGGTGCCTTTGTCGCTTGAAGAATCGCAAACCGCGGCGAGCGCGTGTTGATCGACGCTTTCCATGCCGTAGAGTGCAAAAATACGAGCGACGGCGGCGGGAAGGCAATAACCTTTTTGCCCTTGATCGACCATAGGAATATCTTTGATATAAACGCGTTTTCCTTTGGCGGCGATGACGAGATGATTTTCTTTGATATCGCGGCGTTTGGCGGTATCGCGTGCGCCGCCGAGTTCGAGCGCGTCTTCATTTTTTGCAAAAATAACGCGAATATATTCAGAGCGAAAATCGTTGTTTGATTTAGTAAAACCAGCTTGCAAACGCGCCGCGCCATTTTTCCATTGCCATTGCCAAAACAATTCGTCGTTGAGCGCATTTTTTTTGGAGCTGCGACCTTGCTTGGCGGGAACGCCGATTTCGTTCGTCAATTGTTTTTCTAAATTTTCGACGAGCTCAAAAAACTGTTCCCGCGACAAATTGCCATCGTCCCCGCGGTTGTATAAAATTTTTACCACGGGCTCGTTGCCAATTTTTTCTTGAGAGAAAATAGGCGTTCCCGCGAAAAGTATTTGCGGGAACAACATCAGCAATGCCAACAAAACCGCGCGCATTAATCGGGCAATTTTACGTAATTATCGCTGCGGGAATGCGCGGTTGACCACATATCGAGCAAGCGCCACGACTTGATTGTCGGCTCAAGTTTGCGGTCTTCGCGGATTTCTGCACCGATTGAAAAACAAAAATGCAATTGTTTGTAAGTTGCGTTGTAAGCCGAGCCCATGCGCACGTAATCGTCGTAAATGGCGGTATTGGTTGCGCCTGCGCCTTTTATCGAAGTGATGCGCAATTGCGTTCCCGCAACGAGCGATTCTTTGTCGGGAACGCGAATATCGAGCACCATAAAATGAATATCGCGTCCCATAGCATCGACGAGTGCGTCAATCGTTCCCGCGAGTGCGGCGCTTTTAAGTTCGGGCTTATAAATGTAGCGCGCGCCTTTGATGCGCGTTCCCGCCTTGGCGAGTTGATATTTTTCGCCGGCATCGAGTTTTGTCATTGCGTTGCGAAAATTTAATTTTTCGTAAAGCGTGCCGTTGTTGACACTCTTATCATCAGCCCAAATTAAATCTTCGAGATTGCGCTCACCGTCGCCTTTGATGACAACAAAATCTTTTTGAATAACCGAGGTAATCGTTCCCGTAATGTGACGCGGGCGGCGCACCCAAAGCACTTCATATTCTTCGCCGCTGACATATTCTTGAATAACCGCGTTGTCGATATTTACAGCGAGCCACGCTTTGAGTTCGGCGGCGTTTTTACAAATCATCACGCCAATACCGCCCTCGCCCATTTCTGGTTTTGCGACGCACGGGAACGTGATTTGTTCGCGCTCAATCGCTTGCAACGCATTATTTAAGCGCTTTTCGAGATTGCGTTCTTCTTCGAGCAAAATCATTTTTACCGCCAAATTGCGTTCCCGCGCGAATGAATTATTTTCAAAAAGTTTTTTGTAGCTGGTATATTTTGAGCCCGCGGGAACGCCGCCCGAATCGCCCAAACCGCGATTTACAAGCGTAAAAAGCGAAAACGAACGATACACAAACGACAGCCACAAATATTGCGCAATCACTGGCAAACGCAAAATAAATTCGGGCCAATTGCTATGACGCGTCAAACGCCGACGCAACATCACGTGATGACGACGCCCGCGCCATGTGAACGCTGGGATAATATAGTGCGTCAACAAATACAACGCCAAAATTGCGCCAATCACAAGCCAAGCCGCATTGTGATGCCATTCTTTAAAACGCTCAATTACGCTACCGCCCACTTTTTCGGCAAGTAAAATTAACGGCGGAGTCCACAACGCTGCCGCAATAAAAAACAAAATAAATAATTTATGCCAATCAAGTTTCATAATGCCCGCCGCGACAAATGTTGGCACGCGGGAACCTGGAATAAATCGCGAAGAAACAATGAGCGCAAGGCCTTTGGGATTTTTTGAAAAACGCTCAGACATTTCGTCAATTTGTTGTTCTGAAACAATCCATTTAAACGGCGGCTTGCGCACAATCGAACGCCCCAAAAAACGTCCAATCAAATACAACACCAAATCGCCAATAAAAATGCCCACCAAGCAAGCGATGCTCGCGGGAACGAATCCGATCAATCCTTGCGCAACGAGCAAGCCCGCCGCCAAGCACGTTGGGTCTTCGGCGACAAAAGTGCAAACCAAAATAATCAACATCAACATCACGATACGCGCGCCACTCGCCGCAGAAATCGGCGGGAACGGTTCGCTCGCGGGAACGGGTTTTTCGCGCGCCAACGCTGGCGTTCCCGCTTTTGTCAAAAAATTTTTATACTCGGTCGCCAAAGGAACGCTTTGTTCGGCAAGTGGCGCGCTGTGTCCACCATCGACAAAATAAGAAATCGCTTGTGGCGCAAGTTGCAAATTATATTCTGCCGAAGAAAATGGCGACTGCAAATCACTACGCCCGTGAGCAATAAAAACGGCGCCGTTCCATTCCCGCAAAAACGCCGCTAATTTTGAAATATCAGAATCCCAAAGCAGGCGCGCAAATTGTTTATTAATGTTCCCGCGGTCGAGCAAGCCAAAATGCGGGAACAGGTCTTGCAGCAATTTAAATCCGCCAAGATGAAATGTGTAAACGATTTTATTGACGATGTGATTGCCGAGCAATTCGTGTTCTTGCGCGCCAACTGAGCCAACGAGCGCGAGCGACGCGATGCGTTGTGGCTGTTGATCGGTCATAAAAAGCGCCACGCCGCCGCCCATGCCAAATCCTAAAACGTGCGCGCGTTCGATTTCTAAATTGTCGAGCAACTCAAAAAGCGTTCCCGCCGAAACTTCAATCGAATAATCTTCAAGATCGCGGGAACTTGCGCCACAACCTGGCAAATCAACGAGCAACACTTTTTGCGTTGTCGCTAGTTGTTCAGCGAGCGATTTTAATTGTTGAGAATCGGCTGCCGCGCCATGAATTAAAACGACGGGAACGCCCACTTTTTGTGCGCCAAAAATTTGATACGCCAAATTAATTTCGCGTCCCGTGGGTTGCAATTGCGAAAGCAAAACGGCTTCAACGCGCTTGCCTTGTGCTGTCGCGGGAACGGCGGGTTGCTCGATTTGCGTGCCCACGTGCAATTCGGGAACGCTCACGATTGTCTGCCCTTCGCGCGGCTCGACCGTCAACGGCCAATTATCGCGCACGACCCAATTCGCAATTAAAACTAATGCGATTAAGCCAAACACGCGCCAACGCATCGGCACACGTTGCCAAAGATTTTTTTCGGAAGTTGGTTTTTGGGTCATACAAAAATTATAATTGAGGGTTTAGTATTGAGCAACTTTGCACGGGAACGAATATTGCGCGGGAACGATTTTTAAAATTTGACGTTGCGCATATCGCCTGTTTCAAGAAAAGCTTTGTGAAAATCGAGCGCATGAGCAACAGAACACGGCGTGTGAAAACCAGGAGTAAGCGCCAAATAATCGCGCAAAATTTGACGATATTCAGGATGCGCGCAATTTTCGATAATCACCTCGGCGCGTTCCCGCGGAGAAAGTCCGCGCAAATCTGCCACACCAAATTCGGTTACCAAAACATCGACATCGTGCTCGGTATGATCGATGTGAGAACACATGGGAACGACAGAACTGATCGCGCCATTTTTTGCACACGACGGACACGAAAAAATTGTCAAATACGCATTGCGCGAAAAATCGCCCGAGCCACCAATGCCGTTCATCATTTGGCGTCCATAAAAATGTGAAGAATTAACGTGACCAAACAAATCAAATTCGATCGCGGTGTTCATGCAAATCATTCCCAAGCGCCGCGCCAACTCGGGACTATTAGTTATTTCTTGTGGACGCAATACAATTTTGTCGCGATAAAAATCAAAATTTTCATACACGCGTTTTAAACATTCATCAGAAAGCGTCAGCGCACAAGTCGAAGCAAAAGTGCAACGTCCCGAATCAATCAAATCGATAACCGCGTCTTGAATAACTTCGGTGAACATTTGAAATGCGGGAACGTCAGGATTGCGTCCCAAGCCCGCGAGCACGGCGTTTGCGACGTTCCCGACGCCCGATTGCAGTGGCGAAAATTCTTTGGGGATGCGTCCCGCCTTAAATTCTTTCACCAAAAAATTGCAAATATTTTCGCCAATTTTATCGGTAACTTCATCGCTTGCTTTGAATGCGGCGATGTGATCGCATTCGTCATTTTCGACAATGCCAACGATTTTTGCGGGATCGACTTTGAGCGTTTGCGTGCCGATGCGTTCCCGCGGATTTGTCAGCGGGATCGGCAAGCGATGTGGCGGGTCGGCGGGAATGTAAATATCGTGCAAATAACGCAATTCTGGACGATGATAATGGTTGCGTTCGACGATGATTTTTTCAGCCATCAAACAAAAATCGGCGCTTGCCCCGCTCGAAGTTGTAAAAATTAATTCGCCGTCATCGCTCACATCGACAACTTCAACAATGGCAACATTAATCGATGGCAAAAAATGATGACGCAACATTTGCGCAAAACGCGACAAATGATAATCTGCAAAACGCGTTTGTTGTGAGTTTATTTTTTTACGCAAAATAGACGCGGTTTGGTAGGGCGTGCGAAACGCAACGGCATCGGCTTCGGCTAAAGCATCATCAACAACAGTAGCGACCGAAAAAACGTTCACTTTAAAATCGTTCCCGCGCGCGTGCTCTGCTTTTGCTTTTTCTGCCAAAGCGCGAACGCAAGCTTTGGGCGTTCCCGCAGGAGAAAATCCACTCATGCCGATTGTTTCACCGTGGCGAATAATTGCAACGGCTTCATTAGCGCTCAAAATTTTGTAGCTCATCATTTTCCTTTCTTTTCAATTTTCGTTGTTGCTGGTCGTGCCAAGCTTTAAAAATTTTTCCTGCAATCGGTCCCGAAGTCGCACCACCGCCAATATGTGCACGCAATGGCGCCTCCATGCAAACGACAACCGCAACTTGCGGATTTTCAATTGGCGCAAAACCTGCAAACCATGCAAGATTCCATTTTTGATGTTTTTTTGTCCATTGAGCCGTTCCCGTCTTTCCCGCAATAGACAAGCCCTCGACGCGCGCACGTTTTCCCGTTCCCGCCGCGACACATTCTGTCATGCCACGAATAATTGCCGCGTAGCCCTCTTCTGGCAAATTCAAATCTTGACCGCCCGCATTAACGGCTTTGCGGGAACGATTAGGGTCTAACAAAATCGTAGGATTTGTGCGCGTTTGCTTGCGAGCAATTGACGCGGCAACGCAAGCCATGTGCATCGGCGATGTAAGCGTGTATCCCTGACCGATCACAAGATTCATCGTGTCGCCCGTTGACCAACCGCTGTAGCCATTGTCGCGTTTGTATTTTGGAGAAGAAATGGAAAATCCGCGCGTTCCCGCCTCGGGCAATTCTAAAGAAAGTCCTTGATCGAGACCAAACAATTTTGATTCTGCGACGACGGGCGCTTGCCCGATTATCAGCCCAACATTGTAGCAATAAACGTTTGAAGAAACGCGCAACATTCGCGCCAAATCGACGTTCCCGAAAGCGATCCCGTCGTGTTCCGTAAATCTGCGTCGCGCAATCGTAACAAATGCGCCGCAATCAAATTCTTGCTCGGGTTCAATCATTCCCGAACGCATTGCCGCACATGCCGTAATTAATTTAAAGGTCGAACCTGGCGGATAACGTCCTTGAATGACGCGATTGATTTGCGCGCTTTCGTCGAGTTCTTTTAATTGGTTTAAATAATCGGCGCGAATAATGTATGAAAATTCGGAAGGGTCATACGAGCGCGACGATGCCATGGCGAGCACTTCACCCGTGTTTACATCGAGCAACGCGGCGCTCCCGCAATATGGCGAGGCATCGAGCGCAGCTTCGAGGGCTTGTTGCAATTCGACATCGAGCGATGTGTAAAAAATAGAACCTTGTTTGGGCGGCTCTTCGTCGATCATTTTAAATAAAAATCCATTGGGGTGAACCATCCAAACTTGATAACCGGGAACGCCCGCTAATCCGTCATTAAAACGACGTTCCAAGCCCGTCGCGCCAATTTTCCCACGATAATGTGCGACCGACAATGAGGCATATTTTTCGGGAATGCAATCAGTTTGCATATCGTCGGAATTTTGCAAATAGCCCAAAACGTGCGCTGCCAATTTGCCGTAGGGATAACTGCGCACGCTATCAATGTAAATGCGCACGGGCGAATCGACAGGAAAATTTTCAACAAAGCGCGCGCGTTCGGTATCGGTCAAATTTTCTGCAAGCGGGAAATCGAGCGTGCGGCGTTGATTGATGTGGCGCAAAAGGTCTTTGGCGTCGAGGACTTGTTCCCGCCCAATTGCCTCATTCACTTGTTTTAAATAACGTTGCAAAACGATAATGCGCGCATCGTTGAGCGCCGCAGAACGATCGAATCCCGCGCGCGTTCCCGCGAGCACTTCACGACGAGAATTGCGAATAATTTTAATGCGTTCGTTTTCGATTTCGTCGCGAATCAAACTCAAATCAATCACCACCGAAAAGCGCGCTTTGTTGGTGACGAGCACGTTCCCGTTGCGATCGCGGATTTCTCCACGTGGCGCGGGAGTCATCACGATGCGACGGCTTTGTTGATTGTGTTGTTGCAAATAATCTTCGCTTTGCAGCAGTTGCCGTTTTGCCAAACCTGCTAGTAAAAATAATGCGCACAGCAAAAAGATGATACCAATGACGAACGCGCGAATAAAACGCTGGCGCGGCGCATCATAAACGCGTTCTTTCAAGCCCAGCGAAAGATCGTCGCTACTCATCTTCGAGCACCTCCCGCTGCTTAATCAAATCAATGCCACACAAACGATACGCGCCAATTACCGCATCAAAATAAAGCCACGAAAAAATAAGCACAGCAAGCGATGAGGCAACAAAAGTTAAAAGCGTTCCCGCCCAATAATCAATTTCAAAAATGCGCTGCCAACCAAACGCCAACGCCCAAATAAAAAAGAGAATTGTATTGATAATCTCTGCCGAAATCACCCAACATTTAAACGTCGTTACCGGCAAAATTTGACGAAAAAATCGCAACACGATAAATGCGACCACAAGCCAACCCGTCATAAACCCAAAAAATTCTGGAACTTCTGCTGGCATCGAACCAAACAATTCAATCGTCGATTCTTTTTCAAACACACCCAACGTTCCCGCAACATTGTAATCGCGCGGCAACAAAGCATCAACAAAAAATCCTGCCAAAACAACATTAAACAAACCACGCGACGCGGGCTGCAACAATGCCGGCAAAACCGCAAATACACCCATCGCAAAAATCGTAATGCCAAAACTCGACAAACTATTGCTTAAAAACACAATGCCAATCACCCAAAAATACGCGCAAATCGCCGACGGAATCCAATAAAGCATTCCGCGCCGAAATGGAGTCTTGTCAATTTCATTTTGCATTACTGATTATATCCGCCTCAAATTGAATCGGGATCAACACTGCGACTTCTTCAATCGTGCTCAGCGAATCGCGCAATTCAACGGGAGCAACAAAAAACAAACCGTCGCGGGAACGATACATTTCGTGCGACAAACTTCCTAATTCAAGCCCAGCAGGGAAAATGCCGCCGATGCCCGTCGTTGAAATTTTGGGTTTTTTATCAAATTCGAGCGGATAATCTGACGGGATGTCGCAAATTTGCCCCAACGGTTTTCCCGTGGGAGAAATGCCCGCGCCTTGATAAGTTACGGGGTAATTATCACCTTCTACATAAGCAGAAATGCGAAACGACGGCGACGAAATCAATTCCACTACACTTGTATTTGCAAAAACTTCACGCACGCGCCCAACAACACCCGTTGAAGAAATCACAGGGCAACCCACGCGCACGCCATCAAGACGTCCGCGACGAATCACAATTTGTTGCCACCAAACACCGATGTTGCGCTGAGCAATACGCGCGGGAACGGCTCGCACATTGGGACGTGTTGGCAATGCCAGCAAACGCTCAAGCCGCGCATTTTCTTCGCTCAAATGAGATAAAAGCTGTTCCCGCACGCGCGCAGAACTCGCGATTCGCCCCGCGTCGCGCGTCATTTCAATCAATTCATCGCGGTCGCGAGAACGCAAATCCCAATACACGCCAAGGTCGCTCATGTGCGACGCAAAAACGAATGCGGGCGCTTCAAATTCATAAACGCTCGTGTGTAAAAATCTTTTTACACAACTGGGCGCAAACCAACAAACAAAAATGACCAAAACTCCGATAATAAATGAACGAACGTTTTGAATCATTTTTGACAATAACGGTTGGCGATTTTAGAAAGATTTGTCGCGTGTTGATCAATCGCCAAAAAGCCAACAACGATACATCCTTTAGACGCTTGTGCGACGATTCCAATTGGTGTTTTCGATCTTAACACCCGTACCTTTGACGACGGCGTAAAGTGGTTCTTCCGCCACAAAAATTGGCAAACTTGTTTCGCTTGAAAGAAATTGGTCGAGCCCGCGAATCAGCGCGCCACCGCCCGCCAATGCCCCACCGCGGTCGTAAAGGTCTGACGAAATTTCTGGGCTACACTCACCAATCACTTTGCGAATACCCGCAGCCATTTTTTTGAATTCTGGCATCATTGCTTCGCGCACTTCTTGCGAAGTAACGGTAATTGCTTTGGGTAAATTGCGATTTGAACGGTCACGCCCCTTAATTTCAAACGTTTTTTCCGTTGGCATTTCCCAAGCGGAGCCAATTTCTTTTTTCAAGATTTCTGCGGTTTTGTGTGAGATTTCTAAGTTGTAATCGTTTTCGACTTTTTTGACGATGGCTTCTTCAAGCGCGTCGCCACCGACTGGCAAACTGTCCGCCGCCACGATTCCGCCGAGCGAAATCACCGCAATTTCTGTCGTTCCTCCGCCCATGTCAATAATCATACTCGCGCCAGGTTCGCCAACAGGCAAGCCCACGCCAAGTGCTGATGCGATTGGTTCTTCAAGCAATTCCACTTGTTGCGCTCCCGCGCGATAAGCCGAATCTTTCACTGCGCGTTGGTTAACTGCGTTCAAATTATAAGGCACCGCGATGACCACTTTCAACTGCGTAAAAACAGAATGATTAATCGCACGATTGATAAAATAGCGCAGCATTTGCTCCGAAACCTCGTAATCAGCAATCGTGCCTTGTGCCATTGGGCGAATAATCTCAATATCTCGATTTCCCAACGATGCCCATTTCTTTGCCTCGCTACCAACAGCAAGCACTTTGCGTGTCGATTTATCAAGCGCTACATAACTCGGCTCGTTGACGACGACTCCGCGACCTTTAACATAAACCAAAACATTCGCAGTACCTAAGTCGATACCGATTGACGCTGAAAAAAAACTCAAAAGATTACTAAATAAATGCATAGCCTCACTATTATAAAATCGCGTTCCCGCAAAAGCAACAAATTATTAAAATTTTACTGTTTTTTGATTTCGACTTTGTCGTTCCCAGGTTTAATGTAGGGCAATCCCGACTCATCGCTGTGGGAACGGCGAAAAAGATACCGGTTAATGCCTTGCATTGAAATACCGCCTTGGTTTGGATTGGGCAAAAGCAATTCTGTCGAAAACGATTTACTTTGTTTGTAGCGCTCAACTATTTTTCGCGCGAACGAGTCATTAACCGCAATCGAAGTTTCTTTATCGTTTTGCCACATTTTGCCGACACCACTCATTTTTTTGTCGTAACGCTTGTCGCCAAACCCAAACATTTTTTGCAACAGTGATGGGCTTTCGGGAACGTTATCATAACGTTTTTGCCCTAGCGATGAATATTTTGAATGCCACTGATCGAGCGTAATAATATTGTTGTAATTTTCGTTCGATTCCATCGCATATTCTGCGTCGAACGCTTCTGCTCTCCCGCCGAGGGATTCATTCATTTTGGTGTAATTTTTTAACGCTGCCGTGCCATCGACTTCACTGGTGCGATTGCCGCCCGTCATAAAAAATGGCAATTCACGTCCGTCTTCGGTTTTAAGCGGCTCAATCACATTTGCCGATGGGTCGAGCATAATTTCGCCCATTTCTTGCGTTTCTGCAAGCAATTCGCCTTCGGCTTGTTTGGCTAATTCTTCGGCAAGCCGTTTGCGCTCGGCGGCTGCAAACTGCGCTTGCTCTTTTTTAATCTCGCGCGTCGCCACCCAAGGCGATGATAATTTTTGGCGGGAACGCGTTTTTTGCGGCTCGCTCGCGGGAACGTCCTCGCTACCTTCAAGTTTAACAATTGGCAAATCGAGCGCGCCAATATCCACCGCGGGAACGCCCTCTATCGGCTCGTCCAACAAATCCGTTCCCGCCATTGGGTCAAGATTTAATTCTTGCGTTCCCAAAAGCGATTCATCAAGTTCACCCGCGCCTTTGTAGCCCTTTAATTGAGCCAAATTGACATTGCCCGTGCTGAAAACAATGTTCCCGCGCGAATCGTACTGAATCTCTTTGCGTTTTTCAACACCGCCACCTTCGACGATAATTCGATAACCGCCCACGCTCGCATTTTTGACAAATTTTGCCGCAAAAGCCGTTCCCGCCGCAAAAGCGAGCAGCGACAAAACAAGAAAAGATTTTGCAAGCAAACGAATCATTTTTTATTTTTTGGGTAATTCATTATAACCCACAAAGCCCGTTCCCGTAAATTATTAAAAATTCCGCGGGAACGGCAATAACACCACGTTCCCGCGAAAATTAAATTATTTTTTTACGAATTACTTCTCGCTTTTTGTGGAAGCGAGAACTTCGTCGATGCTGCCTTTCATGTAGAAATGTTGTTCAGCAATATCATCGACTTCGCCTTTGAGAATCGTGTCGAGCGAGCGAACGGTGTCTGCAATCGAGCAATACGCGCCGTTCATTCCCGTAAATTGTTCCGCAACCGTAAATGGCTGTGAAAGGAATTTTTGGATTTTTCGAGCACGCGAAACGGTGAGTTTATCTTCGTCTGAAAGTTCGTCCATGCCGAGAATTGCAATGATGTCTTGCAAATCTTTGTATTTTTGCAAAACGGCTTGCACTGCGCGCGCGACGCGGAAATGGTCTTCACCGACAATTTGCGGCGTGAGCGCCTGCGAAGTTGACGCGAGCGGATCAACCGCTGGATAAATCGCGAGCTCGGCAATTTTACGGTCGAGCACGATCGTTGAATCCAAGTGCGCAAATGTGTTCGCGGGAGCGGGGTCGGTCAAGTCGTCCGCGGGAACGTAAACAGCTTGGAATGAGGTAATCGAACCTTTTTTGGTCGAAGTAATGCGTTCCTGCAAATTGCCCATTTCTGTTGCGAGCGTTGGCTGATAACCCACCGCCGAAGAAGAACGTCCAAGCAATGCCGAAACTTCTGAACCCGCTTGCGAAAAACGGAAAATATTATCGATGAACAAGAGCACGTCTTGATTTTTTTCATCACGGAAATATTCAGTCATCGCGAGCGCTGTCAAAGCCACGCGCATACGTGCTCCTGGCGGCTCGTTCATTTGACCGTAAACGAGCGCCACTTTTGATTTTGAAATATCTTTGGTATCAATCACGCCCGATTCACACATTTCGCGGTAGAGGTCGTTACCTTCGCGGGAACGTTCGCCAACGCCTGCAAACACCGAATAACCGCCGTGTGCTTTTGCGATGTTGTTAATCAATTCCATAATCAAAACCGTTTTGCCAACGCCCGCGCCGCCGAACGCGCCAACTTTACCGCCTTTGACAAATGGACAAATCAAGTCAATAACTTTGATGCCAGTTTCGAGCAATTCTGCACCTGTGGATTGTTCAACGAGTGGCGGTGGATTGCGGTGAATTGGATAATATTTTTCACAAGCGACTTCGCCTTTGCCGTCCACGGGCGTTCCCGTGACATTAAAAATTCTACCGAGCACGCCTTCGCCCACGGGCGCTTGAATTGGCGCTCCCGTATCGAAAATATCCATGCCGCGCACGAGACCGTCGGTGGTGCTCATTGCGACTGCGCGCACGAGACCTGCGCCGAGGTGTTGTTGCACTTCGAGCACGAGCTTTGTCGCAGCGCCGTTAAGGTCGTAACTGACTTCCAACGCATTATAAATTGCGGGAATGTTTTTTTCGTCAAACTGCGCGTCCACGACCGCGCCGATGATTTGTGTAATTGTTCCTGTGTTCATTTTCGTTTTTTATTAAAGTGTTAATTAAAAATACTCTTTGCGATACTCGAATTATTGAAGCAAATCATTTTCTGCTAAATAATCGATAAAATTATCCATTATCTTTTTATATCTATCAACAATATCTTGTTCTGTAAAATCTGATTTTTCCGACATTTGAATTAATTCTATAATCCCCGTCTTTTCTTTTTTACCATTAAAACCTTGGTAATACTTCTTTTTATCTTCAAATCGATAATCAGCCGCACGAATATTAATTCTTTTTTCAAGAAGTGCTTTATTCCCAAGAGATTCAAGATTTCTCGAATCTGACAAAGAGTTTTCTTTTGAAAGCCTATTTCTTGCGTAAATATGTTCAATTTCAAATATCGTTTCTAAATTAAGATTTAAAACCATTGATAAAGCGCCAACGGCGCGACATTTTACAGCGTAGGGTGAAACCCTACGTAAAAACGAAAAACAACAGAGCCCTGAAAGGGCGACAGAATCCCGCGACACATTCCCGCATATTTCATTCCCGAATTCCCTGTTCCCGCGACACGCGCCGTTCCCGCGAGAACGATTAAAAATCGTTGCGCTGGAGAGAACATTTTTTTGCGGGAACGCACTTTGCATTTTTAATAAATTCTCAAAATTTCACTTTTATCACTCGCTCAATTTGCACCTCAATCTTTCCCCGCGGCATTCGAGGCTGCGAGTTCGTTGATTTCGTTAGTAATTGCGGCTTGGCGCGCTTTGTTGTATTCGAGCGAAAGTGAATCGACGAGATTTTTTGCGTTGTCGGTTGCGGCTTTCATTGCGACCATGCGCGCCGATTGTTCAGAAGCTTTGGCTTCGAGAATCGCTTGATGTAAAGTTTGTTTAAAAAACAACGCTGGCAAGCCCGAAAGAATCGTTCCCGCGGAAGGCGAAAATTGCATTTCGCGATCGTCTTCGAGCAATTGAAAATCGTCTTTGCCTGTGCGCGCGACTTGTTTTTCTTTTAATTTTTCTTCAAGATTTGTCAGTGGCAACAATTTGATTACCGATGGCGTTTGCACCATCGTGTTGCGAAATTGCGAGAGCACGATTTCGACAGTGTCAATTTTGCCATCAAGAAAATCTTTAATCAACGCTTCACCCACGGCGCGCACTTCCAAAAAATTTACGCGATCTGAAACGCTAAAATCAGCGATCAAATTCCGTCCCGTGCGCGCAACAAATTGCGTCGCTTTTTTGCCAATGGTATAAAAACGCGCTGGCGTTCCCGCGGCAATATTTTTGTTAAGATAGCGAAAAAGATTGGAATTGAGAGCGCCGCAAAGTCCTTTGTCGGTTGCGACTACCAAAATTCCGCGCGTTTTAATTTCGCGCACCGCAAACAATGGATGTTCACTCAACGCTTCATCGCCCGCATTCAAGCCACGCAATGCTGTTGCCAAAATGCGCGAAAGCAGTTCCTCGTAAGGTCTTCCCGCCAACGCCGCATCTTGAGCGCGTTTCATTTTTGACGATGCCACTAATTGCATCGCGCGCGTGATTTGCCCAGTGTTCGTTACCGAGCGAATACGATTTTTAATTTCACGCAATCCTTTTGCCATAATTTTTCAAATTTTACGCTTTGAAACCCGCTTTCCAGGTTTTGCAAACTTCGCCGATTTTCGATTCCAGCTCATCGTCGAGTTTTCCTTTGGCGACGATTTCATCGAGCAGCGGTTTCGCCGCGACTTCAAGATGTTTTTGCAAAGCTTCCGATGCCGCCATCACGTTTTCTTTTGCAATATCCGCAAAAAATCCGTTTTGCATCGCCCAAATCAACGCAATTTGCACGGCAACGGGTTTTGGCTCGCCCGGACCTTGTTTAAAAAGTTCCACAAAACGGTCGCCCTTGTCGAGAATCGCTTTCGTTGCAGCGTCCAAATCTGAACCAAATTGCGCGAACGCCGCCATTTCGCGATATTGAGCAAGCTCGCCCTTCACTTTTCCCGCAACTTGTTTAAACGCTTTCACCTGCGCCGAAGAACCCACACGCGAAACCGACAAACCAACCGAAATTGCAGGACGCACGCCTTGGTTGAACAAATCCGTTTGCATAAAGATTTGTCCGTCAGTAATCGAAATCACGTTGGTTGGGATGTAAGCCGACAAGTCGCCCGCTTGTGTTTCAATAATCGGGAGCGCGGTGAGCGAGCCCTTGCCCGTCAAACGCGCCGCGCGTTCGAGCAAACGCGAATGCAAATAAAACACGTCGCCAGGATAAGCTTCACGACCCGATGGACGTTTCAAAATCAACGAAATTTGGCGATAAGCCGCCGCGTGTTTTGACAAATCGTCATAAACTACGAGCGCGTCCATGCCATTTTCCATAAACCATTCACCCATTGCCGCTCCCGCAAAAGGTGCGTACATTTGATTGGCTGCGTTTTCGGACGCTCCCGCGACAACGATCACGCAAAATTCAAGTGCTCCCGCTTTTTCTAATGTTGCGATTAAACGCGCAACGCTGGAATTTTTTTGACCGACGGCAACGTAAATCGAATAAACGGGACGGAACGCAGGATCGCCCGACGCAAGCCCTTCGCGATTGATGCGCGCTTGGTTGATAATCGTATCGGTTGCAATCGTCGTTTTGCCTGTTGAGCGGTCGCCAATAATCAACTCGCGCTGTCCGCGACCAATTGGAATCATCGCGTCGATCGGCATAATGCCCGTTTGCAATGCTTGATTAACGGGCTCGCGCGGCATAATTCCCGGCGCAATTTTTTCAATCGGCGCGCGCATTTTTGCGTTAATTTCGCCCTTGCCATCAACGGGATTGCCAAGCGTATCGACAACGCGACCGAGCAATTCTTTGCCCACGGGAACGCTCAAAAGACGCCCCGTTGTTTTGCAGGTCATACCTTCTTTGAGCGACGACGTGTCGCCCATGACGACAACGCCCACCAAATCCTGCTCCAAATTGAACGCAATACCTTCGAGACCATTTTCGAACGCAAGCATTTCATTCATCATCGCCTTAGAAAGTCCGTCAACCTTTGCGACGCCATCGGCGAGTTCTACAATCGTGCCGACATTCGACTTCTCTGGTTTAGTGTCAAGCGACGCAATCGCTGACCGAATATCTTCAAGAATTTGACTCATAAATTTTGATAACTTTGTTTTATTTTTTTAATTATTTCGTTCCCGCAAACCCCAATTAATTAAATTGCTCACCGATGTCTCCCTGCGAAGATTGCTGTTCTCCATCCACTCAAGCCGTTCCCGCAAATGCGCATCGCGGGAACGCTAAAAATGAAAAAAGCGCTACTCTGATCGGTTTAAAAAATTGAGCCATAAAATAAAAGGGTGTTAGGAATATTCTAATATTTTAGCGACAAAATCGCAAGAATGAACGCGCAATTTCTTATCAACTACAAAATAAAAAACGCCTCGCGTTCCCGCGAAGCGTTTTTTCAAATCGAGTTGCAATTATGCGTCAGAGCCAGATATTGGCGTATCTGCCGATGAATCTGAGCCAGGAATTTCTGGCGTTGTTGAAGGTTCTGCCGGAGCAGCAGCCGCGGGAGCTGGAGTTTCACCCTTTGCAGCGGGAACAGCAGTGTTTTGAACTGCACTTACGCCTGCGACTTCACTTGGAGTTGCATTACGGACTTGTGAAGAGCCGTCAGCTTTGAGCACAATGGTTTGACCTTGACCGAGTGCTTTAACAGATCCTGACGAAGATTCTGCGCGCCATGTACCTTTAACCGAAGTTACTTTCGTTTCTGCGGGACTTGCCGAAATACCAACAGTACCTTCTGAGCAAGAAACAGAACCTTGTGGTGTGCGCACAACAACTGTTGCCACTACGTCAACAACAACATTACCACCGATAACTTCAACATTATTGCCGTTAACTTTGACGATTGCGCCCGCAGAAACAACAACGACAGAACCGTTCTCGAGAACGATCGAAGCCTCTTTGCCTTCTTCTGTGCTGATAGTTGCGTTTTCAGGAACTTTTTGTCCTGCGGCGACAACGACTGGTTTACCATCTGCGCCTGGGGCTGTAATTGTTGAACCTTCGCCAACAGTTGCAGCGAAAGCGGGAACGGCAACCATTGCCATTGCCCAAAGTGAAATGAGTTTAATGTATTTCATGATTTTTATAGTTTAATGTTTTTAAGCTACCGTTATTTTATTTTATTTAAAAAAAAATAGCAAGCACTATTTTACGGCAGACTAATCCCAATTTTTTAGGCATCGTTTTGAAGGCGGAAATAGAAAAAGTGGCTTAAAGGCTTAGTTTTAGAGCGAAAAAATATTTATTTTGAGAGGAAAATTAAGGCAAAGACTTTTTTTGAAGAAATTTTGGCGGGAACAAAAAAAATTGGGATAACTTATCCCAATTTCGCGGGAACGGCATTTTGGCGCTTGATCGCGGAAACGATGACGAAAACACAATCGGCTTTTTGCACTCAAATGGCTGTTTTGCCGTCGTTCGCCAACGTCACGAACGCGACATTTTCGGGAACGCCAAAACGATTGCACAAAACTTGCGAGAAGGCGTTCCCGCAAAAACAATTCTCATTAAAAATGGCAAAAATATTCGCGGAAGCGTTCGTTTCAAACTCGGCCAAATGGCGCTTACGGGACCGATTTTGGCGCATTATTTTGTGAAGGATTTTCGTTCCCGCCCAAGTCGAGAACTCTCAAAAATAACGAAATTGATAAAAGATAATTTTTCTCAAATAAATTCAAAAATTTTTTCTTTTTGCAAAATTTACGTGCGCTCTTTTGTGAAAAATCCCTCAAATTCATCAGCGTCCGCCCGAAAAACCCTCCCAAAATCGCCCCAAAACAACTCATTTTTCCTTTTTTTCCGCATAAATCCTAACCACAAACAAAAATTGGGATTAGACTGTTACGGGAACGGCTTTTAAAATTGCCATTTTAGGAATGCCAAATTCGTCGAGCGTTCCCGCCATGTCCATCAATCCTTGCGTCAACGGGCGCGCATATTTAATAAATGCTGGCGTGATCGACATTCCATTTTCGCCAATATAACTATCGGGAACAACGCGAACGCCATTCGCAACACCTGCCAAATCAACAAGCACAAGACTCATGCGCTTATCATCGACGCGCGAGAACGCAACCATTTTTCCCGTTTCGCCTTCAACTGCCATTTTCACTGCATAACGCCCCGCGTTAAATGCGTCATCGATATCTGCTTTTGACGCAAAATGTGACGCTGTGCGTTGGACGTGCCCCATGCGCACAACACGCGTTTTTACACCTTGAATTGATGCCGAAACCAACGATTCGAGATAATCGCAAGCACCGCCCAATTTGCTATGACCAAAAGCATCAACACTCGCATTCGAAGCGCCAATCAAATTACCCGAGGCATCTACAATGCCTTCTGCCGCAACGACCAAACAATGTTTTTGCGTTTTCAAACATTCATAAATTTCCGCAATAAATGCGTTAGGATTAAACGCGCGCTCTGGCAACAAAATAATATGCGGCGCATCTTTGGACATACCTTTGCGGCGCGCGAGAAGCGTTCCCGCAGCGATCCAACCCGCATTGCGCCCCATCACTTCAACAATTGTTACCAAATCATGATTGCCAAGCGACGCACAATCGCAAGCCAATTCACGAATCGAAGTCGATAAATATTTAATCGTGCTACCGTAGCCCGGACAATGATCGGTGCACATCAAATCGTTGTCGATTGTTTTAGGAACGCCAATGACGCGGATTTCATAGCCGTGCGCCTTGCAATATTCGTAGATTTGATGCGACGAATCTTGCGAATCGTTCCCGCCAATGTAATGAAAATAGCGAATATTATGCTTTTTAAATGTCGCCAAAATGCCCGCCATTTGCTCTTCTGTTTTAAGCTTTACACGGCAAGAACCAAGCGCTGCGCCTGGCGTCGTCTTCAACAAATTAATCGTCGATGCATCTTCAACCGCCAAATCAATCAAATTGTCTTCCAAAATACCTTTGACACCATTCAACGCGCCATAAACTTCTTCAATTTCGCCATAATTGAGCGCTTCCATCACCACGCCCGCAAGACTTGCATTAATTACTGGCGTTGGACCGCCACTTTGTGCCACCAATAAATTTCCAATAAGTTCATTTTCTTTCATAATCTTATTATTATAATTGAGCGTTCCCGCCAACGCGATAATAAATTTTCCGCGGGAACGCGGGAACGCGCTTTTCGCGAAGCGCTTTTGAAATTTTCCCATTCCCACCGTTTCCAACGCTTCCGCGTTGCCTTAGCAACGCGCCCGAAAAAATCTTCGTGCCTTCGTTTCTTCGTGTGAGATTTTTTATGTTCCCGTTCCCGCGGCACCAACAAAAAATCTTAGTTTCCTTTAAAATTTTTCCTTAATTTCCCTAATTGAAAAAAACAGCGTTCCCGTCGATTTTTGCGCTCTCTTATGGCGAAGTTAAAAATGGTTCCATCTCGCGTTGCTCGGTACCGCCCTCTTGAAAATTCGTTTCATTCGCGAAATTCGTTGATAAAAATTCCCGTCCCCACCGTTCCCGCCTAAAATCCGCAGCGCGCGTTTGCGGGCATCATTGCGCAAGGATCGACAAATTCGACGCGCAAGGCATCGCCCCATTTTTGCGCGAGCACGTTCCCGCAAGCATTTTGCACGAGCGCGAGTTCGTTGCATTCGCGGCTAATGTGAACAAAATAAATTTGCTGTAAAACTTCGTTTTGTAAATCGTTCAAAAATTGCGCGCATTGCTCGTTTGAAAGGTGTCCGTGAGCGCTGTGAATGCGTTCCTTCAAATCGTAAGGGCGATCAGAATTGCGCAACATTTGCAAATCGTAATTTGATTCCAAAAACAGCGTTTGCACGTCTTTGAGATTTTCGAGACATTGAATTGTTGGCTTGCCGCAATCGCTCATCCAAGCCAATTTTTCACCGTTGCATTCAAAAATATAACCCACCGCTTCTTGCGAATCGTGCGGAACCGAAAATGCTTGCACGCGCAAATCTTTGAACGGGAACGCATGACTTTTTGCGGGAACGACAATATTCCATTCCACTTTTTTGTCGGCTAAATGTCGAGCAGTGCCACGCGACGCAAACCATTGAATATTGCGATATTTTGCCAAACCGGCAATTCCTTTTGCGTGATCGCTGTGTTCGTGGGTAATAAAAACAGCGTCAATTTGTTCGGGAACGATATCGATCGTCGCCAATTGTTCGCGAATCACTTTTCCCGAAAAACCAGCATCGATCAAAATAGTCGTTCCCGCGGCCTGCACCAAAGTGCAATTGCCGCTGCTACTACTACCCAAAACGCAAAAACGAAAACTCATTTTTACTATTTTGCGTTTAATTTTTGCAATTCGCTCGCGTGAATTAAGCAAACGCAATCGCTTTCGTCGGCGGTTGGCAACCAGTTAAATTCAATTTGCGGGAACGCCTCGTGGAGCGCGTCCTGCAAACCGCCAACTTCAATGAGCAACAAACCGTTCGGCTTTAATTTTTTCGCGGCTTGCCTCAACAATTTGCGGATAACATCCATGCCGTCTTCTCCCGAAAACAACGCGTTGTCGGGTTCGTGCTTAAATTCATTTGGCAATGTTTTGCGCAAACATCCGGGCTCGTAAGGCGGATTTGAAATAATAATGTCATACGCGCCATCTGCCGCGGGAGTTTCATCAAGCACGTCCGATTCAAACAACGAAACTTGCTCAACCAAGCCGTAATCTTCGACATTTTTGCTTGCGACTTCGAGCGCGGGAACGCTAATGTCAAACGCGTCCACTTGCGCATTCGGGAACGCTAATGCCGACAAAATCGCCAACGAACCACCGCCCGTGCAAACATCTGCCACGCGCTCAATCGCTTCGGGATCGGCAATCCAATTTTGCAATTCTCCAGGAATAATTTCCGCAAAATACGAACGCGGAATAATCACGCGCTCATCAACATAAAAACGATGTTCGCCCAGCCACGCTTCATGCGTGATATACGCTGCGGGAACGCGTTCAAGAATACGTTTTGCCAATGCTTTTTTTACGATTTCAATTTCGGGAACGCTCAAATGCGCGTCAAAAAATGTTTCAGGACCATCTAATGGCAAATGCAAAACACTTTGAATCAAATAAACCGCTTCATCGTAAGCATTGTCGCTACCTTGTCCAAAAAACAACTGTTCCCGCCGATAAGCCGAAACGGCAAAGCGCACCCAATCGCGCAAAGTCGTCAAATTTTCCGTTCCCGCAAAAAGTTTCTTTTTTGTAATTGCCATAATCTACAAGTTTAACGCGAATTTTGCGGAGTATAAAGCAAAAAGCGCGGGAATGGGGGCTGAAACGAAAATGAATTTTTCGACTACGAACTGACGCTAATTAAAACGAATTATTTTTTTGGGAGCGGGAACGCTTTTTGTTTATTTTTTTACTCTGCGTCTTTGCGCCTCTGCGTTTAATAAAAAAAATAACGCCGAGGCGCAAAGGCGCAGAGTTTTTAATTAAAATTTTCAAAAATTGCATTCTTGCGGGAACGGGATTTAATTTTTATCACCGAATTAAACGAAATTTACGAATTTCTGAGAGCCCGAAGGCGACGCGGGAACGCAAAATTCATCCACAGATTTTAGGATTTTTAAGATTTTAACTTTCAACTCTTAACTTTTAAATTTCCTTGCTGTGCCGAAGGCACTAAAATCGCTTGCGATGGCTAACCCCCACAAAAGCGAGCGAATTTTATTCAGTTATTTTCAAACTCGGTCATCGTCATAGTCGCGCGAATGCGCGTCTCGCGTGTGGGGGTAAACAAAAAATAATCAGTCCCGAAGGGAGTGAATAAAAAAGTTGAGAGTTGGCGGAAACGAGAACGGCAATTTTTATCAACAAATTAAACGAATTAACGAAAATTTCGCAAATAAGTTTTGGTTAGCATAAGAATAGGAACGCGGTAAAATTCAAAAATTCCTATAGGACTCGCGTTCCCGCAAAGTTATCAATTCTCAATGAAAACAAAAAACGTTCCCGCGAGAAATTTCACGGGAACGTCCTTTATTAAGTTTTTTCTAAAACTTATTTCGCAATAACGCGAGCCATTTCGAGCACCTTGTTCGAGTAGCCCCATTCGTTGTCGTACCAAGAAACAACTTTAACGAATGTGCTGTCGAGTTGGATACCTGCCTTAGCGTCGAAGATCGATGTTTTTGGGCAGTTACGGAAGTCTGTCGAAACAACTGCTTCGTCGGTGTAGCCGAGGATGCCTTTGAGTTCGCCTTCTGAAGCTGCTTTCATTGCAGCGCAGATTTCTTCGTAAGTGCATTCCTTGTTGAGTTCAACGGTGAGGTCAACAACTGAAACGTCCGAAGTTGGAACGCGCATTGACATACCTGTGAGCTTGCCGTTGAGTTCTGGAAGAACTTTACCAACTGCCTTAGCAGCACCAGTCGATGAAGGAATGATGTTTTCGAGAATACCACGACCACCGCGCCAGTCTTTCTTTGAAGGACCGTCAACGGTTTTTTGTGTTGCCGTAGCAGCGTGAACTGTCGTCATAAGACCACGTTTGATGCCGAACTTGTCGTTGAGGACCTTCGAGATAGGAGCCAAGCAGTTTGTCGTGCAAGAAGCGTTCGAGATGATTTTTTGACCAGCATAGGTCTTGTCATTCACACCATAAACAAACATTGGTGTTGCGTCCTTTGAAGGAGCAGACATAATGACTTTTTTAGCACCTGCTTTGAGGTGAGCCGATGCGAGTTCTTCGGTGAGGAAGAATCCTGTTGATTCAACAACAACGTCAGCTGCAACTTCGTCCCACTTCAAGTTTGCAGGATCTTTTTCAGCCGTGATGCGAATTTTCTTGCCGTTGACAACGAGATTGTTGCCTTCTGCCGAAACTTCACCGTTGAAGACTCCGTGAACCGAGTCATACTTGAGCATATAAGCCAAGTAATCAGGATCGAGGAGGTCGTTAATACCGACGATTTCGATATCGTCTGCGAAGTTTTCAATCGCAGCACGGAAAACCATGCGGCCAATGCGACCGAAACCATTAATACCAACTTTAATTGCCATATTATTTAGTTATTTTTGATTGTTATAGGAAATATTTTTTACGAATTAGTAGCGGAAAACGAGACCGCCCGAAACGGTCCAAGTTGAACGCGCTTTGTTGTTGTATTGATCTTCGTTTACGAAATCGTAAGCTACGCCGATAGTTGCGTCAACCGATGGCGTCAAGTGATAGACTGCCGCCGTTGCAACTTCGAAGAAACCATAGTCGTTCGAAATGTTTGAGCCCTTGCCTGCATAGTCGCCAGCGTTTGAATAGCCGTAAGTTGCTTTAACCGAGAGGTCGAGTTCGTCAACAAACACTTTTTGGAAACTTTTTTCTGCGCTCACTTTAACAACCCAATCTTCTGTGCTGAATGCGTATGAAGTATAAGCCGAGAACACGAGCGCTGACCATTCTGCACCATCGATGAGCTCAACATCGCGACCCACACCGAGATAAATCGTGTTTTGGTGATTGATGTTTGCGCGGTTCATCTCTTCCGTCGTTTCTGCACGACGACCATCGCTGTTTGGATAACCAGAATAGGTATAGCCAAAATCCATGAAATATTCATATGCATACCAAACTTTCGAGCCGAGTGTTACGTCAACTTGATTAAACGTTTTTGAGATTGGCGACATGTAGAAAAGTTCTGCATAAACATCGGTTGCAAAATCGCCACTCGCTGGCAAATTGTAACCCACGTCAATCGTTGCATTGAAATTGTCTTTTTGGCGTTGCATGCCATTTTCAACAAAATGTGACGCATAGCCAAATTTTGCACTGAGGAGTAAGTCTTTTGCCACAGCATTGTCTTGTGCAAACGCAGGAATCGCGAGAGCGACTGCAGCAACTGTAAGGAGAGCTTTATTCATTTTTTTATTAATTTGATTGTTGAAATTGTTTGTTAGTTTATTATAATCATTTATCGTTCCCGTGAGCAAGATTTTTTTTAAGTGCGTTCCCGCCACAAAAAATGCGTTCCCGCTAAAAAAATCACGGGAACGCGTTTTTACGATTTAGTGCAAATGCTTACACTTTTTTCGCGGCATCAACAACAAGCGTCAATGCTTTTGAGCAACGCACAGATTCGCGAAGTTCTGCGAGGCGTGCGCGATCTTTTGAAAGTTCTTTTACGAGCTTTTCAGGTTTTTGTCCTGTCGCATACGCTTGACGTGTTACTTCTTGTGCGAGATCTTGTTGATTGACTTCAACTTTTTCTGCGTCTGCGATTGCGCCGAGCAAGATTTGTGCTTTCACGCGAGTTTTTGCAGCTTCTTTTGCTTCGCCTTGCACTTCATCGCGTTTTGCGAGCAAATCGTCAGCTTTCATGCCCATTTGCATTTGTTGATTAACAAATTCTGCAAAAATATCTTGGGTTGCGTGTTCGATTGCGACTTCTGGCAATTCAAAATCAACCAAGCCGCTGAGTTTGAGCACTGCTTCTTGACGCATTGCAGCTTGTGCTTGGCGTTCTTTATTGCTCTTCATACCTTCGCTGATTTGCTTACGAAATTCTGCTTCGTCTGCAACGTGCATCATCTTGAAGAAATCTTCGTTCATTTCAGGAAGTTTGCGTTGGCGCACTTCGAGAGCTTCCACTTCATAAACTGCGGTTTTACCTTTGAGTTCGTCTTTCGCGAAATCGTCTGCAAATTTTACTTCAACCGTTTTCTTATCGCCTGCTTTCATACCGACAACTGCTTGTGCGATTTCTTTAATCGTTGCGCCGTAGCCATCTTCACTGCCTGCTTCTTCCCAAGTTGAAGTTTGTTTACCATAAACCGCGACGGTTTCTGGGAATGCCGCGCCGTCGAGCGTTCCCGTGTAAGCCACTTTCACATAATCGCCTTTTTCGGCGGGAGTTTCAACTTTGTTAAATTCTGCATGTTGTGCGCGAATGCGTTCAGCTGTTGCGTTCACATCTTCTTCTGTGACTTCTGTGCTTTCGGCTTTGAGCTCGATGCCTTTGTATTCTGGCAAAGTAAATGCGGGAACGACATCGCAAACAAACGTGATTTCTGCGTCTGCGTCTGCCTTAAATTCTGGTTTTTTCACATCGATCACAGCATAAAGTTTGCACGATGTATCTTTGTTGAGTTCTTCCATCGCCGCGTTATAAGCTTTTGAAATCACCGCGGCTTCGGTTTCTTCTGCAATACTTTTTGCAAAATTTTTAGCGACTAATGCAGCAGGAGCTTTACCAGGACGGAATCCTGGAAGTTTTGCTTGCGAGACATAACGTTTTGCAACGCCTTCTTTGGTTGCTGCGATTTCAGCCGCAGTAATGGTTGCAACAATGTTTTTACGTGTATTTGAAACTGATTCGATTTTCATAATTGAAACGATTATATCAAAACTTCACGTTCCCGCGCAAGAATACAATTTTTTTAATGTCGCGCACGCATTTCGTCATAATAAATGACACCGAAGGTTTAGTTTTTGTGAAGGAGTGAAAGTTTTATTCGTCAAATAAAAT
>CAKUQY010000015.1 GCA_934675585.1 uncultured Opitutales bacterium | reverse complement strand
ACTTCGCTCATAAAAAATAAAAAATTCGGGGTTTTAAAACACCAACAACTATAACGGCGCGAAAAATATCTGTCAAATCAAAAAAAATATTCCCGCGGGAACGCGATTATTTTTGCGGGAACGATTTAATAATTCTCGTTCCCGCGCAAAAAGTGTTATAATTTTTACTTGATAATTCAAACTTTTATTTTTCAATTATGGCTTGTTCCTGTTGCGGCGGCGTACAAAACGCAAATCAAAAACATAATCATCATGCGATTCAACCGATTTCGCCCAAAGAAATTTTATTGCTGGGGCTTGGTCTTGTTAGTTTGATTTTTAGTTTTTTCATGCCCGAAAATTGGATTCATAAAATTCCATTTTATCCGTTGAGCGATCCCGCGTGGATTGCGATTATTCTTTGTGGTGCGCCACTTTACAAAACGGCGATCGTTTCACTTTTTAAACATAAAAAAATCACGAGTAGTTTGTTGATTTCTGTCGCGATGACGGCGTCGATCGCCTTGCAATTTTTTGTGGTTTTTAATCATGCCGAAGTGCACGGCGATGCTTGTGGAGATAGTTATATTTTTGCGGCGGGAGAAATCGCATGGCTGATGATGCTTGGCGAAATGTTGGAAAATTATACTTTGCGCAAAGCTCACGCTGGCATTGAAAAATTGATGCAACTTTCGCCCAAAACGGCAAAACGCATTTGCGGGAACGGCAAAACAGAAATCGTTCCCGTCGAAAATCTTAAAATTGGCGACCTTGTACAAATCGCGCCCGACGAAGCCATTTCAATTGACGGCGAAATCATCGAAGGCAACAGCAGCGTTAATCAAGCAAATATGACCGGTGAAAGCGTTCCCGTCGAAAAAACAATTGGCGCTCACGTGCTCGCGGGAACGCGCAATTTACAAGGCGCGCTCACGATTCGCGTTACAAAACTTGCAAGCAATACTGCGCTCGCGCAATTGATTGAAATTGTCGAAAATGCAGAAACCCACCGCGCGCCAATTCAAAATATCGCTGATAAATGGGCGTCGATTATCGTTCCCGCCGCCATTGTTTTTTCGTTAATTGTTTGGGCAATCGCGTATTTTATTTTGGCTTGTGATTTTTCAGAAGCGCTCATTCGCGGCGTAACTATTTTGGTTGTATTTTGCCCTTGCGCGTTCGCGCTCGCTACACCAACTGCTATCGCCGCGGGCATCGGCGCCGCTTCACATCACGGCATTTTGGTAAAATCTGGAGCCGCCCTTGAAACCCTCGCAAAAATCAATCACATCGCATTTGATAAAACGGGAACGCTTACAACGGCAGAATTAAAAATTGATAAAATTTGGACAACTAACGGCTACACCAAAGATGAAATCATCTCACTTTGCGCGGCCGCCGAAAGCCGTTCACAACACCCAATCGCAAAAGCATTTTCAAACGAAAAAAATCAAAATTTGCCAAATCTTTCAAACATCACCGCGCAACGCGGAATCGGCATTACCGCTTGGACTGACGATCACGAAGAGCTTCGCATTTGCTCACAAAAAGCTTACGAAAATCTTAAAAATAAACAAGTTGTAGAAACGCCAAAAAATCTCGAATCTGAAATGCCTTCAACACTTGTTTACGCGTTAATTGACAACAAACTCGTTTCAATTATTTCATTTATCGACACCGTTCGCGGGAACGCCAAAAGCGTCATCGAATCATTAAAAAATAGCGGCATTAAAACCACGCTTATCACAGGCGATAACGCTCCCGCCGCGAACGCAATCGCAAAACATGTCGGCGTTGATTATGTTTTTGCCAATCAATTGCCATCAGACAAAGCCAAAGTTGTCCAACAACTCAAAAACAACGAAAAAATTATGATGGTGGGCGACGGTGTCAATGACGCTCCCGCGCTCGTCAATGCAGATGTTGGCATGGCAATGAGCGCGTTTGACGCAGGCGGACAAACGGTTGCGATCGAAACCGCCGACATCGCTCTGCTCAATAATAAACTCGAACTTGTTCCCGCGCTTATTAAATTTTCGCGCATTATTTTGAGAACGATTCATGTCAATTTTGCGTTTTCGATTTGCCTTAATTTAGTTGCGGTTGTTTTGAGCGCAGCAGGAATTCTCGATCCCGTAACAGGCGCAATTTTACATAATTGCAGTTCGTTACTTGTCGTTGGTAATTCAGCCTCGCTTTTAGTGCGCAAATGGCAAATCTAAAATTCCCGCGGGAACGTAAATTTTCTCCGCGGGAACGTAAATTTTAGTCTTCGATTTTAATATCTTTGTTGCGGGAACGCGGGCCGCCAGCGCGAAGCCAAGCGTTGATAAAGCCGTCAATTTCGCCGTCCATTACCGCTTGAATATTGCCGCTTTCGTAGCCAGTGCGTAAATCTTTGACCATTTGATAAGGTTGAAAAACGTAAGAGCGGATTTGATTTCCCCAGCCGATTTCGCCTTTTTCGCCGTAAATTTTTTCTTGTTCAGAGCGCCGTTCGTCTTCCATTTTTTCGTAAATGCGTGCTTTTAAAATGCGCATGGCGAGTTCGCGATTTTGGTGTTGTGAGCGTTCCCGTTGGCAAGCAACGACGATGCCGGTTGGCAAGTGAGTTAAGCGCACGGCTGATTCGGTGCGATTAACGTGCTGTCCGCCTGCGCCCGATGCTCGGTAAACATCGACGCGCAAATCTTCGTCTTTGATGACAATTTCAGTATCATCTACAATTTCTGCGACAACGTCAACGCTTGCAAATGAAGTGTGGCGGCGTTTGTTGGCATCAAACGGAGAAATGCGCACTAATCGATGTACACCGCGCTCGGCTTTGGCGTATCCAAACGCGTTCCCGCCTTCAAATCTCAACAAAACGGTTGAAACGCCTGCGCCCTCGCCTTGTTGCAAATCGTCGATTTCAACTTTGTACCCGCGGCGTTCGCCCCAGCGCATGTACATGCGCATCAGCATTTCTGCCCAGTCGCAAGCTTCGGTGCCGCCTGCGCCCGCTTTGATCATCATAATGGCGTTGCATTTGTCGGTTTTGCCAGAAAGGAACGATTCAATTTCGAGACCGTCCAACTTTGCAAAAAGCGTTCCCGCGTCGCGTTTTAATTCTTCAAGCGTGGCATCGTCGTCTTCACTTTCTTCCAGCAATTCAGCAAGAGTTTTGAGGTCGTCAACTTGTTTGCAAAAATTAACGCAAGGCGTGATTGCCGCTTTGATTTGTGTATTTTCACTAATGACAATTTGAGCGTTTGCGGGATCGTTCCAAAAATCTGCCGCCGCCATTTTTTGCTCTAATTCAGACAAGCGCGCTTGTTTGGCGGGAACGTTTAAAAACTTGTATAAATGTCCGCTGCGGCGAATAATTTCATCGATTTGAGTTTGAATTTCGAGAGGAATGTGCATGCGACAAAAGTTAGTTCAAAATTTCAGGAATATCAAAATAAACTTTGCCTAATTTTGCGCGTTTGCATTCGCGAATTGCAAAATTAAGCAATGGTTTTTGTTCTTTGTGAAATTCTTCTGTCACATAAATTAAGACTGGCGTTCCCGCGCGTGCTTTGCCAATTTCGGCGATTGCTTTTGAAAAATTAGGCGCGTTTAAAACTTGCGAATCGTCTAAACCAATGCAAAATTTTGCATCTTCGCTAATGCGCACAACGACCATTTTTTGCAAATTTTCAAGTTGGCGTTGTTGCTTTTTTTGAGCGGCTTCGCGTGTTTCGGCGTCGCGGGAACGCGTTTCTTGGCTGACGCAAGCAACAAAAGCCGTTCCCGCCAAAGCTAAAAATAAAAAGATTGCAATTTTTTTCATAAATTATTGTTCCTTTTCTTGAATTAAAAGTTGCACCGCTAACCCGTGTTTTTGCGCTTGGTCAACGACAAAAACCGTGTATTTTGTCGCCGCCAATTCATCAGCAACCAAAACCAACGCGCCCGTATTTTGTTCCCGCGACAATTCTCCCAATTTATCGGCTAATGCACTTGCGGGAACAGGTTTGGAATTTACAAAAAATTCGCCTTGATTATTGACGGCGACGACGAGGCGCGTTTCAGCTTTGGTTTGGCTGGCGGTTTCTGCATTGGGTGGCGTGATTGCCAATTGGCGAATGTCGTCAAATTTCATGCTCATCAAAAAGAAAAAAATCAAAACCGTCATCACATCAATCAACGGCACAATGTTGATTGACGAAATACGACGACGTTGAATACGAAGAGACATTTTTAGAAATTGAGATTGAAAATTTATTGATTTTTTGCAGAAAGGCGCTCAATAATTAATTCCAAACGCGCAGCGATAATATCAATGCGACGCAAAATTAAATTGTTCATAAAAAGCGCGGGAATCGCAATAAAAAGTCCAAGCATTGTCGTTGTCAACGCCAAGCCAACGCCACGCGTCAAGGTTTCTTGGTCGGGCAAACCGCCACTTTCGGGAAATAATATAAAAAGTCCGTAAACCGTTCCAAAAAGTCCAATCAACGGCGCAATTGCGATGACGCTGTCGAGCAAGAAAAGTCCTCGCTCCATACGTGAAACTTCGAGTTTTGCGTACGCGGTGAGCGCGTCTTTGTCGGGCGATTCTTCGTTAAAAAATTTAACAATGCGACCGGCGATGGATTGCGGGAACGCCGTGGCGGCAGATTTAAAATCTCCGGCGATAATCAAAGGCAAAATTTCTACGGGAACGCTTTTTGCGGCGCGCAATGCAATTAAGCGTTCTAAGATGACAAATACAGCCAATAATGAGCAAAAACCCAATGGCCAAAGAAAAAATCCTGCGCCTGAAATTAAAGTTTCCATTTTATTTATTTAATAAATTTGCGATTCGTTTGGTGATTATTTTTTCGCTAAGTCCATATTTTTCGCAAAGGTCTTTTGTGGTTGATGCGTGCGAAATGTAAGCGTCGGGCCAGCCGATGCGTTCGACGGGAACGCAAATATTTTCGTCGGCGAGTGCTTCTAAAATTGCCGACCCAAAACCGCCTGCGATTGCGTGGTCTTCGATTGTAATTATTAATTTTGCTTTGCGCGCTTGCGAAAAAAGTAATTCTGTGTCGAGCGGCTTGCAAAAACGCGCATTGACAATGGTCGTTCCCGCGAATTGTTTTGCGAGCGTTCCCGCCATTTTTAAGGCATTTGAACCGAGCGCCCAAATAAAAATTTGAGATTTTTGTGTTGCGGGTTGAAAAACGATTTCAGCTTTGCCAATTGGCAAAATTGCGGGAACGTCTTTTACGGGAACGCCACAAGCGGCACCGCGTGGATAACGAATTGCGCACGGCGATTTTGTCGCAAATGCAGTTGCGAGCATGTCGGCTAATTCGTCATCATTTTTGGGTTGCATTAAAATAATATTGGGCAAACAGCGCATCATCGCCAAATCGTAAAGCCCATGATGCGTCGCGCCATCTTGTGGTGAAAGCCCTGCGCGGTCGAGACAAAAAACGACTGGCAAATTTTGCAAGCAAACATCGTGCATCACCATATCGACCGCGCGTTGCATAAACGTTGAATAAATCGCTACGCAAGGTTTTAAGCCGCGCGCCGCCATTCCCGCGGCAAAAACAACCGCGTTGCCTTCTGCAATGCCAACGTCAAAATATTGTTGCGGGAACGCTTTTTTGAGCAAATTGAGCGACGTTCCCGCCGCCATTGCCGCGGTGATTCCCACAATCGTTTTGTCTTGCGTTGCTAATTTCACAAGCGTTTCGCCAAAAATTTGTTGCCATGTTTTGACAGAAGATTTTAAAATTGCCGTTCCCGTCGCGGGATCGTAAGGCGCGCAGCCGTGAAATTTTTCAGGGTCTGAAACTGCTGCTGCCAAGCCGCGACCTTTTTGCGTACGCACGTGCAATAAAATCGGCTGTTCCATCGTTTTTGCAAATTCTAAATAACGACAAAGTTCGGGAATATTGTGGCCGTCAACAGGACCCAAATAGCGCAATTTTAAATGTTCAAAAAACGATGATTGGCCGCGCGTCGCCATACTTTTGTTGCCTTGCTTAAATTGTGAAGCGGCTTGCACGATTTGTTTGCCAAACGGAATAATTTTTTCGACGAATTTGCGCGCCGTTCGCGTGATTTTATTATACGCGGGAGTCATAATCAAACGATTAAGCAAGTCTGCCACCGCGCCGACATTGCGGTCGATTGACCATTCATTATCGTTTAAAACGACGATCAAGCGTTTTGTCGTTCCCGCCAAAATATTTAGGGCTTCCAGCGAAGTGCCATTGGTTAAAGAGGCATCGCCGACAACGGCAATAATATGTTCGTTCCCGCCAAGCCGGTCGCGTGCCGCCGCCAAGCCAATTGCCGCCGCAATTGCCGTTCCCGCGTGGCCAGCGCCAAAAGCATCGGCAGGACTTTCCTCGCGTTTGCAAAATCCAGAAAGCCCGTCTGTTTGTCGCAATGTTTTAAATTGTTTTGCGCGACCAGTTAGCAATTTGTGAGTGTAGCATTGGTGCGAAACATCAAAAATAATATTGTCCGCGGGAACGTTAAAAATTTTGTGCAAGGCAATTGTCAATTCGACGACACCTAAATTGGGCGCGACATGGCCGCCATTTTTAGATGTTACACGAATAATTTCGGCGCGCACTTCATCAGCGAGCGTTTTCAAATCTTTTTGCGACAAAGCATGGACATCTGCCGCATTGTTTATTTTTTCGAGTAACATGTTCCTTTAATTATACAAAAATCCCCAATCATGAGCGAATTTAAAATTGAAAAACGCGCGCGTCAAAATGCGTTCCCGCAACGATTTATTCATCGTCGGCATCGTCCTCAACCTCAATTTTTGGTTCGGCGGGAACGGATTTTTTGGACTTCTTTTTTGACTTTGTTTTTTTGGCTTTTAAATAACTTACGTCAGTAATTTCGCCACCAGTCATTTCGACTAATTTTGCAAAATGTTTTTGCGGTTGGCGGGCAATCGTGTAGCAATAAATTGCGGGCTTGTTGTGGCGCGCTTTGACAATTTGTTGCCAGCGTTCAAACCAACGCAAATCTTTGGCTTTGCGCTCGTCGTCAAGTTTGGGATGATAACGTGATTCAGCATAAATCACACGATCGTTTTTGTCCCATTGACGCAAACCATCTTCAAAATCTGAAAAAATAATGAGCCCGTCATAATGTGATTCGAGCACAATATCGAGCCATGCGCCAACCGAACCCGTTGCAAAATTTGCTGCATATTTTCGATAAATTTGGCGTCCTTGAAATGATAATTTATTTTCGTCGGTTTTGTCGTCGCCCATTGATTTGGCAGTTTTGACAATGCTTTTGTCGACGCGGGAACGCTTTGAGCCGACCAATTCGCCGTCGCGCACTTGCGTTGCAATTGCGTTAAATTCATAAATGTCGGCATCGGGAAAAAGTGCGTAAATTTCTTCTTTGACCGCGGGCAAAAAGCGCAACATTGAGCCCGAGCAATCAAGATAAACCGCTAATTTTTGAGCTTTGATTGTCGTGCCCATAATTTTAAATTTACTAACAAACGATTTTGCGTCGCCTACGCCAATTCCCGTTCCCGCGCCAATGCCGCCGCCGTTCCCGCCACCTGAACCCGAGCCCATATCGCCAAATGTTCCCGCAATGCCCGTTCCCGCGCCAATGCTACTGCTCAACGCTGACACGCTGGGCATATTTATTTCGGGTAAAACAATTTTGCCGTTGCTATTTTTTGACGCGATGCGTTTGGGTTTGACGTCCACTTTTGGAGCTTTGCGAGGGCGCTCCCGCGCGGTTCCGTTGTTCCCGCCACCAGCGCCCGTTACAAAAGCGTCGGGCTCGTCGGGTTGAATTAGCGGCAAATGATAAATAATAAAATAGCCCGCAACGATAAACAAAATTGCGTGGAATGCCAGCGACGCTATCAGCCCTGCACCGCCAAATATGCGCAAAAATCGTCGCCAAAATGATTCTTTAAAATTGACGGGTTTGTGATTTTTGATTTTAAAAAGCGCCTCTTGTTGCGTCGCGGCTGAAATTTTCGAGCGTTCCCGCGCGCTATTTTTGGCGGCGCTTTTTGAAAAAATTGATTTTTCTAATTTAACTTTTTGACCGCAACGTTCCCGCGCGAACGCTTCTTGAGTTTCAAGTGAATGGCGGTTCCAATGCATCATTATTTTCCAGACCAAATGCGAAGTGATTTTAGAAGAAAATTTTCAATGACGGGACCGTCTTGCATATTGAGTTCAAGAAATCCTGCCGCGCGTTCTAATTCGCGACACGAAACTTCAACAGGATGCACGAGCGGATTTGCCGAGCCGTACGCGAGCGATAGTTTTAAAAGCGATTCTTGGAGCTCGAGCAAAAGTTGTCGGCGAATGCCACGCTCGTTCCCGACTTGCATCGCTTCAATTTGCGCATCGGTTAAATGTTCTGGAAGCGTTTCTTTAAGCCGTTCCCATTCGTCTTCTGCAAGTTGTTTGACGAGCGCTTGAAAACGCGCCGTGAGCGAATAAATTGTAAAAATGGCGCGGTCGATGCCGCGGGAACGCGCTTCGTTTTGCGTGAGCCCTAAAATCCATTGTTCAAAATCATTGCGCCACTGCGCCCAATCTTTGTTTTCGATGCAATCTTCGCCAGGAATCCGAAAGTGCAATGTGCGCGAAAGAATCGTTGGCAATACTTGATTTAAATTAGTGGTCAGCAAAAAAATATACGTTCCCGCGGGCGGCTCTTCGAGGGTTTTTAAAAATGCGTTGGCAGAATCTTTACCCAAGCGGTCGGCTTCATAAATGCAAGCTACTTTTTTGTCGCCAATGGTGGGAACCATTTGAATTTCGCGACAAAGCGAGCTGATAGAATCCATGCTAATGCGTCGCAATTTATTGGACGGGCGCACGGCGTGAAAGTCAAAAGATTTTACAGCTGCCGTTCCTAAAATTTCGCTTGCTAATGCTTGAACGACGACATCGAGCGTTTTTGCCGAGCCACCATAAAGCAAAATTCCGTGAGGCAAACGTCCCGCCGCCAACGCTTTAAAAAGCGCATCGACCGCTCGTACATCTGCAAGCCCGTTGGGAAGTTCTTGTTGGTAGCTCATAAAAAATGGCGGGAACGCTAAAAAATTAAATTGAATTTATTTGCGCAATAATCGTTCCCGCGATTTTGTCAATTGATTGCTCGCCGTCGATGCGAATGATACGCTTGGGATTTTCGCGAGCAAGTTGCGCGTAAGCAGCGCGCACAGCGTCGTAAAAATTGCGCGCTTGTGTTTCCATGCGGTCGATTTTGTGGGCACTTTCGGCTTGGCGGGAACGCGCGCGTTCAAAGCCAATTTCCACAGGCAAATCAATCCAAAAGGTCAAATCAGGTTGCAAACCGCCAGTTGCAAAATGGTTCAAATCTGCAATGGCTTGCATTCCCAAATTGCGTCCTGCGCCTTGATACGCAATTGACGAATCGACAAAACGATCAGACAAAACATACGCGCCACGCGCGAGCGCGGGAACGATTACTTCGCGAACTAATTGCGCGCGTGCGGTTGCAAAAAGCATCGCCTCGGCTTCGAGCGTGAGCGTTTTCCCGTAATCGGCATATTTAATAATTTTACGCAAATCTTCGCCGAGTGCGGTCCCGCCGGGTTCGCGTGTGAGAACGACTTCGTTGCCGCGGGAACGCAAAAAATCGCCCAAACGTTGAATTTGCGTTGATTTCCCCGCTCCCTCGCCACCTTCGAATGAAATAAATTTGCCGCTCATTATTGTGTGCGCTATTTATTTTTCTTGATAATTTTAATTTCGATTGATTTTGAAGGTAATTTTTCGCCCGAAATTTTTAAAGTTGCTTTGCCGCCAGAATCGCGTTTTGAGCGCAAAATCGCTTGTGCCATTCCCGCGTGTGCTTTAATTGTGTCGCCTTTCATTGAATCGTGGTCGGTTTGCAAACCATTACAAACGCCAACGAGTTCAGCGTTCCCGCTAACCGAGAATTTTAAGCGATTGTCTGCGGTTGGCACTTTTCGACCTTTTTTGTCGGTGATGAGAATGGTGACGTAAGCCAAATCACGTCCGTCGCCAGTAATCGTATCACGATCGACGGTTGCTTCGATTTGTGCGGGAGCGTCGGTAGTTTCAACGACATCTTCTGCCCATTTTCTACCATTTTTGTAAGCGACAACTTTAAGTGTTCCTGGTTCGTATTTTACATTCATCCAAACCAAGCGGAAGCGTTCCCGCAAATCGCCGTTCATATCTTTGCCAGAAAGTGGCGCGCCATCTTTTTTCTTGCGCTTGCCGAGCGATTTCCCGTTTAAGAAAAGCTCTGCCGAATCGCCAGAAGTGTAAACCATGACAGGCGTAATTTTGCCATCGCGCACGCCTTTCCAGTTCCAATGCGGCAAAATGTGAGCCGTGGGAACGTCGGGCATCCAGTGCGATTTATAAATCCAAGCGCGATCTTTCCAAAAACCGCACAAATCGACAATGCCAAAATACGAACTGCGCGCGGGTGAACCTTGGCGTTTGAGGCGGTCCATCTCTTCTTTCATTTTTTTCAATTCTTTTTCGGGAACGCCGCGAAAATCATTTTCAGGTTTACGTCCAAGATTCCAAGGTGTTGGCTCGCCAAGATAGTCAAAGCCCGTCCAAACGTATTCGCCAGCGCAATTTGGCTCGTCTTCAAGCGCGCCAAATTCCACATCTGGCGCATAAGACCAGCCCGGCGCGTAGAGACCGTAATCGCTCACTTGGCAAATTGCAAGATTGTCGCAGAAATTGCGCTTCCAGAATGGTTCAAAATCTTTATCGTTTTCTGGGAACGAATAAAATCCGCGCGTACTCACGCAAGAAGCCGTTTCAGAAGCGACGAATGGTTGTTTGTTTTTCTTTGCAAAATCTTTGTAATTATTAGGTTTGTAATTAAAACCATAAACATCAAATTCTTTGCCAAAACCGTTCCACGACGCGCTCAAATCATTGCAACCAACGGTAATTGGGCGGGTTGAGTCGTATTTTTTGAAAAGTCGCACCAAATCGCGCGCAATTTCTTTGCCGTCGTTAGCGCCTTGCTCTGAAATTTCGTTGCCGGCAGACCAAGCGATCACGCAAGGGTGATTGCGATCGCGCACAACAAAATTGCGCACGTCACGTTCCCGCCAAGCGTCCCAAAACAAATTGTAGCCATTGGCTTTGCCTTCTTTGAGATATTTCCAGCAGTCGAAAAGTTCTGCATCAACGAGAATTCCCTTTTCATCGCAGATTTCGAGCAATTCTGGCGCGGGCGGATTGTGCGCTGTGCGAATTGAATTGGTGCCAAAACTCTGCAAAATTTCAACTTGGCGTTCGATTGCACGTTCGTGAACAGCTCCGCCAAGAGGCCCAAGATCATGGTGTTGGCAAACGCCTTTAATTTGCACGCGTCGGTCGTTGAGATAAAATCCGTCTGTTTTCCATTCAGCTTTACGCACGCCAAATTTTGTGCGGGAACGATCGATGGGTTTGCCATTGACGCGAATGGTCGTTTGCAAAGTATAACGCGAAGGCGAAAGTATGTCCCACAATTTTGGAGAGTTAAGAATCAGCTCTGTTTTTGCGACGGCTTCGCTGTTAGCTTCAACTTTAATTTTTGTTGATTTTTGCGCAAGTGCTTTTGCGCCCTTTTCGCTCGGGATCGGGAAAATTTCTTGAATTACTTCTGCTTCAATCGCGTTCCCGCGAGTGTTGGCGACGGTTGTTTCTGTAGCGACTTTTGCGGAACTTGCTTTGATTTCTTTCGGCGGTTTTTTATCGTTAATTTTTTTGATACCGCGAATTTCAGGTGTATGAACAAAAACGCCCCAATGCGCAATGTGAACGGAAGGCGATTCTACAAAATAAGTGTGGCGATAAATGCCTGCGCCAGGATACCAGCGCGTTGAATTTTGTTTGTTTTCTGCGCGCACTGCAACCACATTTTTGCCCGATTTTAAGAATTTCGTAACATCAACGCGAAATGAGTTGTAGCCATATTTCCATTCGCCCGCCAATTGACCGTTGACATAAACTTGTGGCGTCATCATCACACCATCAAAATCGATAAAATAACGCGAATCGGCGTCTGGTTTCAAATTAAATTCTTTGCGATACCAACCCACAGCATTCCACGGGAGCGACGCTGTTTGATTCGGCAAATTCGGCATAAAGCGCGATTCCACGCCCCAGTCGTGCGGCAAATCAAGTTTGCGCCATTTGCTATCAGAATAATTGGGTTTAGCCGCCGCTTCGCCGGGGTCTTGCGGCGCAATGCAATCTTCAAATCCTCCAAATTTGGCAAATTTCCAATCAAAATCAAATGTTTTACGCTGAGTTGGCTTTGCCAAAAGTGTTATTGCGCCAAGAGCAATAGCTAAAAATGTGGAGGTAATTTTTAGGGTATTCATAAATGAAAGTATATGCGTTCCCGTCGTTTTTTGCGATAATAAATTTCTCGCGGAAACTCCAATAAAAACGTTCCCGCGGGAACGTGCCTGCGGGAACGAGTTTTTGTTTTTTGAAAAATTAAATTTCTTCAAATTCAGCCACGCCACGCGCTGCTGTTTCTGGAGAGATTTTTTTCATCATACCTGTGAGAATGCCGCCAGGACCGCATTCGATCGTTTCGGTAACGCCCATTGCGATTGCTTCGCGAACACAATCTTCCCAAAGCACCGATGAAACCACTTGTTTTGCGAGTGCTGCGCGCATTGCGTCTGGGTCATCAATCAATTTGCCCGTTGTGTTTGTAAACACTGGCGTATGTGGTTTTTTGAATTCGATGGTTGAAAGAAACGCTTCAAATTTTGCGCGAGCAGGTTCCATCAAACGAGAGTGATACGCTCCCGCGACCACGAGTGGAATTGCGCGTTTGAATTGTTTTGTTTCTGCATTTTTTGCGACTGCGGCTGCGATTTTTTCAGCGTCACCAGAAATAACAATTTGTCCTGGTGTGTTGAAATTTGCAGCGTCCACGTCAAATTCTTTGCAGAATGCAAGCACATCTTCGCGGGAACCGCCGATAATTGCCGCCATACTGCCTTTGGTTGCGTCGCAAGCTTCTTGCATCAAGCGTCCGCGTTCAGCGACGATTTTGAGACCTGTTTCAAAATCCCAAACGCCCGCCACTGCATAAGCTGTCAATTCGCCGATTGAAAGACCAAGCACGCAGCCGAGATCGTTGAGTTTGCCTTGTTCTTTAAGCAATTGAGCAATGACATAACCTTGTGTAAAAAGCGCTGGTTGGCAAACACGAGTTTCGGTGAGAGTTTCTTGAGGTCCCTCAAAACAGATTTGCTTTAAATCAAATGGCAAAACTTTTGCCGTGCTATCATAAATCGCGCGCGCCGTTGCCGACGCTTCGTAAAGCGATTTGCCCATGCCCACTTTTTGAGCACCTTGACCTGAAAATAATAATGCTTTCATAGGATTATCATTATAAATTGAAACAAGCGTTCCCGCAAAAAAAATCGACTGAATTGAAACATTCAACTCAATCGATTTTCTGTTTTACGGGAACGCAAAATTAGCGACTTTGTAAATCGTTTGCGCGCGCCGCGATCATTTCTTTTTTCGTGCGGCGACGTTTGCGTTGCGCAGGACGTGAATATTCTTTGCGTGGCTTTTTCGTCTTTTCTGGCAATTGACGCACCGCGACAGAATCGCCGTGAGCTTTGAGCCCTTCCATTGTTGCGAATGCTATAACCGTTGCATTTGCCAAACGAATTGCTTTTTCGTCGTAGCGAACATAGCTTGAACGACGCATAAAATCATCAACGCGCAAACCGCTACTGAAATGTCCTGTGCGATTAGTTGGCAAAGTGTGCGATGGACCCGCGATAAAATCGCCAAGCGCCGCAGGCGTAAAGTGTCCTGACAAAATTGCTCCCGCCGTTGTTACGCCTTCGACAAATGCGCGTTCAAAAATACCACGCATTTGCAATTCGAGGTGTTCTGGCGCAACAAAATTAATAACATCGACCGCGTCTTTCATCGAATTTGCATGAATAAAGCAAAGATTTTTTTCGATTGATTCTTTGAGATATTCAGCGCGTTCTGGATAACGTCCAATTTCAATGCTCAACGCTTCAACGATGCGTTCTTTGACGCTATCATCGAGCAAGATGACATACAAGCGTTCCTTGCCCGAGCCGTGTTCTGCTTGCGCCAACAAATCGATGGCTGCCCATTGTGGTTTTGTTTTGCGATCAACCACAATCATCAATTCACTTGGACCAGGCAATAAATCAATGCCAACCAAACCAAAAAGTGCTCGTTTTGCTTCAACGACAAACGCGTTGCCAGGACCGACAATTTTATCAACGCGAGGAACGGTTTTTGTTCCGTAAGCCATTGCAGCAACCGCTTGTGCGCCGCCAATTTTGTAAATTTCATTAACGCCACAAAGATGTGCCGCCGCCAAAATTTCAGGCGCTACCGTTCCATCTTTGCGTGGTGGTGTGCAAAGCACTAAATGTGGCACGCCTGCAACTTTTGCGGGAATGGCGGTCATAACAACGGTCGAGCAAAGTGGCGCGTGTCCGCCGGGAACGTAAAGACCAACATTTTGAATTGGGAAAAAGCGTTCGCCAACCACCGCGTAATGCGAATTGCGTTCTTGCCAACTGCGAGGCACGCTGCGCTCGTGGAATTTTTTCACCATTGCAATCGAATCTTTAATTGCTTCGATTTTGGCGGGATCGACCATCGCCATCGCATCAGCGATTTCTTTTTCGCTAACGCGTAATTGTTCAGCCGTCAATGTAACATTATCAAACTTTTGAGCAAAGTCCAACAATGCGTCATCGCCGTGTGTTTTCACTGCTTTTAAAATACTTTCAACTGTTTTGGAAACCTCTTGATTTTTACCTTGAGATTCCGCAAATTTACGGAGTTTTTCAAAACAATCTGAATCTTTTGTTGATATTTGTAACATAATTTCTATAGTTCCTTAAATTTTTTTTAATGTTTACTTAAATTATGAATAAACGCGTTTTTGAAATCAAGTTTTTATTTCGGTCTGCGTTGTTGCTTTATAAAAAGCGTTCCTGCAAGAAAAAAATCCTGCGGGAACGCATTTTTATATTTTTTTAGTCAATTAAAATGGCACGTCGCCATCGTCGAGCGGTTGTGGCGCCACCGCTTTGCGTGGTGCGGGAGCCGCCGCGGGAACGTCATTAGCTGGAGCATCAGCCGATTCGTTGGCATCGATTGCGGTTTCCCAAATATCATCGTTCCCGAATGAATTGCGGGCGGGGAAAATTGTAATGTCTTGGCGACCATTAAATTCGCGCACACTGATGCGTCCGCGCACAGAGATTTTGTTGCCTGCTTGTTGCACGCAAAATGGTGGATTGCCATCGATGTAACGCACGCCCAAGCTTCCCCAAGAAAGTCCTTCATAGGGCTCAATTAATTTGATGCGCACATAAGCGCCCTTGCCGGCATTGACGCCGTTTTTCCATTCGCGCATTGTTCCGTCAAAAATTTCGAGATTAAAAACTTTGTCTTCGGTTGAGGCGCTCACGGTGCGGTTGGCACTTGCTGGCGTTCCCGCGGGAGCGGCTGGGCGCGCGGCGAGCATTTGTTTAATTTCGGCGAGATCGCTGCCGATTTGTTGCAATAATTTTACAATTTCAGTATCGTTCATAATGGTTGAATTTTTAAATTTTATATTGGTGATAGTTTAATTGCTTTTTTTCGTTCCCGCGAGCAAATTATATTGTTCCCGCGTCATCAAATAACTTTCAATTTTGTGCGTGATTCCAGGAACGTCAAAAACTTTTTCTAAAATCATTTTGTTTTTAAGACAAATTTTTGCGGACGCGTTATTCCCTTGCATAATAAAACCGCGCACATTGCCCGTGCCAATTTGTTCAAATGCAAATTGCAACATTGACGGGAACACTTCGTTGATAAAGCCCTTGCCTTGAAAATCTTTGTGTAAATATGTTGTGTATTCAAAACAATCTTCGTCAAAAAGATCTAATTTTATCAAGAAAACGCCAATCAATTTTTGGCGGGAACGCTCGATAATTGCAAACGGAAATTTTGTTCCCGCGCGATAACCTTCGAGATATTCTTCAATAATTTTTTCGGCGTCGGGAACGCATTTGGGCTGCGTTAAATTTAAAAACTTTACCGTTCCCGCGTCGCTCAAAATTTCCAACAATGCTTCCGCGTCGGCGGGAACGAGCGCGCGCAAATCGCAACGCTGAGTTTTAATAGAATGAATTGTTGCCATAATTTTAAAAACACGAATGCCAATCAACGATTTCTACTTTGGGATAACGATTGCCGTTGTAATAACTAAACGAAAGTTTAATTGCTAAATCGACTCGTTGACCTGAAATCGGTAAAACATCCATATTGTGTCCCATAAACGTTACTTTTACGCCGTTTTCAATCGTTGTTTCAAAGCGAAATGAATCAATTTTTTCTGCGCCATAACTTGAAAATGTAATAATTTGAGGTACGGGAACGTTGCTCAGCCCAAAAATCGGTTCAGGATTTCCTTCGCCAAACGGCATCAATTTTGAGACTTGGTTAAAAAGTTCCAAAGTCAAATCTTTTTTATCGAGCCATTTAGTAATCAAAATTTTTTCTTCGACAACGTAAGTGCAGTTTGGATTTTGTGTATAATTTTCGAGTGCGACTTCAAAATCGTTGCGCAATTTTTCGATTTTATTGCGATAAGCAGTAATGCCCGTCGCCATCGGGTGCCCGCCCCAAGTTTCGAGCGATTCTTGCGGGAGCGTTTTTAAAAGTTCAAGCAAATTAACGCCTTTAACCGAGCGTCCTGACCCCTTGGCGTATTCGCCTTCAAAACCCAAAACAATGCACGGCTTATTGTAAATGCGCGCTAAGCGTCCCGCGACAATGCCAACAACGCCCGTGTGCCAATCGCCAACCGCGACGATGCCCTTTTTGTTTTCGTAGCCCAATTCGCGAATTTGTTGCTTAGCTTCTTCAAAAACGCGGTGTTCAATTTCTTGTCGCGATGCGTTCATTTCGCAAAGTTGTTTGGCAAGTTCTCGACAGCGCGATGCGCTATTGCTCAAAAGCATTTCGACAGGCAACGCAGCGTCTGCAAGACGACCAGACGCGTTAATGCGCGGCCCAATGCGACGGGAAATATCTGTTGGCACGATTTCTGCGCGATCGCCTACGCGGCTGGCTTGGATAATCGCGAGCACACCTTCGCGCTTTGTTAAACGCATTTGTTGCAAACCGAACCAAACCATCACGCGATTTTCTCCTACGAGCGGCGAAATGTCCGTAATCGTTCCCATCGCAACAAGGTCAAGATATTCGCGCAAATTCATTTGCAACGCGTGTTTGTCGCCGCGGGAACGCAACATTTTGACAACACCATGAACAACTTTGAAAACAAGTCCAGCCGTACAAAGTGGAGAATATTCTGGCGCTGCTGACCAAATAGAATTTGGATTTACCAAAATGGACGCGGGAACGCCGGCGCTATCTTCGAGCGTGCGATGATGGTCGATGACGATGACTTCGCAACCGCGGGAACGCAAATATTTGATTTCTTCAACTGCATTTGTGCCGCAATCGAGCGCGATAACAAGTTTTGGTTGCCCGTTTGCGAGCATGCGATCGACCATTGTGCGCGACATTCCGTAGCCTTCGGTTTTGCGGCGCGGAATAAAAAAGTGCGGTTTTAAATGATAATCTCGCAAAAAGCTTACCAAAATAGTTGTCGCTGTAATCCCGTCGACGTCGTAATCGCCGCAAATTGAAATAGAATCGCGATTGTCAATTGCCTTTAAAATGCGTTCCGCACAAATTTTCAGGTTGGGAACGCAAAATGGATCGGCAATATGCGACAAGCGTGGTTGTAAAAAATGTTGCGCCGATTCAACACTGGTTTTTCCGCGCAAAACAAGCGAAGTCGCAACTGGCGGCAGCAACCCCAATTCTTCTTCGAGATCGTGAACGACTTGCGAATCTGTTTGTTGTGTGTACCAGCGCATTTTACAAATTAATTACAAGCGGGAGCGACTGCATTTTTAGCATCGATTGCGGGAACGCTAATTGTTGCCGCCGTTTCAATGCCATTGCCAATATCGCCAATGAGAATCGAATTGGCATAATTTTCAACAATTGCACCACTTGTTTGCCCTGCCAAGCCCTCGCCAACTAATTGATCGTTGAGCCAAACATAAAATCCGGGCTTCACGCCAGTTTCGCCTTTTTTCAAATATGCGATGCGCACATCGACTGGTTTTTCAGAACAAAATGGCGTTCCCGTGGCGATGTCTTTTGTTCCGTAAATAATGTTATTTTTGTCGTTCCAAAACAGTCCTTTTTCGCCGATGTAAAGCACGCCGACTTGTTCGCCGTTCCCGAGCATTGTTGCGACAAAATTATCGGCGCTTTTTTTGTTTTTCATTTTAATGGTAAATGCGAGCGTGCAATCGTGCGCCTTATTTTTTTGTGGCCATTGATAACGCAAATCTGCCGTTCCCGCGAGCGAAGAATTAATTTCAATATTGTTCCCGCTTTTTTGAATACCTTTGCCGTTGGTCGCGAAATTAGATTTGCGAAGATTTTCGGCGGGAACGCGTTTTAAGCCCGCGTTGCGTTGCCCGACGCCCAAAACCCGCGCAATGTTTCCCGCGACAATTAATTCGCCCTGCGCATTTGGGTGAGCGCCGCTCGGCCCGTCACACATTGAGCCGTCTTCTGCGTAAAATCCTTGGCTAATACATTCTAACGAAACCCGCGATGCTCCTTTGCTCCATTTTTTTTCAATATTGAGTGAGCGCAAATAATTATTGTAGCGTCCGTAATTATTTTTATTTTTCGTTCCCGTGCCGTTGTTTGCTGCGGTTGGCAACAATTCAAAAACATAAACTCGAATTTTTGGATTGTATTGCTGATACGCTTTGACGATATTGTGAACGTGCTCTGCAATTTTTTTGTCGGACTGAAATTGGTCATACAAATCGTTAATGCCGATCATAACGCAAAGCGTGTCGGGTTTTTCTTTGCCATAAGTTTTTGGGTAAGTTGCGCCCGTGTATTCTTTGAGCGTTGTGCCGTCATAAAAACTATTTTTTTCTTTGCAAAAACTATTGCGCAAGCCCAGTTTTAAAGTTACGGGACCGCGATTTTCAACAGGGAACACGACTCCGGGATCGCTTTTGTAAACGTTATCTTGCTCGTGCCCTGCGTATTGGTAAGAACGTCCACTTGCCGCGGCTTCTGAAACATTGACAAATTTTACACCGCGATAATCGGGTGTCAACGCGCTCACATTTACATTTTTACTCGCGCCTTGTGTCATTCCCATCGGGCGAAACGGCAAATCATTATCCACAAAATTTTTAAAAAGTTGATAGCGATAACTTGGCACAGCTCCCTTTAAAAACGAACCGCCTTGCGTAATCGAATCTCCGATGAAAACAATATTTTCGGGAACGTCTTTTTTTGCGGGAACGCCCAACGCCAATGGCGCAATTGCTAAAAATGCTAATGAGAAAAAAGAAAACGATTTCATAATTTTTATTTATTTGAGGTGATTGAAGTAACGAGCGATGCCAATTCTTTATCAACAGCGCTTGGTTCAGATTTGCGGCGAACTCCCGCCACGATAGAAATGCTGCCCTTGCCTTCAAGCTGATAAGACGCTTGCAAATATTGACGCACTTTTTCAATAATGCGCACGAACAAATTGACTTCGCCTTCTTGTGTTTTCCCAGATTGAGAAATTTTAATACTGTTGAGCGCGTTTGCCCAATTGGTTAAGCCATCAACAATAATTAACGCGTCTTTGCCAAGTTCTGCCAAACGTTGCGCGCGCGCTAATGCAAAGTCGGGAATTTCAGCAATCATTTGAATCGGGCTGTCAATGTAGGACGCATAAACTTCGACCGAAGGCGGCAAAAGTTGCGATAATTCTGCGGGCTCTTCGGGACGCGCTTTGACGAGAACGTAAATAATTTGCAGGTTTTCATTCTTTTGTTGCGCATCTTGTGCAATCGACACCAATTTGCGCGTAACACCAATATTGCAGTCAAAAAACAATGTGCGCGTTTGCCCTTTCAAAAAATTGCCAAAACCAAATGCTTCATCAAGCAACAATGGACGCGCGGGAACGCTTGCGTTTAAGCGATAAAAACGCATGGGCTTTGAACGCTTAAATGGATTTTCGCCGGCAATCGAATTTACTTTAAAAACACGCGGCGGGATCGCCAATTCTTGCGGGAACCGCAAAATTTCAGCTTCTAACCACTCTGCATTTTTTATTTTAAAACGATGCACCATCGCGTCGGTAATTTCTGGCGTGGCATCATCGACGCAGCCAAAATTATTTTGGGAACGCAAATAAGCCCAACCGCCGACTTGAATACAAGCCGCTCCCGCGACGATTTCGCGTTTTGCTTGCGCGACAATCGCGTCGGTCAATGGCGTAAAATTGTGCGAACGCGTTTGGTGTGGCTTTTTTTTGCGGGAACGCAATTTTTTTAGCCACAACAATTTTTTGCGCTTGAGCGACATTGGCTTGCGCTTTTTTAATTTGCGCGGCGCATTTTTGTTGTAAAACTTTTTACGAGGTTTGAGTTCCATTTTTTATCCTTTTTAATGTTTGTAGCGCTCGCCAAAATTGACAAGCGCTCACAAAATCTTTTTACTTTTTTGTCGATTTGCGCGCAGGCGCTTTTTTCGTTCCCGCGGGAACGGCTTTGGGCTCGCGTGGCTTAAATTCAAAACCTAAACGACCATTTTTATCGAGTTTTAATTTTGCCTCGAATGGACGTTTTGTTTTTTGCGAAACAAAAGTCATGAATTCTGTTTTTTCACCCGACAAAAGTGTTTTGCAAACATCTTCGCTAATTGCCGTTCCCAACAATGTTTTGCTGATGCGCACTGGGCGCGCAGTTAATTTTTTACCGCGAACATCGGCGGGATTGACTTCGTAGGCGTTAGGCGTTGAATAAATCGGCAAATGCGTTACGGGACACTCGCCAATTGCTGTCAATTGAGAAAAATCAATTTCCACTTGATCGGCGGGAGCGTCTCCCGATGCCGTTTTGCGCTCTGGGAACACAAATTCAATTTTATAAGCTTCGTTTTCATTCGCGGGAACGGCTAATTTGAGCCATGCCGTAAATGGTTTGTTAAAACGCGATTTAAAATCTTCAAACGGACCAATTTTTTCGCCCGCTAACAATTTTGCGATATCTTCTTTGTTGAGAATGTGGCCGTTGACATTTTTGTAAATTGCCAAGCGTGGAATTTTTCGTCCGCGTGCGCCTTCAATTTCGTCTGTCGAACGATACATGCGGAAATTTTCTTGCAAGTTTTCGTTATTCGATGGCGAAACGATATCAATTGTTTCCCAAGTATCTGCGCCCATGACATCGTTTGATTTTTCGACAATCTCGCGCGTCAAAGCAATGATACCGTTCATAAATTTTTCACGAGCGATTTTGCCTTCTGAAACTTCGCGCAATTGATATTCCCATTCGCCCGTCAATGCTGGGCTATTAAGAATTTCAAAGTCAAGAATTTTCAAAAAGCTCATCAATTCTTCTGCTTTGATTGTGGGAACGAGATCTTTTCCTGCGCGATCGACGTATTTGGTTTTAATCAAATGTTCAATGATACTTGCGCGCGTTGCCGGCGTGCCAAGTCCGCGCTCTTTCATCGCTTCAGCGAGCTCGTCATCATCGACAAACTTGCCCGCGCTTTCCATTGCGCCGAGCAATGTTGCTTCATTGTAGCGCGTCGGCGGTTTGGTTGTTTCTTCTGCGCATTCAATTTTTTCAATGTTTGCGTTCTCGCCATCGGTCGCGGCAGGAATCGTTGGGTCTGACTTATCTTCGCGACCATAAACTTGTTTCCAGCCGGGAACGACCAAAACTTTACCTTCTGTTTTAAAATTATGTTTTCCCGCGACAGTTGTTGTGCGCGTTGTTACATCAAATTCTGCGACAGGGAAAAATACTGCGATAAAACGGCGCACAATCATGTCGTAAACTTTGGCTTCAGCTTCGCTCAATTCTCCGCGCGGCACTTGATCAGTTGGAATAATTGCAAAGTGATCAGAAATTTCTTGATTGTTAAAAATGCGTTTGTTGCGCGTGTTAATCCAATTGCCAGCAAGGGGTTGTTGTGCGCAATTGGCGATGGTTGGATTTTTCGATCCCGTCAACATTTCCAAAGTGCGCGCACAAGTTGCGCCATAATCTTCGGGCAAAGCGCGCGAATCTGTACGCGGATAAGTCGTAGCTTTGTATTTTTCGTAAAGCGCTTGCGCAATTTCAAGCGTGCGCGATGCCGAAAAACCAAAACGCTTATTCGCGTCGCGTTGTAAAGTGGTCAAATCGTAAAGTTTTGGACAAATCTCTGTTGTGTGCGTTTTTTCATCGTGCACAACGCCCGTTCCCGCAGCTTTACATTCTGCAAAAATTTGTTCCGCCAACGCTTTATCGCGAATGCGATCGATTTTATCGGCTTTGTCGCCCTTTTCATCGGCTTCTGATTTTTTAAAATCTGGACGTTGATAAACTCCGCGATATTCGCCCGCGGGAACGCCAAAATCGGCAAGAATGCGCCAATAGCCCTCGGGAACGAATTCTCGAATTTCTAACTCGCGATTAACGAGCAATGAAAGTGTCGGCGTTTGTACGCGTCCCACCGTTGTTACATCGCCACGTCCACGACCAATGCGCAACGTGATTGCGCGCGTGCCGTTGATGCCGACGAGCCAGTCAGACTCTGCGCGGGAACGCGCTGCGGCGAGCAAATTTGCCATTTCTTCGCTCGATTTCAAATTTTTGAATCCTTCGGCAATTGCTTTTGCGGTCATCGAGGTTAACCACAAGCGTTTTACAGGTTTTTTGCAGCGCGAATATTGGTAAATGTACGAAAAAATCAATTCACCCTCGCGCCCCGCGTCGCACGCGTTTACCAAGCAATCAACGTCTTCGCGCTTGATTAATTTATCCAAACGCGAATATTGTTCCTTATTTTCAGGAATCAATTTTAATTTAAATTTTTCGGGAATAATTGGCAGACGCTTGTAGGTCCAACGCTTATTATTCGCGTCATAATCTTGTGGGTCGGCCAAAGTTACTAAATGGCCAAGGGCGTGCGAAACGACATAACTATCATTTTCATAACAATCGCCCTTTTGGTGAGCTCCGAGCACCTTTGCAATATCTGCTGCAACAGAAGGTTTCTCGGCAATAACTAACGTCTTCATCTTTATTAATTATATAAGTTAGGTGCCTTGTTAATTTTGATTTTTTACCCACGTAAGGCATAATCGAGGGCTAAAATATATCATATAATAAAATTCCTAATTGTCAATTATTAATTATCGAACTATAATAGAAATCACTATGAAAACAACTATTCTTCTTGCGACAATTGCCCTCGCTCCATTCTTTTTTTCGGGTTGTTCAACAGACGCTCATTATGTTGATCCCAACAGCAACGAAACAATCGTTTCGCTCAACAAAGTCGATATTCAAGACTTTCAAATGGCTGCTGACGCACTGATTAAAAGTATGCTCGAGTGGGATTCGTTCTCGGGTGACAAAAAACCAACGGTGGCGCTTTCGACCGTTGTTAATGACACCACCAATAATTTTGATGTTGCGTTGATTACCAACAAAGTCCAGGAAGCCATTTTGCGTTCCCGCCGCGCTAAAGTTTCGCGTGCGATGAGCGTTGATGCAGGCAACGATGCTGTTCGCAGCAAAGCTTCGGCATTGGGCGCAACGACCACCGAAGTTCCAACACTTTCACTCACCGGTAAAATTATCGAAGTAACAACCGCAGCCGGCAAAACGCGCCAAGTGAGCTACGTTTTCCAAATGCAACTCGCCGAAGTCGCCACGGGCGATCTCGTTTGGATGGGCGAAAAAACCATTACCAAACAAGGCAAAAAAAATGCAGTTGGCTGGTAATATGAATTATCCGTTCCCACCTGCAACGATTTTTTTTGATCTCGACGGCACGTTAATCGACAATTTTACGGCGATTCACAAGTGCTACGCCGATATTGCGCGCACATTAGGCAAAGAGCCACAAAGCTACGAAACCTTGCGCGCTACCGTGGGCGGCTCAATTCATTTAACTTTGAGCCGCTTGATTGGCGCAGAACTCGCCGATGAAGGTTGCCGCCGTTTTCGGGAACATTTTAATGATGTTATGTTTGACGGCGTTTTTACTTTGCCAGGCGTTGAATGGATTTTGAAAAATCTGCGCGGGAACGGCTACGAAACGGGCGTTTTTACCAACAAAGATTACGATGCCTCCGTCAAACTTTTAAAACATCTAAAACTTGATCTGTTTTTTGATTATGTTTTCGGCACGAATATGCCAGATATGCCTTGGCGAAAACCCAACAAAGAATACAGCGATTACGTTTTAGAAAAATCTAACAGCACGCCACAAACAGCCATGCTCATTGGCGATTCTCCATTTGATATTGCCGCCGCAAAAGCCGTTGGAATGCCCGTCGCTTGCGTCGTCACGGGAACGCACGAGCCCGAGCCGCTCGTCGAAGCCACGGGAACGTCGAATGCGGTTTTCAAAGATATGTTTGCGCTTGGCAATCAAGTTTTTGGTTTTAAATTGCCAAACTAATTTACGGGAACGCGACATTTGGAACGCAACTTTTCAACGCGTTCCCGCCAAATTACAAAACGCAATTTTCTTCAATAAAAATATTGGGCAAATCAAATTGTTGCGCAACTTCGTTTGCCAGTGCTTTAATTCCCAACGATTCTGTCGCGTAATGTCCACAAGGATAAATATTAAACGCGTGCTCTTGCGCATCGGCAAACGCTGCGTGTTTTACTTCGCCTGTAATAAGCGTGTCGCAACCAAGCGCGCTCATCGCGGGAATGGCGGTATTGCCACTGCCACACAAAATAGCGATATGCCCCAATTGTTCGTTCCCGCAATCAATCGCTTTAAATGTTTGCGGGAACAACGCGTGCAGGCGCAATTTTAACTCGCTGCGTGAAATGCCGTTCCCGTCGCAAATTGCTAAAAATGTGTGATTTTCGTAAGGCAACGCCCAATCGATAATTTTGAGCCCGAGCGCTTTTGCGAGCAAGACATTGTGCCCCAATTCGCGATGATAATCGAGCGGTAAATGACAAGAAAAAACCGCGATGTTTGCGTCAAACAAAGTTTTAAATTTGCGATAAATCGTTCCCGTAACGGGCACTTGCGGATTCCAAAACATGCCATGATGCACGAGCAACAAATCAGCTTTTTCGCGTGCGGCGATTTCAAAAACTTTGCTGGTTGCGTCAACAGCGCAAGCGATTTTTGTAACGTTCCCGTCGTTTTCAAATTGCAACCCATTTTGCGCGCCAGGAAAATCTACAAATCCACGCATTCCCAAGCGTTCTTCGCAATATTTTACGATGTCTGAAAGCTTTGCCATGGCGAAAACGATTAAGAATTAACGACGAGCGTTCCCGCGGTTTTGTCGTGCCAGCCGCGATTTTGTTTGCTAAAAAACGGAACATACGCGTTGATGATGACGATGATTAAAACGATAAAATTAATTGGCGCGAACGTGAGCGCTTTCCAAATTGCGCGCAAAAGACATTGCATAAAATTCATTTTTTCACCGTTGGCGCTAATTGTTTTGATGCGCACAATTCGTTTGCCAATCGACGTTCCCGCGAAGAAAAATTCTCCGATGAAAAAATATGCAAATGCGATTGTGGCGCTCCCGTAAGTTAAAGCGTTCAAAACGGTTTGCATCGCGTGAGATTGCGCAAACTTTGCGGCTTCTGGCTCTAAATTTTTCATCGCATTGGCGTCGCCAGCAATCGTGGCATCGCTCATTTGTTTGCTTAATTTTTCAAATTCGTTGAGCACCGTTGTTGCTTCGTCGCCAAAACAGTAGCGAACAAACAAATAAACGAGCATTGAAATCAAAATAGAATCGGCAAAAAATGCAAGCGTGCGCCAGCCCATGCCAGCAATTTTGTGTTCTTCGAGAAGGTTTGTATTTTCCATAAATTTTTATAAAGTTTTGTGCGCTTGCCAATTTTTAAGCGACGCGAGCGCAAGCGCATGCGCAAAAGTCGCCGCTGTTTCTACGCGCAAAACGCGCGCGCCAAGATGGGTAAATTGCCAAGCGTTCCCGCGAAATAATTCGCGTTCCCGCGCTGTCCAGCCACGTTCTGAGCCAATCGCAAAAGTTGCGGGAACGCCAAATTGCACTTCGTTCGCGGGAACGCTTTTTTCATAGACATCAAAAACAACGCCCGCGGGAACGCATTTGAGCGTGTCTGCCAAAGAATTAAAAAATTGCAATTCTGGAATATTTGTCGTGCAAGTTTGCTCGGCTGCCTTGGTAAAAATTGCCTCTATTTCATTGTTGCCTTCGCGCCAAAGCGAGCTTTGCGCGTAAGACGGATCCGTATTTTCTGAAACAAAAACACAAATTTTTTGAACGCCCAACTCCGCCGCGTTTGCGAGCACTTTTTTCATTGTTTGCGGACGCGACAAGCCGATCACTAAAATCGTTGCGGGAAGGCCAAAAGTGGCATTTTCAGATTCCCATTTGATAGAAATTTCGAGTCCTGCGGGAACGATTTTTTCGATGGTTGCCAAGCCGCGGGAACCGTTTTTAACGCCGCACCAAAACGTGTCGCTCTCGCCGAGATGCACGATTTCTAACAAATGTTTACACGCCAAACTCGTTACGGGAACGAGCTGGCGTGTATTTTCGTTTTCAAGCAAAATTAAATTCACTGAAACTATGCGTTCAAAATGCGCGCAACTGCGAGCGCGCAATTACTGGGTTCGAGCACCGTGAGAACTGGCGTCTTTGAAGGCATTTGCAAAGTTGAATTAATATTAACCAAAAAATCGAGTTTGTCTTTAAATGGCGGGCAAGCCAAAACAGGTCTTTGTGAATTTGCGGCAACAACACCCGAAAGCGCATTGCTGCGTCCCGCAATGGTGATAAAAACGACTTTTGATTCATTATCGTGCGCTTTGACAAAATTAAAAACGCCGACAGGATCTTTGTGCGCACTGCGAACAAAGTATTCAAAATCGATACCTTCAGCCGTCAAGCCCGCCGCAATTTTTTCTGCGTGAGGCATATCTGAATCTGAACCCATCAAAATGTAAGCTTTCATTTTTACAAAAAAATTAAACGTTAACAGCGAACAATTTTTCGAGTGCGCCTAAATAAAGTTCTTGCGAATGTTTGACAATATCTGCGGGCAATGCCGGCGCAGGTGGTTGTTTATTCCAGCCAATATTTTCGAGATAATCGCGCACAAATTGTTTGTCAAACGAAGGCTGCGTTTTGCCCGCTTGATAACCCGCTTGTGGCCAATAACGCGAAGAATCTGGCGTCATAACTTCATCAATCAAAAACAAATTGCCGTTCCCGTCGAGACCAAATTCAAATTTTGTATCAGCGAGAATCAAGCCCGCGTGATCGGCAACTTTTGTTCCTAATGCAAACAATTTGAGCGTTGCATCTTTTACTTTTTCAAAGATTGGAGCCCCAAGAATTTCTGCGCATTGCGCTTCGGTGATGGGCTCGTCGTGTCCCGCGGCTGCTTTGGTTGAAGGCGTGAAAATTGGGGTTGGCAATTTTTGGCTTTCGAGCATTCCCGCAGGCAATTGATGGTCGAGAATCGCGCCTGTTTTGCGATATTCTTGCCAACCACTTCCCGCGAGATAACCACGCACAACGGCTTCGATTGGCAAAGGATTCAGTTTGCTGACGAGCATCGAACGCGCAATCAATTCTGGACGATCTTTGAGCAATTCTGCGAGCACTTTATCGTGATCGGGAATCAAATGAGTTGGCATCACTTTTGCCGCTTGTGCAAACCACCACAAACTAATTTGCGTGAGCAAAACGCCTTTGCCGGGAACGCCATTAGGCATAATCGAGTCAAACGCAGAAATGCGGTCGGTTGCAATAATTAAAATCTTGTCCCCTAAATCAAAAATTTCGCGCACTTTACCAGACGCGATTTTTTTATAAGGCAAGCCCTCAATATCCATGAGCGCTTCGTTTGAAATGGTATTACGGATTTCTTGAATAGTCATTTTTTTATAAGTTAGTTCAAATAGTTTAAAAGCGTTCCCGCGGGAACGCAACAATTAAAATCTCCCGCGTTCCCGCAAAATCACGACAAATGATCGCGAAAATCTTCATAGCCAAATTGCTTGATAATTTTGTATTCGTTAGTTGCGGGAACGTAAGACGCGATTGCCGGACGAATAATGCCGTTAAACGTTGTGTTTTTTACCATCGTGTAATGCGACATGTCGAGCAGTGCGATTCGCTGCCCGGGAACGAGTTTTTGCGGGAACGAATAATCGCCGACAACATCGCCCGCAAGACAAGTTCCGCCCGCGAGCCGATAAGTGTGCGGAAATTCGCCAGGCGTTCCCGCGCCGAGAATATCGGGACGATACGGCATTTCGAGCGTGTCTGGCATGTGCGCCGCTGCGGAAGTGTCCAAGATCGCAATCGGCATTCCGTTGTGAACGATGTCGAGCACGGTTGCGACCAAAATTCCCGTGCGAATAGCGATGGCTTCACCTGGTTCCAAATAAAGCTGAATGTGTTCGCCCCATTTTTTACGGAACGCGAGCAAAGTTTCGCAAAGCAAATCGACGTCGTAAGTCGGGTGCGTAATCCAATGCCCGCCGCCGAAATTGATCCATTTCATTTGCGGGATCAAATCGCCGAATTTTTCTTCAAAATGTTTAATGGTGCGCGCCAAAACATCCGCGCCCTGTTCGCACATCGTGTGCATGTGCAGCCCTTCCAAGCCGTCGAGATCGGCGAGATTTTTAATTTCGCCGCGCGGCGTTCCCAAGCGAGAACCTTTGATGCAAGGATTGTAAATATCGTGTTCGACTTCGGCATATTCTGGATTGACGCGCAAACCGCAAGAAATTTTACGGCCGCAATTTTTAACCAAATCTTTGTAGCGCAACCATTGCGATGGCGAATTGAACGAAATGTGATCTGCCATTTTGACGATTTTTTCCATGTCTGCTGGCGGGAACGCTGGCGAATAAACGTGGCGTTCTCCTGGAAAAAAATCGTTCCCGAGCATCAATTCGTGCAAGCCGCTGGCGGTCGTTCCCGCGAGATATTTTGAAACGATTTCAAATTCACTGAATTGCGCAAAACCTTTGAGCGCAAGCAAAATGCGCGTTCCCGTGCGATCCATGACAGAGCGCAAGAGTTTACAATTTTCTTCGAGCAAGCCACGATGCATCAAATGGCACGGCGATGGCACGCGTGAAAGATCGAGTTTTGAAACAGCGGCGATAAAATTATCCATAATTTTTGCGGAGTTCGATGATTGAAGGAACGGCGATGATGCGCGTGCCCTGTTCGTTGCGTTCGAAATAAGGGTCGGGTTTTGCGACAATGTCGAATGGCTCGGTTGGCAAATTGTCTTCATCAAATTCCATGTCGTCGATGGGATCGATGTCGTCAAAAATAAAAGTCATGCGGCGCGGCGAATCTGCCAAAGTCGCGGCGGCATTTGCGACGCGATTTTTTTTGACGAGTTCGAATGTGCACGGAAAACATTCGTCTTTGTAAGGTTTTTTAAATTCTTCAAACCAAAGTTGCGAAATGTCGCCGCGATTAGCGAGCAAAACAACGTCTGCAAAATGAATCAGGGCTTTGTAAAAATCGGCGCTCGCGGGAACGGCTTTGGCGAATTGGCAATCGACGATAACGACGACGCGCACAACGCTCCAGCCCAAGCGTTTTGCTAAAATTGAAAATGCTTCGATTTGGTCAATTGGTTCTTGCGTGCCGTCGAGCATAAATGCAATATTTTCTTCGGTCGCAAAATTATCGCCTAATTCGATTGCGGGAACGTCATTTTTTCCCTCTGCGGGAACGAGTTCCCAGCTGCGCAAGTCGAGATTTTTATTTTTTTGCAACGCGTTTTCGGCGTTCCCGTCGCGTTCGTTGGCGGGTAAATAAACGGTTACTTTTGTTCCTTCGCCCAGTCCATAATCGAGCAAGTCTGCTAAAATTTCGCGGCGACCAGAATTTGGTGTTCCTATAAAAAGATAAACATTCATAAGTAAAAATTGATAGATTTATTTTGATTGTTCCCGCGAGAAATCTCAACACTTCTTTTATTTACAAAGTATTCTAAGCGTTCCCGCAAAAAATTCTCGACAATTATGACTATTTACTTTTTGCTTTTTTTGTGGCGCTTCTTTATTATTATAAGATATTCAACCCCCTTTTTTATGTCGAAAAAATTCTTTTCAAAATATAAAAACCACAAAAACGCGTTTTCGCTCGTTGTTGCGCTTGTGATGATGGCGATGATGTTGCTGATTGCGATTTCGCTCGTTTCGTTCGTCGTGCTCGAAACGCAGATTTCGTCTTACCGCATTCGCCGCCACCAAGCGCAAACAAATGCGATTTCGGGCTTGCGCATCGCACTTGCACAATTGCAATTGCTCGCAGGCGACGACCAACGCGTTACCGCAACGGCAGACATTTTGGGCAACGGCGGCGGTAAAAATAAATCGTTGCCCGCGGGAACGCCTTACAAAGGCAAAAAACATTGGACAGGCGTTTGGGCAACGGGCAATCTTACCAAAAGCGATCCCAACAAACTGCAAGACTGGGATTACGCAAAGCCCGACCAAAAGCCATTCTTGGGCTGGCTTGTCTCGAATTACGATTCTTCCGCGGGACGTTTCTCGCCGTTTGTAAATCCTGTCAACAAACAAACAGCTGCAATTACTGAAAAAACTTTGATTAGCAAAGCAACAACCGCCTACGACGTCGAAGACGATTCTAACGAGTTGATTACACTCGTTGGCGCGGGAACGCTCGGTAAAAGCACAGGTTGGGAAGATGAAGTTGTCAAAGTGCGTCGCGTTCCCATCGAAAAAATTACCGATTATCAACAACCGCTCAAAACCTCTGGCTCGTTCGCTTATTGGGTGGGCGATGAAGGTGTGAAAGCGCGCGTTAATTTGCCCGATAATTACGACGAAAACGTTTCCAAAATCGACGAATGGTACAGAAATTTCCGTTCGACCCCGCAGCGTTTGGGAACGGAAATAATCGAAGCATTTGAAGACTTGCCAGAAGCGTGGAAAAAAGATTTGGCAAGCGCGGGCGATCCGGGAACGACAAAACTGCCCTACGTCACGACGATCGGAGACTTGGCGCAATATCTCGAAAAAAACGAAGCTTCAGATTTGCGTGATTTCAAAAAATATTATCACGACGTCACATTCCATTCGCGCGGCGTGTTGAGCGACATTTATAATGGCGGGCTCAAAACCGATCTTTCCGTCGCGTTTGAAATGCCGTGGAAAGCCGAAAACAATTTTGAAAAGGGTTTTCGTGATTATCCGCAGTTTCACGGTTCGGGCGAAAAAAATCGCATGAATTTGCTCGGACATTTTACCGTTCCCAACGACAACACAACCAGCTGGTGGCTCGAGCAGCCGTCGGAAGGTTTGGGCTTCGTTTATGAATTCGATACGAAAATCAATTCCGAAAGAGAGTTCCGCGGCGAAAAGAAATCGCTTTCCGTTTTGCGCGGTCCGACTTGGGATGTTTTCCGCAATTATTACCGTTTTTACAAGCGCGAAGTCGAAACGACGGGTTATCGCGGTTTCAAGCCCGCGTCTAACGACTCGTTCACGGCTATGGGTATACGCCCGTATTCTTACGTTGACGGGAAGGAAACTCCCAACGCGCAATCCGTCACGGTCGGTGGCAAAACCTACACTGGCTTCTTTTCGTTGAAAGGTTCGCCGGGAACGATGACTTTGCGCGGCAGTCATCGGGAGGGCAACCGCACAGTAACGCCGATGATCGACGGCGACAAAATCGTGATCCCGCAAGCGATGCGTTTGGCTCCCGTCGTTTTGCGCTTTGTTTTCCGTTTTTCGCTAGTGTTTAATCAGGATTCCTATGCGCTCTGCATGGATCCAATGATGGTAATTTACAATCCCTACAACGTTCCGATCGAATTTTTCGGGCTGGGAACGTTCTTTTCAAAATATTACCCGATTTCGTTTGACCTTGTGCGCACGGACGGCGAAGAGTGGCCTGAGTTTGGTTATTATCGTGGACAAGCAACAGGACTTTTTAAAAAAGATACCACCATGCCAATCGATTTGTATTATTATACAAACAATGTTTTTATGGTTCGCTCACACGGTTTCCGTCTTTTCGCGGGAACGAACTCGCTCGACCGCGCTCCCTCGGGAACGATCCGTCTGCAACCCGGCGAAGTGAAAGCCGTCTTCCCCGCTTCAAAGGAACAGCCCAAAATGTCCGGAATGGGCACGCGCGAAACGGTAACGAGCTTGGGAAAATTCTCGTTCGAGCAGTCTTCGGTCGCGGGCTACGCGCTCCCGTTTAAAAATTACATCGGGAACGGTCCCGGTCTCACGGAAGAAGAACTCGCGAATCTGCGAAGCGCCACGTTTACCGTAAATGTGCGCGGCTCTTGGGGCGAAAACGACTTTTACTCGTTTTATCTGTTTTATCCCAAAGGTTCTTCCGACCAGAATCTGGCAACGACCGATGGACTCACGCGTACTTGGATTTCGACAAATCTTGGCGACGACAACGACGTTTCCGATGAAAGTTTGATTCAAACGCTTTCGTCACCGCGCCTGTCGCTTTTGAATTCTAACGGGAAGCTTGCCATAGGCAAGGAATTTTCGGCATCGGGCGGAAGTGGCTGGACAAATGTCCAGAAACAGCCAATCGCCGACATCAATGTTTACAAAGCGCCGGCGCGCTACACGCCACTCGCTTCGCCGCTTTTGACGAATATTCGTCCCTGGGTTTGCGATGCGCGCAATTTCAAATACGAAAACTCAAACATTCTTAATGGCACGGCCAACGCGCAGTTCGACACTTGCGGCGTCGGATGGGTTTCGGAATGCGTTCCCGCGAAAAACGAATTTTCGCCGATTGAAAACGTCGGCGGGAACGCGTTTTGGGGCGACGACATCACGACGGCAAACGGTCAAACAAACGTTGTGCTCTTTGAAATTCCGACGCAGCCAATGACTTCCATCGGACAATTCCAAAGCGTTGACGCTTCTTGGTGCGAACAGGACACCAGCTACATCGTCGGCAATTCGTATCCGCCAGTCGGGCTCGACTTGAATCAGCGCGCCTCGGGAATCACGGCTGTTTTCAGCGCCACCGACATGGAGGCGTATTCGAGACAGCCCGACGCGGACCATTCGTTCGGCGCGAATTTGGCAATCTGGGACCGCTATTGGTTTTCGACAATCAACATTGGCAATCTTGACGGCCAAGTTAAACAAATCGGCACATTTGCCAAAAATATCATTGAAAATAAAGAAAACTGCTTGCCCAATAAGCGCGTGGAATTTATCCGTTCCCGCAGCAATCTCAAACGCAAGGCAAGCGACATCGAAAAAGATTTTCAGAATCCCAACAAAGTTACCCGAAACTTTTATTACACGGGAATGTTCAACATCAATTCGACTTCAAAAGAGGCCTGGAAAGCCCTGCTCGGCTCGTTGCACGAACAATATTTGAAAATCGATGGACAATTCTCGAAAGTCCAAGATTTCCCAATCGTGCGTTTTGCCAACATCATAGGACAAAAATTGGGCGGATACGCTTCTGGCGCGGGAACGCAAAGCAAAATTAACGACTCTTTCGGCAATGAGGGTGAAGGCTGGCGCTGGTACCGCTCTCTCGATGAAAAAGAAATCGACAACCTCGCGGAACAAATTGTTGAAGAAGTGCGTTCCCGCGGGCCGTTTATGTCGCTCGCCGACTTCGTCAACCGTCGCGCCTACTCCGAAAATCTCGAGCAAGCACGCAGCGGCGCACTCCAAGCGGCAATTGACAAAACGAAAAATCTCAACAGCGGGAACGACATTTCCGAAAACATGCCCAACATCAACGATTACAAAAATCTCATTCCGGACAATTCCAACGCGTCAGGTCGCGCGGGAGCGCCGGGATATTTGAGCCAAGGCGACATTCTTTCCTGCCTTGGTTCGGGAATGAGCGCGCGTTCGGACACGTTTACGGTGCGCGCCTACGGCGACGTCGTCGGGCTTGACGGCAATCCGCTCGCCAAGGCCTACTGCGAAGCGATCGTTCAGCGCACTCCCGAATGGTTTGTCGATGAGAAAGAAGAAACACTTTACAGCGAAGACAATTACACCTTCGATTCGCTCGTTTTCAAGCGGAATTACCGCAACGAAAAGCCAGACGAAAATCACGCGTTTTTCTCAAAATTCCAGCGCAACACGAATCTTCAAGCCGTCAATCGTTTGCTCGGCAGACGCTTCAAAATCGTTTCGTTCCGCTGGCTTACACCTGACGAAATCTAATTTGCGGGAACATAAAAATGAATCGTTTAGACAATCGCGCTGTTGATCAACTGCGTCCAATTTCATTTGTTCCAAATATTGCGCCCTACGCTACGGGCTCGGTGCTCGCACGTTGCGGGAACACTCAAGTTATTTGCGCGGCATCGCTCGAAGCAAAAGTGCCTTCATGGATGAAAGCGCAAGGCGTTCCCGGCGGCTGGCTGACGGCTGAATATTCGCTGCTGCCCTACTCGACACTCGAACGCAAAGCGCGCGATATTTCTCGCGGCAAGCTCGATGGTCGCACCGTTGAAATTCAACGCCTCATTGGTCGTTCCTTGCGCGCGGTTTTAAATCTTGAAAAACTTGACGGCTACACGCTTTGGATCGATTGCGATGTTTTGCAGGCGGACGGCGGTACGCGCACAACATCGATTTCGGGAGCGTATGTCGCCGCAAAAATCGCGGTCAATAAATTGCTCGCCGAAGGTAAAATTGCCGAAGACCCATTTGTTGATTCTGTTGCCGCAATCAGCGCGGGCATTTTCGCGGGAACACCGATTCTCGATCTCTGCTATGCCGAAGACAAAGACGCGGCAGTTGACGCAAACATCGTCATGACGGGAACGGGAAAATTTGTCGAAGTCCAATCCACTGGCGAAGAAGCGACGTTTTCACCCGACGAACTCGCCGCGCTCATCGCACTCGCGAAAAAAGGCATCGGCGAAATTTCGGAATTGCAGCAAAAAGCGTTCCTCGCGGGAACGGCGGCTTAAGATTTGAGAAAAGATCAATGGAAAGAATATCCCAGCGGAAATATTTTTATAATGCCTAAAGGTGGCATTGTTTCTGCAACGCTGTGGTTTCTTGGAGTTCTAAAAAGAAATGGCCTTCTCGACGCAAACTCGCCAAAAGATTACCCTATTCCCTGTCTTTTTTTGTCAAACGAGATTAAGAATGGAAAAAATATAGATGAAAAAGAAATGGAAAAGTTTCTTCGTAACCGAGAACGTATTTTAAAGGACGCAATTCTTATCGAATTTTCGGAAGATCTTATTAAAGATTGATGAAAAGGCGAAATTTTCAAAGTGTTTTTGGAAATTTAAACTTTCAACAAATAGAATAATTAGCGAGCTATAAAATTCTATAATTACGAATTGTCAATTCTCAGACTCCCAATTATAATATTTTTTATGGAACTTCCAATTGTAAACATTGCAACACAACTCGGCATTGACGAGGCACACATCGAACCCTACGGGCGCGACAAAGCCAAAATCTCACTCGATGCAATCAACACTGGCAAACGTGGCAAACTGATTTTGGTTTCGGCAATCACGCCAACACCCGCGGGCGAAGGCAAAACAACGACTTCGATTGGTCTCGCGCAAGGAATGAAAATCATCGGCAAGCGCGCGTGTTTGGCGTTGCGCCAACCCTCGATGGGGCCGGTTTTTGGACGCAAAGGCGGCGCGACGGGCGGCGGGAAATCGACCGTGCAACCCTCTACTGAAATTAATTTGCAATTTACAGGCGATTTTCACGCTATCACGGCGGCTCACAATTTGCTCGCGGCGGCAATTGATAACAAACTTTATTTTCGCATGACGCACCTCGACCCACGCCGCGTTGCGTGGAAACGCGTGATTGATATGAACGACCGCTCGTTGCGCAATATCGTTGTTGGTTGCCAAGGGAATGGCTTGCCGCGCGAAAGCGGATTTGACATCACCGTTGCTTCTGAAATTATGGCGATTCTTTGCTTGGCTGAAAGCTACGAAGATTTGCGTTCCCGCCTCGACAACATTGTCGTCGGTTTTGATGCCGAAAATCAACCTGTTTATGCAAAAGAAATTGGCGTGACGGGCTCGATGATGGCAATTCTCAAAGAAGCGTTCAAGCCGAATTTGGTGCAATCGGTCGAAGGAGTTCCCGCGTTTATTCACGGCGGACCGTTCGCGAATATTGCGCAAGGTTGCAACTCGCTCATCGCGACCAAAATGGCTCTCACACACGCTGATTACGCAATCACCGAAGCTGGATTTGCCTTTGATCTCGGCGGCGAAAAATTCTTTGACATTCAATGCCGCAACGCTGGATTCGCTCCCGACGCAATCGTTTTAGTCGCCACCATTCGCGCGCTCAAAATGCACGGCGGCAAGGGTTTGAAAGAACTCACCGAAGTTGACACCGAAGCCGTCAAACGCGGACTTGAAAATCTTGAAGCGCACATCGATTCTGCGAAAAAATTTGGTCGTCCAATCGTTGTCGCGCTTAATCAGTTCCCGACAGACACCGAAGAAGAATTTGCAATTGTTCGCGATTGTTGCGCGCAATATGGCGTTCCCGTGGCATACGCGGGCTCGTTCGCGCAAGGTGGCGCGGGCTGTACCGATTTGGCAAAACTCGTTTGCGAAGCTTGCGACAAACCTTCAACGCCTTACGCTCCGCTCTATTCGCTCGACGTTCCCGTCAAAGAAAAATTGGAAACAATCGCTCGCGAAATTTACGGTGCCGATGGTGTAATTATCGTTCCCAAAGCGCTCAAAAAACTTGAAATGCTCAACGCGGCTGGCGCTGAAAAGTTGATGATTTGCATGGCAAAAACGCAGAATTCAATTTCCGACGACCCCGCAAAACTCGGCCGTCCGCGCAATTTTAAAATTACGATTCGCGACTTTGAAATTGCTGTTGGCGCGGGCTTTTTAGTGGCACTCACTGGCGACATTATGCGCATGCCAGCGTTGCCGAAAGCGCCTTGCGCGGAAACGATCGATCTCGCTCCCGACGGCACGATTACGGGAATGCTTGGTTGCTAACAATGCCGACTAATTTTCGCGTTCCTGCGGGAACGCGAAAATTAAGGAAAAAGGAAATAGGAAATAAAAACTTATAAACGAGGGAATGCAGGAATTGAGGAATAGGAGGCAAAATGCAAGATTTTACCATATGAAGATTTAAAAATTTGGCAAATGGCAATTGATTTGTCTTCTGAGATTTATCGTTTAGCAAAACAATTTCCTCCAGAAGAAACGTATGCATTACGCAATCAAATTCAACGCGCAATCAATGGTTATAAAAAATATCTTTCCACAAAAAAACAATAACACTTTTCCCTATTTCCTCTTTCCTTTTTCCTAAATTTTCAACGAAAATTTCTAAAATGTGGCCACTCACTCTCGCTCTCAAACAATTGTTCCCGCCGAGTAAGCGTTTGCGCTTGTCGGCATTTGCGATTGTTTCGATTATTGGTGTTGCAATTGGTGTTTGCTCGCTCTTGGTTGTCCAAACCGTGATGAACGGTTATGCTTGCGAACATCGCGATAACATTCAACGCATGTACGGCCACATTATTGTTAAAAATCCTTACGGGCGCGCGGTTGAAGATTTTAAAAAAACAGCACAAGCCATTGAAAAAATTCCTGGCGTTATCGCAACTTCACCCTTCGCCGAAGGTCAAGTAATGGTCAAATACGGGAACATTCCGTCGTTGCCATTTGTGCGCGGCATCGATCTTGAAAAAGAAGATAAAGTCGTTCCCGTCAAAAATTTAATCGTTGCGGGAACGCCAGAGGATCTCGATGACGACCGCGTCATCGTCGGTAGCGGCTTGGCTCGCAATTTAGGAATTCATTGGTATCGCGGGAACGATGGCAAATTAAGCGTTCCCGCGGGGCAAATGGTGGAAGTTTATTCGCCGACAATGATCGACGATATCGATTCGGGCGAAATGCCCTTGCCTGTCGAATTAGAAGTTTGTGGCATTTTTGAATCCGGCTATTATCCTGCTGACGAAAACACCATTATTGTTACTTTGCGGCGCATGCAAGATTTTTATCATTTAGGGCAACGCGCGCATGGTATTCGCGTCCGTGTTAAAGACCCCGAAAATGCGTTTGAACTTTTACCGGCAGTCAATAAAGTCGTTCCCGAAAATATGCGCGCAATGTCTTGGATGCAAGTTAATTGGAATTTTTTGCAAGCAATTCAATTTGAAAAAACGATGTTGTTTTTCTTGATGTTTATTGTAACGCTTGTCGCATCGTTTTCAATTGCCAGCACACTGTTTTCGGCGGTTATTAAACGTTCCAAAGAAATTGGCATTATCGGCGCACTTGGCGGACGCCCAAGACAAATTCTCACCATTTTTGTTTCACAAGGTTTAATTGTCGGCATCATTGGTTTTATTTGTGGTTGTGGCTTAACATTTTTAATTGTCGCTTGTCGCGATGGCATTGTGCGCTTTATCAATTCAATTTTTGGTAGCGGCGACATGATTCAAACACAATATATGTTCGCGCAAATTCCAGTGCACTACAATGTTTACGATTTTGTTGTCGCAGGCATTTTTACAATCGGTGTAACGACGCTTGCGGCGCTCGTTCCCGCGATTCTCGCCGCTCGCAAACGTCCTGCCGAAGCCATGCGCGAAGAATAAAATCGCGTTTCCGCCAACCCCATAATTTTTATGAAAGCAAAAATTTTTACAACTTTAATTTTTGCACTTTTGCCATTGTTAAGCTTTGCAAAAACAATTACTGTTTTTCCAGTTTTTAATAATATTGCAGAAGTGCACGAAGCTCGATTTTACGCAAAATCTGGCAATAATTACGAAGCCCTCAAAGGAAGTTATGGCTCGATTGGCGAAAAAGGCATTTCGATCAATTGCGAAGAAACGCTCGAAATTTTCACAAAAAACGGCGATGATTACGTTCCCGCGGGAACGGTAAACGTTCCCGAAAACGCTAAAAAATGCGGACTCATCATTTTGCCACAAAACAAGCGTCATGAATTTGCCGCGCATCTTTTTGAAATTGACCAATCAAAACTCGCCGCGGGAACGCTCTATTTGCTCAATCTCACACAAAAATCTTTGCGCGGAACAATCGATGGCAAAGATTTAAAAATTATCGTTCCCGCCAATGAGCAAGCCAAATATTTTACAGTTCCTACGGGAACGGGTGTGGACGCCACCATTCGCCTCGTCAGCGCAGCAAAAAGCAAAGAAGAAGCCAAGCGCACTTGGCGCTACGGGAACAATCTTTATCTCGCGCCCAGCGAAGCATATTTGCTCGTCGTTGCGGGAACGGGCTCGCAAACAGAAAACGGTCGCGACATTAACGAAGTTTTAATTTTTCGTTGGACCAAGAAAAAATAGCGTTCCCGCGAATTTAAAACCTTGACTATTAAATGGTCGGGGTTCACTATTAAAAAGAAGTGTAAAATTTATTAACAGTTATCAATAGAAAGGAAATTCGTGTATGCCCCACGAAAATCAAAATCGTGACGAAGAAACATTCTTCGAAAAAATCAAAAATTTGCTCAACGGCAAACGAAGTTCTATTGATAACGAATGCTCAAAACACGATCCTGAAATTCCCGATTTCAAACAAGATGTTTTGCTTGACGATGATGGAGAAGTAATTGACGAATCAGAAATCGGCCGCGAGCCCGGTATGTTGCCGGCGGAATCACCGTTCGAAAATGCAGACAATGTAAAATTTCGCGTTTTGTCTTACGATCGCGAAGGCTACGAACTTGAAGAATTTACAGACATTGACGAATTGCCCATTTACGCAGAAAAAAAAGATGGCGTTGTCTGGGTGCAAGTGATGGGTTTAAAAGATCCCAATGTCGTCAAATTGGTTGGCGCAATTTTTAACATTCCACCCCTCGCCCAAGAAGACGTTTTGAACCAATGGTCGCGTCCAAAATTTGAAGAATACGGCGATGATATTATTATGGCGATCACGCGCGCCGTGCGTTTGAACGATCTCGAAGAATTGCAACCCAAAGGACAGCAAATCGCATTCGTCGCGGGCGAACACTTTTTGATTTCCTTCCACGAAAAACGCGAACTGGTGTTCGAAAGCATCGAAACGCGAATTGCGATGAACTCAGGGAAAATGCGTGATTGGGGTTCGCCGTATCTGCTTTACGTTCTCGTGGACGCGTTGGTGGACCGTATTTTGCTTTTGACCGAAGAAATTGAAGATGCAATTTCAGACCTCGAAGACGAAGCTATTGCCGCGAACGACAACGACGAAGGCGGTGAAGATATTCGTTCGATTTATCATTTGAAACGCCTCGTCATTCGTCTGAGCCGCATGATCAAGCCGCTTTCGGAAATGGTGCGCAAACTCCGCAACATCGACCATCCACTTTTGCCTAAAGAAATGGATATGTTTTTTGACGACTTGTATGACCACGCGCAACGTTCCTTTGACCGTCTCGACCATTCGCGCGCTATTTTACAAGAATTGCAAGACTTTTATCAAAGCGAACACGAACGACGCGCTAACGAAATTATTCGTTTGCTCACGAGTATCACATTTTTCTTTATTCCAATCACATTTGTTACTGGATTTTTCGGGATGAATTTTGACTTCCCGCCATGGCTCCAAAATTCTGCAAATTTGATTGTAGTTATGTTCCTTTGCCTATTTTTTATTATTGGTTCGTTTGTATTTTTCAAAATCAAAAAATGGTTTTAAAATTAACGTTCCTGTAATTTTTTTCAGCCAACCTGAATGAGAGCCTTGTTGTTCCCGCGAAAGATTTTATCTTTAAACTTTAACGTTCCCGTTTTATAATAGTGGTCATATGGAAAAAATTACCGCTGTTATTGACTTCGGTTCACAATACACACAACTCATTGTTCGCCGCGTGCGAGAAATGGGTTTTATGGCAAAACTTTACGCTTTGGAAGATTTGGCGCAAATCGAAAATCCTGGCGCAATTATTCTTTCGGGCGGACCCAAAAGCACCACTGATGCGGATGCGCCCGATATTGATTTTAATTGGTTAAAAAGCTTTAACGTTCCCGTGCTTGGGGTTTGCTATGGCATGCAATTGCTCAACATCAAACACGGCGGCACAGTGCGCGCTTCGAACAAACGCGAATACGGTCCCACAGCGCTCGTTCCCGCAGAACCAACAGACGCTCTTTACTCCAATGTTGCCAGCGGCTCGCAAGTTTGGATGAGCCATTCAGACACGGTTGATCATCTTGCTGATGGTTGCAAAATCATTGCTAAAAATGCAGAAGGCGTTCCCGTGAGTTTGCGTTGGGCGGATGATATGTGGGGCATTCAATTTCACCCCGAAGTTACCCACTCGCACGAAGGTCGCACGATTTTAAAAAACTTTCTCGCGCAAGCCAAAGACTTGGCAAAATTTGACATCGGCGATTTCAAAAAACAATTAATTGCCGAAATCCGTTCCCGCGTTGGCGACAAACAAATTGTTTGCGGTGTTTCGGGTGGCGTTGATTCGACCGTGCTCGCCGTTTTGCTCCACGAAGCTGGCGTCAATATGCGCGCAATTTTTGTCGATAACGGCTTGCTCCGCAAAAACGAAGCCGATGAAGTGCGCGCTAATTTTAAACGCATGGGCGTTGCAATTGAAACAATCGATGCTTCACAACGCTTTCTCGATGCACTTGCAGGCGAAGCCGATCCCGAGAAAAAACGTCGCATTATTGGCAGTTTATTCATCGATGTTTTCTGGGACGCTGTCGGGAACGCAGAAATGCTCGCGCAAGGAACGCTTTATCCTGACGTGATCGAATCTGCGTCCAACGCGAAATCGAAAGCGTCTGTGATTAAAACTCACCACAATCGCGTTGAGCGTGTTTTAGAATTACAAAAACAAGGCAAAGTGCTCGAACCTCTCGCAGGACTTTTTAAAGACGAAGTCCGCGAACTCGGCGCGTCAATGGGAATTCCGCACGATATTTTGTGGCGTCATCCGTTCCCTGGACCGGGTTTGTCGGTGCGTTGTCCTGGCGAAGTTTCGCGGGAACGCCTCGACATTATTCGCGAATGCGATGCAATTTTCATTAGCACTTTGCGTAAATTCGGCTGGTATGACAAATGCTGGCAAGCTTACGCAGGTCTCATTCCTGTTAAAACTGTTGGTGTCAAAGGCGACGAACGCTCTTACGAATTTGCAACAAACTTGCGCGCAATCATTTCTGAGGACGCAATGACAGCCGATTGGGTCGAATTGCCAATTCCGCTATTGCGCGAAGCTTCCAACCGCATTTTAAACGAAGTCAAAGGCATCAATCGCGTGCTCTACGATATTTCCACCAAACCACCAGCATCAATCGAATGGGAATAAAGGTTTCTTTTCTACAATACTTTTGGGGATGACAGAAAATGTGGACATTAAAGATTTTGGTACGGGAGCAATAACATTTCTCGCCGCATCACTTTCTATTGCGAATATTCCACTTCAAGCAACGGCAACAGAGACAACTGTTGTTTCTAATTTAAAGAAACGCCAATTAGGTCAATTCTTCACCGAAAAAAAATGCTGGTTGAGAGACACATAAAAAAATTCATTGCAGAATCTGGCAGTGAACTTGCCTACGACCCGTTCGCAGGAACGGGGTGTAAGTGAACAAGCATATCTTCACGGGAACGGCGCATGTTTTTGGCGTTCCCGCAAATTTTATTAATTTTTAGTTTTCAGATATTAGTTATTATGCGAGCAAATTTTGGTAGTAAATTAGGAACGATTGCAGCGACGGCGGGATCGGCAATCGGCTTAGGCAATATTTGGCGATTCCCAACAGAAACCGCCAAAGGTGGCGGCGCCGCGTTTTTGTTGATTTATCTGGCTTGCGTTTTGTTTTTTGCATTGCCGATTATTTTGACAGAATTTACAATTGGCCGTGAAGGTCGAGCCAATCCGCCCCGCTCGTTTGTTAATCTTGGTGGCGGGAACGCGTTTTATTTTGTCGGACTTTTAGGAGTCGTTGTCGTTTCGTTGATTACCTGTTTTTACATGGTGGTTGCGGGTTGGACTTTTGAATATTTACGGCTTTCAATTGATGCTGTTTTTGAAACGAACACGCCTCTTTTTTCGCAACCGGAACAAGTTTTTAACGACTTGCTCGCCGACCCAACGCGACAAACATTTTGGATTATCATGACAATTGTCGCGACGGCAACGATTGTTTGGTTTGGAGTCAAAAAAGGCATTGAAACCGCCAGCAAAATTATGATGCCAACATTATTTGCAATTTTGTTCATTATGTTTGCGCGCGCGGTGAGTATGCCAGGCGCAGTAGAAGGATTACGCTATTTCTTTGCTCCCGATTTTTCGGCGATTAATTCAACGGTTGTTCTCGCGGCGATGGGACAATCTTTTTTCTCGCTTTCATGCGGCATGAGTATTTTAATCGTTTATTCTTCTTATTTTAGTAGCAAAGAAAAACTCATTCGCACCGCAAGTTATGTCGCGATTGCCGATACACTTGTCGCCGTGCTCGCGGGAACGATTATTTTTTGCACCGCATTCGCTGCGGGAGCCGATACAGAATCATTGCTCAAAGGCGGCCCGGGATTAATTTTTGTAACGCTCCCGTCACTTTTTAACGCATTGCCATTTGGCACAATTTGGGCAATTTTGTTTTTTGTGTTATTAGTTTTGGCGACATTAACTTCGTCGATTTCAATGTTTGAGGGTGTTTTAGTTTATTTTAGTGAAGAATTACACATTTCGCGGCGCAAAGTCATCGTGGTGATGAGCATTATTTTTATCATTGCAAATATGGTCGCGGCGATTTCGTTAAGCGAAGAAAATTTGCAATGGGTGGGACGCAGCGTTTTTGATTGGCTTGATTACATCACAGCAGAATGGCTGATGCCGATTGGCTCATTTTTTACCTGTATTTTTGTCGGCTGGTTTCTCGACAAACAAATCACCACGCGCTCACTCGGCTACAATCCCTGGCTGGTTGCTATTTTTCTTTTCTTCGTGCGCTACATCGTTCCCGTAGGAATTTTTCTCATCTTAATCGCTAAATTTATTTAGAGAAATCAAAGTCAATAAAAACGCAACGATGGTCGGAACCGACCCACGCGTCGTCATAATTAGCGATTGTCGCGGGAACACGCGCGGCAGTTTTGTAAACATTGGGCGAAACAAAAATTTGATCTAATTGCGCGCAATAATCAGCAATATTGCGTTCCCGCAAATTTTTCTTTGGCGAATACGCATACTTAATCACATAAGTAAATTTATCAAGCTCGGGATTGCGAAACCGCCCTACTTCTGTTTTTAAATCACAATTTTTATTAACAATTGCAGGCACCGCGGGAACGCGTTTTGAAAAATTGTCTTTGCTCAAAAATGCAAGTTCTGGCGCGTTTTCAGGTGTGTTAAAATCTCCCAAAATCACAAAATTTTGTGGCGTTATTTTTTCGCGTTCCCAATAATTTGTTTTCAACTTATTATTTGCGTAATCGCTTTTAGCACCCGCGATGCCGTATTCAACAAATTGTTTTGTCGTTCCCGCAAAAAAATCTTTACGCTCCTGCAAATTTTTAGGAACACCAAATTCTATGAGCGAGCGCAATACGAGTATTTCGCGGGAACGCCGTTTAAAAGATTTAGGGTCATCATCATTTGAGATTTGACTTTTAAAATGCACATTAAAAACATAAAATGGTTCGCCATTTTTTAATTTAAATTTTGATGAGATAAATCCACGTGTTAAAAAATCACCACGCACGTTCCACATCTCCGTTTCACAAGGATATTTTGAAAGCACGGCTAAGTGGTTAAAACGGTCGTTCCCGAAAACGTATTGACAATTTTCTTGCAGGAACGTCAATCCCACCGCCGCCAAATCTTGGCGCAAATTTTCAAGCCAACGTTCATCGCCGATTTCTTGCACCACAAGAATGTCCGGATTCACCTCTTTTAAAACGGCAGCAATCGCATCGCGCGCTTCTCGTTCTTTGGGCGCAGGGTCGATTCCGCCTTTGTGCGTTCCCTTAGAATTGCCACTAAACCGCAACAAATTATAAGTTGCCACGCGAAATTTTTCGGGCAAAACTTTTTCAGCCGCTCCCGCGGGAACGACAAAACTTAACAAAAAGCAAATTAAACAAAGTAAAATCTTATTCATTTTTTACAAAACTCCCAATGCGTTCAGTAACTGTTTTTAGTTTAACCCTTTTAATGTTATCAAAGCAAATAAAAAACGCGTTCCCGCGAAAAAAATCTACGGGAACGCGCTTTTTAGCAATTTAAAACTTACAAAATTGCGCCTGGTTTAATTGTCGCCGCTTCCGGAAACTGCGCGATGAGTTCCGTCGCTGTCGTGACGAAATTATCAACCTGCATTCCCGCCGTTCCCGTTTCGGTCGCCGCAACAGACGCAATCGCGTCAAAATCAGCGCGCGTCAGATTCAAGCGTCCATCTTCGGCGAGGCGATCAAACAAATTGTTTGTCGAAATTTTGCCTTGGCGAATATCACGCGCGGTTGCGACAGCGTGTTCTTTGATAACTTCGTGAGCTGTTTCTCGGCCAACGCCACGCTTGACGGCTTCCATCATAATCGTTGTCGTCAAAAGGAATGGCAAATAATAATTTTTTTCACGCTCAATCACGGGAACGTTAATTTCCATTTGATTGAGAATCACCAAAAATGTTTCAAGCAAAGCATCAATCGCGAAGAACGAATCTGGCAACGCGACGCGACGCACGACGGAACAGCTAACATCGCCTTCGTTCCATTGATCGCCCGCGAGCGCCTCAACCATCGTAAGATAACCTTTTAAAATAACATGCAAACCATTTAAACGCTCACAACTGCGCGAATTCATTTTGTGCGGCATTGCGGAAGAACCGACTTGACCGGGCAAAAATCCTTCACTCGCGAGTTCGTGTCCCGCCATCAAACGAAGCGTTTTCGCAAAACTTGCCGCGCCCGAACCCGCGTGAACGAGCGTTGCGACCGTTGCGAAATCGAGTGAACGCGGATAAACTTGTCCCGTCGCATTAAACGCGTGAGGAATGCCCAAATGCTTACGCACGCGATTGTCAAAATCCATCACTTTTTCGACATTTTGATCAAAAAGCGTGAGCAAGTCAAGCTGCGTTCCCACAGCGCCTTTAACGCCACGTGCAGGATAATTTGTGATCAACGCGTCCATTTCTCGCAACGCGACAATCATATCTTCGCCAAACATTGCAAAGCGTTTGCCAAGTGTTGTCAATTGAGCCGCAACATTATGCGTGCGCGAAGTCATTGCGATGTCGCGTGTTTCCGCGGCGCGGTCAGCGAGACGTTTAATCACCGCAATCATTTTCAAACGAATATATTGCAATGATTTAAAAATTTGCAATTGTTCGACAGATTCTGTCAAATCGCGCGAAGTCATTCCTTTGTGAATATGTTGCCAACCTGCTAAATCACAAAATTCTTCAATGCGCGCTTTTACATCGTGGCGCGTAATGCGTTCCCGCGCATTAATTGAGTCAAGATTGACGTTTTCTTTTACTTTTTCGTAAGCGTCAATCGCTTCTTGTGGAATATCGAGTCCAAGGTCTTTTTGAGCCTTCATAACGGCGATCCAAAATTCGCGTTCAAGGACAATGCGGCCTGTTGCAGACCAAATTTTTTTGATAGGTTCGGTGGCGTAACGTTGCGCCAAAACATTAGCAATTTGTTCCATAATATAACAAGTTTAAAGTAAAAAAAGCGTTCCCGCGAGCAGATTTTCTCACGGGAACGCGCTTTTTAGAGAATGATTAATTTATTCTGCTTTTGGAGCTTCTGCTGCAGTTTGTGCTTTGAGGAATTCTTCCTCTGTTACCGCGGTATAAAGCTTTGATTCAACAACTTGCAAAAGATAATTGCGAGTCAAAGAAAAACCATATTTTTCAATCATCGTCTTATTGTCGGCGTCAAGGCGTTCTGCGAATGCTTTCGTTTCGTCTTGGAATTTTGTTTTTTCTTCGCCGTCAGCCATTTGCGCGAGCGCGTTGTTCATTTGCACCAAGCGATTGCGTTGCGCTTGCATCACTTGCACATTGTAGCGGAATTGTTCGTTCGCGACAGCGCCTGGAATTTTTGCGATCAAGCGGAATTTGTCGTTGCCTTTTACGATAAATTGATCTGCGGCAACGCCCTCTTCTTTTGCTTTATTGTATTCTTCGTCGGTAAGTTTTAAGAAAACTTGCGAAGTAACAATTTGGTGCAAATAATTGCGCAAAAGTGAAAAGCCATAAGCTTTTGTCATTTGAGCATTATTTTTATTGAGTGCATTTTCGCGTTCTTTAATCGATGCCGCCATTGTTTCTTTTTCTTTTGGAGAAAGAATTTGCGAAAGAGCCACAAGCGCTTGGCGTTGCTGTTGAACGAGGTTCACGTTTGCCATGAATTGCTCATTAGCTTCTGCTGTAGCAATCGTTGAAACATGGATGAATTTTTGACCGTTTTGTTCGATATAATCGATGTCTGCCATTTTTGTATTGAGTTATTATTGATAATTGTAAAAAAGTTATTTCACAGCGTCCGCATCTGCTTTGGGTTCGGCTTTTGATTCCGTTCCCGCAGCGTTTAAGCGTGCTTGCGCTTCTGCTTTGAGGTATTCTTCTTCATTAACTTTCATGAACAATTTAATTTTTTCAACTTGCATCATGTAATTACGCGTCAATGAAAAACCGTAAGTTTTGATCATTTGATCGTTGTTCTTTTTGAGAGTTTCTTCTTCGGTTTTAAATTGAGCTTCGAGCTTTGTTTTTTCTTCGCCGTCTGGCATTTGAGCAATTGCCGCCGTCATTTTAACAAGACGTTCCCGCGCCATTTGCATAATTTGTACATTGTGGCGGAAATTGTTGTTTTCTTCAACGGTTGGGATCGTTGCGATCAATTGAAATTTATCGTCGCCCTTGACTTCAAAAACCGCGTCTTTGTCTTTTTCTTTAGCGTTTTTATATTCTTCGTCTGAAAGTTTAAGGAAAATTTTGGTACTAACGATTTGTTGCACATAATCGCGCGAAATATCAAAACCATAAGCTTTGATTGTTGCTTCATTATTTTTAACGAGAGCATCAACGCGCTTTTTGAGCGAATCTTTCATCAATTCTTTTTCTTCTGGTGAAAGAATACGATCAAGCTCAACCAATGCTTGACGTTGCGCGTTCAAAATTTGCACATTTTTCATAAACTCTTCACAAGCATCAACTTGCGAAATAGTTGAAATATGAATAAATTTTTGTCCATTTTGCTCGATCGATTCGATCGCGTCTGTTTTTGCAGTCGCCGGAGCAACGGGAACGTTTGTTGATTTTTCAGCATCTGCTGCATTTACGAGTGTTGCTGCCGGAATCATCGCGGCGATTGCAAGGAGGGTATTTTTTAATCTCATAAGATATTTTTGAAGTTTACTGATTTATAATAATGCTTATGACGCTCGTTTTCAAGCGCAATTACAATATTTAAGCGTTCCCGCAAAGATTTTTTGTTTTTGAGGAACTACATTTTATTTCTAAAAACAAAAAATACGGCACCAACAATACAAAAAAACGCCCAAAGATAATCCCAACGCCATTTTTCGTCCATAAACAACAACGCAAATGGCACAAATACAAGAAGAGTAATCACTTCTTGCATCACTTTGAGCTCGCCCAGCCCAATACCATTTTCATAACCAATACGATTGGCGGGAATCATTAACAAATATTCAAAAAACGCAATCGCCCAACTCGTCAAAATTACAAAAAACAACGGCTTGTCTGACTCAACTTTTAAATGACCATACCACGCGTAAGTCATCACTAAATTTGCTAACACCAACAAACCTACAACTTTAAAAAGTACCATCATAAACTTCTACAAAAAATCACGTTAAAAATTTCGCGGGAACATTAAAGTCCCAATTCACCTTGATTTGCGCCACGTTTAACTCCGCAAACTTGCCAACCTTTTTCTGTCAGCACGCGTCCTTGTGGCGTTCGCGCGATGTAACCTTCTTGAATCAAATACGGCTCGTGTACTTCTTCAAGCGTATTCGCGTCTTCACCGACCGCCACTCCAATCGTATTCAACCCTACGGGACCGCCGCCATAATTTTCAGCCATAATGCGCAAAATCCGCTTGTCCATTTCATCGAGTCCGTAGCGATCAATTTCCAACAACTCCAAAGCTCGCGCCGCCATTGTTTGCGTGATATCGCCGTTCCCGCGTTCGAGTGCATAATCGCGCGCAAAGCGAATCAAATTATTAACAATACGCGGTGTACCACGCGCGCGCTTCGCAATTTCCATCGCTCCCGCCGCGTCAATCGCCACGCCCAATCTAGCGCAATTGCGCACCACGATTTTAAACAAATCTTCAACCTGATAATAATCAAGGCGCGTTTGCAAAGTAAAGCGGGAACGCATCGGCGCGGTCAACAAGCCCGTTCGCGTCGTCGCGCCCACGAGCGTAAAGCGCGGGATCGTCAAACGCACGCTGCGCGCATTTGGACCTTGATCGATCATAATATCGATGCGAAAATCTTCCATCGCCGAATACAAAAATTCTTCAACCACGCGCGAAATACGATGAATCTCATCAATAAACAAAATTTCACCTTCTTCGAGCGAAGTCAACAACCCTGCGAGATCTGCGGGCTTTTCAATCACAGGTCCCGAAGTGATCTTCACTTTTGTTCCCATTTCTTCAGCCAAAATCAACGCCAATGTCGTTTTGCCCAAGCCTGGCGGACCGTGCAATAAAATATGATCCAACGCGCGACCTTCTCTGCGCGCCGCACCAACCATCACTTGCAAACGCTCAACCGTGCGCGCTTGTCCCGTAAAATCATCAAAACTTGGCGGACGCAACGCTTGGTCAAACGACAAATCTTTTTTGCTCAACGCTTCTTCGAAATAACTGCGCGACTCGCCGTTATTTTCAAGGGGAGCCGTCGCCTCAATATTTGCGCCTTTTTTCTTCGCCATAGCAATCATTATAAATTTAGATTTAACAATTCACAATTAATAAAAATGGCGCGACATTCCCGCGCATTTCGTCATAATAAATGACACCGAAGGTTTAGTTTTTGTGAAGGAGTGAAAGTTTTATTCGTCAA
>CAKUQY010000014.1 GCA_934675585.1 uncultured Opitutales bacterium | reverse complement strand
ATTTTTCCCCGCCTCGGAAACATCGATATGACCTGCGACATCAATGGGCATACCGCACTGCCGCAGAAACGTGGAGCGTTTCCTGCAACGGAGAAAACCGTCCGGTGCGTTTTGAAAACGCGGGAACGCAGACCGTGGTCGAGTGCGGCTACGATTCGCTCGGTCGGCGCTTCGAGAAAAAAGTGTCCGTCGCGGGAACGCTCGTTCTGCACGAACGCTACGCCTATCGCGGCTTCCTGCAAATCGCGGCGTTCGACGTCGCGGGAACGCAAGAACCTGCGCTGAAACGCGTGATTTACTGGGATCCGACGGAGGAAACGGCGACGCGTCCGCTCGCGATTTCAATCGTCGGCGACAATGTTTATTTCCCGACGGTCGATCTGACGAAAAACGTCTGCGAGCTCGTAGACTTCTACGGGAACGTTGCCGCGACTTACGACTACGCGCCGTTCGGGAACGTGTCCGCCGCCTCGCCCTCCGGCTCCGCCGTTCCCGCAAATCCGCTCCAATGGTCGTCGGAAATCTGCGACTCCGAGCTCGACCTCGTCTATTACAATTACCGCCACTACTCCCCCGCCGACGGAAGATGGCTAAGCAGAGATTCAATTGAGGAACAAGGAGGATGGAATCTGTATGCGTTTGTAGCAAACCGTCCTATCAATGGTATGGATTTTAATGGAGAGGAGGGAATATTTCGCGATTGGCTTTACGGGGCTTGTTGTAATGGCAAAAAGTATTATACAGATAAGCAGTGTTGCGTAAATCGTGCTGGTAAAAAATCTCTTTGGGGAGGAGAAGGATTCTACTTGTTGGATCGAAAAGAATTGTCGACTAAATTCACGAGGAAAGATGTATATGGTCGAATGGGAATAAGTTGGCTGCTTCAGCATTCGTGGATTGAATATCCTGGCGGAAGTGCAGGATTTTATCCGGGTGATGACAAATCGAAATTCATTTATAAAGGAGAGGTGAAAATTCCAGAACCGTTCTCTGATCCGGAAGGAAAGTATGATGTAAAAGCGTCACCAGTGGTATTGAACCAGTGCGACTATGATATTGAAGTGTTTGAAGGATGCCTTTCAAAAGAGATTGTGAAGCAGCAAGGAGATCCGGATATTTACGCTTTACCGGTAAATAATTGCCAGCAATGGCGAGAGGGACTTATATCGATGTGCAAAGCAAAAGCCGAGAGAGGGAAGTGAGCGATGAGGTTAAGATGTGTTTTGGGAGGAATGCTTTTACTGCTTTCTGGATGCGTGATCCCTGTAAAAATTCCCGAGAAGAAGATATTGGGGAATCTTAGAGATTCTCCTGTTCTTTTCGTTGATTTAAATACCATGGACTTCATCGGCGTCGAAATTTATTCTAAGATCGGAATGGAGCTTAATGGTGTGGAGATCATACTATCTTTTAAAGATGTAAAGAATCCTGCTTTCCCTTTTGAGATAAAAATACGACTTGATGAATCCGATACGCTCTTTAAAAAGATTGGCGGGTATTTTAAAATTTGTGAAAATGCGTCGACGGCTGTTTTACCAATAAGAATTTATCCGAGAAAAATAGCAGGATTAATGAATGAGAATATATTGGGCGTTGTTCCCTCTTTGGAATCTAGTAGTAATATAGAAGTGTGTGTGTCATATGCATATTCCTTGGAAGACAGGGATGATATAGGTATCGCATTCCGCTATAATGATATGAGTTTTTTGCTTAGATTGTGTGGATCTCTTTTTGGTGTAAATTTGGACAAAGCTCGATACAGGGGGCTTTCAGTCGAAGAATGTCTTCATCTTTGGCAAGGAAAGCCTCCTCATGGAGAAGTTGACGACGCTGCACTTTGTTATGATATTTATACATGCATTTTTAAAAATAGAAAATATAAATTTGATGAAATTCTGGCTGATGAACGCGTGACGATGCTGTATTTTTTTAAGGATGAGGAAGTGGATACAGCTGAATGGTTTATTGATTTTCCTTCAAGCTCATACGATGTTTCTTCCGTTAAAAAATTTGATGAGAGGCTGCCTCATCACGTAAAACGATGGGGGATTGTCCCAAGCAAACAGAATCGCATTTTTATCGGCGAAGAGATTTGATATGCGTAGTATCAAAGGCTTGTGACACATCTTTCTTCGAGGGTGGCATGCGAAAATCCATAAAAATGTCTTATCCTTGCAGCCACGACGCGCTCGGTCGCGTTTCCGCGCGGACGCAGACGCGCGGGAGCGCCGCCGCGCGCTCGGATTCCTTCGGTTACAACGCGCGGAGCGAGCTGAATTCCGCGACGCTCGGTTCCGATGAATACGCCTACGCGTTCGACTACGTCGGCAACCGCAGCACGGCGACGGAGACGGGAACGCAGTTCGCCTACGTGACGAACTCCCTCAACCAGTATTCGGAAATCCTCTCTTCCGGGGAAGCGACTTTCCAGTCGCTTCCCGAAAACCCCTCCGAAAGCGATTCCGAACAAAGCGACAGGAATGTCGCTTCTCCCCTGACGTTCTCTCCGACCTACGATGCCGACGGGAACGCGACTTTGGTTCAGACTTCCACGGGAACGTGGTCGATCTCCTACAACGGCGAGAACCGTCCGATCCGCTTCGAAAACGCGGCGACGCAGACCATCGTCGAGTGCGCCTACGATTCGCAGGGACGCCGCTTCGAGAAAAAAGTGACCGTCGCGGGAACGCTCACGTTGCACGAACGCTATGTTTGCGACGGCTATCTGCAGATCGCGGCGTTCGACGTTTCGACGGATGCCGCGGGAACGGAAAGTTTTGCGCTCAAGCGCGTGATTTTCTGGGATCCCGAAGAACCGACCGCGACGCGTCCGCTCGCGATTAACATCCTCGGCGACAACCTCTATTTCCCGACGATCGATCTGACGAAAAACGTCTGCGAGCTCGTGGATTTCTACGGGGACATAGCGGCGACCTACGACTACGCCCCCTTCGGCGCAGTCACCGCGGGAACGCCCTCCGGCTCCGCCGTTCCCGCGAACCCGTTCCGGTTCTCGTCCGAGTTCTACGATTCCGAGCTCGGTCTCGTGTACTACAACTACCGCCACTACTCGCCAACCGACGGCAGGTGGCTCTCCCGCGACCCCATCGAGGAACAAGGAGGAGTGAATCTGTATTGCTTTTTAAAAAATGATTTCTTTAAAACAGATTATTTAGGTTTAAAATACATTGAACGACTATGTCGAGAACTAATTCAAAAAATTGAGAGTCTTTCAAATTCTTTAAAAAAAGAAATAGATAAATACGATCCTATAAAAGACGGAAAAGGTGGGTTTATCCATGCACATGGAATAACAAAACCGGGTGGTCATTATGAGGAAATAAAAAATTTACAAAATGGACTAAAAAATAAACTCAAAAAATGGAAAGATGTTTGTAAAGATGATGGTGATCCGCCTTGTTCGCCTTTCCCTTATCCTAAATTTGCAGATCAACTTGCAAATAAATATATTATAGAACCTCAATATCCAATAGAATCAAATGATGATACAATATGGATTGCGATTTTATCAGGAGCGACGGCATCAATTGTTGCTGTTGTAATTGCAGGAAATGCTGGTCCACAAGCATTGGTTCCAGAAGAAATTATAACGGTTCCTATTGCTGCAATTGTCGGAGGAATTATAGGCGCAATTGAATTTATCGGCTAAGTAAAGTTTCTACTTTATGGAAAATAATTATAAGCATAGAGCAATTTTAATTTTTGTTAGAAAACTTATTTTTAGGTTTTTCCCGACTAAAGATTTAATAAAAAAAATTGATAGGAATTCAGAGAGTTATATTAATTTGTGTTATTCTCTATCAAAATACAGAAGTGTTGACTCGTTAAAACTTATATCTACGCCATTATTGGTTGAATTAAATAGTTTATTAAAAGGTAAAGAATATATTGGAACATTTGCAGATGGCGTAATTTACTGGCTTTCTAATATTTCAGTTATAAATGAGTATATTTTTTTTACGAGAGCACAAATAACAACATTAATATTGTGGTTAAAATATGTATCAATACCATTATATGGCGATATAGCGCACAAAGAAATTTCAGTATCGATTGAAAATCTAAAAAAAATGTATTCTTTAAAAATGAAGTCAAAATAATTTTAATATTGGTATTTACTTCTCTTTTTCTGAAAATTAAAAAATAATGTTTGCAATAAAAATACAAAACGATTCGTTCGGCTGCAACACGCGCTCGGAGCTGACTTCCGCGACACTCGGGAACGCCGCTTATGCGTATGCTTTTGACCATATCGGGAACCGCGCAACCGCTTCCGAAGCGGGAACGCAGCTCGCCTACACGGCGAACGCGCTGAATCAATACGCTACCATAACCGAGACGGAGGCGTTCACGCCGACCTACGACGCCGACGGGAACGCGACGCTGATAAAAACGACCACGGGAACGTGGAGCGTTTCCTGCAACGGAGAAAACCGTCCGGTGCGTTTTGAAAACGCGGGAACGCAGACCGTGGTCGAGTGCGGCTACGATTCGCTCGGTCGGCGCTTCGAGAAAAAAGTGTCCGTCGCGGGAACGCTCGTTCTGCACGAACGCTACGCCTATCGCGGCTTCCTGCAAATCGCGGCGTTCGACGTCGCGGGAACGCAAGAACCTGCGCTGAAACGCGTGATTTACTGGGATCCGACGGAGGAAACGGCGACGCGTCCGCTCGCGATTTCAATCGTCGGCGACAACGTTTATTTCCCGACGGTCGATCTGACGAAAAACGTCTGCGAGCTCGTAGACTTCTACGGGAACGTCGCCGCGACTTACGACTACGCACCGTTCGGGAACGTTTCCGCGGGAACGCCCTCCGGCACCGCCGTTCCCGCGAATCCGCTCCAATGGTCGTCGGAAATCTGCGATTCCGAACTCAACCTCGTCTATTACAATTACCGCCACTACTCGCCCGCGCTCGGACGCTTCCTCGCCCGCGACCCAATTGAAGAACAAGGCGGGTTGAATTTGTATTGCTTTTGCGGGAATAATTTATTAAATCTATATGATTTGCTTGGATATGTTGGGATTAAAATCGAACCATATCAAAATACAAATATTGTTAAAGTTAGTCCGTATTCATCTAAATTGAACGGCAGAGAAGCGTATATTCAAGTTACTCTTACTCCTTTTCAAGTTGGAATAAAACTTAAAAAGAGAAAAATATTTGGAGATGATATTTTTGCATTGGACGTTCGAGGCGGTGGATTTAGTAGTGTAACATATCATAGTGAAAATATTTTATTTGAGCATCCCAATAATATATTTAGAAAAAAAAGTAAACTTTATATGCATGAAGAACAGCATTATTTGGACCGAAAAAAAATATATGAAGAATATCAAAAGATTATACTTTCATATAATGAAGTTGAAATTTGTGGCGATTACTGCCAAGACCAATATATTTCGGTTAATGATATTGCAATACGTTTAATGAAGGCAAAAATAGGGTTAGCAGACAATTTATATCATTCAATACCGGGGAATTATTATGATTCCGAAAACGATCAAAAAGAAATTTCTCAAAATATTAATTTTTTTTCGAATGAGGTTAAGGTTTTAGAAAAACAACTTATTAATGCACAAAAAGCGCTAGAAAAATGTATCAAAGAACATCAAAAATGATAAAGTATTTATTTTTTCTTATTTTACTTTTTTTTATGTCTTGTGGGGAACGAATATCAGGTGTGTTCGTTATAAAAACGGGAGTAGGAATTATTTCAACTCCAAATTCTAATAGGAACATAGAAGAATTGAATGCGATGAAAAAGAAATATTTGGATTTGTATTATAAAAAAATAAATCAATGGTTAAACGAACAAGGATTTTCCTCAAAAACTTATGCAAAGTCATCTTATTTATATTGGGACGTTTATGGTGATACGCTAGTAGTTAATTCCTCCGATTTTTATTGTGTTAATAAAAATTATTGGATTATTTTGTTAAAAAATTTAAACGAATCCAAACGAGAATATGAATCATTTTGCAATGAAAATTATATAAGACCTGGAATAGAATTGGAATTGTATTTTGAGAATAAAAATTCCGAAAAATTGAAGATCGCCGTAGATAATTCGTTTCAATATTTTTTGAAAAAAATGGAGCAATATCCGCGTGAATTATTTGAATAAATTAATTGTTGCTGTTTTTTTTGTTATCACAGGCATTTTTGTTTTTGTGATTAATAGACCTGTTTATAAAGAAATAAAAGTATATAAAGTGAATGAAACAGGAATAGATTATTCAATAAAGGAACGCGCATTTATTTTGTATTCTCGAAAAATAAATGAGTGGTTTTTAAAAGAAAAGGGATTAAAAATAGATTTAAATTTAAAAGAGAATGAACTTGTTTTAAACATTCATTGTTTCGATTATTTGATAAAAGGAAATAATTTTTGGCAGATTGTCTCAAAATTAATAAAAGATTCAATGTTTTCCATTTATGAGTTTCCTGAATACGAGCCGATTAATAGCGGCTTTCTTCGAGATGTAAAATTATCTGGTCATGAATTGTCGGTGAAAAATATTGAAGAAAAAGTTAATATATCGTTTGAAAATTTTAAAAAAACGATGAACATTTATTTGAGTGATGATTTTGGATATTCGTCTGATTTTTATTTTTTGCAAGAACATTAAAACAAACATATATTTTTGTTTGACGGGTAATTTTTTCGCGGTTATAGTCGTTGGTATTTGGAATCCTGAATTTGGAAATAATGAAACACAGTATCTTTATACAGGAATACTGTAGTCGTATCGAGCGTTTGTTGTTGTAAATGAAATTATATATGAAAAATATTTTTAGAGTTTAGTGGAGAGGAGCGCAAAGCTGCAAATCTCATCGCAGATCCTCGCGCTCGCGCAATCGCTTACCACGACACTGTCGCACCTTGCTTTGACACGATTCGTTATCACATCGACAAGCTCGATCTCTTGATCGACAACGAAATGTGGCCGTTGCCAAAATATCGCGAATTGCTTTTCGTTCGATAATCTAAAAAAAACAAAAAATCGCGTTCCCGTGAAACTCACTTCGCGGGAACGCTTTTTTTTGTCAACGAATTTTACGAATCGCACGAATGGGTTTCGCGGGAACGGGAACTCGGAAAAATTTCTCATACGAAGAACTCGACGACGCGAAGATTTTTTGGGCGCGTTGCTAAGGCAACGCAGACGCGCGGGAAGTTTTTTCAACTATGGAAACTATGGGGAAAATTTAAGGGGGGAACTAAGATTTTTTGATTTCCCTAAAGTTGCGGGAACGCGTTTTTTGTGGCTTAGTTCCCTTTGAAATGACCTTTGTTCCCTAGTTGAAAGCTAAAGCGTTCCCGCGAAGAATTTTAGTTTTCGCGCTTGGTGGGGGAATCGCGTATAATGAGATTTGATGGCGGGAACGGAATTTCAGCAATTGCCGAGTGTTTCGGCGGGCGTTGGTGTTGGTGCAGAGTTGCAACAACAGTTGACTGCCGCGCAGTTGCAGTCGCTACATTTGTTGCAAACACCGATTGCGGCGCTGAATCAAGAACTTGAAAAAGCCGTTGAACAGAATCCGCTGTTGGAATTGCGTCAGCCCGAAAGTGAGCAGGGCGCGGAAAAAATTGATGACGGGAACGATGATTGGCGCTTGGGCGATGAGCTTGGCGGGAACGGGATTTCGAGCGCGGAGGCGCAACGTCGGCGCGATTATTTTTTTAATTCGGTCGAGGCAAAAGATTCGGTTTATGAAGATTTGGAGCGTCAAATTGAGCTTGCGGTTGTCAGCGATAAAACGCGTCATTTGTTGAATGCAATTTATTTTCATCTTGATCGGCGTGGATTTTTAGACGTTCCCGCGGCGACTTTGTGTGAAAATTTGCACGCGGATAAAAAAGAGTTTGCGCGCGCGTTGGAATTGTTTCGCAGTTTTGAGCCCGCGGGCGTAGCTTCTGAAAATTTGCGCGATTTTTATTTGTTGCAACTTGACCGCGCGGGATACGCAAAAAATGCGTTGGCGGTGCGATTGGTGCGCGATGGCTTTGACGAATTGCTGGCGGGGCGCATTGTGCAGTTGGTTGAAAAATTAAAAACGACACGCGAAGATTTAGATAAAGCGATTGCGATTATTGCGGCGTTCCCGCGAAGCGCAATCGCTGAAGACGTTCCCGCGCAAATTATCGAGCCCGATTTGATTTTTTATCGCGATGCCGCGGGAACGTGGGCTGTCAAGCTCGCGCGGGAACGCCTGCCCGTGTTACGCATTTCTCGGGAATATAAACAATTGCTCGCGCAAGGAAAAATCACGGGAGCGGATAAAATTTATTTTGAACAAAAAATGCACGATGCCAAGCAGCTGATTTCTGCTCTTGAAGAACGCGGGAACACGCTCGAAGCGATCGGGAAGTTGATTTTGGAGTTGCAAAAAGATTTTTTTGAAGAAGGTCCGAGCGCGTTGCGTCCGCTGATTATGGCGGATTTGGCAAAAAGATTGTCCTTGCACCCAACGACAATTACGCGCGCGGTCGCTGATAAATATGCGGAAACACCGTTCGGACTTTGGAAATTGCGCAATTTCTTTTCTAACGAATCGGGAACATCGCTTGACGGGAACGTGGGCAGCAACCTTTCGCAAGTCGCAATTAAAAATAAAATTAAAGCACTTATCGAAAGTGAACCACGCGGCGAGCCGTATTCAGACGAAAAATTAGTGCAATTACTCGAAGAACAAGGTGTAAAAATCGCTCGCAGAACGGTTGTGAAATACCGTGAAGCGTTGGAAATTCTCTCGACGCGCGTGAGGCGGAACCTTTAAAATGCCGCGTTCCCGCAATTATTTTGAAAAAACATTTGACATTTTGCCAAAAATGCGTTGAAATAGAAGTCTATTATGCCGCAAAAGACTGCGAGGCATAATTTGCCCTTGTAGCTCAGTCGGTAGAGCGCGTCCTTGGTAAGGACGAGGTCGGCAGTTCAAGTCTGCTCGGGGGCTCCACTTTTAAAAATTAACATATAACAATAACAATAAAATCATAAAATACTATGGCAAAAGAAACATACGTACGTACGAAACCACACGTGAACGTTGGCACCATTGGTCACATTGACCACGGTAAAACGACCACGACGGCTGCTATTCTCGCAGTGCAAGCTCACAAGGGCCTCGCTCAAGTGAAATCTTACAAGGATATCGCTAAAGGTGGTACAGTTCGTGACGAGACCAAAACAGTTACAATTGCAGCTGCTCACGTTGAATACGAATCAGAAAAGCGTCACTACGCTCACGTTGACTGCCCAGGTCACGCTGACTTCGTTAAAAACATGATCACTGGTGCTGCTCAAATGGACGGCGCAATCCTCGTTGTTTCGGCAGCTGACGGACCAATGCCACAAACCAAAGAACACGTGCTCCTCGCACGCCAAGTTGGTGTTCCAAAAATCGTTGTTTGGTTGAATAAAGTTGACCTTCTCGACGACCCAGAACTTCTCGAGCTCGTTGAAATGGAAATCCGCGACCTCCTCGACAAGTATGAGTTTGACGGCGCAAATGCAAAAATCGTTCGTGGCTCGGCTACGCAAGCTCTCGAAGACGCTGCAGCTGGCAACACAGACGGCGCTGGCTACAAAGCGATTTCGGAACTCATGGACGTTCTCGACTCAGAAATTCCAGAACCAGTTCGTGAAACAGACAAACCATTCATGATGTCGGTTGAAGACGTGTTCTCGATCACAGGTCGTGGTACAGTTGCTACAGGTCGTATTGAACGCGGCGTGATCAAGGTGAACGAACCAGTGGAAATCGTTGGTCTCGGTGAAACTTTGACTTCAGTTGTTACAGGTGTTGAAATGTTCCGCAAATCGCTCGACCAAGGTCAAGCAGGCGACAACGTGGGCATCCTCCTCCGTGGTATTGAAAAAGACCAAGTGCTTCGTGGTCACGTGATTGCGAAACCAGGTTCGATCACACCTCACACACAAGCTAAGGCACAAATCTACGTTCTTACAAAAGACGAAGGTGGCCGCCACACTCCATTCTTTACAAACTACCGTCCACAATTCTTCTTCGGTACAGCTGACGTTACAGGCGTTGTGACGCTTCCTGCTGGCACGGAGATGGTTATGCCAGGCGACAACGTTGAAATCAACATTGAACTCGGCAAACCAGTTGCTATGCACCAAGGTCAACGCTTCGCTATCCGTGAGGGTGGTCGCACGATTGGCTCAGGTCGTATCATTGACATTGTCAAGTAAGGTAGCCTGCTGTGGCGCAACCCGCTTTTGCGTGGGTGAATGGGGAACGATGAGTTCCCCAGTGCCGTGGCAAAAGCAAACTTTACACATTGTGTAGGGGTTAATTTTAAATAGGGCAATAGTTCAATGGTAGAATAGCGGTCTCCAAAACCGTCCATGAGGGTTCGATTCCTTCTTGCCCTGCCATTAACCAAAATTATGTTTAAAAAGTTATTTAATTCGATTGGAGCCATTCGTCGCTTCTGGAATGAAACATATTCAGAGGTTTTCAAGAAATCGATTTGGCCAAAGCCAAAAGAGCTTGTTCAATACACCATTGTGGTTTGTGTTGTTGTTCTTGCATTGACTTTGCTGATTTTTTCGTTTGACTTTTCGTTGAATAATTTAATTAACTTTTTGACAAGTTTAGTAAAATAGCAAAATTAATCACTGAAAAATTGAGCCAGATCTGACGATTTGGAATTTGGCAATAGATAAAAATATGGCAAACGAAGAAACAAATACTGCGGGGGTAAATACTTGGTATACACTGCAAACACTTGTGAATGCTGAACAAAAGGCAAAACAAGCGTTAGAGCGCACAATCAAAATCGAAGGTTTTGAAAATGACATCAAAGAAATTTTGATGCCAACAGAAACCGTTCAAGATATGCGCAATGGCAAAAAGTTAAAGCGCACACGCAAGCTTTATCCAGGTTACCTTTTCATTCGTATGCGTTGCTATGACGAAAATGGTGCTTTAAATGTGGCTCCATGGTCGTTTGTGCGCAGTACCGATGGTGTAATTGATTTCTTGGGTCATGATCATCCAATTCAAATGACTGCAGAAGAGATGGAAAATGTCTTCAAGGTCATTCGCGAAGCTGAAGGTAAATTTAAACCGTCAAAATCGTTCAATGTGGGCGAAACGGTGAAGATTCTCGAAGGCGCGTTTATGAATATGGAAGGCGTTGTTACTGCGGTTGATAATGATCACCAAAAACTTACCGTTTCGGTTGATTTCTTTGAACGCTTGACTCCTGTTACCATTGAATTTTTCCATGCTCAACACGTCAAAAACGTGTAGCGCACAGTGTTTAGACACAATTACGACTTGCATTCGTTAGTAAATTAACACTTTAAAATATTTAAGAAAATGGCAAAAAAAGTAGTCGGTGAAATCCGCCTCCAGCTCCCTGCTGGCGCGGCAAATCCAGCACCTCCTGTGGGCCCTGCACTCGGTGCAAAAGGTGTCAATATTATGGCATTCTGCAAAGAGTACAATGCTCGCACAAAAGATCAAGCAGGTATGATTCTTCCTGTGGTCATCACTGTTTATCAAGACAAGTCATTTACGTTTGTTCTCAAAACTCCTCCTGCATCAGTGCTCCTCAAAAAAGCAGCAAAGATCGAGAGCGGTTCGGGCGTGCCTAACAAAAATAAAGTTGGCAAAGTAACCCGCAAACAAATTCTTGAAATCGTTGAACTCAAGAAAAAAGACTTGAACGCTGTCGATGCAAATCAAGCTGCCCACATGATTGAGGGCACAGCTCGCTCGATGGGCATCGAAGTGATTGACTAATCGCTTGATCAATAATCAGAAAGGCAAGTTCGCAAGAACTTGCCTTTCTTGTTTTGCAGGAACGCAAATTTGCAGAGTATGGAAATGTCCAAAAATGAAGCGCGGGAACGCAATTGAAATTTTTCCGCAGATTAGAGGATTTCAAAGATTTTATTCCCCGTTCCCGCGGGTCGTTAATTTATCGCGTTCCCGCGGAAGTTTTTTTATAATAAAGTTATGACACGGAAAAGTTTGCAATTGAATGATGTTTATCCTGAATTGGGCGCGAAGTTGACGCCTGAGCAAATGTCTGGTTTCGCATCGCTCGCAAATTGGGAGAATGGGCGTTTTAAGAATTTGGATTCTACGGAACTTACTACGCATTCTAAAAATACAAAATTGGCAAAAAATTTAAGTTGGCTAATTTTTCCAAAGGACAAGCCGCCTCGCGATTTAAAGCCGATTTCGTTGTCGCGCGAAAATTTTGCGTTCCCGCCGTCTCGAGATTTCAAAATGTGGTGGCTTGGGCATTCTTCGCTGATAATGGAGCTTGCGGGAACGCGTTTTGCGACGGATTTGCTTTTTGACAACGCCGCGCCGTTTCCGTGGGTTGTGCGTCGTTATTGTGATGCTCCGTTGTCGCGTAAAGATTTGCCCGCGCTTGATTTTTTGATTATTTCGCACGATCATTACGATCATCTTGAGCGTGCGACGATTCAATTTTTGGCGAAAACGCAGCCGAATTTGAAATTTATCACTTGTCTGGGCGTGGGCGAACATTTGAAACATTGGGGCGTTCCCGCAGAGCGTATTTTTGAATTGAATTGGGGCGAAAATTTTCAAGCGGGAGAAGTTAAAATTTATTGCGTTCCCGCGCGACATTTTTCGGGACGTTCTTTGGAAACGCGTAATCAAACATTGTGGGGCGCGTTTGTGTTTGAAGGCGCGGGACGGCGCATTTTATTTGGCGCAGATAGCGGTTATGGCTCGCATTTTAAAGCCATTGGCGAGCAATTTTCGGGCGGCTTTGATTTGGCACTTTTTGAAATTGACGCTTGGAATGAAAAGTGGCGAAATATTCACATGACTCCAGAAGAGGCGATTTTGGCGGGAACGGATATTGGCGCGCGTTGCGTGGTGCCTATTCATTGGGCAACTTTTTATTTGGCGCAACACCCGTGGAAAGAATCGATTGAATTATTTAATAATGCTGCCAATGCAGCTAATTCGCAGGTGGCGTTCCCGCAGCTTGGGGCTCCGATGACTTTGCAAAATTCGTTCCCGCAAGATTTGTGGTGGCGCAAAATTGATTAATTTTAACTAAAAAAAACTCAATGAAAAAACTGGCTTACATTGCAATTGCCGTGCCGACTTTAGAACAGGCAGTGCCATTTTATACACAAATTTTAGGACTCCCCAAGCCCGAAATTAAAGAAATGCCCAATGAGCGTGCGTTTGAAGCGACATTTTATTTGGAAAATATTCAAATAAAATTAATCGCTCCCGTGTCGCAAACTTCGCCGCTGGCGCGGGCGGTTGCAGAAAATGGCGGGAACAATCTTTTACACCACATTGCGTTTGAAACCGACGATTTGCAAAAGCAACTTGAACAAGTGCAAAACGCTGGCGGGAACGTGATTTCGGGGCTCGGCGTCGGTTTTGTTCACCCAAAAACATCGCAAGGTGTCTTGGTGCAATTTGTGGAAAAGAAATAAATTCTTGACTTCGTCGCATTTAAATGGTTTAATAAGAAAACTTAACAATTTTTTAGGAGTTATTTATTATGCAACCAACATATCGTCCATCAAAACTTTGCCGCGCTCGCAAGTGCGGTTTCCGTGCTCGTATGCGTACTCGTGGCGGTCGCGCCGTGATCAATAACCGTCGTGCACAAGGTCGTAAACGTCTCGCTGCTTAAGCGGTTTTGCGACTGATGCGCTTTGGTGCGTCACATAAGCTTCGGAAAGATTCCGAGTTTGCTCACTTGAGAGCAGAAGGCTCGCGGTATAACTGCGGGTCTTTTGTGTTGATTGGTGCCGTGCGTGTTGAGACAGAAACGCCGTTGTCGTTCCCGCGTTTTGCGGTGATTGCTTCTAAAAAAATGATTGGCAATCGTGCAGTTGATCGCAATCGTGCCAAACGGATTTTTCGTGAAATTTTTCGTCAAAATCAAGCTGCGTTCCCGCAAGATTTTGATGTTTTGTTGATTGCAAAACGTAGCGCATTGTCGCGTCCTTTTGCTAAATTATCAGAGCAATTTGTGGCGGGAGCGCGTTTTTTGGTAGGGCAAATTGCTCAAAAAAAGTAGCAGGTGTTTGGTTTTTGCAAAAATTTTGTCGCGTAAAATTGTAAAAGAGATTATTCTTAATAGAAGTAGCCCCAGCAACGATGAATAAAAAACTTGAATATGTTTACAATTTGCCAGTAACCGCTTCGGTGGCGTTGATTGGCGTTTATCGTAAAGTCTTGTCGCCAATATTGCACGCTTTGTTTGGCCCAGAAACATTTTGTCGTTTTCAGCCAACTTGTTCGATGTATGCGCTCACAGCGTTGCAACGCCATGGTTTTATGAAAGGCACTTTATTGGCGATTTGGCGAGTTTTGCGTTGTAATCCATTTGTCGCAGGTGGTGCCGATCCTGTTCCTCCCAAAGGGCGTTGGCGCAACGCTCACGAAAAAGTCGGCATTTTGGGCGGCAGTTTTGACCCGATTCACAATGCGCATTTGGCGTTGGCAGAAACGGCGCGCGATGCGCTGGGGCTCGACCGCGTGATTTTCGTTCCCGTGGCGCAATCGCCTTTAAAAGATAATACACCGCGTGCTTCAATTGAGGCGCGTAAAGAAATGCTCGAAGTTGCCTTGGCGCGTCGCACAAATATTGAAGTTTCTGTTTACGAAATCACCAAAGGCGGTATTAGTTATTCAATCGAAACCGCAAAACATTTTGTGCGCAAATTTCCATTTGCTGAACTTTATTGGCTTTTGGGCGCGGATCAGTTCGCAAATCTTAGCAAGTGGAAAGACATTGAAGAATTGGCGCACATTGTGCGTTTTGCGGTGATGTGTCGCGGAGGCGATAAATTGCCAGTGTTGTCGCCAGAATTACAACAAGTGGTGAGCGTCGAAGTCCTTGAAGTTCCACCGCTCGCAATTAGTTCGACTTACATTCGTGAAAAAGCGCACGAGTTAACCGATAAAGAATTGAGCGAATATGTTCCCGAAGGCGTTGTTGGCGTAATTCGTAAGCACAAACTTTACGAGCCCGTTCCCGCGCTTGGCGATGAATCTTTAAAAGAACAAGCATAATCTATGATCAAAAAAACAACGACGGAAAAAGCCGTTCCCGCGAAGAAAAAAGCTCCCGCGAAGAAAAAAGTTGCTAAAACTTCCGAAAAAAAATCTGTAAAATCGGCGACAAAATCTGAGAAGACGGCAGCGCCAAAAAAACGCGTTCCCGCGAAAAAGAGCGTTCCCGCCCCAAAAACCGTTCCCGTGAAACCAGGGCATGGACTTGATTTGGTAAAGCGTTGCGTTGCTGCGCTTGATGAAAAAAAGGCAAAAAATATCGAAGTCATCGAGGTTGGCGCGAAATCGTCGGTTACCGATTATTATGTGATTGCGACGGGAACGTCGGACCCTCATTTGCGTGCGTTGCGCATTGCGCTTGAAAAAGCAATCGATGAAGTCGTTCCCGCGGGAGCCACGCGCGTGCAAAATGAAACGGGATCGGGTTGGTGTTGCGTCGATGCGTTCGATGTTGTGATTCATGTGTTTTCAGAAGAAAAACGCGATTATTACAATCTTGAAGAGCTTTACAAACAAGGCGAAACGATTTCGCTCGAACAATAATTTTTCTATAACAATAAAATAAACTGAATGGCAGCTCCAAAACAATTCGCGGGTCATAAACCGCAACGTCCCGACAATCGTGGCGGGAACGGGAAATTCAATAATCGTCGTCAAGGCGATGCGCATCGTCTCAATGAACGCATTCATTGTCCAGAAGTGCGTTGCATCGGTCCACGTGGCGAAAAATTGGGCGTGATTTCGACCGCAGAAGCACTCGATGTCGCAAAAAAATTAGGACTTGATTTGATTGAAATTGCGCCAACGGCGAATCCTCCCGTTTGCCAAATTCAAGAATACGGAAAATTTTTGTACGAAGAAAAGAAAAAACAAAAACAAAACAAGCAAGTTGCCGTTAAGTTGAAAGAAATCAAATTGCGTCCCGGCATTGGCGACAACGATTTATACGTCAAAGCTAAGCGCGCAGAAATGTTTTTGTTTAACGGCGACAAGGTGAAAGTTACTTTGCAATTCCGTTTTCGCGAGCTCGAACACACCGAGCGCGGCTACGATATCGTGGCAAAATTGATTGAAAAATTGACTCATGTTGCCAATCTTGACGCAAAGCCCAAGTTGATGGGACGCGCAATTACGGCGATGCTTTCGCCGTTGCCGCAAAATAAACGTAAATTGATTTACAACGCAGAGCCGATTGATTCTGACGAACTCGAAGACGATTCTGACGAAGAAGACATCGAAGAATAATCGCGTTCCCGCAAATTTTAAATCGTTTTTAACCGATAAAATCTAAAAAAATGAAAACATTAATCATTGGTGCAGGAGGCGTGGGCAATGTTGTTGCTCACAAAGTGGCGCAAAATGCTGATATTTTTGGTGAAATTATGTTGGCTTCGCGCAACGAAAACAAGTGTCGTGCAATCGCTGCCGATGTCAAAGCGGCAACGGGCGTGACGCTCCAAACGGCAAGTGTTGATGCTGACAACGTTCAAGAAACGGTCGCATTGTTGCAACGTTTTAAACCGCAAGTTTTGATTAATGTTGCGTTGCCTTATCAAGATTTGCCATTGATGGATGCTTGCTTGCACGCGGGCGTTCATTATATTGACACGGCGAATTACGAACCGCCGAATTGCGCGCATTTTGAATATTCATGGCAATGGGCTTATCGGGAACGCTTTGAAAAAGCAGGGCTTACGGCGATTTTGGGATCGGGCTTTGACCCAGGCGTAACCAACGTTTTCTGTGCTTACGCACAAAAACATTTGTTTGACTCGATCGAAACGATCGACATTCTTGACGCAAACGCGGGCGATCACGGCTACGCATTCGCGACAAATTTTAATCCCGAAATCAATATTCGCGAAATCACCCAGAACGGACGCTACTGGGAAAACGGCGAATGGGTGACGACGGGACCGCTCGAAATCCGCCAAGAATATAATTATCCTGTCATCGGCGAAAAATCGTCGTATTTGCTTTATCACGAAGAGCTTGAATCGCTTTGCCAAAATATCAAAGGTCTCAAACGCATTCGCTTTTTCATGACTTTTTCGGACAAATATTTGACGCATCTCAACGTTTTGAAAAATGTGGGAATGACACGCATCGATCCGATCGATTTTCAAGGACAAAAAATCGTTCCGATCCAATTCTTGAAGGCGATTCTTCCAGATCCCGCGACGCTCGGCCCGCGCACGAAAGGCAAAACCTGCATCGGCTGCGAAATCACGGGAACGAAAGACGGCAAAAAACGCAAAGTTTTCATCTACAATGTTTGCGATCACCAAGAATGCTACCGCGAAGTCAAATCGCAGGCGATCAGCTACACCACGGGCGTTCCCGCGATGATCGGCGCAGCGATGATCGCGACGGGCAAATGGACCAAGCCAGGCGTTTGGAATATGGAACAAAACGATCCTGACGCGTTCATGGATATGCTTAACAAAAACGGCCTGCCGTGGCATATTCAAGAGCTCCCTGTTGATTAGTAAAAATTCACAAAATGGGGTTCGCTCGAAAATTTGGGCAAACCCAATTTTTTAATGAAATCAAAAAAATACATATTCGTTCCCGCCGCTTGTGCGCTAATGCTTGCGTTGGCGTTGTTGATTTTGTTGTCTGATCAAGTGCGCATTTGGGCGTCGAAAGAAGATTATTATTTTGGATTTTTAGTGCCGTTTTTTGTCGGGTTGGCGCTCTATGAGCGCTGGCCGATGATTCTGGCGATTTTTAAGGGCGGCGTTCCCGAGAAAACGAAAGACGCGTTTTCGCCACCAGCGTTTTGGTTTTTGAAACCGGGCGTTCCCACGCCGCTTTGGCTTTCTGCGATTTTCGCCGCGGGAACGGTTTTTTCGCTGTTTTTGTTCGCGACGGGAGCGGTCGGTTCGGCAATGTACGGAACGGACGTGTTTACGACTTATCAAAACACTTCGGGATTTTGCGGTTTGTGTTTGGGCTTGGCGTGGTTTGCTTCGGGAACAAATTTTGCGGGAACGACTATTGACGCGCGTTCTCGCGTGCGTTTGCTTTTGTTGCTCGTGTTTCCAATTTTTGTGTGGATGATTTCGGGACCGTTCACGTTTCTTGTTGATCACAATATCAAGGGAATTTTGCTGAAAAATGTTACCGCCGCAGTCGTCGGTTCGCTCAATCTTTTTGGTTTCGATTTGGTGCAAGAAATGAACACGATTATTTTGCCCGATGGCGACCGCGTGGGCATTGAAGACGCGTGCTCGGGCGTGCGTTCGCTGACCGCGTGTTTGTTTACGGGTTCGTTTTTGGCGGGCATTTTTGTTCACACCGTTAAACGCAAATTTTTCTTTATTGGCGTTTCCATTTTGTTTGCATTAATTTTAAATGTGATGCGCTCGGGAATGCTTACGATTTATTCATCGTTTTATGGATCGGCAGCGATTGAGCTTGATTTTTGGGGCAATCAACCCGGTAGCGCGGAATTTACTCTGGGAACGGTTCACGATGTCGTCGGCTGGTCGGCAATGATTATTACATTTTTGTTGATGATCGCCCTCGTTCCCATCGTCAATGCCACCAAAAAACGCGACACGCTCGTAATTGTCGATGGCGAATAGTCGAAAATTGTGGTCGCAAAAATTGTCGGGCGGGAACGCTGCCAGCGCCGACGATTTAAAACGTTTGGAAAAACAAACGCGCGGGAACGTGCAACATCCATTAACCAACCCAACGCGTTCGACGGGAACGAAAATGCTCGCAAAAATCGCTGCACAAAGCGCAAAAAATAATGTGTTCGCGGGAACGCGCACGCCATTCGTCGGCTGCGTGCTTGGCATTGATCCGTCGTTGCGCGGGAGCGGTTTTGCGGTGATCGATTTTCAACCGGGCGCGGAACCTAAATTGTTGTTTTCAAAAACTTTAAAATTGGCGCGGGAACGCTCGTTTGCCGATTGCTTGGGCGAAATTTATAAACTCTGTTCCGATTGCTGCTATGAATATCCCGTAAATCACGTGGCACTCGAAGAAACAATTTATGTAAACAATTTTAAAATTGCGCAAATTTTGGGAGCTGCGCGCGGAGCGGCGATTGCGGCGGCGAACGTTTTGGGGTTGCCGATTTTTGAATATCCGCCGCTACGCATCAAACAAGCAGTCGTCGGTTTTGGGCGCGCTTCGAAAAGTCAGGTTGCGGGAATGACAAAGCAGATTCTTCGGCTCGACGCAGCGCTGGCGTTCGATGAATCCGACGCTTCCGCCGCCGCGCTTTGCCACGCATACTCTTTTAAAATTTAAATTTCCTCAAAATGAAAGCATTGATTACAGGAGCAAGCTGTGGAATCGGCAGAGAAATCGCGCGCGAACTGGCGCGGCGCGGTTGCGATTTGGTTTTGTGTTCCCGCAACGCTGCGGCTTTGCAAGCCGTCGCTGACGAACTCGCGGGAACGGTAAACTGCACCGTTGTTGCGCAGGATTTGGGTTCCCGCGACGGCGTGAAAAATCTTTACCACAAAACCAAAGATTTGGGAATCAACATTTTGGTGAACAATGCGGGATTCGGCACGTTTGGGCCGTTCGCGGAAACGGATTTGGAAACGGAACTTGATTTGATCGACCTCAATGTTTCCGCGGTGCACGCGCTGACGAAACTTTTTCTGCTCGATTTCAAAAAACGTGGTGACCGCTGTTTTATTTTGAACGTTTCGTCAATGGCGGGATTTTTTGCAGGACCGCTTTTTGCGAGTTATTACGCGTCCAAAAATTATGTCACGCGCTTGACGGAAGCGCTGGCAGTCGAGCTTAAACACGCTCGCAGCAACGTTTCGGTTTCGCTGCTTTGCCCTGGGCCGGTGCATACCAATTTTGGTTTGCGCGCGGGCGTTGGCTTCGGCGCGGCGGGAACGCCAATCGAACTCGTCGCGCGCAACGCCGTTGATGGCATGTTCGCGGGAACGCTTTATATTGTTCCCGGCATACTTTACAAATTTTTAAAATTTGCCAGTGCATTTTTGCCAACCATGCTTGCTGCCGAAATCGTCGGCAAATTGCAAGGTTCTAAAAATCTCGCTAAACGCTACAAAAAATCATAATTCAAAATAGAAAAAACTTATGGAAATTTTAACGTTCCCGTCGGGGCTTATTCAGACAAATGTTTATCTTTGCATTGAGGGCGATTCGTGCGTGATCGTGGACGCGCCGCAAGGCACTTGGGCAACGGTTGAAGGCGTTTTGCGTTCCCGCGGGCTGACGCTTCGCGCAATCTTGATTACGCACGGACATTGGGATCACACGGGCGGAATTGTCGAAATTCAACGACAACTTGCGGGAACGCGCGTTCCCGTTTACGCTCACCGCGATACTTGCGATTGGGTGGAACATCCCGAAAAAATGTCGCCGTTTTTTAGAATGGCGTTCCCGCAATTGACGGAGGCGGATTTTCCTCCGTGCAAAATTGATAAAATTTTAGAGGACGGCGAAAGCTTTGAATTGCTTGGCAAAACTTGGCGCGCGCTTTGCGTTCCCGGGCATTGTCCCGGCTCGCTCGCGTTTTACTGCGAGGCGGCGGGAACGGTTTTTACGGGCGACGCGCTTTTTTGCGGTTCGATCGGTCGTAGCGATTTTCCAGGTGGCGATTACAAATTGCTCTGCAAAAGCATTCGCGAAAAATTAATGACTTTGCCCGCGGGAACGCGCGTGTTCCCTGGACACGGCCCTGATTCTACAATCGCCGCCGAGGCAGAAAATAATCCGTATTTTTAAAAGATGGTGTAGGGTGTAGAGTGGAGAGTATTTAGAAAATTTGCGAAATACAAACTCTATCTCTCCACTCTTCACCCTTCACTCTCCACGTTATTTCTGACTCTTTGTCAAAAATTCTTAATTGTGAATTGCGGGAACGCGTTTTATAATGATTTCATTATGGCAAAGCAAATTGTATCTCCACGCGTTCGCGGTTTTGTTTGCATTACTGCTCATCCAGAAGGTTGCGCAGCGCATGTCCGTGAACAAATCGCTTACGTAAAATCGCGCCCAGCGATTAAAAACGGTCCCAAGAATGTTTTGGTGATTGGCTCTTCGACGGGTTATGGCTTGGCGTCGCGCATTTCGGCGGCGTTTGGCGCGGGAGCGAACACTTTCGGCGTTTACTTTGAACGTCCTTCGGCGAACGGTAAAACGGCTTCGGCGGGCTGGTATAATACGGCTGCGTTTGAGGCGGAAGCGCGCAAGGCAGGGCTTTACGCGGCTTCGGCGAACGGCGACGCGTTTTCAAATGCGTTAAAAGACGAAGTGATTGCGCGCTTGAAAAAAGAAATGCCAAAAATCGATTTGGTTGTTTATTCGCTCGCGTCCCCGCGCCGCACCGATCCCGCGACGGGCGAAACGTATTCATCGGTTTTGAAGCCGGTCGGCGCACCTTATTCCTCGAAAAATTTGAACACCGACAAAAAAATCGTCGATGAAGTAACCATGCAGCCAGCGACGGACGCGGAAATCGCAGCTACCATCAAAGTCATGGGCGGCGAAGATTGGAAACTTTGGATGAACGCGCTCGAAGCCGCGGGCTTGTTGGCTGACGGCTGCCAATCGGTCGCGTATTCTTACGTTGGCCCAACATTGACTTGGCCAATTTACAAAGACGGCTCCATCGGTCAAGCCAAAAAAGACCTTTATGCAGCCGCAAAAACAATCGACGCTCAATTGAAAGCTATCCGCGGGCGCGCTTTCGTTTCGGTTAATAAGGCCGTTGTTACACAAGCCTCGTCGGCAATTCCAGTCGTGCCACTTTACATTTCGATTCTTTTCAAAATTATGAAAGAAAAAGGCATTCACGAAGATTGCATCGAACAAATTCAACGTCTTTTTGAAACGCAAATGTATAACGACGGATTCCTCAATTTCGACGAAAACGGGCTCGTCCACATCGACGATTGGGAAATGCGCGAAGACGTTCAAAAAGCCGTTTTTGAAATTTGGCCAAAAATTAACACCGAAAATCTCGAACAACTTTCAGATTTTGAGGGCTATCAAAGCGGATTTTTAAAACTCTTCGGCTTTGGCTTGCCTGGCGTTGATTACAGCCAAGAAGTCGAAATTGAAGTGCCAATTGCATAGGCAAAACCGCAAAAATAAAAACGCGTTCCCGTGGGCTCTCCTCGCGGGAACGCGAAATTTTTTAACTAAGGCAACTACGGGAAAATTAAAGGGAAACTAAGAATTTTTGTTTGTTGCCGCGGAAAGGTGAATTTTTTTCACGCAGATCCCGCAGATTGCGCAGATTTTATGGGAGGAGCGGCATCTTGCCGCTCCATTTTTGTTATTTTTTCTCGCAAACTCCAAGCGCTGAAAGCGCGACAGAACACGGGAACGGGATTTAATTTTTATCACCGAATTAGACGAAATTTACGAATTTCAAGAAGGCGATGCGGGAACGGGAACGGTTTTTTTTCAATTACGAATAAACGCTAATTTACGCGAATTATTTTTGGGGTGTGGAAACGCGGGAACGCGTGAAAATTTCTCGCGCAGATCTCGCAGATTGCGCAGATTTTATGGGAGGAGCGGCATCTTGCCGCTCCATTTTTGTTATTTTTCCCCGCAAACTCAAAGCGCCTGCGGCGAAAAGGTTTTTTTTTGGGGGGGGCGTGGAACGCGCAACACGAATAACCGCGGGTTTTAAACCGCGGGAAAACAAATAACGACGCGCCTGTAAGGCGCAACTTCTCCGCGGGAACGGCAGGCGCGGGAACAAGAAAAAAAAGAATTTAAGAGCACCTACTCGCGTTCGCTCGCTAAAGAAAACGAAGAATTTTTTTTGATTTTTTAATCTTGCGGGAACGCGAATTTAATTTTGTGCTTGCGTTTTTTTTTTTTTGAGTTTTAGAATTTTTGTAGTTCTAAAAAATAACATTCAACAATAACCTAAATAAATATACACAAACTATGAAAAACATCATTACAGTTATCTCCCTCCTCGCCGCGGGAACGGTTATCGCAAGCGCTGCCGACGTGACAAAGATCGATTTCACAAATGCAAGCTCTTCTATCGCGCTTGCGGATTTTTCCGGAAACTCCGTTACGGTCGTTGCTCTGCTTGATGTTAAAGCACTGAAAGCCGTCATGCTAAAGGGCGTGGCTCTGTCAAAGCACCATTTGGTCGAACTTTCCGGAACGCTTAACAACGGGCAAATCGGCGTGACGACGAATTACTCATCCGGTGGTACCGGTAAAATCGTAACCTCCGGGCTCTACGGCGTTGGGGGGACGACGGAAAACTTTAACTTCGGAATGGGAACGGGATTCGAAAAATCTTCTTTCTGGGACGGGGTCAGTCTCGCCAGCATCGCGCTGACGACTTCTTCTGTCAATAACTTCGGAACAGTCGCCGTGCTTTCCCTGCTTCAAGACGGCATTGTCAAAACATACGGCGGAACCGTGGCGAGCGGACTTCGGTATGTCTCTCAAGTTTTTAATACGTTGACGATCGACAATGGTATTGTGTTGAGCGGTTATGTGCAAAACAGCCAACTCAGCGTTGACGAGTTGAAATCCCTCGGTGCTGCTGCGATTCCCGAGCCGTCGGCGTTCGGTCTGCTCGCGGGCTTGGGTGCGTTGGCGTTGGTCGGTGCGCGCCGTCGCCGTCGCCAATAATTTGCGGGAACGCACATGAGCGCGTTTGCAAAGGTTTGACAATAGAGCGTTCCCGTGGCATACTTACGGGAACGCTTTTGTTATTATTTTTTTTACCCTCTTTTAATTTTATGAAAAATACTACTTTATTTTTAGTCACCGCCGCCTCCGCTCTCGTAACTTGCGTTCCCGCGTTGGGAGCGATAGATCTCGGAAACATTGTTTTTGTCGGCGATTCGATTACGCAGGGCGGTGGAGAAAATTCCTCATCCACGGACAAGTCGGTTTCATATCGTTATTCGCTTTGGAAAAATTTTGTCGATAACGGAATCGCGTTCAAGCCGCAAGGTTCGGTAACGCAGTTTTATGATCAATCTTCTGCGAGCCAAACACAGACTCCAGATTATCGCGGGAAAAACTTCGTGAATAATAATGAGGGGCATTACGGTTGGGATGCGGCTTGGGTGGTAAGCGGAAAAACCGACGGGCGCACTTCGCCGACATGGAAAGCCGGCGGGCTCGCGGATTGGATGAAGACTTACGATAACCAGCCGAAAACCGCAACAGTTTTGATCGGCGTGAACGATTTGTCGCGCGGTGGTTCGGGAGCGCCGAAATATTCTTACGAACAGATTTGCGGGAACGTGAAAAATATCGTTTCGACCTTGCAGGCAAATAGTTCCGCGCTTGAAACGGTTCACGTTTTTTCTGTTTTGCCGTCGGCGCAGGAAAGTTGGAGCGGGAGAATTCCGCGCGAGGAAATCAAAAAATACAATGAAGTTTTGAAGAAGTCCGTCGAGTCGGGAACGTGGAACACGGATTCGACGAAAGTTGTTTATCACGATATTACGACGGGTTTTGACCCTTCAAAAATGACTTCAGACAGTCTTCATCCGAACGCGCAGGGCTGTTTGATTATTGCGGGAAATATGGCGCGGGCGATGGGAATTGGGCAACGCACGGCGGGTTTGGAGCGTCGCGGGAACACAGCGTTGGCGTCGCAAGTTAATTTTGGCTCAAAAACCGCGGGAACGCCAACGATTAAAACAACAATTTCGGGAGCGGAAAAAACGTTTATAATGAAAGGAAATGGTTTCTCGGTAAGTGATGCAGGGAATTTAGCGATTAAAACGGCGCTTGCAGAAGAGCATAATGCCCGTCTTGCTTGGAGCGATTTGAGTAGTGCTCAAGAATTGACGCTTCAATTTTCAATAAAAATGAATGAGCTGAATAATGCCACAAATAAATTTGGTGTTATTTTGGGCAATGGCGCAGAAGCAGGATTATTGTATGTCGGCGAAAACGGCATTTATTGGAATGACAAATTGCTTTATGGCTCAGATGTAAATTCCGCTTATGAAACGGTTTCGTTTAGTAAAGATTTTAATGACATTACTGTTTCTTGGGTTGACGGAAATCTCCATGACAGCGTTGCCAGTGGTTTTTACATTTGGCTCGGCGATCAATTGATTGGCGAGGCAGAACAAGCGATTTCGGGAGTCAATATATACAAAAATACACTGCTTTTCGGCGATATCGGCAATTCGGTTTTTACTGATTGCGAGCTTTCGAATATTTCGTTTGAGTTAGGCAAGGCGTATGCGCCATCGGCAATCCCTGAGCCCTCGGCGTTTGGCTTGTTGGCGGGCTTGGGTGCGTTGGCGTTGGTTGGCGCTCGCCGTCGTCGCAAGACAAAATAAATTTCAAAACGGACTTTAAAGATTTTTCATATTGTTTTGGCGTTCCCGTGAAGGCAACTTTGCGGGAACGTTTTTTTAACACCGATTGCGAGTAGCTTACGCTCGCTCACTCACGTTCGCGAGTTTGGGGACAGGAACAGGATTTTTTCAACTACGAATAAACGCTAATTTACGCGAAGAAAAATTTCAAGAGCGCTTCGCGAAAAGCGCGTTCCCGTGAAATCTCAATCAGCAATATTCCCTCCGTTCAGATATTCTTTTAAATACGGTCGATTTTATGCTCGCGGGAACATATCAAAGATGACATAATTGTTGCATAATTTTTTAAAATCATGGCTATCAAATTTAAGGATACTCTTAATCTTCCGGTAACAGATTTTCCAATGCAAGCACGTTTGACTCAACGCGAGCCAGAACGCATTGCTTTTTGGGAGAAAACAGATTTGTATCAACGCTTGCAGGCGTTAAATAAGGCGACGGGCAAATCGTTTATTTTGCACGATGGTCCGCCATTTACGAATGGCGATGTGCACATTGGCACGGCTTTGAACAAGTTGCTCAAAGACATTATCATGCGCTACAAAACGATGAATGGTTATCGCGTGCCTTACGTTCCCGGCTGGGATTGCCATGGTTTGCCTATCGAGCACAAAGTGATGAAAGAATTGCACGCGCAAGCTAAAACGCTTTCGCCGCTCGAAATTCGCAAAGCGTGCGCAGATTTTTCTGAAGGTTTTATTGAAAAACAACGCAAGCAATTTCGCCGCCTCGGCATTTTGGCTGATTGGGCGGCAGAATATAAAACCAAAAATCCAGCTTACGAGGCGGACATTGTGCGCACGTTTGCGAATATGGTTGAGCAAGGTTTGATCTATCGCAGTAAGCGTCCGGTTTACTGGTCGATTCCTTGCAAAACAGCGTTGGCAGAGGCGGAAATTGAGTACAAAGATCACACTTCTACGTCGATTTGGGTGGCGTTCCCAGAAACGGGCGTTCCCGCAGCAACGGCGCGCAATTTTGTGATTTGGACGACGACGCCTTGGACGATTCCTGCGAACATGGCGATTGCGGTGCACCCAGAATTTGAATATGTTGAAGTCGTTCACGCGGGAAAAACTTATATTGTTGCGGACGCTTTGGCAGAAAAATTTATTGCCGATTGCGAATTGGCGGGAGCGACCAAAGGAAAAAAATATTTGGGTAAAGACCTCGAAGGCATCAAAACAGAGCACCCATTCTGCAAACGGTTTTCGCCAGTTGTTTGTGCTGATTATATTACAGCAGACAGTGGCACGGGTTGCGTGCACACGGCGGGCGGCCACGGTATGGAAGACTACCAAACTTGTATGCGCTACGGGATCGAAATTTATTGTCCCGTCAACGATGAGGGTGTTTATGTGGACGACGGGCAAGTTCCTGCGTCGCTCGTGGGCGTTTCTGTTTTAGACACGAATGGTAAATGTCCCGCAAACATTGCGGTTTTGCAATTGCTTGAAGCGAGTGGTCGTTTGTTGAAAACGGGCAAAATTTTGCACAGTTATCCGCATTGTTGGCGTTCGAAAACGCCAGTGATTTTCCGCGCGATGGATCAATGGTTTGTTGCGCTCGACAAGGACGGTTTGCGTCAAAACGCGTTGGCGCAAATTGGCAATGTTTCTTGGGTTCCCGCGAGCGGAGAAAACCGCATTCGCGCGGCAGTTGAAGGGCGTCCCGACTGGTGCATTTCGCGTCAACGTTCATGGGGCGTGCCGATTCCAGTATTTTATCACGCGGAAACGCGCGAAGCGTTTTTGGACGCGGGAGTGATTCGCGCTTTGGCTGAAAAAATTGCGGTGGCGGGAACGGATTTGTGGTTTGCGAAAACGCCCGCAGAATTGCTTGACGGGATCGCGTTGCCGTCGAACTGGCCAACGCCAGACAAACTCCTCGCGGGAACGGATACTTTGGACGTTTGGATCGATTCGGGCTCGTCAAACGCGGCTGTTTTGAAGCGCAATCCCGATTTGGCTTGGCCTGCGGATTTGTATTTGGAAGGCAGCGACCAACACCGCGGCTGGTTCCAATCGTCGCTTTGGACAGGCGTGATTAATTTTAAAGGCGCGCCATACAAAAAAGTAATTACGCATGGATTTGTCGTGAACGAGGGCACGCGCCAAAAGATTTCAAAGTCGGACGGCAAGCCACAAACGGCAGATGGCTATGTTTCAAAATATGGCGCGGATATTGTGCGCTTGTGGATTGCGTCAGAAAATTATCAAAGTGATATTCCGATTTCGGACAGCATTTTTGACGCAACGGCAACGCAATATCGCAATATTCGCAACACGATTCGTTATCAGCTTTCGAATCTTTACGATTTTGATCCCGCAAAAGACGCGGTGCCATTTGAGCAATTGACGATTATTGACAAATGGGCGATTGGCAAATTTTATGCGTTGCTCGCTGAAGTAACGAAAAATTACGAAAATTACGAATTCCACAAAGCTTACGCGGCGATTGACGCGTTCACGGTGGAAACGCTTTCGGCGACTTATCACAATTTGTTGAAAGATCGTTTGTACACGCTTGCGGCGAGCGCGCCAGAACGTCGTTCATCGCAAACCGCGATTTACACGATTTTCACGGCTTATCTCAAAATGCTCGCGCCGATGTTGCCATTTACAACCGACGAAGCGTGGGGCTATTTTACCGCGAAAAACGAATACACAGAAAATTCAATTTTGCTGCAACAATGGCCAACGCTCACGCCAGAATTGGCGTTCACGCAAGAAGTTGCAGACTTTGAAGCATTGTTGAAAGCGCGCGATGCGATTAATTTGAAATTGCAAGCATTGCGTGATGCAAAAGTAATTGGCCAACCGCTCGAAGCTGTGGTTACCATTACTTGCGATCCCGCAGACGCAACATTTGCATTGCTCAAAAAATATGAAACAATTCTCGAAGAAACATTTAATGTTTCGGGCGTGAAGTTGGTGGACGCTCCCGCGGGAACGGCTTTGGCTGTCGATGCGGTAACCGCGGCAAGTTTGGGCTATCAAAAATGTCCTCGTTCGTGGCGCTGGGTTCCTGAATTGGTTGAGGCAGGAGAATTTGGCGCGGTTTCGCCGCGTTGTCTCGAAGCACTCAAAGAAAAATATCCAGATTTAAAAATCAACGCATAAAAACGTATAATTTCTGTCATGGCAAAATCAAAAAAAGAAAATAAAAAAACTGTGGCAAAAAAAGCCGTTCCCGTGAAGAAAACCATCGCGAAAACGCCCGCAAAAAAGAGCGTTCCCGCGAAGAAGGTCGTGGCGAAAGCCGTTCCCGCGAAGAAGGTTGTGGCGAAAGCCGTTCCCGCGAAGAAGGTCGTGGCGAAAGCCGTTCCCGCGAAGAAGGTCGTGGCGAAAGCCGTTCCCGCGAAGAAAGTTGCTCCCGTGAAGAACGTGGAACCGCCACTTGTTCCCGAAATAAAAACGATTGCGGTGCCACGCGAAATTAAAACGCCAAAATTGTCGTTAAATATGTGTTCCCGTCGTGCGTATTCGCCGATGGAATTGGTGGCGTTGCTTGATTTGGTCGGAACGCAAACATTTAAACTTTACAATCCAGATGACGCGGATCTCGAGGCGGGCTCAAACGACAAAGTAACGGTTTTGATGACGTTGCCTAAGGCAAAAAAAACCGACAAAGTGATTGGCCCTGCATCGATTAAAGATTTGTTTGGCGGCATCGACCCATTTTCAAAAACGGCTCAACAAGACGAAGAAAAACTCATTCCCGCAAAATGGCGCGGACTTTATAAGGAATTGTTAGATTTGCGCAAAAATAATCAGCAATTGCTTGAAATTTATAAGTCAAAATTAAATAGTCAAGAATCGAAAGAAGAAACGGGCGATTTTACCGCGCTTGGCGACCACACGGCAGACATTGATACAGAAGCGTTTGACCGCGATGTTGCGATTGCGCGCATTGAAAAAGTTAAATTTGCTTTGACTGAAATTTCTGCAGCGATTAATCGTATGAAAACAGGCAAATACGGAATCGACGAAGTTACCGGCAAACCAATCGCGATGGAGCGTTTGAAAAAAATGCCATATGCTCGTCGTGGCGCAGAAGAACAACGTAAAACCGAACGCGAACAAGCACAAAATGCACGCAAAATGCACGCGGCAACGGTTCAAGATATGTTGGGTTCTGATATCGAAACGCGTCGCAGTGACGATAGCGATATGCCTAATAAAAAAGAAAAAATGCTCGACGAAGACATTATCGATTAATGGGAATTTTGGCTCAATTGTGGCGAATAGTCTTTGCGAGAATTAAGCGTTTTCGCGCCTATTTTGCCTTTTGGAAATACTTGTTATTGGTCGTGTTGTGCGACCAAGTAACTAAGTGTTTGGTGGCGCTAAATTTGCCGTTCCCGACATACGGCGAGGGCTACGGATACGATCCCGTGGTGATTGTTCCCGACTTTTTTAACTTGGTGCACGTGCGCAACGAAGGCGCTGCGTGGTCGATATTTTCGGGACAGCAATTTTTGTTGAGTGCATTTGCGATTGTTTGTTTGGGTTTGATTTTTTTCTGCCGCAAATCGCTTGAAGTGAAAAATCGAGAAATGCAATTGCCGATGGGCTTGCTTTGTGGCGGCATTATTGGCAATTTGATTGATCGTGTTTTTCATGGATTTGTCATCGATTTTTTGGATGTGCGCTTGCCGATTGTCGATTATCATTGGCCTGCGTTTAATATTGCAGATTGTGGTATTTGTATTGGCGTTTTTTATTTTTTGATTCTCAATTTTATTGATTATTGCTATGAGCTGAAAAATAAAGCCAAGGGCGAACCCAGGGAATATCCTGACGTTGATGAATTAAGCAAAAAATAGGGAGAGTTTAGAGTCGAGAGTTGAGAGTTCTCCTCATTCCCCGCTCCCCGCCAATCTGCGAAATTTGCGTTCCCGCCGTTGTTTTGTTCCCGCGATTTTTTGTGCTTGCATTTGATTTGTTGGTATGATTTAATTAAATTTACTTTCACAATTGCTCAGGTGGTGAAATTGGTAGACACGTATGCTTGAGGTGCATATGCCGAGAGGCTTAGGGGTTCGAGTCCCCTCTTGAGCACCATTTTTAACCCGCAACAAAATGTTGCGGGTTTTTCGTTTTATTGTCATTCTTGTATGTATGCAAATAAAAACTTTTTGTTCAATTTTAATGGCGATGTTCGCGTTGGGCGTTCCCGCGATGTTTGCGAACGGCTCTTACTGCGTGAGCGATATTTTGGCGAGCGAAAATAAGTCACGCAAAGAGTCGGCGCATCGAGAATTTTATTTTTCTCCACGCAAAAGTACTTTATTTTTGTCGCTCTCGACAATGCGCTTGTTTGATATGGGCGCGGATGCTCGCAATTGCCGCGGTTGGGGCGGAGCGTTTAATGTTGTTTTGCAAAAAAATGTCGATGAAGCCCCCGATTGGAAATTACTTTTTGGCGGCGAATTGTTTGGCGCTTATGCTTGGGGTGAACGCAATAATCGCAATGTGTATTTTGAAACGCTTAATTTGTCGCTCGTCGCAGGAGCCGCTTGCGATATTACACGTCAGTTTTCAGCAGGACTTTTGCTCGGGTATTCTCCGATAGGTGTTTCGTCATACAAAGAAAATGGTGGCAGTTTTCATGCAGCTTTGAGCAGCATGTATTCATTGCGACCATATGTGGAATATAATTTTAATCCTAACTCGGCTGTTTATTTGAGTTATCGCGTTTCGTATATTTCTTCGTGGACAAATGTGGAGGCGCATTCAGACGCGATTGAGCTTGGCTATCGCCTGCGTTTTTAATTCGCGGGAAGGCTAAAAAATTCGTATAATAAACTATTGTTCACAATCAAACATTTAAAAAAATATGGCAAAAGAAAAAACAGCAACCCCTACGGGAACGGACACAAAAAAAGCACTTGAATTGGCGCTTTCGGCAATTAATAAGACTTACGGCGAAGGCACGCTTATGCGCATGGGCGATGCCGGCAAATTGGAGGTTTCGACGATTTCTACGGGATCGGTTGCGATTGATTTGGCGTTGGGTGTTGGCGGTTTGCCACGCGGACGTATTATTGAAATTTACGGTCCAGAATCGTCAGGCAAAACAACATTTTGTTTGAGTGTGATTGCGCAATGTCAGCGCAATGGTGGGACCGCGGCGATTATTGACGTTGAACATGCGCTCGACCCGCGTTATGCAAAAGTTGTTGGCGTGGATGTTCCTAATCTTTTAGTTTCGCAGCCAGAAAGCGGTGAAGACGCGTTGAATATTGTTGAAACGTTGATTCGTTCGGGCGCGGTTGATGTTGTCGTGCTCGACTCGGTGGCGGCGCTTGTTTCAAAACAAGAACTTGATGGTCAAATGGGCGATTCGACGGTTGGCGTGCAAGCGCGTATGATGTCGCAAGCGATGCGCCGTTTGACCGCTGCGATTTCGAACGCAAAATGTATTTGTATTTTTACGAACCAAATTCGCGAAAAAATTGGCGTGATGTTTGGCAGCCCAGAGACGACTCCTGGCGGTCGTGCGCTTAAATTCTTTGCGTCGGTGCGCATTGACATTCGTCGCATCGGTCAAATTAAAGAACCATCAGGCAAAGTGATTGGCAATCGCACCAAAGTTAAAATCGTCAAAAATAAAGTCGCAGCGCCATTTACAGAGTGCGAATTTGATATTATGTACGACGAAGGCATTTCGCGCACGGGTTCGATTATCGATCTTGGCGTGGAGCACAAAATTCTTGAGAAAAAAGGTGCTTGGATTGCGTACAACGGCAATCTTATTGGGCAAGGACGCGAAGCTGCAAAAACCGCGCTCAAAAAAGATCCTGCATTGCTCGAAGAATTGCAAAATAAAATTATGGAAAAAGTTCACGCAGTCGTCGGCGAAACGCTCGGCGTTAGCGAAGAAGAACAATAAAATTTTGCAATTAAAAACGCGTTCCCGTGAAGACAACTTTGCGGGAACGCGATTTTTGTTGAAAGTTGAAATTTAAAACTTGAAAGTTAAAAGCGTTGCGGGAACGCGTTTTGTGGGGTAAACTTTTAATTAAATAAAAACCCTCAACCTCTAAAAAAATCTATGGCAAAAGCTCCACGTGCATACGAAAATTTAGATTTTTTGAATAGCCCTGCCGCGCGCGCAATTCGCGTTGAATGTGAGATGATCGAGCCGGCATTTCGGCTTTATCCTTACGGCATTCATAAAACATTAGTTGTTTTTGGTTCGGCGCGAACACCTTCAAAAGAGGACGCTGAAACTGCGCTCGAAGCCTTAAAAAAACGTCTAAAAGAGCAACCTTTTTCGGAAGACGAAAAAGAAGAAATGCTCAAACGCGCGCGTCAAGATGTGCGCAATTCTGTTTATTACGAAGCGGCGCGTCAATTGTCGTATGATTTGACAAAATGGACGATGGAAGCGTTCCCGCAAGCTGCTGATCGTTTCTACATTTGTAGCGGTGGCGGACCTGGCATTATGGAAGCGGCGAATCGTGGCGCATTTGAAGCTGGTGGCAAAACGCTTGGGCTGGGAATTATGCTCCCGTACGAACAAAAATTAAATCCTTACATTTCGCCAACGTTGAGTTTTGATTTTCGTTACTTTTTTGTGCGCAAATATTGGTTTTTGAAATTGGCGCGCGCGCTGATCGCGTTCCCGGGCGGTTTTGGCACGATGGACGAATTGTTCGAAATGCTCACGCTTGTGCAAACGGGCAAATCGGGCCGTAAAATTCCGATCATTTTATACGGTCGCGAATTTTGGGAAAGTATTATTGATTTTGAAAAATTTTATGAACTGGGCTACATTTCCAAAGAAGATTTAAGCGATTTTATCATTGTCGATTCTGTCGATGAGGCGCGCGAAATTATCATTCGTGAAATCACCGAAGGCGGCCCGTTAGAAGGCGGGCCAAAGCCTGTTGGCGAACTCTAATAGCGTTCCCGCGAATGGCAGACGCTGACAAAATCGCGCATTGGTTTTGCGGGCAAGGGCTGTGGGAACGCGTTCCCGCGGCTCTTTGGAATGATTGGCGTTGGCAAATGCAAAATCGCATTGCTTCGCGGGAACAATTGGAAAATTTGCTCGATTTGACCGATGATGAACGCGCGGGGCTCGACGCGATGCAAAATAAATTTTCAACCATAATCACACCTCATTTTTTTAATTTGATTGAGCGCGGGAACGCGAATTGTCCGATTCGCAAACAGGTTGTTCCCGCGATGGCTGAAACATTTTGCGGGAACGATGAAAGTTTAGACCCGCTCGCCGAAGAACGCGATTCGCCCGTGCCAAATTTAGTGCATCGTTATCCCGATCGCGTTTTGTTGCTTGCGACAAATATTTGCGCGGCGCATTGCCGATTTTGTACGCGTTCGCGTATTGTCGCGGGAACGCCGATTGAGCCCGATTTGACGGCGGCGCTCGATTATATTCGCTCTCATCGTGAAATTCGCGATGTTTTAATTTCTGGTGGCGACCCATTGTTGTTGAGCGATGAAAAATTGGACGCGTTGCTCGGCGCATTGCGCGCAATTGAGCATTTGGAATTTGTGCGCATCGGCTCGCGCGTTCCCGTTTTTTTACCTCAACGCATCACGCCCGCGCTTTGTAAGATTTTTAAAAAACACGGTCCTATTTGGTTGAGCATTCATGTAAATCATCCGCGCGAATTAACGCACGAAACCGCCGCGGCGCTCGAAAATTTGGCGTTTTCGGGAACGGTTTTGGGAGCGCAAACTGTGCTGTTGCGCGACGTAAATGATGACGCGGGAACGTTAAAATCGCTCGTGCATCGATTGTTGCAAGTGCGCGTGCGGCCTTATTATTTGTATGCTTGCGATCGCGTTGCGGGAACGTCGCGTTTTCGCGTTCCCGTTGCGCGTGGCATTGAATTAATTCGCGCGTTGCGTGGCTGGACGAGCGGTTATGCAGTCCCGCAATTTGTTATCGACGCTCCCAACGGAGGCGGAAAAATTCCAATAAATCCCAATTATCTTGAATCTATCGACGAGAACGGCGTTTGCCATTTGCGCAATTTTCGCGGGAACAAATATCTTTATTAATTTTATGAAAAAAAATACTTCAATTATTTTACTTGTTTTGGCGGTTTGTTTTTTGAGCGCGTGTGCAGCAATGCGAATTATAACAATGCCGAGGAATGTTGATTTGAACGGCTACGTTCCCGAGACAATTCGCGTTCCCGAGCGCAATTTTGCGATGGGGAAATTTGAAGTAACGCAGGCAGAATTTAAGCATGTGATGGGTTATAATAAATCGAGAAATGAGGGCAATTTGCGTGCGCCAGTTGATTATGTTGATTGGTATGAAGCTGAAAGATATTGTCGGCGATTGACAAAATTTGCGCGAGAACAAGGTATTATCAAAAATGATCAGGAATTTCGTTTGCCAACGCTCGATGAGTGGCAATATGTTTGCGCGGCGGGAACGACAATGCGTTATTGCAAAGGTGAATCACTTCGCGATTTGTTAGATGTTGCTTGGATTAGCACAAATTCTGGACGCGTTTCGCATTCTGTAGGCAAAAAAGAACCGAACGCTTGGGGATTTTACGATATGCTCGGGAACATTTGGGAATGGGCGGACGCAGGCGATGAAAATGAAGAGTTGGCGTATTTTTGTGGCGGCGGTTATAATTCGAATGAAGAAACATGCTCGATTTACGAAGTTCGTAGCATTTGGAAAAATCGCAACAAAAGATATCTTGGATTTCGTATCGTATTAACTAATGTTGAAAAATAAAGTGATGAAGCAGTTTACGTTTTTTGTAGTTTTTGCGCTGGTGCCGTTGTGGGTGATTGGCGAAGAAGAGGGCGGGAGCGTTTGGGATCAGGTCGTTCCCGCGATGAGCGTTCCCGCGGCAGATAAAACTTTGATCGCGCAGGCGACCGTTCCCAAATTTAAAAGTAAAAATACCAAAGCCGACCGCATTATTATGAGTCGGCGAAAAATTGACAAAGATTTGGAATTGATTTTTAAAGAAGTGGTTCCGTCGATGAGCGAGCCATTTTATTACGACGGCGTCAAAGTTGTGCGCAAGCAACGACGCTTGATGAAACCACCAGAAATTACGCGGACGCAAGAACGCAACGCTACCAAGCGCGCCGAACGAAAAGCTCAAAAAGCCGTTCCCGCCGAAAAGCCCCAAAAAAAATCGCGCGAAGAAATTAAATTGCTCGAAGAAGAAAATGAAAAGTGCGCGGAATTTTTGAAAAAATTGCACGCGTTTAACAATTTGCCACTCGATAATGTCAAGCCGCACCCCGCCGCAAAAACGTTTCCGGGAAGCGTTCCCGAAAAAGCAACGCGCGTGGCGATAACTTACACGGCAAAAAATAAAATTCGCGGCTGGCAATGCACAGGAGCGTATGCTCCGCCCGGTGAAGTGATTCGCGTTCGCGTGGCAAAAGGTGGCGTGAATCGCGGTTATAAAATTCGCATTGGCGCGCATACTGATAATTTGGAAGGTGGCATTTATGACAACGCGTGGTCGCGTTTCCCGCTGATTTCGCGCGAAACTGGCATCGGGAACGATTCGATCGAAATCGTTAATCCTTTCGGCGGCATGATTTACGTTTGGGCTCCCGCGCCACCAGTTAAGAGAAAAATTGTAACTTCCTCGCAAGCGCGCGTTCCCGAGCGTGTGCGTTTTCGTTTTGTGGGTGTTGTCGAAGCGCCGGTTTATCGTTTGGACGACACAAAAATGTCTGAGTGGGAAAAATTGCGCAACGCTCCCGCGCCGTGGGCTCAACTCGAGGGTGAATATTTTAAAGCAGTCGTTCCCGCGAGCACAATTCGCAATTTGAAAGATCCAAAAGAATTGGTTGTTTTTTGGGACAAAGTGATTGCGTATTTAGACAAAGCGATTGGACGAAAAAAACCGCTCGAAGATGTGGAATACATTTTGTTTGATGCCGATTCAAATAGTGCAGGCGGGCACGCGGGACACGAAATCGTGTTGCCGTTGGCTGATGCGGAGAATTTTTCAAATCTTGAACAAATTAAGCAAGAGGGCTCGTGGCCGGCGTTTTTTTACTTGGCAAAAAATCGCGTGAGCCGCGCGTGGACGCTTTATCACAACGACGATGCGGCGGCGGCATTGCTTGCGATGTGTTGCATGAAACAATTTACAGAGCGCCCGTTAACCGATTTTATCGACGTTCCCGCGCTGCAAACGCAAGCGTTTGAAAAACCAAAACGCTCGTTCACGCCAGAATTGCTCGGCATGTACGCGCCGTTGATTGAAAAATTTGGCACAGAAGTTTTCATGGATTTGCTCGCAGAATTTCGCAAGGCGGCAAAGGCGAATATTGAAACCGAAGTTGAGCGCGCGGACGTTTTTATTACCACTTGGTCGCAATTGGTAAAAATGAATTTGGGACCGTATTTTGAACAATTTGGATTTAAATATAACGAGCAAATTAAAGCGCGCGTCGGCAATTTGCCCGAATTTAAATTTGATTTTGAAAACAAAGAAAAAACGCGCGAAGACGGCTGGATTGGCGCGTTCCCGCCAAACGGAATTTCCATTTATTTTAGCGATTATAATCCGCCAATCGATATGAGCGGTCGTACCCAATATGCCGCGGGAACGCCCGAAGAAATCGAAGATGCAGAATCGCGCGATAGCAAAGAATCTGAAATCACCGAACTTTCAGAAAACTCAGAGGAAAATGATTTATGAACTAAATTTCAAAAGCCGCCGTCGGCGGGAAAGCGCTTTTGAAAATAATATCTAAAACAATGAACTCAAAATTGATTTTACTTTGTGGCGGGAGCGGCAAGCGTATGCGTGGCGCGGTTGCCGACAAAACTTTAATGTTGCTCGCGGGAACGCCCGTGGTTGCGCATTCTGCAAAAGCGTTTTGCGAAGCTTTTCCCGCGGGAACGCTCGTTTGCGTTTGCCGCGATGATGCGCAAGCCGAACAAATCAAAAGCGTGTTGGAAAAAGTTTGCGGGAACGCTAAAATGATTTTTGCGCGTGGCGGGAACGAGCGTCGCGATTCGGTGCTCAATGGTTTGCGCGCCGCGGGAACGCAAAAGGACGATTTGATTTTTATTCACGATGCCGCGCGGCCACTCGTCAATGTTGAAAATTTTGTCCGCTTGGCAGAATCTGCACAAGCCAATGGCGCCGCTGTTTTGGCGCACAGATGCGTGAACACAATCAAGCGAACCGCCGTTCCCGCGAGCGACGGGAACGCAGTTTTGCTCGACGATCTCGACCGCGCGCGACTTTGGGAAATGGAAACGCCACAAGTTTTTTGCGGGAACACAATTCTCGACGCTTACGAACGCGTTGTCGCTGAAAATTTAACAATTACTGACGATGTTTCCGCTTACACGCAAGTTTTTAAACGTCCCGTTGCGCTTGTCGAAAACAAAAATCCAAATCCAAAAATCACCGTTCCCGCCGATTTAAAATTGCTGGAATTGCTGGTGTAAGACATTAAAAGAAATTTAAAAGTTAAAAGTTGAAATAGGGACGGGAAATTTTCTCGCCCGAAGGACGAAGGTTTCAAAGTTTCGGCAGTTTAAGCCGCTGAAGAAAAAGTTAGGATTTTTCTCGTAAATTCTTTAAGGAGCGAACGCGAGTAGCTTCTTTTGATTTCTTTTTTTTTGCGTTCCCGCAGGGGATTTGTTGTTTTGTTAATTTTGTAAAATATTATTGCGGTGGTTTTGCGGGAACGATACAATTGAAAGAAAAATTCGCTTATTTTTATGATTACTTCGATTATTTTAGGAACAATTCAATGGGGCGTGATCGGCTGGGTAACACTTGGCACGATCGTGTTCATTATTTTGGTGGCGGCTTTGGGTCGCGGAATTGCGGCGGCGTTCCCGCCTTCACCTGAGCACATGTCAAATTTTAAGCGTCCTGGCACCAATCGCGCTCATGTTGCGGCGGCTGCGGTGGCTTCGCGCGCGTTGACACCGACCGATGTCGCGAATGTTGTTTCGGAAGAAACGATGGCGATTATCGCGGCTGCGGTGGCGATGACACTCAACGGACAAAAATACACGATTAAAACGGTGCAACAAGTTGCGCCAACGCGTGGTCCTGTTGTTTCTGCTTGGGCGATTGATGGTGTGCGCTCGCAAATGTCGCATAATATTCGATAACATTTTTAACAAATTAAACGTATTATTTTATGAAGAAATTAAAAGTAACAGTTGATGGTAAAACTTATGAAGTAGTTGTTGAGTTAGCAGGCGAAGTTGCGACGGCTCCCGTGGCAGCGGCTCCAGTTGCGGCTCCCGCTCCCGCGCCTGCTCCCGCAGCAGCTCCTGCGCCAGCACCAGCACCCGTTCCCGCGCCAGCAGGCAATGGCACGCCAATCGTTGCGTCGATGGCAGGCAAAGTGGTTTCGATTGATGTCGCAGTGGGACAAACCATTGCTGTCGATGACCAAGTGGTTACCTTTGAAGCAATGAAGATGAAACAAAATATTTACTCAACAGTTGCGGGCAAGGTAACGGCGATTCTCGTCAATCCAGGCGACGCGATCGAAGAAGGTCAAGCACTTGTAACTATTGCATAAGTTTTTTGATTTTTCGTTATGACAAGCTTAATTTTAGCGACAACGAAAATCCCTGATGTAACAATGATGTTTGCATTAGAGTGGCTTTCGTGGATTATTTTGACGGCGGGCTTAGTTGCTTGCATGATTGCCGTTTTGATTAAACTGCTTTATTTTTTGTTGAGCTTGTTTCCTAAAGGTAACGAAACGCAAAACACTAAACATTAAACTTTTTCGTTGTTATGGAAATCGATTTTGTTGACATTCTTCGTCAGCTTTTTCAAGGTCTCACGACGCTTGTAGATTCTGACCCGACGATTTTTTGGGGGCGTATTTGTTTGATGTTCCTTGGTGCGTTGTTGGTGTTTATGGGCAAAAAAGGTGTTTTGGAACCTTTGTTGATGATCCCGATGGGTCTTGGCATGGTGGTTGCAAACACGGGTGTGCTTTATATTGATAGCGCGAACGCTGTGCGTTCTGAACGTATTATGGATGCACGTTGGATCAACGATGCCGACAAAAACGATGTGCGTTTTTTCACGCTCAGTAGTGATGCTGATTTTTCAAAATTGAGCAAAAATCCAGAATATATTTCGGTTGGCTCAAAAGAAGAACTCGCAACTTATGTCGGCGCGGGAACGCTCAAAATTAATGCGAACGGCAATGAATTTTCGGGCAAGGTGCTTGTTCCCGGCGATTTGAATATTGAGCCTTTGGTTGAGCAACCCGACAACGTGGTGAATTTGATGCAAGTGGATTGGATTCAGCCCATTTACAACTATGCTTTTTCAAACAATCTCATTGCGTGTTTCATTTTTATGGGCATCGGCGTTTTGCTTGACGTGGGATTCTTGATGGCGCGTCCGTTCCAAAGTATTTTTGTTGCGTTTTGTGCAGAATTGGGCACAATGGTAACGTTCCCGGTGGCTGTCGCTTGTGGTTTAGGTCTTGGTGAAGCAGCTTCGGTGGCGTTGATCGGCGGCGCTGATGGGCCAATGGTGCTTTTTGGCTCGTTGCAAATGGCAAAACATTTGTTTGTGCCGATTACCGTTGTGGCTTATCTTTATTTGGGAATTACTTACGGTGCGTATCCATTCTTGGTGCGTTTTCTCGTTCCAGAAACATTACGTCGCGTGCGCAACGCTCCGCCTAAAAAAGCGATCAAAGTTACCGCGACAGAAAAAATTGCTTTTGCGGTGGTTACTTGCGGTGTGCTTTGCTTGTTGTTCCCTGTGGGTGCACCATTGTTCTGTTCTCTTTTTGTGGGCATTGCGGTGCGCGAAGCGGGTATTCAATCGTTTGTTAAGCTTATCGACCAGGTTTTTCTTTACGGCGCGACATTTTTCTTGGGCCTTATTCTTGGTTTGCTTTGCTCGGCTTCGACATTGCTCAGCGAAAAAGTGCTCATCCTCTTGGTGCTTGGCATTTTCGCATTGACGATTTCTGCGGTGGGCGGCATTTTGGGCGGCTATGTGATGTATCTTTTCAGTGGTCGTCGCTTTAACCCAGTTTGCGGGATCGCGGGAATTTCGTGCGTGCCAACTTGTGCAAAAATTGCACAAAAAGAGGTTTCGCGCGTGGCTCCCGATGTGATTATTTTGCCTGATGCGCTCGGTATCAATATTTCGGGTGTGATTACTTCGGCAATCTTTACAGGCGTTTACATCGCGCTCGTCCCACAACTTCAAAAAATTTGGGACGCGATGCAAATGGCAGCGCAATAAAATGGCAGACGAAAACTCATTTAAAAATAAAATTGCTCAGCAGCGCCATTGGTTGCTGGGCATTTTTGTTATTGTCGTCGGCGTGGTTTTAAAACGCTCGCTCGCGCCTCATTTTGACGGGAACATCAATTTACTTTGCTCCATCGCGGGAACGATTTTTTGCTTGGCGGGACTTTATTTAATTGTGCGCGGCATTTACGCGAGACGTTTAACTGACGACGAAAACCCAAGCAATGATTAACGTTCCCGCAGACGCTGAAATTGTGATTCTCACGGGAACGACTGCGGTTGGCAAAACCGAACTTTCGCTCACGTGGGCAGAGGCAAACAATGCTGAAATTTTGTCTTGCGATTCAACAAATGTCTATCGCGGCATGGATATTGGAACCGCAAAACCAACGGCAAAAGAGCGTTCCCGCGTGCCACATTTTGGCATCGATTTAGTTGAGCCGACACAAACTTTTTCGGTGGGCGATTATGTCGAATACGCCAAGCGCGTCGTCGCAGAAATTCGTTCCCGCGGCAAGCGTATTTTGGTGAGTGGCGGTAGCGGTTTTTATCTCAAATCATTTTTTGCGGCGGTAACCGATGGCGTTCCCGTCGATGAAAATTTGCGTTCCCGCGTGCGCGCGCTCGATGAACAAGGGTTGGCATTGGAAAAATTGCGGGAACTCAATCCGGCGGGAGCGCTAAAATTTGATTGGCAAAATCCGCGACGCGTTGTGCGCGCGTTGGAGCGTTGTTTGGCGACGGGAAAAACGATTGATGCGTTGCGCGAAGAAATGGAAAATCGTCCGTGCGAATTTGCGAATTATCGCCGTTTTTGTGTTTTGCTTTCGCGGGAACGTGAATCGTTGTCGCAACGCATTGCTTTGCGTGTGGATCAAATGCTGCACGCGGGTTTGGTGGATGAAGTTCAAAATTTGCGTTCCCGCGGGCTGCGCGCTGATTCGCCGGCGGGCTCGGCAATTGGTTATAAAGAAACGCTCGCGTGGTTAGATGCTGGCGAGCCGGGTGGCGTTCCCGCGTTGCGTGAAACGATTGCGCTTGCGACGCGTCAGCTTGCGGCAAAACAGCGCAAATGGTTTCGCAATCAAATCGTTCCTGATCAAATTGTCGAATTGTAATATTTTGTTTATAATTATAAAGTTATGTCAGTTGTTCGTCCCTTTGCGGCATTGCGTCCGCCGTCTGAAATTGTTGAACAAGTTTCATCGCTACCTTACGATGTGATGAATCACGCCGAAGCTGTGGCGATGGCGCGCGGGAACGTGAAATCATTTTTACACATTTGCCGCGCGGATATTGACACGAGCGAAGCGCAAATTCACGACGCGATTACTTACGAGCGTTCCCGCGAAAATTTGCAAGCGTTTGTCGCGGCGGGAACATTGGTGCGCGAGCAAAAACCTTGTTATTATATTTATCGCCAAATTATGAACGGTCGCGTGCAAACGGGTATTGTTGCTTGCGCGAGCGTTGATGAATATTTGAACAACACAATCAAAAAACACGAATTGACGCGCAAAGAAAAAGAACTCGACCGCATCAATCATTTTGATGTTTGTTCGTGCCAAACGGAACCTGTTTTTTTGGCTTATCGCAAGCACGAAGGCATCGCGATGGCGATGCGCGAATGGATAAAATTTCACAAGCCCGTTTATGATTTTAAGTCGAACGACGGCGTTTCGCATTTTCTTTGGGTGGTCGATGACGACGCGGTGATCGCGACTATTCGCAAAGGTTTTGAGGAAGTTCCCGCGATGTATATTGCCGATGGACATCACCGCACGGCGTCTTCGGCGGCGGTTTCTGCCAAGCGCCGCGCCGCGCATCCAGATTTTAGCGGGAACGAAGAATTTAATTATTTGATGGCGGTAATTTTTTGTGATGAAGATTTGTTTATCATGGATTACAACCGTGTGGTGCGCGATTTGAATGGTTTGAGCGAAAGCGAATTTTTGGCAAAGTTGAGCGAAAAATTTGAAATCGTTCCCGCGACAACAACGCCTTACGCGCCTAAACAAAAACACGAATTTGGCATGTTTCTTGGCGGCAAATGGTATTCGATTATTGCGCGCGCGGGAACGTTTAACGCTGCGCACCCCATTGAATCGCTCGATTGCGCGATTTTGCAAGCGAACGTGCTCGCGCCAATTCTTGGAATCGCCGATCCGCGCACCGACGCGCGCATTGATTTTGTCGGTGGCATTCGCGGTTTGGGCGAGCTTGAAAAACGCTGCACAAGTGGCGGGAACGCCGTGGCTTTTGCGCTTTATCCCGTAACGATGGCAGATCTTTTTGCCGTTGCTGATGCAGGCGAAATTATGCCGCCAAAATCAACTTGGTTTGAACCCAAATTGCGTTCTGGACTTTTCTTACACGAAATCGAAAAATAAATTTTTACTATGAATCCAGAACGCGAAAATAAAAATTTTGCCGCAGAAAAAAAATCCAATGGCGGTTTAATGCGTCTTTGGAATGCGTTTACGTATTCAATGGCGGGCTTTAAAGCAGCGTTAAAATATGAACACGCCTGCCGGCAGGAAATGATGCTTTTCGTTCCCGCGACAATTCTTGCGCTTTGCTTGCCAATCGGCGCGTATGAAAAATTAGCATTAATCGTTTCGTTGATTTTGATTATCGCGCTCGAAATGGCAAATTCGGCACTCGAAGCTTGCGTCGATGATATTTCGCTCGAATATCGCGAACTCGCCAAGCGCGCCAAAGATCTCGGCTCGGCAACCGTTTTTTGCGCGATGGTCATTGCCGCGCTCGTTTGGGGAACGATTATTTACGTTAATTTTATTCGCTAAATGCACTACGACACGATTATCATTGGCGCGGGAATGAGCGGCATGGCGGCAGCAATTCGCTTGGCGCATTTTGGAGAAAAAACACTTTTGATCGAGCGCCACAATGTCGTGGGAGGTTTGAATAGTTTTTATTTTCGCAACGGTAGAAAATACGATGTCGGTTTGCACGCGATGACAAATTACGTTCCCGCGGGAACAAAAAATGCGCCGCTCACGCGCTTGTTGCGTCAATTGCGTATTCGTTATGAAGATTTAGATTTGTGCGAGCAAAATGGCTCTGAAATTCATTGTTTTGGGAACAAGATTTTGTTTTCAAACGATTTTGCGTTGTTTGAATCTGAGATTGCGCGCTGTTTCCCAACGCAAATTGATGGCTTTCGCAAATTGGACGCGTTTTTGCAAAATTATAATGAAGCCGCGCTCGATGCGAGCGAAGAATCGGCGCGCGCCGTAGTGGCTCAATATATCAACGATCCGCTTTTGATCGATACACTATTTTTGCCGCTTTCGTATTACGGCTCTTCAACCGAAAATGATATGCCGTTCCCGCAATTTGCGATTATGTATCGCAGTATTTTTCGCGAAGGTTTTGCGCGTCCACACATCGGCGTGCGCCAAATAATCAATCTTTTGCGCTCAAAATTGCGAGAAGTCGGCGCCGTTTTAAAACTTAATTGTGGCGTTAAACAAATTTTCGCCACGGGAACGCGCGTAACTGGCATCGAACTCGACAACGGCGAAATCGTTACCGCAAACAAAATTTTGTCATCCGCGGGAATCGTCGAAACCGAACGCCTCGTGCAAGGCGTTCCCGCAAACGCAAGCGCCGAAAATATTGGCAAATTGGCATTTTGCGAAACAATCGCACAGACAAAACTCGTTCCCGCCAAAGATATGGGCTGGAACCAAACAATTATTTTTTTCAACGACGCTGAACGCTTTAATTATTGCGCGCCCAAAGATTTAATCGACCCGCGCTCGGGCGTTATTTGCATTCCCAATAACTACAAATGGCGCGATGAAAAATTGGCACCACAAGAAGGTTGCTTGCGCGTTTCGTGTTTGGCAAACAACAACGCTTGGCAAGCGCTCGGGCACGCCACACCAGCTTATCTCAACGCCAAAGCAAACGCTTTTCAACAATTGCAAAAAGTCGCGCTCGCACATTTGCCGGCGTTTGACGAAAACCGTTTCGCCGCATCAATCGTCGATACCGATATGTTTACGCCGCTCACACTCACGCGATTTACTGGCAAACTCGGCGGCGCAACCTACGGCGCAACTCACAAAAATCGCGCGGGAACGACAAATTACGAAAATCTTTTTATTTGCGGAACCGACCAAGGTTTTCTTGGCATCACCGGCGCGCTGTTGTCGGGAATCTCAATCGCAAACGCCCGCTGCTTGATTTAATTCGCGGGAACGCGGGAATGGAAACAATGAAAAACCTTAGGTTTAGTAGGAATAAATAGGAACTTGGTTTGTGCCGAAGGCACTAAAATCGCTTGCGATGACTAACCCCCACAAAAGCGAGCGGGAACGCGAGCGTGTGGGGGTAGATCAAAAATAAAATCAGTCCCGAAGGGAGTGAACTAAAAAAAGCTGAGAGTTTGCGGGAACGCTGTTTTTTTTTCAACCATGGAAACTACGGGGAAAATTTAAGGGAAACTAAGATTTTTTGTTGGTGGGCGCGGGAACGGAAAAAATCTCACACGAAGACACGAAGGCACGAAGATTTTTTGGGCGCGTTGCTAAGGCAACGTAGACGCGCGGGAACGGAAAAACAAAACAACCCTTGTCGCAACTAACGTCGCTTGCTAACACTCGCGTTCCCGCGAAAAAAATAAAATATTTCGACGAATTTTATTTTCACCTCTAATCGTTTTCGTTAGAAAACGGCGTTAGCGACGACAAAGGTTGTTTTTATTCTTAGCAACGGGAACGGCAGGCGCGGGAACAAGAAAAAAAGAATTTAAGAGCACCTACTCGCATCCGCTCGTTAAAGAATTTAAAGAATTTTTCGATTTTGTTTGGCGGCTTAAACCGCCGAAACTTAGAAACCTTTGTCCTTCGGGCGAGATTTTTTTTACGGGAACGGCGTTTTTTTTTTTACGCGAATACCGCAAATTTTGCCGCAAAAATTCGCAAATATTTTTTGACGTCGCGGGAACGCACGCTGGCGGGAACGAAAAAATTAAAAAAAGAAATTAAGAGCACCTGCTCGCTTCGCTCGTTAAAGAATTTAATGCAAAATTCCTTAGTTCCCTTAAAAATTTTCCTTAATTAACTTAGTTGAAAAAATACGTTCCCGTCGCGTTCCCGCGAAATTCGCGTCATAGAATGAGTTGTTTTATAATAATTTTATGAAACAATTGGATATTCCTGTACGTTTGCGCCGTTTGCGCAAAAATGCTTCCGTGCGCGCGATGTTAAACGAAACCGCGCTCGAGCCCGCGCGCTTAATTCAGCCCGTTTTTTTGACGGACGGGAACGCGAACGAGCCGATCGAGTCTATGCCAGGAATTGAGCGTTTGACGATTCCCGCGCTTGTCGAAAAATGCAAAGTTTTGGCATCGCTCGGCGTTTACGGTATCGCGCCGTTCCCGAAAACGCCCGAGGATAAAAAAAGTCCTGATGGCGCGGAATCTTTTAATCCAGAAAATCTTGTCTGTCGTGCAATTCGCGCGGTAAAAAAAGCCGTTCCCGAAATGGTGATTTTTGCCGACATCGCGCTTGACCCGTACACGACGCACGGGCACGACGGCGTGCTGACTGCCGACGGGAACGATGTTGAAAACGACGCGTCGGTCGAAATTCTCTGCAAAATGGCGGTCGAAAACGCGCGCGCGGGAGCGGATTTTGTCGCGCCGTCGGACATGATGGACGGCCGCATCGGCGAAATTCGCAAGGCGCTCGACGCCGCGGGGCTGACGGGAACGGGAATTTGCGCGTATTCGGCGAAATTTGCGTCGGCGTATTACGGACCTTTTCGCGATGCCGTCGGCAGCAAATCGCAGGCGAAAAATAAAATTTCTGGGCTGACGAAAAAATCGTATCAAGCGAATCCTGCCAACCGCCGCGAAGCGATTCGCGAGGCGCTTTTTGACGAGGCGGAAAATGCGGATATGGTAATGGTCAAGCCCGCGGGCGTTTATTTGGACGTTATTCGCGATGTGCGCGAAAACACGCTCGTTCCCGTGGTGGCGTATCAAGTTTCTGGTGAATATTCACAGTTGGTGGCGGCGGCGAAAATGGGCTGGCTCGATTTGCAAGCTTGCCGAGACGAATCGCTGCTCGCAATTCGCCGCGCGGGAGCGGATTTGATTCTCACCTATTTCGCGGAATCTTACGCGCGGGAACATCGGGCGCAGATTTAGCACCGTAGGTTTAAAGGAACGAATAGGAGAACGCGGGCGATGGCGGTTTTAAATGCGGATGAAGTTCTAAAAATCGATTCGATTATTGATCGTGTGCTTGATTTTTCGTTTGGCGTTCATTCTCGACTTGGAAGTTTCGCGCTGGAAAGTTCGTATAAAACTTTGATTGAAAAATTTTTGACAAAAAACGGACACAAGGTTGAATGCGAAAAACTGATTTCTTTCAATTATGACGGGATTGAAATCGTTAACGGGTTTCGCGTTGATCTTTTGGTTGACGATTCGCTGATTATCGAATTAAAGGCGGTTAAAAGTTTGGCGCCCGAGCACTACAGACGGTTGGCGACTTATTTGCGTTTTACGGGAAAATCGTTAGGGCTACTGATAAATTTTGGCGGGAACTCGCTTAAAGGAAATTTTTCGCGCCTGTTAAATCGGCAGTTTTCCGTTCCCGAAACTTTAAACGAATGGATAAAGGTGCGTCATCCGTTTGATGCTTAAAAATAAACCTATTTCTTCCTAATCAACCTACGGTGATAATTCAAAATTCCCTATTCCCGCAATTTGAAGACGCGCGCGTTCCCGCGGGAACGCAGTTTGCGCGGGTTTTGCCGTTTGACGGCGGGAGCAATATTTACACTTATCGCGTTCCCGCGGCGATGGAAAAAACGCTTGTCGCGGGAACGCTTGTGCGCGTGCCGTTGGGCCGTCGCGAAGTTTTTGGGATCGTTTGGGAAATGCCTTGTGAATGTGAGCCCAAGATTGCAAAAATCGCCAAAAATATCGCGAAAGTTTGCTATGAATTTCCGATTTTGGCGGCGGACGAAATTGGGCTTTGTCAATGGCTGGCGTCGTATTATTCGTGTTCGCTCAATTCGGTGATAAACACGGTGATTCCGCTGGTGGTGCGCAACGGCGTGCGTCCGGTTTTGGAACATCGCATTTCGTTAATCGCGCCGTTTGACGCGGGAACGCACGAGCAATTATCGCGTCGCGCAAAAAAACAGGCGGAACTTTATCAGCGATTGGCGCAGAGTGCGGAACCGGTTTTGCGGAGTGCGTTGCCGTTTTCGCCGGCGGTGGTGAAAGCGTTGATTGATAGCGGTTTGGCGCAACAAAAAAGCGTTCCCGTTTCGCGCGTCGCTTATGTCGATCTTGCGGCGGGAACGTCAAAAAGCAAGCCGCTTTTCGCGCTCAACGAAGAACAGCAAGCTGCGCTAAACTCGATAAATACTGCGCTTGACGCGTGCAAATATCAAACGCATTTACTTTTTGGTGTGACGGGAAGCGGCAAAACCGAAGTTTACATCGAGGCGATTCGTAAAGTTTTACGCGAAGGCGGGAGTGCGATTTTTCTCGTTCCCGAAGTTGCGTTGACACCGCAAACGGTCGAGCGTTTGCGTTCCCGCCTGCAAGATTGCGGCACAGAAACGGTAGTTTGGCACAGCCATTTGTCGTCGGGCGAACGTTTTGACGCGTGGATGGATATGGCTCGCGGGAACGCGCGCGTGCTTGTCGGTGCGCGTTCGGCGGTTTTTGCGCCGATGCAAAATTTGCGTTTGATTATTGTTGACGAAGAGCATGAGCCGTCGTTCAAGCAAGGCGAAACGCCGTTTTATCACGGGCGCGATGTTGCCGTTTATCGCGCGTCGAAATGTGGCGCGGTTTGCGTTTTGGGCTCGGCGACGCCGTCGATCGAAAGTTTTTCAAATGCGCTCAACGGCAAATATATTTTGGATCGCATCGCTCACCGCGTTGACGGTAGTGCGCTCCCGCTGATGAATATCGTTGATATGCGCCGCGAAATTTTGCACATGCAGGGGCAGACGACTTTTTCGAGAACGCTGTTGAAAGCGATTCGGGAACGCCTCGACGGGCACGAGCAGTGCATTTTGTTTTTGAATCGCCGCGGTTATTCGCGTTCGCTGATTTGTCCCGATTGCGGCTATGTCGCGACTTGCCCGCATTGTTCGGCACCGCTGACTTTTCACCGCCACGACCAAACTTTGCGTTGCCATTTGTGCGGGCATATTCAGGCGGCGATTTCGCGCTGTCCAAGTTGCGGGAACGATTCGATAAAAAAACGCGGCTACGGCACGCAACGCGCCGAAGAAATTCTGCAAAACGCGTTCCCACAAGCCCGCATTCGGCGGCTCGATGGTGATACGATGAGCAAAAAAAATGAGTTCCGCGAAATTCTCGGGCGTTTCCGCGACGGCGAAATTGACATTTTGCTGGGAACGCAAATGATTGCGAAAGGGCTTGATTTTCCGCGCGTGACGCTGGCGGGAATCATCGACGCGGATTTGTCGCTGCACATTCCGGATTTTCGCGCGGCGGAACGCACGTTTCAGTTGTTGGTGCAGGTCGCGGGAAGAGCAGGGCGTGGCGATCTCGACGGCGAAGTGATCGTGCAAACATTTACACCATTTGCGGCACCAATTCAATTTGCCAAAAATGCCGATTATGAAGGTTTTGTCGAAGATGAATTGGGCAAGCGACGCGATTTTAATTATCCGCCAAACTCGCATTTGATTCGTCATTTGTTTCGCAGCGAAGACGGAGAGTTGTTGGAAAAAACCGTTGAAGCGTGGAAAGATTTTGTTGATAAAAATGCGCCTGATTTGTGCGCGTTCAAAGGACCGTGTCCGTGCACGATTGAAAAATTGCAAGATTTTTATCGCTGGCATTTGTTTTATGTTTGCGACCGCGTGACGCCTGTAATTGCTAAAATTAGCGAATTGCGTTCCCGCTTCAAATGGCCCAAAAATATTATCGAAACGGTTGATGTCGATGCAATTGAATCTATGTAAAATGATGAAATTTTTAGAAAACTTTTTAATATTTTTCTTGGCGGGAACGGCAAGCGTTTTCGCGTTGCCGAGCGAAAATGAATGCGTCGCCTGGCTCGAAAAACATCGCGGCGGGAACGGTGTTTCGCGGGAATTCTTGCAAGAAAACGCGCGGTTGGCGCTCGCGGGAACGCAAAATCGACCGTGGGCAAAAGACGTTCCCGACAAGATTTTTTTGGAATATATTTTGCCTTATGATTCGGTCGGGGAAACGCCAGAGCCGTGGCGGGAACACTTTTTGAATCTGCTTTCGCCGCGGGTTGAAAATTGCAAAACCGCAAGCGAAGTTGCCGAAAAATTAAATCGCGAATTGTGGGATTTGCTCGGCGTGCGTTATTCGCCCAAGCGCGACAAGCCCGACCAAAGCCCGTCACATTCAATGCGCATTGGAAAGGCGAGCTGCACAGGACTTTCGATTTTGCTGATCGACGCTTGCCGCGCCGTGGGCGTTCCCGCGCGGTTTGTTTCATGCAATTGGCCGCACAAGCCAGGCAATCATTCTTGGGTGGAAATTTATGATGGCGGACAATGGTTTTATCTCGGCGCGGGCGACGGCGGGAACGTCAATCACGCGTGGTTTGACGCGGACACGGCGATGTGCGAAAACGCAGACGCGACGCACGCGATTTACGCGCTGACTTGGGGCGAGGCAGCGAGCAAAATTGGCTTGATTTGGAATCCGCAATTTCGCGTTCCCGCAGAAAATGTGACAGCTCGCTACGTCGCTCTCAACAAAAATAAATTGCCGCTTTGCATTTCAATTGTTGATAAAAATGGCAATCGCGTCGCTACAAAAATTCGCGTGCGAGATTCGGCGGGAACGCTGATTGCGGACAATTTAACGACTTACGATGACCGTCGCGATTTGAACGATCATTTAAAAATTGACAGCGTTCCCGCAAGCGCGCAAGTGCAAATCGAAACGCTCGACGACAGAAGACTCGTTCCCGTAAAATCGCGCATCGCAGGGCTGTTGATTTTTGAAATCGAGCCTGCGGGAACACGTCGCGAGCGCGAATGAGCACCGCAAAATTTTATCACCGAATTAAGCGAATTCCGCAAACCTCTTTTCGCGGGAACGGATTTTTCTCGCCCGAAGGACGAAGATTTCGAAGTTTCGGCGGTTTAAGCCGCCGAATAAAATCGTAATTTTCTTTAAATTCTTTAACGAGCGAATGCGAGTAGGTTCTCTTGATTTCTTTTTTTTACATCCCCCGTTCCCCACTTAAAAAAATAATTCGCGTAAATTAGCGTTTATTCGTAGTCGAAAAAAATTCCGTTCCCGCGTTCCCGTGGCGAAGATAAAATTGGTTCCATCTCGCGTTGCTCGGTATCGCCTTCTTGAAAATTCCCGTTCCCGTGTTCTGTCGCCCTTTCAGGGCTGATAGATTTTATTCTTTTACCCAGGGCTTGCGCCCTGGGCTAATTCTGTCGCGCCGTTGGCGCTTTGAGTTTGCGGGAAAAATAATAAAAATGGAGCGGCAAGATGCCGCTCCTCCCAAAAACCTTTTCGTCGTAGGCGCTTTCATCGCGCAACGCGCGCTTTTCGCGAAGCGCTCTTGAAATTATCCCGTTCCCGCCATTCTCCCGTATTTCGTCAAATAAAAAGGACACCGAAGATTTTTTTGAGAGGAAAGATTCAGGGAGTTATTCTTCATTTA
>CAKUQY010000013.1 GCA_934675585.1 uncultured Opitutales bacterium | reverse complement strand
TCTTAAATGAAGAATAACTCCCAGAATCTTTCCTCTCAAAAAAATCTTCGGTGTCCTTTTTATTTGACGAAATACGATTGCGAGCAGTTACAAAATCTCCGAGGGCACAGGTCCGATCAAGCCCTACACGTTTAGCGGGAACGCAACTTCGTTTGAATTTAAGCGCGGCAACGACGTTGAAATCGAAGTGGCTTTTGCGGGAACGCAAGCCCCGACCGTTGCCGAGCTGAGCAAGCTCACAATGGGCTTGAAAGTGCAAGGGCAATACGACACACTGCTCGCTCTCAAAGCCGAGACACAAACCTTTGTCGCCGACGATGACGGGCTCGCCGTGGGAACGCTAAAATTCAATGTCAGCGGCTCAATCATCGATGAAGCGTTGAAAGTCAACACGGGCGCAGAAGACGACGTGGCAAGTGCAGCGTTTTCGCTTGAATTTCAGTGGACAGACACTGACGGGAATGTGCACGCGACCAAGACGCTTTCGGCGACAATCACTAACAATGTCATTCGCGACGGCGACGTGCCTGCCGGTCCGGGCTACAATGTCGGCGCGGTAATGCTTGTTGAATGCACGCAAGCCGAATACGACGCAATCGAAGACAAGCCCGAACACACCTATTATTTAATCACCGATGCCGCAACCGTCTATGTCCCAAAAACTCAATTTGTCCCAGTTGAAAATAACGTGAGTTATCTGATGACCTCGGTCGAAGAGTTGCGCCAAATGATCCCTGAAACATTTGGCACGGCAACCACCCAAAATTTGGGAACGGTTAAAATCGCGGGCTCAATTAACGACCCCACCGAATACCACGTCGTCAATGCTGCATTACTCAAGTCAACAACCAACGGCATGGCAAAGTTTTTTGCAACCAACAGCAGCCCAACAGCGGGCAGTTTGGGCATTCACGGCAAAGCCATTTTCGCATCGCAAAGCGGCGACAATGGCGGGCTTTACGTGGCAGGTGGCGCAGGTTCTACCGTAAGCTGGACACAATGGTTGACGCGCTACCAGCGCGATAGAATTCGTGTTTATGGCAAGGACAATGGCGTTTACGAAGATTTCTATCTCGAACCAGCCAACAATGAAGAAAATAAAAAACTTAAAATCGCCCGAATGAAAGACATTCCAACAATCGACCTCTCTGGTCTCGCTGACCTCGCAAGCGACCAACAAATCACGGGAACGAAAACAATCCTTGGAAAATGGCTTCATTTTGCCGCTGATGATGTAGATTTAGAACAAGGCGGTGCTGTCAAAATAAGTGGCTCTCGTGGCGCAATGGTTTTCCAATCTGTTGGCTCGACATATTTTGCGACGATCAATCTTTACGGTTTAACCAAAAACGAAACTATCGCTTTCAAATCAGATATTCCCGACATCACAACCAAAGCCGACCAAACCGCCCTCGACGCGCTCATCGCACGCGTTGCCGCGCTCGAAGCCGCCGCCGCAGGCACTTAATTTTTAAGGCAAATTTCGCAGATGAAACGCAAAGAACGCAAAAGCACCGTAGGTTCAGTAGGAGCAAATAGGTTTTTCTTGTTTGCGCCTGCGACACTTGCGTTCCCTTTGCGAAATCCGCGTTAAAAAAACTCTCCACTCCCCACTCTCCACTCTCGACTAAAACCATGCTATCTTACGACATTCCCGAAGGTAAATCAGTTTCCGTCCGTGGCACTTGCCGGCTCACGCCGGGCGGAACAATCTGGGTTAGTGCCGACACGGCAGGAGGGGTCTCTTGCGGGCCTGTCAGCGTTTACTGCGCCGAAGGGGAAGGAGAAGTACGCGCTACCATTCCCGACGATGTTGACCCCACCAAAGACTATCCATTCAGTGCTTCTGCCTTTAACAGAACAGGTCCGGGACATCTTTCATTTGGTGGCGTAGCTTATAAAATCACCAGCGAAGAAGAAAGAACTTACTCAATCCAACGAACCGAAGAGAAAGACACGCGACTGCGCTATGAAATTGGCAAAACAAAAGAGATTTTGCAAGGAACTATCTCGAAAACATTAGAACTCGCCGACGGCACAAAAAAGTCAACTGCTTGGACATATTCAACCAAATGCACACGCATCAGCGAAAACTCTTACTACCTCGAAGTCAATGAGAGCAAGGGGTCTAAGGTTGATTTTAGTGTTAAAAAAAGCGATGAGGTGGTGTTCGGAACCGCCGTGCACAATAGTCGAGAACTTTACGCCAAGGTAACCTATAAATGGTTAGAGAACGCCGACGGCACTACCACAGATCCAAAAGAAGTCGCGGGCAGTTATACAGAATATTGGAAAGACGATGACACAAGACGCTACATCGGCAAAAAGCTCGCAGGCGAACCATGGCAAATTTTTGACGAAAACGCATATCTTGCCGAGCCGAGCAAAGTAGTTCAACTTTGTTTTATCTATGAAGACCCACCTGCTTTCGAAGGTCAATTTTTAGACGTTATCAAAGAAATCTTTACAGCGGCTAAAATGCGTTTGTTAGAATCGGCGCAAAAAGATTTAGAGACCCGAAAGAAGATAATCAAAAATATAAATAATTATTTTTCAGGATTTAAGCAATTTTTCCCTGTCGTTGACGACGAAAGCGGCGAACCCGTCGAAAACCGGTTTGAGTTTGCTGAAAAAAACGCAACCATTGGCGCAAAATCAGGAAACGCGATGGTAGAGATTTTGACCGAGATTAACACGTGGAACAAAAACAACTGGCGCATCGAATGCGACAAAACTTGGCTTTATCACAATTACGTCGAAAACGGTGGCAAACTTTGGTTAAGAGTGCTCGCCCCCAACAACACTGCTAATACCGACCGCACGGCAACAGTGAAAGTTTACAGCACCACCACCGACGAGCTCGCAGACACGCTTACCATCACGCAACAACGCGCTGCGGGATCGATTGATCCACCACCACCGCCACCGCCGCCCAAAATCATCTACGAGCCGCAAGCCGTCTTTATCGACCACAAGGCGCAACGCGTTTACGTGCGCATCATTAGCCCCTTGCCGATCGAAGAAGCACATCTCGATGTTTCATCGCTCGAAACCACTGTCGATGGCGATTATTTGGTAATCAATGTTCCCGAAAACACAACAACAAACACCATTAGAACAGGCGGGAGCATTGTTGTAAACGGCATCACTGACTACAACCAATATTTCACAATCACACAACGCCCGCCCGAAGTTGAAGTCCCCATTCTCGACCGCCACGGCAAGCAAGTTTTGCTCGCGGGAACGCGCATTTTTAAGATTTTGAAATAACGCAAAAAAGTTAAGAGTTGAGAGTTGAGAGTTGAAAGTTTAACCAAGACCAAGACCAAGACTAAGACCAACTCCCAACTCTCAACTCTCAACTATAAACTTTTAACCCTAATTATTAACAACACAAAAAAAACAAATCATTATGGCAGTAAATACAAATAAATATTATGGCAAAAAAACACAAATTCGCACCGAGGTCAAATTGAACTCGTGCGTTATCGACGAGTTGTCTGTGCAACCATCATACATTGAAACCCAACTGGGAACTCCAGCGCGCACTATTGTTGTGCGTCTTGACAATGTGGAATACTCAGGGAAAGTGTATTTTGTTGAAGGCAAATCTATTTCGGACATCGAAACCGAAATTGAGACTTGGTGCGAATCAGACGCACCGACGCGCTACGGCAACAGATGTCCTACCGGTGGCTCTACTGTTGTTAAATTTGGCACAGAGCAATTGGTAGGCGGCGATAACGAATTGAAAGCGGTTCAGTTCACGGCGAATTATTGGCCGCTTGTTGAAAAAACACCCGCGCAACAGTAAGAGAGTTTAAAAGAAAGTTAAAATTTGAAAGTTGAAAGTTGAAATTTTTTTATCACCGAATTAACCGAATTGAACGAATTATTTTTGGATTTAATCGCTAACTTTGATTTTAACTTTTAACTTTTAAATTTCAACTTTCTTTTAAGCTCTCAACTCTCAACTATAAACTCTCAACTAAAATTAACTATAAACTAAAAAAATGAGTAGAGAAGAAAAATTAAATGATGCGATTTGCTCGCCCGACACAGATTACCCTCGCAAAATCAGTTTGCGAACACTGGCGATGGCAGATCGTGTTGGCATTAACATATTGGGCATTAATCAGAATAGCGGGCTTTCGAGCTTAGGCGATATGATTTATTTACTTTGCGGCAACGCGGAAGAGGTTTGTCGCACAGTTTATCGTGAGCCGTCTTTATTTGAAATTCGTGCTGATAACTTTTTAGGCACGCTTTCGCAGGAGGATTTTAATGATATTGTTCAAAAAATAATTGATGATAACAAGGTGATTTCACAGACAAAGATTGAGACGCAAGAAAATTCTGATATACCAAAAAACGCGCTTTCCCCGCGAGCGTAGCAATGCTGATTTTCAGTGTTGCCCGCGAAACGGGGTGGAGTGAAAATACTATTTTAGACATGCCGTTGTCAAGATTAATGCAATATTATCATTGCTCACTTGTGTTTTCTGGCGTTGCTTGCAAGTGGGCAAAAGAGGCGTTTCCTGACGCGGCAAAAATTATGCACATTAAAAATATTTTAACCAAGGCAAAGCCCGAATAATTTTAATGCGTTTTTTGCATCTTAAAAAAAATCATCGAAATCATCTACATCGTCATTAGACGGTTTGTCTTTGCGGTGGCGCCACAACCACACCGCAACCGAAAGAAAAACAATCGGAGCCGATATAAGCACCGACATTGAAAACCCGTAAAATTTTTCAAAATCAAAAAAAGTAAAAGACATTAAACCGTAAAAGCAAACTAACAACACGACACACCAACTTTTTGTCGCCCTGCTTAAAAAGGCGCAAAAAAATAAAAGTAAAACAAAAAAACCCGCATATTCCATGGCACAAAATATTAATTTTATTATAACGGCAAACAATGTTTCCGCAATAAATTCTATCAAACAAATACAGAGTAGCGCAAATGATTTAAAAAAATCAATGAGCGGAATGGTTAGCACGTTTTCGCATTCTCTTGTTGCTGTTGGTCAGATTGGGAGATTCATATCTTCAGGTATGGCGCATTTGCGTGAGGCGGCAGATTTTGAAAAAACGATTATTCAATTAAAGCCGTTTGTTGACGGCATCGGCGACGCGCGCGAAATGATGGTAAAGTTTCGCGAGGAAAGCGCCAACGGCACGGCGAGCATCGAAGAAATGGCAGCGGCGGCGCGCGTGCTCGCTGGCGTATTTAAAACACAGGGAGAAATCGAAACGTGGGTCGGCGCGATGCACAATTTGAGCGCAGCGACAGGAAGAAGCATTGGCGAAATCTCCAGCGCGTTTGCCAAAGCAAAGGCGGGCTCGCCAGTGAGTGGAATGCTCGACCAGCTGTTGATTTATCGTCAGCTTGCCGAACAAATGGGGGTGAACGAAGCAACGTTGAAACAACTCATCTCCACTGGGAAAATTGGGTTTCCGGAAATCGAGGCGGCAATTCTCGCTTGTGCGACGGGAACGGGCGTTTTCGCCAAGGCGGCAGGCGATTTGTCGAATACTTTTTCGGGAACGCTTGCCACGATTGACGCGAAACTGAAAATCGTCAAAAGCGATTTGGCAGAAAACGTAATGTTGCCGTCGTTAAACTTGCTGACTTACGGGCTTGAAAAATACAAACGGGCAATGGAGCAAGTGGGGTTGTTTTCTGCCGACCCGATGAACTACATGCGCAACCGCGCGTTGCTCGAAGAAGAACAAGCCGTCAAGGCAATTACGGCAGCGTATGCAGCAAAACGCAAAGAGATTGAACGCGAGTTTGCGACGATTACCGACGCTGAAGAATTGCGCCTGCGTCGCATCGAATTGACAAATGAGGCAAAAAAAGCAGTTGCCGACAATGAATGGAAATACGGTTCAGAATTGCTTGAAATAGAGCTCAAGCGCGCCGACTTGGCGCGTTTTATCGGCGAACAGGCAGACAAGCGGCTTGCCGTGCTTAACAATCAGTTGGTGCTTGAAAAATCGATTGTCGATGAAAAAGAAAAGGCGGCTGCGATTGGTCGCGCCCAAAACGCCAAAGAAAACTACGGTAAATTGATTGAAACGCAGGCGTTGAGTGTGCGTGACACTTCCGAACAATTAGACTATTTAGTTCAAAAGGCAGGCGGCAATTCTACGCAATTGCGCGACCTGATTTATGAACTTAAAGAAAAAAACGAACTAACAAAAGAAGAAAACGAAACGCTTTCAAAAACGCTTGAGTATTATAATAAAATTGTTTCTCTTGAACGTCAGTTAACAAATGAAAAGCGTATGACTGCTGAACAGGAAGCTGCAAGAAAAGCCAGCTTTGAAGAATATAAACTTAATTTGCAAATTCAAGAACTTACTAAAAACGGCAACATCTATGAAGCCCAAAAACTTCGTCTGTTGCAACGTCAAAACGAATTAAAAAGGCAATACGGAGAACTGGCGATTGGTTATGCCGAGCGGGAACTGGCGCTTGAACAAGAAAAAGCACAATCGACATTGCCAAGTCTGATTGAAAAATATAACCGTCAAAAACAGGTGGTCGAGCCAGCATTTCCACAAATTAAAACAAGTTTTGAAAATTTAGAAACGCGCGAAACGCTCGGCAGTTTGCAAAATAGAGTTGCGGCGGCGACGGAAGCGAGTGCGCGATTGTTAGAAAAAATAGAACAAAATACACGCACAAACGAGGTATTTAACATTAACACAACCTTAAATTAAAACAATGGAAAACAAAAATTACGGGAACGAAAAAGAGGTAATTGGAAAAATTGATTTTGCCGATCATCTTGACGCAAGCAAAAAGAAAAACGGCAAAACCGCTACGATTAAGTATTCTTTTTTAGGAACACTTAAAGAGGCAATTCGCTCCGCACCGCAACTTGGCAGTTTTAGCGAATTATTGCAAAAAGAATTAAGACTAACCGACAGGCAAATGAGCACGGACAATAACCAGACAGTGTCCGTCACATTAAATTATGCAGAACTGGAACTTGACGATAGTGTTGTTATCGGACCGATTACAGAGCAATATAAACTAACCACTTCGCAGCAGGTTGATTCAATTCTTAATGACCCAAAATACAAAAATGAACTCGCTGAAGAAAATGTTTCAAAAGCGGCAGAAGACTATTTGAGCGGCGTTAAAGACGAAACGGTTTTTTACAAAAATTCTGCTGGAGAATTATCAGATCAAGAAATCACCGGCGGAAAAAAAATCACTTGGAAAAAGTTTTTAGACGAGCTCGGTATTTACAACAAAAAGATTTTGAAAAAAATACGCGACGGCGATTTTCAATACCGTTATTCAAGCTACGACTGGACTGTCACCACGCAAACCGTCAAAATTAATAGTGCCGTTCACAAATTGAACGATATTGTCAGCAATCCACCAGGACCAGCACCAAAGCCGGAAAAAGGTATGAAATGGATTGTCAGCAAAATCAGCGCAACAAAAAATACAAACGACGAACGCTGGAAAATCGAGACGACGTATTCTACACGCGCAATAGATAAAAAAGGTTAGAGGTTAGGGATTAGGGCTTAAAGAGGAAAAAGGAAAGAGGAAAGAGGAAAGAGAAAATCCAAAAAATAATTTCGATAAATTCGTTCAATTCGGTTAATTCGGTGATAAAACTTTCAAATTTCAACTCTAAGCTCTAAGCCATAAGCCATAAGCCATAATCTTTTTCCTCTTTCCTTTTTCCTTTTTCCTTTTTCCTCTTTAATCTCTAAACCAATCACCCCACGATGTCGGTCATAATCGCCATTGCGACGTTCATTGATTCACAGTCGAAGAAGTGATTAGGTCGCGAGCCGATTTGTTCCCAGATGCCTGAAACATCGTTTTTGACTTCAGAATACAGCATGCGTTCGTAGCTTGCGGGCGCGTCGTCGGGATATGTCCACGTGAGCGCGGTGTTTCCGTGGCGCAGGGCTTCGAGCACGTCTTTACAGCGCATTGTCGAAAAATAATGCCTGCCGCAAAATGCGTTCCCGACCTTGATTATTTCTTTGGGCGAATACGGGCGGAGATTTTTTGTTTCGCCGTCGCGGAAGAGCCAATCGTTTTTTCGGTCGCCACGCAATGCGGTGTAGCCGTTTTGTGCGCAAAATGTGAATACTTCGTCGGTGGTGTAGCCGCAGTCGATCCCGACGAAGCTTTCGAGCAGTGAATATTTTTCGGCGATTTCGCGCAAGTTTTCAAATCGCCGCGCTACGCCGCAATCGATCAGGCGGGAACAGCCGTTTTTGCTCCATGCGCGCACGACCCAATAGAAACGGTCTTTCTGCACGTCCACGGTCATAAATCGCAATGGCTTTGTTTGCGCGCCTGCGGGAACGGTTCCTGCGGCATAGATTTCAAAAGTTTCGATGTCGATTGCGCCTTCGTCTTGCCATGTGTCGCCGAGCAGATAGCCGACTGTTTTTCTTTCGCGCGTTGAAAGCAAGCCGACATCGCAGTCGCTGTGTCCCCAAGGCTCTGCCAACCGTTTTTGAAAGAATATGCGCATTGGATTATCGTTTGCGCGTGCCGATGATGCGAGCGCGTCTTTGTAGAGCGTTGCGATTTCGCGCCAGTCCATCGTGGAAAAACAGTTCCAGCGGAAACCTGCATATTTTGCACGTTCCCGTCCGCGCGGGACAAACATTCCCGTTCCCGCGAGCATTGTGCGGTCTTTTTCGCTGTAGATTGTTTTGCAAATTGGGCAGGTCATCGTTGCGTTGTTTTCGTCGAAGTTTTCGAGCGCGGGGATCCATTCGTTTTTGCAGTGCGGGCAAATCCACGTCCATTCATTTTTTGTCGATGATTCAAACGCGAGGTCGGTTTGATCTCCGGACGTTCCCGCTTGCGACATAAAAATACACTTGCCGTCGGCGAATGCGGTAATGCGCCCTTCGGCTTCTGCCATGCGCGATTCTGACCATTGCCAAGTTTCGTCACCAAACACATATTTAACCGATCGGCGTTGAAGATTTCGCAGATTGTTTTGCCCGAGAAACCAGACAGTCATACCGTTTGAGAATGTTTTTGTGGCGATGCGCATTTTGTTTTTGTCGGTGTTGGCGAGCAGTTTCACGGGTTCGAGCGCATCAAAGAGCAGACCGATTCGGTTTTCCGCTTGGTCTTTCGCTTCAGCGTCGGTAGTGTTAAGCCACAGTGTTGGACCGGGGCGGTTTTCGATGAGGTAAGACAAAAACAGTTCGGGCGCAAGCGTTTTGCCAGACTGGACACAGGCGCAAATCATCACGTAGCGATTGCGCGGTTTTTCGAGTTCTTCGAGCAACGCGCGCAGGATTGGTGATTTGTCGAGATCAAACGCAACGGGCGAATACGGAATTTCCGTCACGTGCGTGCGACACCATTCGACGACCGTTTTTGGGCCGTCGAGGCAGAAGATTTTTTTCAACAGATAATCTACATCCATTTTTTACTACCTGCGCGCATTTGGCGTTTCCAGTTGCGGAAATGATAACAGACCGCCTGATGACTGATGCCGTATTCACGGGCGAGATCTGCACGCGACTTGTTTCCCGCCTCAAACTCTTTGTAGAGAATGAGTTTTTGAAACATATGCAACCGCCTGCCGCAAAGCCATTTACGCTGATCGTCGTCCATAATTGTCAATTTTTATCCACGAATTTCACGAATTTAACGAAATATTTTTGGGTTTTCTTTTTTCTTTTTCCTTTTTCCTCTTTCCTCTTTCCTTTTTCCTATTTCCTAAATCGCTTCGCGATTTTTTGCGTCCTTTGCGTTAAAAAATTAGTCTAATTCGTTTAATTCGTTGATAAAATTATTCGTTCGGTTTGCGTTTAAACGTAAACAAATACCCGCGACCAATGCGCTTGAAATCGACTGAAAAACGCGTTCCCGCCTTTTGCGCGCAAGCGTCAATCAATGCTTCTCGCACCTCGTTTTTGTCGGCAGTGTCGTAGCCAAAAGCAACCAACGCGTCGCAAATCTTTTGCGGCGTGGCGTTTTTGAGCGTGTAGCCATTGCGCAACAATGCGTCGGCGCAATCGTCAACAAACTCCGCATTATCGCCAATTTCTAACGCTTCACCGTCATCGCCGATAAATTCATCATCGTCTTCTTCGTCGTCTGCGGGAACGTCGCCACCGTCTTCTTTGTCGTCTGCGGGAACGGAATTTTTCAACGCTTCCATAAAATCGTCCGCCGCCGTTTTCACGCGCGTGATGTCTTCTTTTGGGTGTGGAGTGGAGAGTGTGGAGTGTGGAGTGCAGGGCGCACAATCTCCCGCGGGAACGGCTTTTGTCGCGTCCTTTGCGCTTATTTTAAATCGCTCGCAAAACAAGTCTGCCAGCAAGCAAATTTCAGTCATTGTGATTTCAATTTTCATAATTTTTTATTCCTTGATTGTTGATTGTTGATTGTTGAAAGTTATCCACGAATTTCACGAATATTTTTTAACGCGGATTCCGCAAATTTATCGCAAATCACGCAAAGTTTTTTTTGTGGGAACGCGTCTGTTAAAATTTTTCGTTTTCTTTAACATTCGCGGGAACGAATGTTAAAGTTTTTTTCAATTTGTTAACTTTAATTTTGTGAATAAGTGTAAAAGATTGTGAAAAACTTTTTACACGTTAAATTTGCCTTTGACGGCTTGCCAAAATTGCGGGAACGTTTCGTTGTCTGCGAGTAAGATTTCAAACTCGTGGCGCGCGTCGTCGCTGGTGATTCGCAGCAGTGCGATCATCTCGTCGAGCCGCTTTTGCACAATCGTTCCCGCAAGCGATGCGCGCAAAAATTCGTTCCCGCGCAACAACTCTACGCGTGCGCGGCTGGCGTTTTTAGCGCGTTGCCATAATTCTTTGATGGTCGATATGTTGGTTTTCATTGTTTTTGCCTTTTCTTGTTTTAGTTTATCCACGAATTTCACGAATTTATCGAAGGTTGGCGGGAGCGCGCCGCCGTAGCGATTTTTGATAATTTCGTAGGTCATTTGTGCGCGCTCTACCGCAATGGCTCGCTCAGCATCGTTGAGAGATTTTGTAATTCGGTTAATTACCCAACTTGGCGCATTGTCGCGTTTGTTTCTTACTTGCCAACAAGCGAGTGTTGTTGCTTGCTGTGCGATTTTCAAAAGCGAATCGTAGTTCGTTGCAGCGGTGTTGAGTGCTTCGAGTTCTTCGTTTGTTTTATCTTTTACGAATTTATCGTGGCGCGCCTTGTCGTAAATTTGTCTCATTGGGTTGTAGAACAAATCGCGCGGTGCGTCCATGTTGAGAGATAATTTTCCGTTGCTCGATTCTTCAATTTGCGCGAGTGAGTAGCGAATGTCTGCGTTTTCGCTGTCGAATGTGCCCGTGTTGTCTGTGGCGGATTTGATTTGGTTGGGAGAGAATGCAATGTATTCCTCTCCGTCGTTGTTTACACCGTCAAAACCTTGTTTGATTAAGTCTAATCGCGCACTAACGCCCGCGCCGTCTTCGCTTTTGTGTTTGTTAAGCGCAGTAAAACCATCTCCAAAACTCGCTGGATTTTTTACGTTTAAGAAAAACGAACGGACATTTGAGCCATATCCTTGCGAATCGGTTTCCCAAGGACTGAAAAACATTCCTTGAATATCCATATTCGCTCGACCTTTTGTTTTATCGAACACATTAAATTTTTCATTTGTCCCGTGATAGACAACCAGTGGTTCTCCGTTTTCGTCGATGATTTTTGAAACATCTTTTTCGTTGACAATGTTCATCCATTCCAATAATCTATTATCAACGAAAGCGAAACTTTCTTCTGTCGCTATGCTGTTCATAGATTTTACGGAAGGTGTTTCGCTTTTTGATTCGTATAAAACAACATCCGAAACAAACGAAGAATGAAATTCGCTTGTTTTCTCCGTTCTTTTTTTGCTGCGCTTAAAGTTTTGCAGCGTGAAACGAACGTAATAGTCTTTACCGTCTATTGAAACCTTGTTGACATAATGATCATAACTTTCAATATTGGACTGTTCTTTGTGCGGTGTATTATTTCGGTAAAAAGCAAGTTTTGACTCTCCCTCGATGATTGGAAGCGATGTTTCAAAAACAGATTTTAATTCTTTGATCACGACAGGATTAAATCCCTTATGCCGTAAAATCTTCCAAAGAGAATTGTTTACGAATGCCGCTTTTTTGCCTGTGTTTTTATTTGTAGCAACACCAATGTTCTTGTAGTCGCGTTCCGCATCTTCCGCACTGTAATTTTCGCTCGATATTTCAGTGGGAACAATATTTTTAACACGCTTAACTTTCGCCAAGTGTTCCCAATCGCCGAACCATTTTTTGAATGCTTTTGTTCGCACTTGCAACCATTGTTTTTCGTTGAGGTTTGTTGGCTTGCCGTTTGGTGCTTTCATAAACGTGCCGTTTGCGATTGCTTGTTGTTTGATTGCTTCGAGCTCGGCATGCGTTCCCTTTGCAAAATCTGTGTTAAAAATTCTATTCTCGCGTTCCCGCCGCTCCCGCGTTCCCGCAAGCTTTCAGTTATCAGCTAAAAAAAGGTGTAGTTTCTTCGCTCGCGGGAACGCTTATTAAATGTTATCATTATAAAATTATGTCGATGGATTTTTTTCAAGCTATTTTGTTGTTTGTGTGTTTGATTTTATCAATCACGCTGCACGAATTTGGACACGCTTTTGTTGCCGATAAATTGGGCGATTCGCTCCCGCGGCGTTTGGGACGCGTTACGCTGAATCCGCTCGCGCATGCTGAGCAATTTGGCACGTTTATTTTGCCGGCGATTATGATTTTCAGCCCTGTGCTTTTGGGCGGGAGCGCGAGTTTTATTTTTGGTTGGGGCAAGCCCGTGCCGATTTCGTTGCCCAATTATGCGACGCGCAAACGCGACGAGATTTTGATTTCGATCGCGGGACCGCTGATGAATTTGCTGCTTGCGTTGTTGGGCGCGGTTTTGTTGGGAATGTTTTTGCGCTATGCGAATTCGCACGAAATGGCTGAAAATGTCGTGACGGGAACGTGGATGTTTTTGTTGCTGTTTATGCAACTTAATCTCGCGTTGATGATTTTTAATTTGATTCCGTTGCCGCCGCTCGATGGTTCGCGCGTGTTGCGTTATGCGGTGAAAATGCCAGAACACGTTTTTGATAAATTGACGCGTTATTCGCTGTGGATTATGTTGGGCTTGATTTTGTTGCCAACACCCGGCAATTCAATTTTGTTTATGGTGCTCGGACCGATTTTGCGATTTTTGTCGAGCATTTTGTTAAAACTCGCGGACATTGTTTCAGGAGGCGTTTTGAGCGCGTTGTTGCAATGATGAATATTGTTGGTATCGGTGAGGTTTTGTGGGACGTTTTTGGCGAGCAAAAAACGCTCGGTGGCGCTCCCGCAAATTTTGCTTATCACGCGGCGCAACAGGGCGTGCGCGGGAACGTGGTTTCGGCGATTGGCAATGATGAATTGGGCGATGAAACGTTGAAAATTTTGGAGCAAAAAAAATTGTTCCCGCACTTGCAACGCGTTCCCGCGCCGACGGGAACGGTGCCGATTACGCTCGATAAAAACGGCGTTGCAAATTATGCGTTCCCGCCAAATGTCGCTTGGGATTATTTGCAAATGACGCCCGAATTATTATCGCTTGCAGAGCAAACAAATGCGGTTTGTTTTGGCTCGTTGGCACAACGTTCGGCGGGAACGCGTGCGGCGATTTATCAATTTTTAAAAGCCGTTCCCGCGGGAGCGATTAAAATTTTTGATGCCAACTTGCGGCAAGATTTTTACAGTGATGAAGTTTTGCTCGATTCGCTGGCGTTGGCGACAATGCTTAAAATTAACGAAGATGAAATTGGCGTTTTTAAAAAATTGTTAAATTGCGTTCCCGCAACAAATGATGAATTTGCAAAAAAACTTTTTGAATATTTTGAAAATTTGCAACATTGCGTTTTAACGCTTGGCGGCGCTGGCAGTGAGATTTGGACGGCAAATGGCGAACATTCAAAACTCGCTTGCGACAAATCTGCGCCCATTGTTGATACTGTCGGCGCGGGCGATTCTTTTACCGCGACACTCGTCGTGGCATTGCTCGCGGGAACTCCACTTGCCGATGCTCACGCCAAAGCTACGCGCATCGCCACGTTTGTCTGTTCCCGCAAAGGCGCCATGCCGCAGTATTGATTTTTTGACGATGACTATGACCGAAATTATTCAAAGCCGAAAAAATCCACGCGTTTTGCAACTCGTCGCATTGCGGGAACAACGCAAAGCGCGCGAACAGAGCGGACTTTTTGTGATTGAAGGTATGCGCGAACTCGAACGCGCGCTCGCTTGTAAAATTGAAATTGTAGAACTTTACATTTGCCCCGAATTATTGCGCAACGAAAGCGCACATAAAATCGTCGAACAAGCGCGCGGGAACGCACAAATTGAAATCGTTGAACTTTCGCGCAGCGCGATGGAAAAAGCGAGTTATCGCGAAAATCCCGAAGGTCTAATCGCCGTTGCAAAAACGCGTTCCCACCAACTTTCAAACCTCCGCTCCCCACTCTCCACTCCCCACTCTCCACTTTACCTGGTTGTCGAAGGTATTGAAAAACCCGGCAATTTGGGCGCGCTGTTGCGCACTGCCGATTCTGCGGGCTGCGACGCGCTGATCGCGTGTAGTTTGACAGGCGATATTTACAATCCCAACACCGTGCGCGCCTCGCAAGGAACGCTTTTTTCGATGCCGTTTGCACTCGCAGAAAAAGAACAAGTCGCACAATGGTTGCGGGAACGCGGCGTGGCAATTTTTGCAACTTCGCCAGCCGCACGGGAACACTATTTTGATTGCGATTTTACACAACCGACCGCTATTTTGCTGGGAACAGAATCAACGGGACTTTCCGATTTTTGGTTGAAAAGTGATTTTGCAAAACCGATTGGCATTCCGCAAAAAGGGCTCGCCGATTCGCTGAACGTTTCGATGGCGGGCGCGATTTGCCTTTTTGAAGCTCTCCGCCAACGCGAACAATTAAAAAAATAAAAATTTGTATAATTTGTTTATGACAACTTTTCTCGATATTCTTAAAAAATACCGCATTCAATTTTTTTCTGAACGAGATAAAGGCGCGCGTTTTGAACGATTGATGCAACGATTTTTGCAGACAGATCCGCTTTATTGCAATCGTTTTCGCAATGTTTGGCAGTGGGGCGAATTCCCATTTCGCAATGATTTTTCTGGCAAAGATACGGGAATTGATTTGGTTGCAGAAACGCGTGAGGGCGAATATTGGGCAATTCAATGCAAATGTTATGCAGAAAATGCGCATCCTCAAGAAAAATTAAAAATTTGGGAATATGAGCGTGATGTTTGGCTGAATGCTCATCCGCAACCTTGGTCTGATGATGAAGAAGCGGAATATGCTGAAAAATTTAGAAATAAGATTGATGAATGTTTAGATGCTGGCTACGGTTCTTGCATTTTGCGCATTAAGGAATGTCGTGAAATTGTGGCAAATACGCTTAAGTATTTTGATGGCGAGCGCTATAAAATTTACGCATTTGTCGTTATGCCGAATCATGTGCATGTGCTTTTTGAGCCCTTGGGCGCATTTAAGATTGCGGAGATTTTACATTCTTGGAAACGCTTTTCTTCGCAGAAACTCAATGAATTTTTAGGAAAATCGGGAGCGCTTTGGCAAAAAGAATCTTGGGAACGATATATTCGCAATCAAAAACATTTTAATCAAACGCTTGCATATATTATAAAAAATTCACCGTCGCTTGCATTTGTAAGGGCTGAAGAAGCACTTTGTGATCGTTTGTGGGGCGATTCAGGAATTTGGGGAAGCGGTTAGAAAGTGTTTTTATTGATGAAGAAAGAAAAGCGGTTGGAAACCGCTTCTCCTGATGAAAATGTGTAAAATTTTATTTTAAAAATTAGAAAATTTATGAACGAATTACTTTTACCTGCGGGAACGTTTACTCGATTGAAAATTGCCGATTATTATGGCGCGGACGCGGTTTATTGCGGCTTGCCGGCGATGTCGTTGCGCGCGGGCGTTGGCTTGACGCGCGAAGAATTAGAGCAAGGCATCGCGCTTTTGCACAGCAAAGGCAAAAAGATTTATTTGGCGCTTAACTTGTTTTCAAAAAATCAAGACTTGGAAAAATTGCCCGCGATTGCGCAGATGTTGCGGGAACTCGGGCCCGACGGCGTAATCGTTTCCGATCCCGCCATTTTTATGTTTTTGCGGGAACACGCGCCAGAAATCGCACTGCACGTTTCGACGCAGGCAAATGTTTCGTCATATGCGACGGTTAATTTTTGGAAATCGCTCGGCGCGAAACTTTGCGTGCTTTCGCGGGAAACAACATTTGGAGAAATCGAAGAAATCAGAAAACGCGTTCCCGATATCGGGCTCGAAATGTTTATTCACGGCGCGATGTGCATGAGTTATTCGGGACGTTGCTTGCTGTCGGCGTTTATGACGGGACGCTCGGCAAATCAAGGGCGTTGCGCGCAGTCGTGCCGCTGGGAATACAATCTTTATTTGGAAGAACAAAAGCGTCCGGGCGAATTGATCAAGGTTGAAGAAGATCCGCGCGGAACCTATTTTATGAATTCGCGCGATTTGTGCTTGATGCCAGAATTGCCGCGCATTTTGGCGACTGGAATTAATTCGCTCAAAATCGAAGGTCGCAACAAGAGCGATTATTATGTGGCGCAAACGGCGCGCATTTATCGGCTTGCGATTGATGCGTGGTTAAAAAATCCCACAAATTGGAGCGCGGAACCATTTATGCGCGAGCTCGACACGATGCAAAATCGCGGCTACACGCGTGGATTTTTTGATGGCGTTCCCGGCGCAGAAGCGCAAAATTATGAAACGAGCGTTAGTTGGGGAACCGCGGTAAATGTGGGCATGGTTGTCGAATCGGGCGTTCCCGCGCAACAATTACCTGCGGGAACGCAGGAAAGCGATTGGGTGCGTTTTGATGTGCGCAACAAAATGTCGCTTGGCGAAACGATTGAATTTTTGTTGCCTAATCAACTTGAACCCGTGAAAGTGGTTTTGACCGAACTTTACGATGGGCTCAACGGCAAAAGCGTTCCCGCGATTTCAGCGGGCAAAGCCAATCAAACCGCGCTCGTTCCCGTGCGTTCGCTCGGCGGCATCGTTCCCGCGCCGTTGACGATGATTCGTAAGAAAGTTGAAAAATAACACGCGGGAACAAATTTTAGCAGACTGGAACGAGATTTTTTAATTTAGCGCAAGCGGGATTGGCTTTGAGTTTTTTGAGAATTCTCACTTTTTGGAAGGCGAATTCTTGCATTGTCGCCGCACTGTCGCAACGCACGTAGAGGGTGGTAAAATTATCTTTTAAATCATCGGGATGGCAACGATTTGCCAAGTTTGCGGGAACGCATTCGTGCCAAATTTCGCCGAGAGTTTCTTGAATTGAACCTTTGAAAAGTCCGCGTTTTTGAATGATTGCGGGAACGATGTCGGCGAGATGTCTTACGTTATCGTCGCCAGCGGCGCGGCGTTCTTCTGAGCGCGCGATAAATTTTGAAGAAATGGCGATTTCTTTTTGTGGGTCGAGCGCGCGGTAAAGCCGTGGCGCGCCGTTGTCTTCGAGTTGGCGATTGTCGAGGCGCGCGAGCAATTGTTGAGTGTTGCGCGCGTGTGAAATATTTTTTTCACCGCTTGCAATTAAATCGCGAATGCACAAGCCGACATTTTTTAAATCGCTAAAATATTCGACTTGCTCGGGCTTTTTTTCGATTTCGCTTGGATGCGCGGTTACCCAAATTGCGTTGGCGCCGAAATTGATCGCGGGAACGATGTCGTCGCTCATCGTGTCGCCGATGTGCAACAATTCGTTGCGGGCAATTTTGAGCGAGCGGCAAACGTGATCAAATGCGGCTTCGCTGGGCTTGGAAAATCCTGTTTTTGCCGAAATAAAGATTTTTTTGAAAAATGGTGTCAGCTCTTTGTCGTCGAGCGCTTTTTTCCAGCGCGAATCACCGTTGGAAATGACAACCGCGGGAACGTGAATAAATTGCAAAAATTCGAGCGTTTCTCGCACGTAGGGCATTAATTGCCAGTGTTCGGGCTGGGCGAGTGCGTTGTAAATAAATGCTTCGGCAATTTTAAATTGTTCGTTGGTACACGCGCCTGCAAAAATTTCCCAAAGCATCGCGCGCCAATAATCTTTGGAGCGTTCTTCGCTGACGGGCGCGTGTCCGTTGAGCTGCGCGCGGGAACGTGCGTCGTTTTGTCGCGCATTAAAAATTTCTGCGGCGGGAATGTCTTCAATTTTTTGTGCTTGCATCGCCTGCACGCAAAGTTCGCCCAACGACGGGAACGGCTTTAAAAGCGTTCCCGTGAGGTCGAATGAAACTGCTGAAATCTTCATAAAATCAGCGTTCCCGCGTTAATAATTTTCTTTGATCCAAAACGAAACAGAAAGTGGCGGGAGCGTGAAGATGCCGTTTTTGCGTTCGAATCCTGGCTCGGCGGGAACTTGTCCTGCGGTTGAAGCGTCAAATGTTTCGCTGTTGGCGATTTGTTTGAACCCGCGCATTGAAAGGGCTTGTGCTTGCACTGTTGCGGGAACGGTGCGCGGGTTGAGCATTAACAAATATTTTAAGAGACCTTGCGAATTATCGTTGTTGAAAACAGCGATGACTGCGGTGTTGGTTTGGTCAGGGAAAAATCTAAAAAATGTATCGCTGACCCGCTTGCGTTGACGGAAAAGGCGGCCTTTGGGCGACAATCTAAACGCAATCCAACGGCGCACATATTTGGCGTAATTGGCGTGAACATTTTCGCGTTGATAATTGAGGGCATTTTCTTCGCCGTCGAGATAAGTATTATTTTTACCGTGTTTAGTGCGCAAAAAGTCTTGTCCTTGCGAAAGCATGGGAACGCCGAGCGACGAGAGCAAAAATGCAAACATAATGCGCGTGCGGCGTGCGTCGTTGTAGGTTGGGTTTTCGGCGTTGGCGTAAGCGCATTCGGTAATTTTATCGAGCCAGCAAGAATCGTCGTGCGATTCGCTGTAATTAATTGTTTGTGTTGGCCAGCGCGTTAAAAAGCTGGTCGATCCCGCCAAGAAATAGCGAAAACCATCGAGATTGACTTGGTTGCGCACGTATTTGACGCAGTAATCACGAAAACCATCATTCCACGACGAATATGTTGTACTTTTTAAACCGTAGGCGATGTGCCCGCGAAAACTCCACGGCTCAGCAATAAGAATCGTGTTAGGATGTTTTTCGCGAATTTTAGATTCAATTGTTTTTAGCGCGGGAACGCCAACGAGCTCGGCGAGGTCAAAACGAAAACCGTCAACGCCATAGCGTTCGATAAACCAAAGCAAACTTTCGCAAACAAGGCGACAGGTCATTGGGTTGTCGGTGTCGAGATCGTTCCCGCAACCGCTCCAATTTGTTAAATTAAATTTGTTAGTTTTGTTGTTGCGGTTGAGGTGAAAATAATAGTCTTTGTCGATGTGGAGCAGGTGGTTGGGCTCGCCAACGTGATTGTAAACGACATCCATAATCACCGCGATTCCCGCTTGGTGAAACGCGTCAACGAGGTCGCGAAATTCGTGCAGTTGCGTTCCCGCGGCGGGATTGCTGCCATAGTTTGAAGCGGGCGAAAAATAATTGTTTGTCATGTAGCCCCAGTGATATTCTTCGCGCGTGACGGCATCGAATTGTTGAATCGGCTGGAGCTCGATGGCGTTGATGCCGAGGCGTTTGAGATAATTATTGTTCCCGCGCACCCATTGAGCTAATTCTTTAAAGCCCAAATCTTTTTTGCCGGCAAATTCGGGAACGCGTGCAATCAAATCGCGCACATGCGCTTCGCAAATCACCATGTCGGCGAGGTGTGGCACGTGAAAAGTTTTTTTCACAGGCGGCAACCATTTATCTTCGTCGATAATAATGCCAGGTCCTTTGGGGCCAACGGTCGCGCGCGCGTAGGGGTCGAGAATTTCAAAGTTGGGATTAAAAAATGTTGTGTTGTCGATATTTTCGCCATCGATGCGATAACAATAAAAATAATGATCGAGATTTTTAGGAACCGTTGTTTCCCAAACGCCATTTTCGACGGGAATCAATTCGACTTTTTGTCGTGCTTCGCCGTTGCGCCAAAATTCGACAATTACTTTATTTGCGCGTAATGCAAAAATGCGAAACATAGTTGAGCGTTTGTTGGGCGCAATTTGCGCTCCCATTTCCAGCAACGAATAAACGCGCGAATTGATTTGTGTGTGTTGAATGAGCGTTTCGTGATGGTTATTCGCGTTGTCCCAAATTAAACGAATATTAGGATTGTTGCGTGTGTTTGGTTTTTCACAAATAAAACGAAACGCGTTTAGCCCCGTGCGCGCGGGATCGATAAAAAGATTGTAGTTCCCAGCTTTGTCGCGAATTGTTGTATAAAGCGTCGGTGGATTCAACCAATTCTTGCTACCTGTGACAAATTTGAACATTGGCTTTTTTCGACCGTTGGCAAAAATTAATTTTGCGGGAACGCGCGCTTCCCAAACGCTAATCACTCCCGACACAATAGGATGTAAGCGCCAAGCGCTATTGCCAAATGGATTCCAATTGTTAAATTCGCCGGCAACATAAATCTCTGTCATCGTCGAAAGATAATAGCTACGATAAAGATCGCGATAAAGCACAAAAACAACGTTGCGACCTTGAATATAATAGCCAAAAAGCCCTCCCGCTAAACGCGGTTGTAAGCGAACGATTTCGCGAATGGGATTGCCATTGCTCAGTTTCAGCGGTGGCATTTTCCAAATGTCCGTCCAGTCATGGTCGAGTAAAACTGCTCCCGTATTGTTCGAGAGCCAAAGAGCTGAAATCATTTTTGTTTTATTAATCAGCGTAGAGTGAAGAGTTGGCATACAGCACAATTATATAATCTCGCGCGACGCTTGACAATTTGATAATTTTTTACACAGTAAATTATGAATGAGAGCCGGATTTTGTGGAAATTTGAAAAAAATGTAATTTTTTGCTTGACGAAAATTTTTGCGATTTTTACAATAAAAGCGCAAAAATCTTTGACACGCTGTCAAATTTGCGCACCTCTAACAACTCAACCCCAAAACTCTAACTATGAAAACTCTTATCGCTGCGGCAATCGTCTTGTCCGCCTCCACTCTTTTCGCCTCCGCGGAAACGAATCTCTACGATACGAATAATTGGTACGCGATTCGTAATGGCGCGACACCTGTATTTTCTGCAACAGGAGATTCGATGACGATTACCAATCTTTCTTATGATGCGAATACGTTTTGTTATATTGATCCAATTACGTTTATAGTTGGGCAAACAATTACTGTTTCGGGAACGATAAATCTTTCTTCTATTTCTGGAAATAGTGGTGCAAATACTGTTTTTGGAATTTTTGATAGTAAAACTGAAACGCAGGCGAATATTGATCAAATTATTTCAGATAATAGTCTTACACATGGAATTAATTCAAAAGACCATGCAGAGTGGGGAGTAAGTAAATTAACGAATTCAATGGCGGGTTTTATGAGTTCTGTTTCAACCGCTTGGAACCGTAATAATCCAAATGAAAAATCAGGTTTCCTTACAACGAATTCTGGCGGAACAAAAATTGCAGCTTATGCGCCAGAATTTTCATCGCCGACGCAAAATACGGATTACAATTTTTCAATTTCGTTGAAAAAAACGGCAGAAAATGTTTATGCGGGAGCATTTTCGTTGGGCGACGGCACGACCTATTCTTTTGAAACCCAAACGAATGATAAAATAGAAAAAATTGATGTCATTGGTTTTAAAATGCCAACAAATAGCGGAGCGGCAACAATTAAAAACCTCGCAATTGCGGTCGCTCCCGAGCCGGCGATGTTTGGTTTGTTGGCGGGAACGTTGGCGTTGGTGCTTGCGGGAACGCGTCGCCGTCGTCGTTAATTGAAATGATTTTGCATATTGTTTTAGCGTTCCCGTGAACTTCGATTTGCGGGAACGTATTTTTTAGCGCTTCCGTTCAGAATAGGAAAATTCTGTTCTCGGCGTTCCCGCGAGGGCGTTTTCGTAAAGCACAATATAATCGCGGAAGCGGTCGGCGGCGTTAAAGTGTTCGACTGCGCGTTCGCGGCAGGCGGCGGAGTAGGCGGATTTTCCTTTTACCAAAATCGTAAACAGTGCATTTTGAACGCCTACAAGATCGCCCACGGGAACGACAAATCCTGTTTCGTGAGTAATTAATTCTGGGGAAGCGCTCGAATCAAAAACGATTCCAGGTGTTCCCGCGGCAAGACCTTCGACGGTAGTCATACCAAAGGTTTCCTCTGCGGAAAGATTGAGCACGACATCGGCACTTGCGTAAAGTTCAGCAAGTTCGGCGATGTTTTGTGTTCGTGCGATTGGAATAATTTTAGGAGAAAGTTGCGGGCGTACTTTTTCGTCAATTCCCATTAACGCAATAATGATACTTTCGGGCAATAATTCCGCGAGCGCGTTGTAATAATGTAATCCCTTTCGTTCGCTCCAAACGCTCGCGCAAGCTAATGCAACGAATGAATTTGGCGGAATTTTGTGCTTTTTTCGAATTTCTGCTACGAGCGTGGGGGGGGGGTAATATACAACTCAAAATAGTCTTTAAAGCGGTTTTTTGCGTTAAAGTGTTCGACTGCGCGTTCGCGGCAGGCGGCGGAGTAGGCAGATTTGCCGCGGGAACGCACGGTGGCGATTGCTTGGCAAAGTCCGTCAATGTCGCCCGCGGGAACGACAAATCCAGTTTCGGGCGTGATGGCTTCGGCGCTCCCGCCGGTGTTGCGATAAGTTGCGATTGGCGTTCCGCAGGCGAGCGCTTCGATGTTGACGGTCGGAAAATTATCTTCGTAAGTTGGGTTGATAAACAAATCTGCCTCGTTGTAAAGCGCGATGAGTTCGTGAATATTTTGCGTGCGTTTGATGCCGCGAATGCCTTGCGGGAGCGTGGCGATTTGCGCGTCGGTTAAACCCACGAGCGTGATTTGCAGATCGTTTTCAGAAAAGCGTTCCCGCAATTTTATAAAATCGCTCAACCCTTTGCGCGCGTTCCAAACATTCGCGCAGCCGAGAATTTTGAGAGTTGAGAGTTGGGAGTTGAGAGTTGAGATTTTTTCGATTGGCTTAAACAATTCCGTGTCGATGCCGTTGTAAATGCGGTGAATGGCGTTCCCGCCAAACATTGAGCGGCGCGTTAAATCTGCCAGCCAATCGCTCACGGGAACGAAAGTAATGTTCTTCGCGGGAACGATATTTCGGCGGCGCCAAATAAAATTGCGGGAACGGTTATCGCACTGAAACCGTTTTATTTGCGGACAATTTTTGCAGTTTTCGCCGTTTGCCCAGCGTTCGCATTTTTCGGAAATAAAATAAAAACAACCTCCCGTGAACATCCAACAATCGTGCTGCGTCCAAAAAACAGGCGTTCCCGCGTCGCGCAAATATTCAAAAAGCAACGGCAAATTGAGAAAATGGTCGTGGAGATTGTGGAGCTGGATGATGTCGGGCTTGATAATTTTGATTTGGCGGATTAATTTTTTTGTCGCCCAGCGGCTGCCGAATCCTTCGAGGTCGAGAAATTTGTCCAAAAACCAATGCGCGTAATTGTCGAAATCGTTCCCGATGCGAATGAGTTCGCTTGCGCTGGAAATATTTTTGCGTCCCATCGTGCGCCCGTAGGCGATGACGCTGCGCCAACCAGCCGCGATTGCGGTTTTGCCAATATCTTCTGCGATTTTTCCCGTTGAGCCATAGCCGACAACGGTGTTGATTTGGAGCAGTGTTTTCTTCATTACAAAAATTATTATAAACTAATTGAGAGTTGATAGTCGAGATTTGAAGAGAGTTGCGGGAACGCGTCGCGAATTTTTTTGAACACAAATCGCGCAAATTTAAACGCAAAATTTCGCGAATTATTTTGGGGGTTGCGCGGGAACGTAGAAATGGCGGGAACGGGACGCCAAAAATCTGAGAGTTCTGCGTGAGAAATAAAAAAGGAGTCTCCTTGTGATTTAAAAAAGTTGAGCTGCGAGAATTTATTAATCGATATTAAAATTTGCGTTTGTGTGCTTTAAAATATATTATAATATGTGTTATCAATTAAGCGTGGAGGTTTTATGTCGCAAAAAACAAACATTTTATTACCTAAGGCGGAACGTATTTTAAAAACGCTCGGCGAAAACATTCGCTTGGTGCGTTTGCGTCGCAACATTACTTTGGCTCAAGAGGCAGAGCGGGCAAATATTAGCGTGCTTACATTGAATAAAATTGAACGCGGGTCGCCTTCGGTCGCGATGGGAAATTATATGCAGGTACTTTTTACGCTGGGATTCGAGGAGGATCTTTTAAAAGTTGCGAGCGACGATGAACTCGGCAGAAAACTTCAAGACCTTGGCTTAAGTACGCGCCGCCGTGCCTCAAAACGGAGTGCAAAATTATGAGCGCAGAAAAACGAATTTGTGTTTATTTTGAGCGTCCCGATGTTCCCGAAGAGGAAAACTTTATGGGAACGTTTTTTGTGCATACAATCCGCGGGAAAGAATTGTTTTCGTTTGAATTTGATAAAACGTGGTTGAAAAATCATCCTAAACAAAAAATTGATCCTGAATTGCAGTTTTACGCGGGACCTCAATGGACTCAAAAAGCGAATTTTGGCTTGTTTTCAGATTCTGCGCCTGATCGTTGGGGACGAAAGTTAATGCAGCGGCGGGAACTTGTTTTAGCTCGAAAATTTAATCGTGCGCCGAAAATGCTGCTTGAATCTGATTTTTTACTTGGCGTGAATGATGAAACGCGGATGGGGGCATTGCGTTTTAAATTAGAAAAATCGGGAGTGTTTTTAAATAATGAGCAAGCAATGGCGGTCCCGCCGTGGGTGCGTTTGCGAGAATTAGAGGAGGCGAGCCGTCATTTTGAAAATGATGCGGAGGCGCTTTCTGAAAAATGGATTTCGATGTTAATTGCGACTGGGTCTTCGCTTGGCGGTGCTCGTCCAAAATCATCGGTGCTCGCGCCAGATGAAACGCTGTGGATTGCAAAGTTCCCAAGCCATAATGATGAAAACGATACATCTGCTTGGGAATGCGCGACAATGTTGATGGCTCGCGATGCGGGCTTAACCGTTCCCGAATTTCGGTTAGAAAAATTCTCAAAATTTGGCTCAACCTTTCTCGTAAAACGCTTTGATCGACAAGGCAAAAATAGAATTCATTTTGCAAGCGCAATGACATTGCTGTGCAAAAGCGATGGCAACGATGCGAGCGCGGGCGCGTCTTATCTTGAAATCGCAGAATTTATTATGAAATACGGCGCAAGCCCCAATGAAGACTTGCTTGAACTTTGGAAACGAATCGCGTTTTCGATCGCTGTCTCAAACACAGACGACCATTTGCGCAATCATGGATTTTTATTGATGGATGACGGATGGCGGCTTTCGCCTGTTTACGATTTGAACCCTAATCCTCGCGGGAACGGACTTTCTTTGAATATTAATGAATATAATAATTCTCAAGATTTTGATTTGCTTAAAGAAGTTGCACCGTTTTTTCATATCGAAAAGCCCGTAGCCGATGCTGTTTTGCTTAAAATTTTTGAAGTTTGCTCGCGCTGGCAAGATTATGCCAAACGCTTAAAAATTGGACGCCAATCACAGGAACTTATGGCAAGCGCGTTTTTTAAAACTCGCGGGAACGCGTTTTAATAAAAAACCGTTCCCGCGCCTCTTGTGGCGAAGTTAAAAACATTGCGTTTGTGAGTTTCAAAAAAAATCCGCTTTTCTTTTTGGTTAAAAAGGTTCAAAATAATAGGAACAAATCAAATAGAAAATAGTAAATATATGAATTGGTTAGCTGATTTATTTATGAATAACGTTGACGGCGTCGCTCACGCGGTGCTGATTTTTGCGCTGGTCATCGCGATTGGTATTCCGTTGGGGCGCATTAAGTTTTTCGGGGTTTCGCTCGGAATTACATTGGTGCTTTTTGTGGGCATTGTTTTGGGGCAATTGGGATTTGCCATCAATAGTCACGTTTTGCATTTTGTCAAAGAATTTGGCTTGATTTTGTTTGTTTATTCGATTGGTTTGCAGGTTGGTCCGGGCTTTTTTGCGTCTTTCAAAAAAGGTGGCATGTTGATGAATGGCTTGGCGGCTTCGATTGTTTTGTTGGCTGTTTTGTTGACGATTGGATTTCATTATTTGACGGGAATCCCGATGCCGACGATGGTGGGCGTGCTTTCGGGCGCGATTACGAATACTCCAGGTTTGGGCGCGGCGCAACAGGCGTTTGCAGAATTGAATATTCCTGGTTCTGAAGCTTTGGCGGGAACGCTGGGTCAGGGCTATGCGTGTGCTTATCCGCTGGGTGTGGTTGGCATTATTTTGTCTTTGATTGTGGTGCGTGCAGTTTTTAAGATTTCGTTTGAAAAAGAAACAGAATCGCTCAAAGCGACGAATCCAACGAGTGGCGATAATTCGACCGCGTTTACCGTTGAGGTCGAGAATCCTGCAATCATTGGCAAAAAGATTTCAGAAATTACGCGTTTGTTTGGACGTCGTTTTGTGATTTCGCGCCATCGCCACGGCGAAGAAACGCCAATTATCCCAACTGGCGAAACAACACTCGCAAAAGGTGATCGTTTGTTTGTGATTTCGGCAAAAAATGACGCGGAAACGATCGCTGCGTTTTTTGGTAAAGTGATCAATTGGGGCATTGAAGATTGGGAACATCTTAAATCTGAAATTGTGCGTCGTCGCATCATTGTTACGCGCGAAAGCATGAATGGTCGTCCAGTTGGTCGTCTTGACGCTTATCGTTCGATGGGTGTTGCGATTACGCGCATTAATCGCGGTGGCGTGGTGATGATTGTTACGCCGACATTACGTTTGCAACTTGGCGACCGTGTGAACGTGGTGGGGCCAGAAGATGCCGTGAACGAAGTTGAAAAAGTGCTCGGCAATGAATTGAAGCGTTTGGACCATCCGAATTTGGTTTCAATCTTTTTGGGCATTGCGATTGGTGTTATTTTTGGTAGTATTCCATTTGCGTTGCCGGGGCTTTCGCAACCTTTAAAATTGGGTCTTGCGGGCGGTCCGCTCATCATTGCGATTTTGATTAGTTGCTGGGGTTATCGTTCCCGCCTGATTACTTACACGCCGATTGCGGCAAATTTGATGATTCGCGAAATTGGTATTTTGCTTTTCCTTGCGAGTGTTGGTATTGGCGCAGGCAATGGCTTTTTGGAAGCGGTTTTCAATGGCGGTTATTGGTGGGTTTTGATCGGTTTTGCGATTACGACGATTCCGTTGTTGCTCATCGGTATTATCGCGCGTGCGGTGTTTAAGTTGAATTATTATTCAATTATGGGACTTGTCGCGGGCGCGACGACCGACCCGCCAGCACTTGCTTACGCAAATAACATTGCACAAAACGAAGCGCCGAATGTGGCTTACGCAACCGTTTATCCGTTGACAATGTTCTTGCGAGTTTTGACCGCGCAATTATTGATTTTGGTATTTTGCGCGTAAAATTCAATAAAAATAAAGGCAATGTCAATTTTTTTGAGTTGCCTTTTCTTTTGCTAAAAATATGAGCGATACAAAAATGACAACAACGTCGAAAATTGCAGAATTTTTGCTCGATTACGCGGACGCTCTTTTGAGCGCGGGAGCGCAAACTTCGCGAATCGTGCGCAACGTCTGCCGTTTGGCGGAAGCGTTTGACTGCAAAATTCATTTGGTCGTGTTCCCGAAAACGCTGATGATGACGCTGGAACGCCGCGGGGAAGAAATTCATTCTGCGGTGCGCAAAACGCGTCCGGCACAATTGAATTTTCGCATTTTGACAGAGTTGAGAATTTTGACCTGGGAAACGTTAAAAAATAATTTGTCGATGGACGAATGCCGTTCCCGCTATGAAAAAATATTAAAAGAAAAAAGAAATTCCGGCGTGAAACTTTGCTTTTTTGTCGCGCTTGCAAACGCGTCGTTTTGTTATTTGCTCGGCGGTTATACGATGGCAAATGGCGGTTTTCGCTCGTCTGTCGCTGTTTTTACGGGAACGTTCGTTGGATTTTTTCTCAAAGAAATTTTGACGAAATATCACGTAAATCACTTGATTGTGTTTACTTTGTGCGCGTTCGTTTCGTCGTTTATTGCCGGAATTTTTGCTTTGGAAATGCAATTTCACACCGATCTTGCACTTTCCACAAGCGTGCTTTTTCTCGTTCCCGGCGTGCCGCTGCTTAACGGCGTCATCGATTTGATTGACGGACATGTGCTTGCGGGAGTTTCGAGAATCGTAAACGCAACCGCGCTCGTGCTCGCAATGACGCTCGGATTGATTTTCACTGTAATTTTATTGGGATCGAAAACGCTGTTATGATGACAATTTTTTTCTTGGATCAAAGTGGCGGGAACGAGGTTGCGACGTGGATTCCCGCGAACGCGCCGCTTTCCGTGCAACTGTTGCTCGACGCAGTTTTCGCGGCAGTTGCGGCAATGGGTTTTGGCGCAATTTCCAGTCCGCCCAAACGCTTATTGTTTGTCGCCGGTTTTTTGGCGGCGCTTGGACACGCCTTGCGCTATTTTTTAATGACGGCTTGCGGTTTTGACATCGTTTCCGCGACGTTGATCGGCGCGTTTGTCATTGGTTTGGGCGCGTTCGTTGCCGGGCAATTGAGCGCTTGTCCGTCGGAAGTTTTGTCGTTCCCGGCGCTTTTGCCGTTTGTTCCTGGGATGAAAGCTTATTATGCGGTGCTCGCGTTGTTGCGGCTTTTGCGTTGTGAAGGCGAGGGCGCAGAAGCGCAACATTACGTTTACGAATTTTTTTCAAACGCTTTGGTTGCGGGATTCGTGCTTGTTGCAATTGTTCTCGGGGCGTCACTTTCTGTTTTTATTGATGTTTTTTCAACTAAATATTACAATCGAAAACTTCTCCAGCTTCGAAAAAAATAGGTATTGAGGGTTTGTGCCGAGGTAAATAGCGTTAAGATTTTATAAAACAAAAAACCGCGTTCCCGTGAAGAAAAAAACTTCGCGGGAACGTTTTTTTCAAGGTTTAAAAGTGGGCGAATTTTGTATATAATAATTAGAAATTCATCACCTCAAATTTAATGAAAATGAAAAAAAATCGTAAAGCGTTTACACTTGTTGAAGTGTTGGTAACAATTTCGGTAATTGTGGTGCTCGTGGGCATTACATTTGGTCTTGCGGGGCCTGTTTCGCGGGCGATTAACAACGCAAACGCCAAAACTCAGCGCGATAAAATTGTGCTTGGTTTGGGACAATTTAAAAATACTTATGGCGAGTATCCGATGGCGCCATCGAAAGGTGCGGCGCAAATTTGGAATGAACTTTTAATTGACTCGTTGCGCGGCGATCGCATTTTGGTGCGCAAAAATGGTCAAATGCAAGTGGTTGCTTATGATGATACGCGCAAAAATGCAGAAAAACGCGCGTTTTTGGAATTGAGCGATTTTGCGCTTGATGCTGAAACGATCGATGAAGCAACGGCAATTCTCGACCCTTGGGAAAATCCTTGGGCGTATCGCTACAATCATATCGAAGGCGGAAAACCTGCAAAGCAATGGAAATCGGCAACTTTTATTCTCATTTCTCCCGGCGCAGAATATAGCGATCCCGTTGATGAAACTAACGATTATTTTGCGAAAGAACTTGAAGAAACTGGCGTGATTGACAACGAAGATTATTTTCTCGTTGAGCGCGCGGATAACATCACCAACTTCCAATAATCGCGCGCTATGTCTTTTTTAATTATTGCGGTTGATGGCGGCGCCGCGTCTGGAAAATCTTCAACGTCGCGCGCATTGGCTGCCAAATTTAATTTGATGCATGTTGATACGGGAGCGCATTATCGCACGCTGACGCTTTCGTTGCTCAATGCCGGCGTTCCCGCGCCCGAAAAACTTTCGGCAGATGCGCGTGAATTTTCTGCGCTTGCGTTGGGAACAGCAGTTCGCGGGAACGAAGCTTTTATGTCCATCGACGGACGCGTTCCCGCCGATAATGAAATTCGCAACGACCGCGTGAACGCAAGTGTTTCTTTATTTGCAGCCGTTCCCGCCGTGAGAAAATTTTTGTTTGATTATCAACGCGGGCAAGCGCAAGTGGCGCGGGAACGCGGCTTTGCGGGATTGATTATGGACGGGCGCGACATTGGCTCGGTGATTTTTCCCGATGCAGATTTGCGCATTTTTTTGACTGCCGACCCAGCCGCTCGCGAAGCGCGCCGCGCAGCCGAAGGCATCGCCGATTCGATTGCTGCTCGTGATAAAGCTGACTCGTCGCGCAAAACTGCGCCGCTGGCTTGTCCTGACGGAGCTTGGTTGATTGACAGCACGTTTCTTAATCTTGAACAAGTGGTTGAAAAAATTGGAGAAAAATTGCGCGCGTTGTTGTGATTTATTTTTGACACTTTGTCAGTAAAAAGTTGTTTTATTGACGTTCCCGTAAAGTTAAAATGGTAGCATGGAAATAAAAAAATTAGCTACGATGATTTTTGCGGGAACGTTTATTTTTGCGGGAACGCTTTGGGCGGCATTTGACGCGGCACATTGTGATGAAGTTTTTTATCACACGCGCGAACTTGACAAAACGCAAGCGATGCTTGAAAAAACATTGTCGGAAGAGGGCGAAAATGCCGAAGCGTTGTGGCGTTTGGCGCGCAATATGATTGCCCAAACCGATCTTCTTCCCGAAGACGAAAAAGACGCGCGCTTGGCGGGTTATTCGCAAGCAGAAAAATATGCGGAGCGTTCGTTGGCGCTGAAAGAAAGCGCGCAAGCGTTGCATTGGAAAGCATCGGCGATTGGGCGAATCGGGCAAGTGAACGGTCCTTTGAATAGTTTGGGCAAAGCTAAATCGATGCGCGAATTGCTCGAAAAAGTGCAAAATGATTACAAGGCAGATTCGTCGCACACGTGGTATGTTTTGTCGATGCTTTACAGTAAATTGCCTGGTGGTTTTATTAGTTTTGGCGATGATGATATTGCGCTTTCGTACATGCGCCGCGCCATTGATACACAAGATAACGCGCAAGAACTGCATTTGCGCAATTATCTTGAATTGGCAGAACAGTTGCGGGAACGCGATTTGAGCGCCAAAAAACGCGCAAAACTCGCAAAAAAATTGAAAGAAAAATTTGAAAAGAATATCGTTCCTACCGAAAAATACGCGTGCTATGAAGGTGTTTTCGCGGGAACGCAAAAATTAGTTTGGAGCGATAAGGCGTTTGGCGAGCTTTCAGACGAAGCAGAAGCGCAAGCCGTTTTGAAATATGCGTTAAAAATTTACGAAAACGCAAAAAATCCAATTGATTACGAAACAAAACTTGCGCAAAAAATTAAAAGTTTGATTCAGTAGATTGCAAAAAAAGTGTTGCGTTGAGCGCATTTTCGTTGCACAATTAAAGGCGTAACGGGAAACCCCCGAACCATGAAACGGCTCATTGCTTGCTTCATGTTACCTCAAAAAACAATCTACTATAAAACTATGCCAGCAGATAAGATTACAATTACCGGTAATAATTTAAAACTTACCGAAGCAATTAAGGATTATGTTTCTAAAAAAGCTGAAAAGCTGTTTGAGCATAATGACAAAATTATTCGCGCAAACTTTGAACTCTTGTTCGAAGAAACAAAAGATCCAAAAAAATCATTTACAGCCAAGGCAAATATTGAAATTCCTGGCCCAAATATCGTTCTCAGCATCACTTCTGATGATCTCTACAAATCAATCGATGAACTCGAAGACAAATTGATTCGTCAAATTCGTCGCGCTCACCGCTTGGAAAAAGAAAAACGCAATCACCCAGAAGCAACCGATGTCGGAAACGATATTCCCAAAGCAAACTAAGTGATTTTTAATTAAAAACGCGTTCCCGTGAAGAAAAAAAACTTCGCGGGAACGCTATTTTTGGGGTGAGGAAAAAACTCTGAGTGGTTTGAATTTTTCTTCTCAAAATTCCGCAATTGTCAACTGCTTGCTGTCAATTTATAATAGATTTATCAAACCGAAAAACTTATGAGCGATCCTATTCAACACGAGTGCGGCATTGCCGCTGTGCGTCTTTTGAAACCTCTCGAATACTATGCCAGCAAATATGGTACGCCAATTTGGGGCTTTAACCAATTGTGGCTGTTGATGGAAAAACAGCACAACCGTGGCCAAGATGGCGCGGGGATTGGCTGTGTAAAATTGGGCGTTCCCGCGGGAAAGAATTTTATGGCTCGCGAACGTGCGTTGGGCTCGAGCGCTTTGACTCAACTTTTCGGTGAAAAAATGGCGGACTACGCGCGTTTGATCAAGGAAGATAAGGTGTTCCCAGAAATGCCAACGACCGTCAAAGATAATTTTGATTTTGGTGGCGAATTATTGATGGGACACTTGCGCTACGGCACTTCGGGCAATTATGATTTGTCAACCTGTCATCCGTTTGCGCGCAAATCCATTTGGCCGACGCGTTGTTTGTTGCTCGCGGGCAATTTTTCGATGACGAATCCCAAAGAGCTCAATGAAATGTTGGTCGGGCGCGGCGCGCATCCAATTTTTGCGACGGACACGCGAGCGATTCTCGAAGAAATCGGTTTTTGGCTCGATGATGCGCACACGACGATTTTCCGCGAATTGCGCGATCAAGGCGTTCCCGGCGATCAGATTCCTGAAGAAATTTCGCGTCGAATTGATTTGGCGGACGTTTTGCGCAAATCTTCGACGAAATGGGACGGTGGCTATTCGATTTGCGGCATGACGGGCAACGGTAGCATGTTTGTGATGCGCGACCCGCACGGAATCCGTCCGTGCTTCATTTTGCAAAACGACGAAGTGATTGCGGTCGCGTCCGAGCGTCCCGCGCTGATGACCATTTTTAACGCCAAAGAGGAAGATATTCGCGAATTGAATTGCGGCGAAAGTCTGATTGTTGGCAACCACGGCGAAGTGCGTTTCGAACAAATTCGCGAACCCGAAGAAAAAACGGCTTGTTCGTTTGAACATATTTATTTTGCTCGCGGGAACGACTATGAAATTTATCGTTCACGCAAAGCTTTGGGCGCAGCGCTCGTGCCAAAGATTTTAAAAGAAATCAATAACGATCTCGAGCACACGCTTTTTTCGTTTATTCCTAATTCGTCAGAAATCGCGTATTATGGCATGATGAGCGAATTGCGTGTAAATCGCCGTCGCGAAGTGCGCAAAGAATTGCTCGACGCGGTAAAAAATGGCACTTGCGATGAGGCGCTCATTGATAAATTAATTATGGGCAATTGGCCGCGCAGCGAAAAAGTGGCGCACAAAGATATTAAATTGCGCACTTTTATTTCTGGTGAAAAAGCGCGTAATTCAATGGCGGCACACGTTTACGATATTACTTACGGCTTGGTCAATGAAGGTGATAATTTGGTGATTATTGACGACTCGATTGTGCGCGGAACCACTTTGCGCGAATCAATTTTGCAAATTTTGTCGCGGCCTAATCCTGGCAAAATTATCGTTTGTTCATCGGCACCACAAGTGCGTTATCCCGACTGCTACGGCATCGACATGAGCGAATTTGGTAAATTTATTGCGTTTCAAGCAGCTGTTAAAATCGTGCAAGAATGCGGGAACGGCGATTGGTTGCGCGAAGTTTATCAATTGTGCTCGGAAGAACTCGAAAAAGACGTTCCCGCGCCAATCAATCACGTCAAGCGCATTTACGATTTTGCAGAATCGACAGGCGAAAATGCAATCGAAAACAAAATCGCAGAAATGGTTTATCCCGACTGCGATTGGCGCGGCAAATTGAGCATCGTTTATCAAGATGTTGCAGACTTGGGCAAGGCGTGTCCGGGAACATCGGGCGACTGGTATTTCACAGGCAATTACCCAACCGCAGGCGGCTACCGCGCGCTCAATCAAGCGTACATCAACTTCTTTGAAAATCGTTCCGGCCGCTCGTATTAATTTTTTATTATGAATTTTTGGACAGAGAGAAGTATTGAACTTGCGAATCAAAAAAATTATTTGGATGAACTTTTTCGTGTTTATCCTATGAATCCTGAACTTTCTCGTGAAATCGATGAGGAAAAATGGGGGAAGGTTGAATCGTGTTTTAATGCTCGAAATGATCAAGATAAAAATGAAACTTTCTTACGACGGAAAAAAGACGGAAATGGAAATTCGCGCGGGAACGCCCGAGGCGATTTTTTATGGATTTGATTGCAAAAAGAATGCACTTTTTTGGGGTGATAATTTGCCTGTTTTGAAAACGCTTTCAGAAAAATCGTATTTGCGAGGGAAAGTTGATTTGATTTATATTGATCCACCATTTGCTACGAATGCTAATTTTTATTGCGGCAATGAACGCGTTAGCACAATTAGCGCTCGAAAAACAGATGCATTGGCATATTCTGATCGAAAAACAGGTGAACAATTTCTCGAATTTTTGCGGGAACGCTTAATTTTTGCGCGCGATTTGCTTTCTCCTCAAGGTTCAATTTACTTGCACATTGATTATAAGATTGGACATTATGTAAAATTGATAATGGATGAAATTTTTGGTGTTGAAAACTTTCGTAATGATATTACACGGATCAAATGTAATCCTAAAAATTTTGCACGCACAGCTTACGGGAACGTTAAAGATTTGATTCTTTTTTATTCAAAAGCAGAAAAACCAATTTGGAATGAACCGCGAATTCCTTATTCGGACGATGATTTAAAAAAATTATTTCCCAAAACAGATACATACGGTCGGGCTTATACAACAATTCCACTGCATGCGCCAGGAGAAACATTAAGCGGCGCTACGGGAATGGCTTTTCGAGGAATTTTACCTCCCGCGGGAAGACACTGGCGTTCTGCTCCTGAAGAACTTGAAAAACTTGATGATGCTGGGGAAATTGAGTGGTCGAGTCGTGGTGTTCCGCGGCGAAAGATTTTTGCAGATTCTCAAATTGGGAAAAAAATGCAAGATATTTGGGAATTTAAGGATCCGCAATATCCAAATTATCCAACAGAAAAAAATTTTGAAATGCTTGAAAATATTATTCGAGCATCATCAAATGAAAATAGCATTGTGTTAGATTTTTTTTGTGGGTCGGGAACAACTTTGCTTGCAGCACAAAAACTTAATCGTCGATGGATCGGTATTGATGCGTCTGAAATTGCGATTGAAGTCGTTAAAAAACGGTTATTTGAAAAAGGTATTTTAGAAGACGATTTTTCAATGCCAACAATGACGACAACTGAGCCGATTCTTGTTTTGTGTGAATCCGAAAAAATAACGAAAAAAATAAAAAAATCAAAATCTTCTCGTTCAAAGAAGAATAAATAAATATAATAAATTTACAATTCTCAATTATTATGACAACTCGCATTGGTTTAGTTCAAGTGACGGCGGAAGAAACGCCAGCACAAAATGTCGCGAAGACGATCCCGTTTATCGAGGAAGCAGCCGCAAAAGGCGCAAAAATTATCGGTTTGCAAGAAATGTTTACAACAAAATATTTCTGCATCAATCAAGACGTGCACCATTTTGATCTCGCTGAGGCGATTCCCGCGGGAACGTCCACGCAAGAACTTTGCGCGGTGGCAAAACGTTTGGGAGTTGTCATTATCGCGCCGATGTTTGAAAATCGCGGGAACGAAGTTTTTCACAACACTGCCGCGGTGATCGATGCTGACGGAACCTATCTCGGCAAATACCGCAAAATGCACATTCCGCAAGACCCAGGCTTTGAAGAAAAATTTTATTTCACGCCTGGCGATTTGGGTTTTCGCGCGTGGGAAACGGCGTTTGGTAAAATCGGCGTTTGCATTTGCTGGGATCAATGGTATCCAGAAGCAGCGCGTTTGACGGCGATGGCGGGAGCGCAAATTTTGTTTTACCCAACCGCAATTGGATGGTTGCCCGAAGAAAAACCAACGCTCGGCGAAGCGCAACATTGCGCGTGGGAAACCGTTCAACGCGGACACGCTGTCGCCAATGGTTGTTTTGTCGCGGCAACAAACCGCGTCGGCGTTGAAGGGAACACTGAATTTTGGGGACAAAGTTTTGTCGCGAATCCGTATGGCGAAATTATCGCGCGCGCATCGTCCGACAAAGAAGAAATTCTTATCGCAGATTGCGACCTTGACCAACAACGTGAATTTCGTCGCATCTGGCCGTTTTTCCGCGATCGTCGCATCGACGCTTTCGGAGATTTGACCAAACGCTTGGTTGATTAATGATTGAAAATTCGGCAGCGGCAATGGCGCATGCGATTGAGCTTGCGCGCAATGCGTTGGGAACAACGCTCCCGAATCCGCTCGTTGGTTGCGTTTGTGTTGATAATCGTTCCCGCGAAATTGTTTCTACGGGTTGGCATCAACGCGCGGGAATGCCACATGCTGAGCGCAACGCGTTGGCAATGTTGCGGGAACGCCAAATTGACCCGCGCCAAGTTACGCTTTATGTGACGCTTGAACCTTGCTCGACGCACGGCCACACGGGCGCGTGTACAGACGCGATTATTGCGGCGGGCGTTCCCAAAGTTGTCATTGGCACGCTTGATCCTAATCCAGATCATCGCGGTCGCGCCATTGATATTTTGCGTTCCCGCGGCATTGTTGTTGAAACGGGCGTTTTAGAGCGTGAATGTGCGGCGCTCAATCCGATTTTTAATTACGCGATTGTTCAGAATTCGCCGTTGTTTGCGGCGCGTTGTGCGATTACTCGCAAAGGTGAAATGTTTTTTGAACCAGGCAAACCTGCCAAAATTACGGGAGCGGAAACGGCGGTGCAAGTGGCGCGGGAACGCCTTTATTTCCCTGCAATTGCGACTTCGACGGGAACGGTGCTTGCAGATAATCCGCGTTTGACGATTCGCCGCGAAGGGCATCCGTTGGCGTGTCATACGCGTTTGGTGCTTGATCGTCATGGTAAAACGCTTGAAAAATTAGATGTGTTAAATATTTTTAACGATGAGTTTTCGCGGGAACGCACGGTTTTTGTAACGCTTGAATCGACGGCGGCGCGCGCGGAATCGTTGTTGCGTTCCCGTGGCATTCGCGTTTGGGCGTTGCCTGAAAACGAAATTGATTATTGGCGCGTTTTGCGGGAACGTTGTTTTGCGGAAAAACTTTACGGCGTTTATTTTGAATGTGGACCTACTTTTTTAAAATCGCTTTTTGCTGCGGGGCAGGCGAATTATTTGTATGCGTATTGCGCGAACGGTTTGCCCGAGCAAGCGCCGATTCGTTATTTTTCGCAAACGACAAAAGCGACGCTCGTGCTCGAACGCCAATTGGGCGCAGATATTGAGCAACAATTTTTGATTGGCTAATCGCGGGAACGTGATTTAAAATTTAGTAAAATGCGTTTGAGTGGCAGACAATGGGTTTATCGATTTTATCGGCGCGAGCTTTCGGGTTCGTTGCTGGCGGTCGCGATTGTCTCGGGAGCGTTAATTTTAATTTTAGTATTTTTGGTTTCGCCAGGATTTGCGTTCCCGCGAAAACAAGTTGAAGACAACGCCAAAATCACGCTGACGCCATCGGTTAATTGGGCGGGAACGCTGAACGACACCGAGCCGCTTTTTTTGGCGACACCGCTTAATTATTCGGCAAAATTTAACACGGGCGGCGATTTGGGCGAGCAAAATTTATTTCTCGCGTTCGGCGGTGTTTTTTATATCAATCACAACGAGGCGCTTTTTGACGATGGTTTAGAGCGGGAACGCACGGCAGGATTGCGACTTTTGAACGATTCGATCGTTTCGCCGTTGGGAAAAGATTTTGCGATGACGCTCGGGCAAGCTCCTTTTAAAACCACCAGCAACAACGGCGATTGGCAAGCAACCATCGAAGTGCGTTCCCGCCAAGATGGACGCGTTATTGAAAAGTTGCAAGTTTCGCGCATACTGTTTAGCTCGGCAAAATTATTGCTTGAGCCGCTTGTGATTTTTGCGTATGGTTTGCCCGACAATCGTATGTTTATGATTGAGCATTCTTCGGGCGATCACGCTGTTGATCAACGCGTGATTGATTATGTGCGCGATTGGGCGCGAACACATTTGCTACAAAGTGGCAGTTATACTTTTGAAATTGGATTTTAAAATGGCAAAAATTTTAACAAGCAACGATGTCGATTTGGCACTTGCCGCGGGAACGCTCAAAGCAGGCGGTTTGGTCGCGATTCCCACCGAAACGGTTTACGGCTTGGCGGCAAATGCGTTTTGCGAAAATGCCGTGAAGCAGATTTTTGCTGTCAAAGCGCGTCCATTTATTGATCCGTTGATCGTTCACGTGCATTCGCTCGAACAGGTGGGAACGCTTGCAAACATCGAACACCCATTTGTAAAAAAATTGGCGGACGCGTTTTGGCCGGGACCGCTCACCTTAGTTTTGCCGAAGAAAAATTGCGTTCCCGACATCGTTACCGCCGGCGAAAAAACGGTCGCGATTCGCATGCCTGTTCATCCCGTCGCGCGCAAAATTTTGCAGTTGGCAGATTTGCCACTCGCCGCACCCAGCGCTAATCAGTTCGGCTACGTTAGCCCAACTTGCGCCCAACACGTGCAAGATTCGCTCGGTGAACGACTCCAATACATCGTCGATGGCGGGAACTGCGATTGCGGCGTCGAATCAACCATTATTCTTGTGAGTGATGAGCCAAAATTGCTACGCTTGGGCGTAATCACGCGCGAACAAATTGAACGCGCACTCGGCGTTCCCGTCGCGGTCGGCAAAGGGTTGATGGAGGCGGCGGATGAAAAAGGCCTCCTCGCGCCGGGTATGCTCAAAAAACATTACAGCCCCAAAACGCGCGTTGTGCTTTTTGAAAATGCACCCGCGGGAACGCTTGAAAATTGCGCAATCGTCTGGCAAAAACGTCCAAAAAACACCGCGCGCGGGAACGATTTTTGGCTCTCTGAAAACGGCGACCAAGCCGAAGTCGCGCGCAAAATTTTTTCGCTGTTGCGACGCTTGGACGCGATGTGTTTTGAACAAATTTTTATCGAACGCTCACCCAATGTTGGCATCGGTGCTGCCGTCAACGATCGGCTTTCTCGTGCCGCCGCAAAGTTGTAATAAGCGGGAACGCGGGAATGGGGCGCGGGATTTTTTGAACACAGATGAAACAGATTTTTGACAGATTTCACAGATTTTTTTGAGTGAGCGGGAACGGGAATGGAAAATCCGTAGGTTTAGTAGAAATAAATAGGAACTTGGCTTGTGCCGAAGGCACTAAATTCGCTCGCTTTTATGGGGGTTAGCCATCGCGGGAACGCGTTCCCGCAATTTCAGTGCCTTCGGCACAGCAAAGTTTCTATTTTTCCCTAATCTGCCTACGGTTTTTCACTTCCGCGTTCCCGCCACGCAGCGAACTTAAAAAGTCCGCTCCTTGAAAATGTTAAATTTCGCGTTGTTTGGTAACTTCTCCTTGTTTTGCGTGGAGTGTTTCTATTCGCATTCTTGCGTGCGCGCGTGGTATAATTGGGGTATTATGAATATGCTTTTAGCAACAATGAATGTGCAGTTGTGGATGGCGATTCCGTTTGCACTGTTATTGATTTTAATCGCGGTGATGCCGTTGACGCCTCACGCTTCTAAAGAATTTTGGGAGAAGTATTATCCGCACATTTCGATTTTGTTGGGTGTGATTGTTGCGGTTTTTTATTGTTTTGCGATTGAAGATGGCAGCCATGCGGTTTGGCATTCGTTCAAAGAATATGTTTCGTTTATTGCGCTGGTGGGATCGCTCTTTGTGATTTCTGGCGGGATCGTGATCAATTTGGGTGGTGAGACGACACCACGCACAAATGTGATTTTTTTGTTGGTGGGCGCGGTTTTGGCTAATTTTATCGGGACGACGGGAGCGTCGATGGTGATGATTCGTCCGTGGATGCGTATGAATAAATATCGTTTGTCTGCGTATCATGTTGTCTTTTTTATTTTTATTGTTTCCAACATTGGCGGCGCGTTGACGCCGATTGGGGATCCGCCTTTGTACATTGGTTTTTTGCGCGGGGTTCCGTTTTTTTGGATTCTTGAGCATGCGTTGATGCCTTGGATTTTGGTGACGGCGATTGTTTTGGGTGTTTTTTATTTGATTGATTTGTATAATTTTCGCAAGGCGGGCAAGCGCGCGGAAGAGGTGGTTTTGAAAGAAGAGGAAAATCGTGGCGAGATGATTTTTTCGTTGCGCGGGATGAAAAATATTGTGTGGTTGATGGTGGTAATTGCGGCGGTGTTTATCCCGAGCAAGGTTTCGCCAGAGACGCGCGAGTTTATGGAGACGTATTTTATTCGCGAATTGATTATGTTTGTGGCGGCTGTGGCTTCGTATTTTACAACGCATCCGTTGACGCACAAAGAAAATTCGTTTAATTTTGCTCCGATTAAGGAAGTGGGATTTTTGTTCATTGGTATTTTTATGACGATGGTTCCCGCGCTGGCGTATTTGACGGCGCACGCGCAAACGATTGGTGCGATTTTGACGGAGCCGTGGCAATATTTTTTTGCGACGGGAACGCTTTCGGGTTTTCTCGACAACACGCCTACTTATGCTAACTTTTTTGATTTGATTAAAAATTTGCAACCAGGCGCTGATGATGCCGCAAAAGTGGCGTACATGCTTGATCCGCAACATCATTTGGCTTCGGGAATGTTGATCGCGATTTCGCTGGGTTCGGTTTTCTTTGGTGCGATGACTTACATCGGGAACGGTCCGAATTTTATGGTGAAATCGATCGCAGACAGTGAAGGCGTCAAAATGCCGTCGTTTTTTGGATTTATCGTGCGTTACAGTTTGGTGATTTTGTTGCCGATTTTCATTATTTGTGCGATTGCGTTTTTGAGATAAAAATTGAAAATGTCGGCGAAAAAAGTCTTGATTATCGGTGGCGGGATCTCGGGTTTGACAGCGGCGGCGGCTCACAAAATTCGCGGGAACGCAGTTTGCGTGCTCGAAGCCACTGGACGTGTTGGCGGGAACGTTCAAACAATTTGCCGCGATGGATTTTTGGCGGAGGGCGGTCCCAGCACGCTTTTGGTTGAAGAAAAAAAACTTTACGATTTTTTGCGCGAAACTAAAATTTTGGACGCTGCGATTGAGCCATTTGCGAACTCAAAAAAGCGCTACATTTTGCGCGGAGCGATCCCGCGACTTGTGCCCAATTCATTGATGAGCGCGGTGACGACGCCCTTGTTTTCGATTTTTGGGAAAATCCGTTTGCTCGGTGATGTTTTGATGCCGCGTCATAAAAACGTTCCCACGAGCGTTGCCGATTTTGTGCGTCATCGCATCGGGAACGAAATGTATAACTACGCGCTTAATCCGCTCGTGGCGGGAATTTTCGCTGGCGAGCCTGAAAAACTCGACATACGTTTTGCGTTCCCGAAAGTTTGGCATCTCGACCAAAAATACGGCTCGCTGATTTTGGGAACGTTCCCGAACGCGAAAGCAAAAAAAACGTCGGGACTTTACGAAAAAAAGCGCACGTTATCGTTCCCGCGCGGCATGGAAACGCTGCCGAAAATGCTGGCGGAATTTGTCGGGAACGATAAGATTTTTCTGAATGCGAAAATAACGGCATTGTCCCGCGGGAACGGTAAATGGCGCGCGCACTGGGTGAAGCAGGGCGCGGTTTGCGATTTTGTGGAGTTGGACGGAGAATTCGATGAAGTTGTCATCGCCTGCCCGCCGAAAAATTATCGCGAAGTTTTGGGCGCGTTGCTCGCGGGAACGCCGTTGTTTGACGAAGCGGAAAAACTTTATTTTCCGCCAGTAACGACTTTAACTTTGGGCTACAAGCGCGAACAAGTGGCGCATTCGCTCGACGGATTCGGCATGCTCGTTCCCGAAAAGGAAAAGCGCGAAATTTTGGGAACGCTTTGGAATTCGTCGTTTTTGCCTGAGCGCGCTCCCGCGGGTTGTGTAACGCTGACGGTTTATTTGGGTGGAGCGCGTCAGCCAGAGATTGCGCTCAAATCGCGCGAGGAAAAGTTGGAGATTGCCAAGCGCGAATTGGCGGCGTTGCTGGGCGTGAACGGCGAACCGTGTTTTGTGGAAATGGCGGAGCACGCGGAGGCGATTCCGCAATATAATCTCGGCTACGAAAATTTTGAAAGCGCGCTCGCCGCGGCAGAAAAAGCGTTCCCGCAACTGCGTTTTGTCGGGAACTCTCGCGGCGGCATCGCCGTCGGCGCCACACTTTTAAACGCGCTGAAAGTTGTCGAAAACTAATTTTTAATTTTAACCACGAATTTCACGAATGGCACGAATGTTTAAAACGCAAGCAACGGGAACGCGTGAGCAGTTGGGTTCCCGCAAAAATTTATTCGTGAAATTTGTGGAATTCGTGGTTAAAAAAAATCAGTGGTTTTGGGTGGCGGGGATTTGCGTGGTTTTGTTTGAATTGGCGCAACCGGGATTAGATTTTTCGGCGTGCGCGTGGTTTTTTATCGTTCCCGCGGCGTTGGCAGCGTTGCGAAAACCAAGTTGGAAAAAATGGCTGTTCGCGAGCTGGGCAGCGTGTTTTGTGGCGGGCGTGATTTTGTTGATTTGGTTGCGCTGGCTGTATCCGCCATTGGGTTGGGTGGCAGTTTTTGGTTTGCCGCTGATTTACACGGCGTTTTATTGGGCCTGGTTTGTTTTGCTACGCTGGCTGTTCCCGCTGTGCAACGGACACCGCAATTTGCTGATTCGGCTCGCGATAATGCTCGGGCTCGCGGGAACGTGGATTTTGATTGAATGGACGCTGACTTGGATTTTCACCGGGTTTCCGTGGATGCCTTTGGGCGCGACGCAATACGCGTTCCCTGCGCTTTTGACGCTTTGCCAATGGGGCGGTCCGCATTTGTTGAGCGGCGCGCTGGTGTTTTTGAATTTGGGGATTGCGCGTTATGTGCAGCGTCAGTTTGTGGAAATGCGCGACAGGTCAATCACAGAAAAAGTGTTCCCAGCGTTTCGTCATTTGCTGAGCGTTTGTCCGGAATTTTATTTTTCGCTGGCACCGATTTTTTTTGCAATTGCGAATTTTGCTTATGCGGCGGTTGATTATGAATTTAATTATGAAAAGAAATTTAGTTTTAAAGCAGTGCAAACGGATTTTGACCCGAACGCAAAATGGAACGCAATGCTCGCGCGGGAACATTGGCAAACGATTTGCGATTTGACAACGCGCGACGGGAACGGCGAAGTCGATTTCGTGCTTTGGCCAGAAGCTGCACTGCCATTTTCGCTCAACGCGGGAACGGATTTTGAAGAAGTTTTGAAAAAATTTGTCGCGGGAACGCAAACGGCGCTCGTCGCGGGAACGATCGTCGATGGCGGGAACGGCGGTTATTACAATGCTGTGCGCGTGATGGATCCGCGCTTTGGCTTGGCTGAATATTTCGTCGCCAAGCGTCATTTGGTGCCGTTTGGCGAATATGTGCCGCTTGCGGACGTTTTGCCGTTGCGGAAAGTCGTTCCCGTGAGCAATGATTGTTTGCGCGGGAACAGTTTTGATCCGCTTTTGGTGCGTTTGAAAAACAATCGCGTTTTGCGCTTGGGCGCGTTGATTTGCTACGAAGACGTGTTCCCGCAACTTGGCAGAGAATGCGTGAACGCGGGCGCGGAAGCGATTGCCGTGGTTACGAATGACGCTTGGTATGGGCGCGAGGCGGGCGCGTATCAGCACATGGCGCATTCGGTAATGCAGGCGGTTTCGCTCGGCGTTCCCGTGGTGCGTTGCGGGAACGCGGGCTGGAGCGGCTGGATTTCTCCGTTGGGACAAATTTATCCGATGGCCAATGCTGCGGGAACGATTTATTTTCGCGGTTCGGAAACGTTCAACGTTTTTGGCTGGGCGGGAACGCGTGGCGGGAACACTTTTTTCGCAAAAAATGGCGAAAATTGGCTGTTGGTATTGTCGGCATTTTTTGTAATTTTGGCGCAGGGAATTCGTTTAAAATTGCGTGGGCGAGATTTTTAGTTGCGGCGCGTGAGTTTTGTGTTTATATTAGAGTGAAATAACCCCTTTTACTTTAATATTTTATGAAGGCAAAATTACCACGTCTTTCACTTTCATTGCTCATTTGCGGTGCAACCGCCTTAACGGCTTTCGCCACGACTGATTCAACCAATTCTGCGGGAACGACCACGGGTTCACAACATTTGGCCAATCAATGGCAAAATGGCATGATCAACGTCGAAGCAGCTTGGAACAAGGACTACACGGGAGCGGGCGTGGTGATTGGCTTGCTGGGACAATTTGTTGACTGGGCTCACCCAGCGATTGCGGGAGCGTATAATAGTAATTTGAGTATTGATTACATGCAGGGCGACAGCACGACAACCGACCCGAGTAAAATGTACACCAACGAAGTGAGTGGAACATTCCAAGCGGCGTTGGCTGTTGGCGGTGGCGATATAAAAGGCGTGGCTTACGGAGCAACGATTGCAGGTTATCATGTGGCAACGGGTACTGGCGGTCAAGTAAATGCTGCAGGCGTGATTGACGCATTAACAAGACACAGTGGCTTGGGAAGTTTTACGACAAATGACGCGGGTGTTTACACGGGCGCAAAATATGTTTCAGAGCCGCAAACGCGCATTTTTATTGCGCCTTGGGGCGGAGATAGTCAAGTTTACAATACTGAAAATTTAACGGCGGCAGCAGGAATTAAAAGTTTATTTTCGTTGGTTTCAAAAAACAACACGATTTTAGTTCAAGACGCGGGAGCGATGCGCAACAAAGACGCGGTTAAAGATGGCGTTTCGACGACAGGTCAATTAAATGGTGACGCTTTGGTGAACGGCGATGTAATTTATGCGGCGGGAGCGGCCCAAAAAGGCGTGTTTTCTCCCAAAGGAAGCTTCGGTTCGGCATTGTTTATTACGGCACCAGGCGATAATGTTTATTCGGCGGTGCGCAGAAGCACGAGCAGTACGACGTCCGGTTCTGACAGTGGCAGCTCGAGCTCAAAAGTAATTGAAACTTACGGCTCGGCGGCGGGAACGACGGGCGGCGCGGCGAATGCGCAACCTGGTGCGAATGCGTCGGCAATCGTTGCGGGCGTTTTGGCTTTGGGCGCACAAGGTAACCAAGCGATGGACGTGCGCTGGGCAAAACATGCATTGGCGCGCAGTAGCGTTATTTTGGATTCGATGGCAAACCGCGTGGCAACCGAAACTGACGCGGGCTACAAGGGCTGGCAAACTAATGCCGCGGGATTGAGTTTTTCGAACGACTACGGATTTGGTATGGTGGATGCAGCAAAATTTGTCGAAGCCTCCAAAAATATTGCTTACGTTTCTGTCGCGGGAACGGAAAATGTTGATTTGACGAGTAACCGTTCATTTACAAAAACTGATGCAAAAACATTAACTGCAAATATTTCTAAAATTGTTTCAACGCAAAAAGCGTTGGAAAGTGTGGAGCTGACGATCAACTTGCAAAACGTTGATATTTTAGGAAAACTGGTTGACGGGAACGTTGCCAAAGGCACTTCGATTGTTTTGAAACACATATCAGATAGCGGTCACGTGACGACGAGCGAATTGCTTTCGACAACTTATAATAATAGCAATTCTTCAGTGCAAGAAAATTGGTCGTGGACCTTTGTTTCTAATGCGTTTTGGGGCGAATCAACTAAGGGTAAGTGGGAACTCGAAATTGTTTACAAAGATAATTTTGGCACATCGTCTGTGCAAGTTAATCCAGATTTAGCAAAAATTGTTTCGGCATCGTTAAAATTTAACACGGGTGAAATCAAAAACGAAAGTGATATTTCTGGCGTTTATAATTCACAAGTGCTCGAAGTGCGCTCGTTTGTTTGGGATAGCAAAAACCCATTTACAATTGCTGAAAATAGCGCAATGAACGCGCAAGACGCAATCGTGCTCAACGAGGGAACGCTCGCCGTGAACGGCGTTTTGGGTAGCATTGACAAAATTGACAAGCTGGAAAAAGGTTCCCGCATTTTTGTAAATAATGGTACGCTCGCAATTGGCGAAAGCGGTCAAGTTAGCACGGCGCGCGGGACCGATGTTTTGGGTGGCGAATTAAAATTTAACGCGGGCGGTTCCATTTCTGGCGGCGTTAGACTTTACAACGGCGCAATTAATATTGCGGGTGGCTCGACGACGACAACCTTGGGCTCTGTCGATATTTATGGCGGGACAATGAGCGTTTGGCGTGAATCGGGTTCACAACTTGCGAGCCTCCAAGGGTCGGTAACCATGCGCGGCGGTGAGCTCAATTTGTCGAATTGCCGCGGGATCACCGTTGCTGCAAATGCAGGTACTACAACGATTTCTTTGGGAACGGTTGCGGGAACAATCAATGTCGGCACCAATAATTATTGGGAATCGAAGACGCGAGATTTTGTAACCTCATACACCGAAGACGGCGAAGCGCTGAAAACGACTTTGACTTATGATCAACAAAGCGCTGCGACAACCGCGGGAAAGCTCGTTGTCAACACGGGAACGACCTATGACGGCACGCTCACGGTGACGGGAATGTACGCTTCTAAAAATATTTTGAAAAAGAAATTTGTAACGGTCGGCACAGGTCGCAAAGCTGAACAAAAAGAAGTTTACGAAATTGTCGCTGAAGATTTTGAATATCGTCCTTACGCAAAAATCGCGGGAACGATTACGGGCATACTAACTTCGGAGTATGCAGATCTCGATGTTGTCAATGGTGCAAATTTGAAATATGGCATCAATGCAAATTTGGGAACTCATTTGCAAATGAGTGGCGAGGTAAAATCAGAAGGTAATATTACTGTTGCCCCAAAATCAAATTTGACGCTTTGGGACGGTTTGCAATTGTCAATGGGCAACAACGCATTAACCTCAAAGGGAACGACAGATGTTTTGGGCAGTGTAACGATTACTTCTAGCGCAAGCGAGGCTGTCAACTTTTCTGGAGAATACATTTACCATATCGGCAGTCTTTTGACGCTGAAAGCCGCAACGGGCGTTGCACTGCCACAAATCAAATTTGAAAACGTTAATATCAAAATGGATATTTCGTTTAGCAGCGGTATTTTGCCAACAGATCAAATTCAATTTGTGAAAGTGCAAAATTCGGCGGGAACGAATTTGGAAAATCAAGTCGTTGTTGGCGAAGGCGTAAATGTTAAGGTTAAAAACGCGCCAATGCTTTATGTCGGAAACGGTCGCGAAGAAATGCTCAATTACGAGATCGATACGGCGACGGGCAATTTGGTTTCAACTTCGAATACCCCAGTAACGCCATTGCGTTTGACTTATTCTGAATACACGCCAGAGCAAAAAGCAATTCTCGGAGGCTTGCGCACGTGCTTGACGGGCGAAGCGAACGCGGGAATGTCCGCAGATTTGGTGCAAGAATTTGACGGCAACGAAGCCACTGGCGTTCCCGCGATGACAACCGTGGGCGAGGTTACTGCCGCACTCGATCAATTTTTGCCAGTTAATTTGAAAACAATTGCAACCTTGCACAACAAGCAAGCAAATGCGGTTGTTTCGACAATTGAACGCCGTTCCCGCGAATTGCGCGTGGGCGCTCCCGTGAGCGATGTTTGGGCGCAACCATTGTTTTCATCGTATGGATTTAGTTATTCGGTGAATCCAGGTTTGTTGGCATCGACATCGTTCCGTCAATTTGATTTAATCAATTACACCACGCCTTACATGGCTTGGATGAACGGCGGTCATAGTTTCAGCGATGGCAAAAATGTAAAACACACAGGCTCGACCGAAACGAAACTTTCAAATTTTGCGCTCGGATTTGATTACGCCGTGTTTGACACGCTTTCTGTGGGTATGTTTGTCGGCTATCTTGATGGCGAAACAAAAATTTTGAACACTGACTCATCAACAACCGCGCAAGTGCGCAATATCGGCATTTACGCCGCGGGCTCAACTACAGATAGCATTGGTTCAACCTATTATTCAGCAATGCTTTCTTATGGTATGGCAGAATACGATATGAAACGCACAACGCAAATCGGAACTTATCGTTCAACAGCAACTGGTAGTCCCGATGGCTCGCAAGCAATCGCTTACATTTCAGCAGGTTATGAGTGGGACGCGGGATCGCACGCGCTTAGTTATCAATGGACAACTGGTCCAAGTATTTCTCTGCGCTATGTTTATAATTCTGTCGATGGCTACAGCGAAGAAGGACGTGGTATTGACGCTTTCAAAAACGACGATTTCGATTATTCGTCGCTTTTGTTAACGCTTGGTTGGCGAACAACAGTGCGATTTGACATTGTTGGTTTCTGCACGATGGTGCCAGAGTTTCGCGTCAATTATAATCATGAATTTATTGACGATGGCAAAGTTGATACCGCGTTTATTGCCGCGCCAAATTCAAAATTCTCGACCGATCTTAATCATGAAGGGCGAGATTATTTCACGCTTGGTGTTGGTAGTACATTCTTGCTCACCGATCATTTCACGGTTAGTTTTGATTACGACTGCTCGGTGGCGCGCGAAGATAGCAAGCCCGAACATAGTTTCAATGTTATGGCGCGCGCGCGTTTCTAAAAATAAAAAAAGCAATTTCAAGACCTTAAAGCTAAAAACTTTAAGGTCTTTTTTTTGCGTTCCCGCGTATTCAAAAAGCGTTCCCGTGTTTTATCATTTACATCGTTCCCGCGAAAAATTAGAATTTATTTTAATGCAAGAAGAAGCCACAGCTATTTCGCCATGGAAGCGTTCGCGGGAACGCTTTTTTGCAAATCGCGTGGGTGTTTTTGCGGGAACGTTTGTGTTGTTGATTTTTTTGCTTTGTATGGCAGCACCATTGGTCGCGCCATATGCTTTTGAAGCGCAAGATTTATCAGTCGGCCCAGCGGGACCGAGTTGGCAACATTGGTTTGGCACAGATACGCTCGGGCGCGATGTGCTTTCGCGCTTACTTTATGGTGGACAAGTTTCGTTGAAAGTTGGCATTATCGCGACCGTTGTTTCGTGCGTGATTGGGATTGCTTACGGCATGACGGCTGGCTGGTTGGGCGGGCTCAAAGATTCATTTTTAATGCGCGTTGTCGATGTACTTTACGCGTTGCCGTTTACGTTGTTTGTGATTTTGTTGACGGTGGTTTTTGGACAAGATATGTGGTTGATTTATGTCGCCATTGGCGCGATTTCGTGGCTGACGATGGCGCGCATTATTCGCAGCCAAACCAAAGATTTGCGCAATCAACCATTTATCGAAGCCGCAATTTGTATGGGACAAAGCGTTCCCAAAATTATGCTTCGTCATTTATTGCCCAATTTGCTTGGCACAGTCATCGTTTATGCCACATTAACCGTTCCCGGTGTGATGTTGCTCGAAGCGTTTATTAGTTTTCTCGGACTGGGCGTGCGTCCACCCGAAACTTCGTGGGGATTGATGATTAAAGAAGGAGCCGATGTAATGGCTGATTATCCGTGGCTTTTGCTTTTCCCTGGAATCGTTTTTGCGGGAACGCTTTTTGCGCTCAATATGTTTGGCGATGCCTTGCGCGACGCGTTCGATCCCAAAAAATAAAAAATCCGTTCCCGCGCGCATTTTTTCGTTCCCGAGTCCCCGCGTTCCCGCGGGAATTATTTTTTAATATTGCGCCGTGAACATGAAAGGTTTTTACTTGTATAATATGGAAAATTTTGACATTGTGGCTTTACAACGTGCAGCGAATGAAGCACGTGGACTTGCAATTGACGCGATTTCGGGCGCAAAATCGGGGCATATGGGTTTGCCTTTGGGCGCGGCAGAAATTGGTGCAGCATTATTTGGTCATTGTTTAAATTTAGCGCCTTCGAATAGCAAGTGGCTCAATCGCGACCGCTTTGTGCTTTCGGCGGGACACGGCTCAATGTTCACTTACGCGTGGCTTCATTTGGCAAATTGCGGTTTGTCTTTGGATGATGTAAAAGCGTTCCGCAAACGTGGCAGTTTGACTCCCGGCCACCCAGAATTTGGCGAAACTCCCGGAGTCGAGGCGACGACGGGACCGCTCGGTCAGGGCATTGGAAATCTCGTCGGCATGGCGCTCGCGGCAAAAAAAGCGGCGGCGATTTTCAATACGGCGGAGCACACCATTTTTGATCAAGCAATTGTCGGACTTTGCGGCGACGGCTGTTTGCAAGAAGGCATTTCCTACGAAGCGGCGGCGTTCGCGGGGCGTTTGGGGCTTGATAATTTGATTCTTTTTTACGATAGCAACGACATTACGCTCGACGCGCCTTGTTCGAAAACGCAGGCGGAAGACACGCAGTTGCGCTTTAAAGCGGCGGGCTGGGACGTTTGCCAGCTTGACGACGGACACGACATTCCCGCAATTATTAAAGCTTACGAAACGGCGCGCGCGACAAAAAATAATCGTCCAAAATTGATTATTTGCAAAACGCTTATCGGTAAGGGAATTCCAGAAATTGAGGGAACGACGAAAGCGCACGGTGAGGGCGGAGGCAAATTTGCAGACGGCGCACGCAAAGCGCTCGGTTTGCCAGAAGAAAAATTTTATGTTTCGCCGGAAACGCGTGCGTTTTTTGCAGAATTGACGGCAAAACGCGAAGCGGCTTACGCGGCTTGGCAAACAACGTTTGCGGCATGGCAAAAAGCAAATCCTGAACTCGCGGGAACGTTGGCTCGCGGGAACGCTGGCGATCATGGGAATGTTGAAGAAAATCTCGCGGCGATCCCAGCATTTGGCGCAAACAATAACGCGACGCGCGTTTCTGGCGAAGCGGCGCTGAATGCCCTTGCTGGCAAAGATCCGCTTTTGCTCGCGGGAGCGGCGGACCTTTTCTCGTCGGTTAAAACTTACATTAAAAACGGCGGCGATTACGATGTTGAAAATCCCGCGGGACGCAATATTTTTTACGGCATTCGCGAACACGCGATGGTGGCGATTACGAATGGCATTGCATATTTCGGCATTTTCAAGCCAATGGCATCGACGTTCTTGACGTTTATTGGCTACGGTTTGGGTGGCGTTCGCATTTCCGCGTTGGCGAAATTGCCCGTATTTTTCGTATTGACGCACGATTCTGTGGCGGTTGGCGAAGACGGTCCAACACACCAACCAGTCGAATTAGTTTCGACATTGCGTTGCATTCCAAATCTCGATGTATTCCGTCCAGGTGATTCAGAAGAAACCGCGGCGGCTTACGCTTACGCGGCGGCGCGCAAAGACGGTCCTGTCGCGCTTTGCCTTTCGCGTCAGAACGTTCCCGCGCTCGAAATGTTGCCTGCGGAACTTCGCCGTTCGGGAACGCTTAAAGGCGCTTATGTTGCGGTAAAAGAAACGGCAGCGCTCGAACGCATTATCATCGCTTCGGGCAGTGAATTGCAATACGCAATCGCAGCAGCCGCAGAACTCGGCGCGGGAACGCGCGTGGTTTCGATGCCATCAATGCAAGTTTTTGATAAACAATCGGCAGAATACAAAGCAAACGTTTTGCCAAATGAATGTCGCAATCGCGTCGCAATCGAGGCAGGTATTTCGACAATGTGGTGGAAATATGTCGGGCTTGACGGCAAAGTGCTTGGCACCGATCAATTCGGCTTCTCAGCTCCGGGCGATGTCGTGCTGAACGCATTCGGCATGAACAAGGAAAGCTTGCTCGCCGCTTGTAAATAATTTTTTATAATAGAGTTTCACCTGCGCGGAAGTATTGTGGTGCTTCCGCGTTGTTTTTGTTTTAATTTTTTTTACGGGAACGCGATTGCGGGAACGATTTTTTAACACAAATTGCACAGAAAATGCACAGACTGCACAGAATTTTTTTGTAGTTTTTTTGGGCGGGAACACAAAATCTTAGTTCCCTTTTTTTGTTTCTTAGTTTCCTTGATTAAAAACCAAAATTGCGTTCCCGCTGGGAGAAGCGGTTTTCAACCGCTTCATTTAAAAATGTTCATAAAAGTAATTAAATCAAAGCGGTTGAAAACCGCTTCTCCCAATGGGTGCCTATTTTTCTTTGTTTAATCGATTGTTTTCAAAAAATTAGTAAATAAAAATTAAAAATGGAGCGGCTGGAAGCCGCCTCTCCTTGCGCTTTCCTCAAAATATTTTCCTTAGTTTTCTTGATTAAAAATAAAAAAATTGCGTTCCCGCAGGGAGAAGCGGTTTTCAACCGCTTCATTTAAAAATGTTCATAAAAGTAATTAAATCAAAGCGGTTGAAAACCGCTTC
>CAKUQY010000012.1 GCA_934675585.1 uncultured Opitutales bacterium | reverse complement strand
TTTTATTTGACGAATAAAACTTTCACTCCTTCACAAAAACTAAACCTTCGGTGTCATTTATTATGACGAAATGCGCCACTCTCCACCCTACACTATTTTTATTGCAAAAAGCCACTCTCGCGATTATAGTTAGGTAAAGCATTTATTTTTTGTCTTTTATTTATCCCCTTTAAACAATCGAAAACTCCCTGAATTATGAAAAGAAAATCGCTCTTCCTTTCAACGCTTTTTGCTGCCGCGGTAATGAGCACAAACACATTCGCTGCAACAGGCGACATCATTAGTATTAACTTCGGTTCTAATCAAATAGATGGCGATAAAACAGGCTCTGCAGGTTTGGCGACTGTGCAAGGCGGGAACGCTGTTAGCGCTGCGGGTTGGACAAATGCGACAGGTCAAACTGGGACAGTGGATAATTTAAAAAATCACAATGGAGGTACAATAACTGGTGCTTCTGTTACATGGAGTGCTCCACAATCGGTTTGGGGACCAAGCGGTTTTGACACAGCAACAGTTTTGGGGGCGCTTCAATCTACTTATTTGGATTTGGGCGCGGACAATCAATGGACGGTGAATGTTAATTCCTCATTTTTGATCTGTGATGTTTATGTTTACTTGAGTGGTGATGGAAATAAATATGCCCCAGTAAATATCAATGGTGTCTCTTATGTAGGCGGCGAAAACCAAACAGGTTCTCTTGAATGGGGCAATCGAAGCACAGACGCAAGTAAAACGATTACACTCGGAACTAATGCAATTAAGGTAACTAACCAAGGAGGACTCCTCTCGTTATCGAATGTTGTAATGGGAACTGCCAACACTCGTGCAACGCTTTCGGGTATGCAAATTGTCGATACCTATGCGGGAACAAAGATCGATTATTCGGGAACAAGAAATTGGACAACATCAAAACTTGGTGATACGACTTGGACAAATTCTACGGCATCTGCGGGAACGTATGCTGCATTTAATTTGACAGATAATCTTAGCATTCCCGCTGGAGAAGGCATAAAGACCGATGCTATCGTCACTTCTGGCACAGCAGAAAAGACCTTGACACTTTCAGGGGGAAGTATCGATCTCATTGGTCCAGCCATTGTGCGCGCTGATGCGAGAACAAAGATTGTTGTAAATAATACACTAAATTTTGGCAATGGCGGTGTAATTGCAGGAAATATTTCTACGGGAACGACAGGTTCCTTAAATGTCACGGGTGGAACACTCAACGCAGCAAATATTACTTCATCCGCTGGGCTTAAACTTGTAGTCGCAGAAAATGCAAAGGCAAGCTTTGTCTTGTCCACAACTGAAATGGATTGGACGAATATTTCTGGTGCGGGAACGTTAGTTGTTGCTGCAACAGGCATTCTTTCTGATACAGGATCCGCTAATGGGAGTTTTTCTAAAATTAAGCTTGGCAATTCATTCACGGGCGAGCTTGTTGTTTCAGGAGGTTTAATTGACTTATTAAAAAAAGATGAGTCAACTTCTGCTGTCGATGAATCTCGGTTGGGAGGAATCACAAAACTTACATTGAATGGAGGCGGGTTGCTATTCCGCAATTCAGCAACTACAGGGTCGAATGAATTTCATAAAGACTTTTCTATAGGTGCAGACGGTGGGGTTGTGCGAGTTTATGGAAATGGTAATGTTATTTTGAGCGGGAATGTCACAGGAAACGGAATGTTGAGACATACCGATGGGGGAACATTAACCTTTACGGGAAATGTGAACCTTCAAAACGGAACATTTGGTGCTGTTGCGGGAACAACGATATTTTCAGGCTCAACGACGACGCTCGGCACCCTGAAAGTTACTGGCGGCACGACGAATTTTACGGGTGTGTCGGCGACAATCGGCACCCTGAAAGTTACTGGCGGAAGCACGGTTGTAGTTTTCGGTTCAAACACAGAGGGCGCGGCATCCGCGAATTATACGATTACTGGAGAAATTCAGCAGATGGATAATGCCGGAACAAACCGCACGTTTACCATTCATAAAAATGCGACCGTTACCGCCTCCGCTTTGAGAAACTCTTGGGGTGTGAAAACCTTGACCGTCAACGGCGTTTTGAATCTTACGGGAGAAGATGGGCTTTTGTATTCTTCTGGGAACATGACCAACACGATTACGGGAACGGGAACGATTGATACGAAAAAGTTTACGGTGGGAAATGTCGGCACTTATGTTCTCGACGGCGGAATCAATATCAATATCGGTTCGGGAGGCATTACGCAAAACCAGTCGTTGCAGATTAAGGATGCGACGATTGGAGCTTCGGCGAATTGGACTTCGTCTTCGACGGGAATTAAGCTTGGAGAAAACGCAAAATTTAACACGAACGGGCATACGATTACGCTCGGCAGCGCGCTTGAAGACATCAGCGGAGTCGCTGGCAAAATTATTAAACTCGGCGCGGGAACGCTCATTTTGAGCGGGGCGAATACATTCACGGGCGGCGTGGCGATTAACGCGGGAACGCTTCGGGCAAATCACGCCTCCGCGCTCGGCACGGGAGCGGTAACAATCGCGGGCGGCGCGACGCTTGACGTTTCGGCTTTGACGAATGCGCTGGATATCGGCAATTTGACAACTGGCGCGGGAACGATCCTTAATCTCGGCACAATCAGCGCAAGCGCGGAAACGGCGAAAATCGCTTCGACGGGAACGGTAACGCTGGATGCTGGCACGATTTTTGATATTGCAAGTATTGAAAACGGGCTGAAATTGATTTCGGGAACGGGACTTTCGGCTGACAGTTTCACCATAGCCAATTTGTGGGTGGACGGAAAACTCCTCAATCAGCGCGGCACGGCGACGTTTAGTGTTGTTGAAAATGTTTTGACGCTTGATTACACGGCGGGAGCGACGGCAACGTTGACTTGGGCAGGCGATGCGACAGGCGGTGAATGGACGCTCAACGGTGGCAGGTGGACGGCGGAAAATTTGACAAATCCGACATTCCAACACGGCGACTCCGTCATTTTTAGCACAGCAAATCTGAATTTGACCTTGAACGAAACCGTTTCCGTCGGCGCAATGACGGTTAACGAAAATATGACGCTCACGGGAACGGGAACGGTAGAAGTTTCCGCAGCTAATTTGACGATCACGGGAACGCTCACAATCGACGGCGGGGTTACGCTGGATTTTGGAACCGTAAGCGGGAGTAATGTAAAAACGATTTCCGGCACGGGAACGGTAAAAGTCGTTAACGCGGGAAGCGGTCACGGCGTTGGCATTAATCTGGGAAGTGGCTTTAACGGAACGCTCGATTTTACGGGAAAATTCAACACGAGCAACGGTGCGATTCTCGGAGAAGACGCAACGGTTGCGCTTTCTAAGCACTCCACACAAGGCGGGTCTATGTGGGGCGAAGGAACGGTTAATTACAAAGTGCATTTTAAAACGAATTTTGATCTCGGAGATTCGTCGGGAACGACATTTACTCTCGGGAAGAACGTCACGGCGCTTGACGGCACGACTATTACGGTTAGAGGTGGTGCGAATGTAACTTTTGCGGGAACGGAATCGCGTTTGGACACGCTGTTGATTCGAGAGAACGGCTCCGCACTGACTTTCGCTGCCAACTCGAACACGACGCTTAACCGTTATTCGGCATCGGTTGATGGTGGTAGAAGTGTCACGACGACAATCAACGGCGTTTTGAATATTGAAGGTAGCGGCACGAGCACAAACGAAGCTGAAGCGGCTTTTATGATGGCTAATGCTGGCGGGACGAATACGATTACAGTTGCGAACGGCGGTGTGCTTAATTTGAAAAATGCTAGTCTTTCAAATCGTGACGGAACGGGTATTTTGAATGTAGGAGCCGACGGCGAAGTGAATTTTGGCAAGGGGCTTCACATGATTACTAATGGCAATTGGCAAGGCGCGACCCTAAATCTTAACGGCGGCACGCTTAATGTCGGTTCGATTGGAACTGGGTCGGGCATTACGACGGACGGAAAACGCAATGTCAAAGTGAACTTAAATTCGGGAACGCTGGGTTCGCTCGCGGATTCTTGGAGTTCGTCGTTGGATTTCGTTCTTGGCGGGCAAATCACCGTTGATACGACTAAAAAACAGATTTCAAACTCGGGGAAAGCGACGGAAGTTTCTGGTCAAACGGGCTCGACCGTAACGCTGTCGGGCGTTCTTTCTGGCGTGGACGGTGGAGCGGGTGCGCTGACTAAAGACGGAGCGGGAACGCTCATTTTGAGCGGGGCGAATACATTCTCGGGCGGCGTTGCGATCAACGCGGGAACGCTTGTTGCGAAGAACACTACCGCACTTGGCACGGGAACGGCAACCATTGCGGACGGCGCGACGTTGGAACTCGGCGACGGCGCGGGAACGCTCGCAAACGCGATGACTTTCGCGAATAACGCGAAGCTCTCGCTCGCGGCGGATGCGACACTCTCGGGCGCGCTCACGCTCAACGGCGCGCTGAATGTTGCAAGCGATTCTGCGAAAACGGTTACGCTTTCGGGCGCGATCAGCGGCAACGGCGGTTTCAATATTGGCAATTCAGCGACCGTTAAATTGGCGGGAACGACGGCGACGACGATTTCAGGAAACGTCACGGGAACGGGAAAATTGCAGCTCGCGTCGGGAACGACAACGACTTTCAACGGCGGCGAAAACAACACGCTGATTCTTGGCGCAAATATTGCAGTTGAGAGCGGCGCGACGGTGAATCTCGGCGGCACGATTGAAATTCAAAATGCAATCCAAAACGCTGGCACGATTACCCTCGGCAGCGGCATCGTTTTCAATCTGAACAGCAACGTTCCCGCGGGAACGAATTATACTTTCAATCTCATTTCGGGCGGAACGATCAACGGTATCGAATGGAACGCTTTGACGAAAGATAACTTCACCTACAACGGCGACGCGATGGATCGTTTTGACATCAACGTGGGCACCGCGGGAACGGTGGTTTTGACCTCGACTGATTGTGTTTGGAACGGCGGAGAAAGCGGAACTTGGGAAACCAATGGTGTTTGGACTTACGGCGGGAGCGCGACCAATTGGGTAGCTGGCAAAAACGCTGTATTCCAAACAACAAACGCTTCGGTAACGATCGGTTCGGCTGTAACCGTCGCCAACGTTTACATCGAGGAAAACACGACGATTACGGGCATCGGCTATTTGACTTTGGGCGAAGGAAAATCAATCGTTATCTCCAACGAAAAAACCTTGACCCTGGGCGGCGATGCGCTCGCGGGCTTGACCAAAAACGTGACGGGAACGGGAACGCTGAAACTCGCGTTGAGCAACGATTGGAACAATACGATTAAACTGAATTCTGGTACGGAAGGGGCAACATCCGCTTTCGCGGGAACGGTTCACATCACCGATGGAAGATTCACGATCAATAATTCGAATATCGGCAACGCGGCATACGTGCTTGACGGGAACACAGGTTTTCAGGTGTCGGGAAGTGCGGCGACGATCGCAAACGCGATTACGTTTACTGGTGGCACGCACGAATTCCACACAAACTCTGGCGCGAATCTGACGCTGACGGGTGATTTTACCGTTGAATCTGGCACGACGGTTACTAAGAACGGCGCCGCTGTTTTTGCTATTCAAGGCAATGCGAAAATCGATGGAACGTTTACGAGAAGTTTGGGAACCGTAACCGTTACTGTCGGCGAAAATAAAAAGTTTGTCGTCGGCAACGGCGGTAGTTTCTCAATCAATGGCGCGGTAACGAATAATGGCACGATGGATATCGCGGGAACGTTCTCGACTTCTGGCAAAGTAACCACCGCGGGAACGCTGACTGTTTCAGGAGCGTTCGCAACCACCGGCGAATTCGAACAAACAAACGGCACGGTGAATTTTGAAAACGGTGCGAATGTTACGCTTGGAAATTATAAAGGACCGAGTTCGCGACTTTACGATTCGGTTGTGAAAATTGCGTCTGGCGCGACAGTTTCCACAACAGGTGATTTCGTTTTGCGCTATGAGGGCGGAGAAGGAAAAACATCAACATTGAATCTCACGGGAACGCTGACCGTTGGCGGTAATTTGACGCTTTCCCGCGACGGAAACGGCACAGTAAATATCAACGACGGCGGCAAGCTGGTTGTTTCGGGAAAACTTGGCTTTGGTCAGAATTGGGACGGAACAAATAAATCTTCAATTGTTAATTTGAAAACGGGCGGCACGCTCGTTGTCGGCGCAAACGGCGTGGGAACGTCTTTTAACAATCTTAACTCTTCTTCCTTCAATCTCGCGGGCGGAACGTTGGGAACGAGCGCGGATTCGATGACTGTTGCGGCGAATATTCCAGTGGCGTTGGTTGAGAACACGAACACGACGATCAACACGGCGAAATATGCCGGCGGCGCGTTTGGAAGCGCCGGCGCGACGATTACGATTGAATCGGTGATTTCGGGAGCGGGCGCGCTGACCAAAGACGGCGCGGGAACGCTGGTTTTGAGCGGGACGAATACGTTCACGGGCGGGCTGACGATTAGCAACGGCGCGGTTAATGCGATGAATGCTGGCGCGCTTGGCGCGGGAACGGTAATGATTAACACAAACGGCACGCTCAATGTGCTTGCGGACGGCACGGCGCTTAACAATATCACCGAAACCAGCGCGGGAACGCTGAATATCGGCGCCGCGAACACGGCTGTCACGGCAACGCGGAATTATACCAGCGGCGGTCAAGGCTTGGGCTTGGGCAAAGTTACCGTTGCGGAAGGTTCGACGCTGGCACTCGTTTTGGCAGGCAACCGCTGGGGCGTTTCGTTTAGCGGTTTGCACGGAACGCTCGACGTTTCCGGCGGCGCGAATTTGATTTTCGCGGAAAGCGAAACATTGTCGGGCGCGACGCTGAATGTTGCTGCGGGAACGCAGATTTACGGCTACAAATCGTTGAATCTTGCAGGCGTAACAATTAAAGGCGACGGCACGCTGAATACGAACAATAATAACAGCGATCCAGGTGCTGCCGCGGTAACGCTCACGGGAGATAACAAAATTCTCGTGGCGAATATTTCGGGCGCGGCGGAAAGTTCTTTGACGGTCAGCTCGGGAACGACGACGATTGCGTCGAACATGAGCGCTTTTGAGGGAACGCTTACCGTTAGCGAGGGCGCGACGATTAAGCCGACGGGAACGATTGCGTTCGGCGGAACGGCGGTCTTTAACGGCACGATCGACAACGTGGGAAAAACGGCGCTGTTTGATATTTCCACTTCAAAAAGCGTTTCTTTTGGAAGCAATGTCAAATTCAATTTGTCGGAACTGGACGACGGAGAAACGACATTCACGGTGTTTAGCGGCACCTTGAATAATTTGACTGGCTGGAATAACTTAAACAAAAACAATGTGACGCTCAACGGTTCCGTGCTCGCCAGCCGTATGGAAGCTGATTTTAGCACTGCGGGGCAAATCGTAATTTCCGCAGATTTGCTGGAATTGGTTTGGAACGGCGGACCAAATCAAACGGTCTGGAAAAGCAACGACAGCACTAAGGAAATTTGGAATAAAAAAGATGCAAGCCCGACGGAAGCAACCTACTTTGTCAACGGCGACAGCGTGATCTTTAATTCCGAAGCAAACCTCACAATCGAGACAGGTTCCACAATCACGGTGGGAACGCTTACGGTTGCCAGCGGCGCTGATGTTTACCTGACTAACAACGGCACGCTGGTAACAAAAGGCGGAATCACCATCGACAACGGCGTGCTCGCTATCAAGGGAACGACGAAAGAATATACAAATAAGACGACATTCTCCTCTTCCAACGGGAGTCTCAAATTGAAGGGCGAGAAAACGATTAATGCGGAAATTTCTGGAGATGGGTTTATTGACCTTCGGGGTTCGGTTAATCTTGGCGGGAACGCGAATCTCAGCGAATTTACGGGCAAGTTTGCGGTTCTCGCTGGTGCGACACTAACTCTTGATGCTGATCGCGTGAAAAAAGCGGAGATTCGATTCGCGAATCCGACTTCAAAATTGTCAATTACGGCGGAAGATGAGATGACGCTTTCGAGCAAACTTTTTTCTGTCGACATGGACGACGGAGTGGTTGCGGGAACGGGAACGAACTCGCTGATCTTTGCCGGCGATTTGAGCGGATTCTGGGGAACGATTAACGATTTTTCAAATCTGACTTTCGCGGCAGATAATACGTTAAACGCAACATTCAATGCGACGAAAGCGATCAATGTAACGGGCGCAATCACACTTGGCGAAAGAGCAACACTGACGGCGGGAACGCTGGCGATCACGGGAACGACAGAAAAAGCCGCTTCGCTGACGCTCAATTCGGGAACGCAGTTAGACACGATCACGGGCGGAATTACCCTCACGCACGGCAAATTGTCAGGCGTAACGCTGGCGGCAAATAAAACGATTGTCGCGAACGCAGGCGCAGCGCTTGAAAATGTTACGCTCGCGGAAAATTCGACACTGACGGTCGCGCAAAACGGCGGCTCGCTCGCATTCACGGGAACGAACACGCTTGCGGGAACGCTCGAAGTTTTCAACAGCGTCGACGGGAACGCGATGATCACGGTCGCGTCGGGAACGACGGACATTACTAAGGCGACATTCAATCTCAAATTGAGCGAACTCAGTCTTCCTGAAAGCAAGGGCGAAACGCTTACCTACAATATTTTCTCTACCGCCAACGGAGCGACGCTCAGCGGCTGGGAAAATCTTACGAAAGACAACATCGGTGAAATTTTATCCGTCGAGGGTGTGAACATCAACGACGCGCACATTAATCTCGACTTTGTCGAATCCGGCAAAATTAACGTGACGCTTAAATCGGTCGATTTGGTTTATGCGGGCGGCGACGATGGCGTTTGGAATGTTCGCGGCAAAGCGGGCTGGACGGGCAATGGTGGCAACACCGTTTTCTTCCAACTTGACAATGTGACTTTTGCCGAAGCGGCGGAAGTTAAGGTTGCGGGAACGACTCTCGTGAACGAAATGACCGTGAACGAAAATCTCAAACTTACGAATTTGGGCGCGAATGGTTCGTTGCAAGCGTCGGGCGGTTTGGTACTCGACAGCGGTAAAGAATTGACCCTGACGCTCGGCGGGAACGGCGCGGCACTCACGGGAACGACCATTAGCGCGGAAAAGAATTCAACGGTTGTTGTAGATACAAATAATAACGATGCTACTTGGTCAACTGCGTTTGCGGGAACGACTTTGAATGGAACTGAAATAGTCCTTACCAAACAAGGCGCGGGAACGCTTGTGCTTGACGCGAATATTGGCTCTGTTGAGCGTGTAAATATTGCGAATGGCACTTTGGCGTTGGCGATGATTGGTGGCGCAACAGAAACTATTTTTGATAAAACAATTACAGGCGCGGGAACGCTCGCAAAAGTGGGCGCGGGAACGGTTGTTATTTCAGATCAAAATCTTTTGTTTACGGGCGAAACTCAAATTAACGGAGGCGCATTGAAATTGACTAACGCTGACGCAATCGGTGCTGGAAAATTAACCATTAACGCCGATGGCGAGGCGATTTTGGCATTCACAACGGGCGAATTTAAAAACATCGTTGAGGGCAAAGGCAAATTGACGATCGACGTTGGCGTGGGCGGCAAAATGAATTTGTCGAGCAACAACAGGGGTTTCGAAGGAACGCTCAATGTGGCGTCGGGAACGGCAATTGCGTCGAATACAAAATCTTTGGGCGAAAATACCAACATTGCTTCTGGCGCGATTTTGGAAGTAACGGCGGCTGAATTGTCTTCGAAATTTACGGGTGAGGGAACGCTGAATGTGATTTCAGAATCTGGCAAAACCGTAAAAATGTCGGGCAATTTCGATGGTTTCGCGGGAACGTTCAATGTTGGCAACGGTGAAAAATCGGGTGCGCTCGAAGTGGCTCATTCGCTCAACGCTAAGATCAATGTCAATCTCGATTCGACTTTGATTTTCAATATTGCGGAGGATGAAACGGCGACATTTGGCAAAGCGATTAGGACGACTAATCAAAGCGCGCTCAAAAAACAAGGCGCGGGAACGCTCGTTTTGTCTTCGCAAGACAACAAAATTTTGGCTGACGAAATCACAGTCGAGGGCGGCACGCTGAAAGTTGTCGGCGCGGATGCAATTGGCAATTCTAACACGAAAATTACGCTGGCGAATGATACGACCTTTGAATTCGTGGCTTTGCCGAGCCCGGCAAGAGCTATGCCGGCGTTTGCGGCTTTGAGTGTTCCAACGGCGACGGAAACATTTGCAAACAGCGTTTCGGGAACGGGTAAAACTGTGTTCTTGGGCGGCGGAGTCGTCAATGTTACGGGGCAGAATGAAGCCACGGGCGGCGTTGATGTCGTCGGCGGAACGACGATCGTGACGAACGGCATGGACAACGTCGGCACGGGCGCGGTCAATATTGGCGAAAACGGCGCGTGGCATGCGAGAAATCATAATATTGTCATCGGCGGGAACGGCGTTGCTGGTGTTACGATGGGCGCTTCGGGCAGCTTGCACATCGGTTCGGCGACCTTTACGGGAACGGCTTTGAATAATCTCGAAATTAATGCGACGGGAACGGAAATTAATATCGAAATCAATTCGTTGAGCGATTTGAATCGCGTTCACGCTTCGGGCGGCAGCATTGACTTTACGGGCGCGATCGTCATCGAAACGGCTGCAGGCATCGACCTTAATGGCAAGGCGATCACGCTGTTTGACGGCACGGTTGCGCTGAGGGGCGAGCAAACGATCGTCGTCAACGGCGAGGCGGGCATTTACAATATGATCAGCAACGGCACGAATATCGTGCTTTCGACGAGTGCGATCGCGGAAAGCTTCAACCTCGGCTATTCGTCGATGGTGGCGATGAGCCGCGATGTGTTCGGTCAGGATGAAAAATCGCTCCACAACCGCATGGAAACGCGCCGTTTTGAAACTCGCGAATTGGGCAACACAGAATTCTTTGCGCAAATGCAAGGTAGCACGATCGACAACGGCAAAGACACCAAGAAAAGCGGACGCTTCGATTACAACACTTACGGCGCATTGGTCGGCGGCGATATTCGTATTGCGACGGGAACGATCGTCGGTTTCGCGCTCGGCTACGATCACGGCAAAGCTGATGTTCACGACAACCAAGGAAAAATCGAAATGGATAATTACCGTGTAACTGCGTTCGCATCGCAAATTGTTGGTAATTACGCTTATGTCGAAGGCGGTATTTCTGCGGGAACGGCTTCGTATGAATTGACGCGCTCGCAAAGCAATGTGCGCGAATCGCTCAACGGCTACAACATCGGCGCATTCGCGCGTTTGGGCGCTGTCGTTCCCGTGACGAGTGCGTTCTCGTTCCTGCCATACGCTGGACTTTCAACGTATTACACGACGATGGAAGATTTCAAGGACGGCGTTTACGATGTAGATTCGGCGGACGCGATCAGTTTGCAAGCGCGCGTTGGCGCGTCGTTGCGCTACGATTTTGCGTTCTCGGCGGCAAATAAATCAAGCATCACATTTGACATCGCTTATGCTTGCGAATTGGCAGATGACGAGCTCGAAACCGAAGCCAAAATGGGAACGACTAATTTCAAGCGCAAAGAAATTATCGACAACGACAATTTTGTCAGTGTTGGCGCTGAATTTAGCACGACAATCGGTAACGGCGCGTCGGTGTTTATGGGCTATTCTGTCGATATTGGCGAAGACACCGTTCACCACGCAAACGCGGGCTTGCGCTACAAATTCTAAGAGAGTTTAGAGTTTATAGTTGAGAGTTGAGAGTTTTTTCTCAGCTCTCAATTTTTTGCGCTTGCGGCGAATAGTGGAGAGTGGAGAGTGGGGAGAGAAAGCGCGGGAACGCGGGTTAGGAAAAAGGTTAACCACGAATTTCACAAAATACACGAATGACGGGAACGCGGGTTGCGCGGATTTATTTTTAAACCGCAAAGGAATCAAAGGAAACGAAGGGGAAACTTAAAAGTTGAGAGTTGAAAGTTAATTAAAACAAAGACTAAAACCAAGACCAAAACTCTCCCCACTCTTCACCCTACACCTTTTCGTTAAATTCGTAGTCGAAAAAAACACTCCTCATTCTCTACTCCACCCCCTCCACTGTTTGCGTAATTTGCGTTAAATCCGCGTAATTTGCGTTAAAATTAATTCGCTACCGTTGTTTGATTTAATCTGTTTATTTTGTCATAATCAATATTCAATGTACACATTTGAAGACATCCAATTGCGTTTTGGGTCGCGCGAATTGTTTCGTGGTATCACGGGAACAATCGAGGCGCGGGAACGCATTGGTTTGGTCGGCTCAAATGGCGCGGGAAAATCCACATTGCTAAAAATTATTGCGGGACTTCACGATTACGACGCGGGAACGATTACAGCCGCCAAGGCTGCGACGATTGGTTATTTGCCGCAAGACGGTCTCGAAGTCGCGGGAACGCCGCTTTACGCCGAAGTCGAAAAAGCATTCGATGATATTTTGACGCTCAAAGACAAAATCGCTGAAGCCGAAAACGAATTGCAAACACTCGCCACGGGAACACAAGATTATCTCGACAAATTGGCTTTAATTAACGAATGGGAAGAGTGTTTAGAACACGCCGAAGCCGATAAAATGCGTTCCCGCATCGAAAGCGTTTTGCTGGGCTTGGGCTTTCAAGTCAGCGATTTAGAGCGCGACACGGGCGAATTTTCGGGCGGCTGGCAAATGCGGATTGCGCTCGCAAAATTATTGTTGCGGGAACCTTCTATTTTATTGCTCGACGAACCCACCAATCACCTCGATGTCGAATCGCAAGATTGGCTCGAAAATTGGCTGAATCGTTATGCGGGCAGTGTTGTTATCGTTTCTCACGACCGCGCGTTTTTGGACACGCTTTGCACGCGCACGTTCGCCATCGAAAACGGCAAGCTCGAAATTTATAACGGCAATTATTCTTATTACGAAAAAACCGCGCGGGAACGTCGCGAAGCGTTGCGCCACGCCGCCGAAAGCCAAGCGCGCGAAATTGCCAAAACCGAAGATTTTATCGAGCGTTTTCGCTACAAAGCCACCAAAGCCGCGCAAGTGCAATCGCGCATTAAATTGCTCAATAAAATGGAACGCGTAACTTTTGAAGAAGAAGATACCAGCGAAATCGAATTCTTGTTCCCGCCAAGCATTCAAAGCGGACAAAAAGTGGTCGCGTTAGAAAATGCCGCGAAAAGTTATGGCGCGCTCAAAGTATTTGAAAATGTCGATTTGCTCATCGAGCGCGGCGATAGAATCGCGGTGGTTGGCGTAAACGGCGCGGGAAAATCCACGCTCATTCGCATGCTTTCCGGCGAGGAAGCGCTCACGGCGGGAACGCGCACCGTGGGAACCAACGTCGCAATTTCTTATTTTGCGCAACATCAAGCGAAAGAACTCGACCCGACAAAAACCGTGCTCGAAACGGTTAACGATGTCGCGGTTGGTTTGGGCAACACTAAATTGCGTTCGTTGCTCGGCGCATTTTTGTTTCGTGGCGAAGACGCGTTCAAGCCCGTGAACGTGCTTTCTGGCGGCGAACGCAACCGCTTGGCGCTCGCAAAAATGTTGTTGCGTCCATTTAATTTTTTGATTCTCGACGAGCCCACGAACCACCTCGACATGCGCTCAAAAGACGTGCTTTGCCGTGCGTTGAAAGAATACGCGGGAACGGTCGTTATTGTTTCGCACGACCGCGCATTTTTGGATCCGCTCGTAACAAAAGTAATCGAAGTGCGTCGTGGCGGAATCCGCATTTTTCACGGGAACGTCAGTTATTATCTCGAAAAAACCAAGGACGAACGCAGCAGCGTTGCGGGAACGCCGATTGTCGCGGGAACGCCCAACGAAGACAAAAAAGTAAATTCCAAAAAAGCGCGTCGCCAAGCCGTTGCCGAGCGTTCCTGTCAGCTCGCGCCGTTGCGCAAAGAATTAAAAGCAGTCGAAGAAAAAATTGCTAAACTTGAAGCCGAGCAAGGTGAACTCGAAAACGCAATGAGCGCTCCCGATTTTTACACGCGTGGCGATGCTACCAAAAACGATATGCAACGCTACGAAACGATCAAAGCCGAAATCGCCGCGCTTTACGAACGCTGGGAAGAAATCTCATTGTTAGTTGAGAGTTGAGAGTTCGCGGGAACGCGGGAATGGGGCGCGGGAATTTTTATCAACGAATTGAACGAATGAAGCGAATATTTTTGGGAGGAGTGGCATCTTGCCGCTCCATTTTTATTTCTTATCGCAATCTCGGTCATAGTCATCGTCAATTCGTAATGATTTTTTAACTTGATTTGCAATTGCGAAAAATCGCGGGAACGCATAGAATTAGACTTATGGAAGAAAGCGCGCCACAAGAAAATTTACCAACAAACGAAAACGTCGTTCCCGAAAATGCGACGACAATTGTTTATCCAATTACTCCCAATCGCTTGACGACCTATGTGCATTATCAACAATTCTGGCCCGTTTTGTTGCTCACGACGATTGCGTTGATCTCGATTTTGAGCATTTGCGATGCTTGGATGTGGTTTTGGGTAATCTTTACTTTGTGCGTATTTTTTGTGCTTTATCGCATCTCTACCAACATCGCGGCGAAGCGCACGGGATCGGTGAAATATACGCGCGTCGGGAACACGATTTCTGCAGAGCGCGTCTATTGCGGTTTTTATTCAAAAAAAGTAATCGAACTCGAACAAGTAACGCGTATTTCGCTTATTCAAACGCCGCTGATGAAATTTTGCGATATTTGGGCAATCGAATTTATGACGAATGCGAACAACTGCACGCGCATTTACGGTATTAAAAACGCCGCCGACGTGCACCGCCATCTGGTCGAAGCCCGCGCGATTTCTCTCGCGGCTGTGCATCATAAATAAAAAAATGAAAATTTTAGAACTCGACAATCTTTCTGCCGCACGCGGTGGAAAGATTATTTTTGATAAACTTTCGCTCGCCATCGAGCAAGGTCAAAATACCGCCATTCTCGGCCCAAACGGCGCGGGCAAGTCAACATTGCTCAAATTGCTAACGCGCGAACTTTATCCGATTTTTAATTCTGGCAAAACACCAATTCGCATTTTTGGCGAAAGCGTTTGGGACGTGCGCGAATTGCGTTCCCGCCTCGGCATTATTTCCAACGATTTTCAAAGCTTGTTTCGTCCGGAAATGCTCGGGCGCGAAGTCGTCGCATCGGGCATTTTTAACACTGTCGGCTTGGGCGCAAATGTTAAAATGACAAAAGCGCAAAATGTTTTGGTGGACGAATGTATGGAGCGTCTCGCTGTTAATTATTTGCGTTCCCGCGAATTTGCAACTTGTTCAACGGGCGAACAACGCCGACTCTTGCTCGCGCGCACACTTATCAATAAGCCCGAAGCACTTATTCTCGATGAACCCACAAGCGGGCTCGACCTAAAAGCGTCTATTCTCTACGTAAAAACCTTGCGGGAACTTATGCAAGAAGGCAACACAACCGTGATTTTGGTGACGCACAATTTAAACGAAATCGCTCCCGAAATGCAACAAACAATTTTGTTAAAAAATGGTCGCGTAATGCGCGCGGGAACGACCAAGCAAGTGCTTGATTCGCAAACACTTTCTGAACTTTTTGAAGTGCCGTTAAAATTGACGCGAGTGAATGGATTTTATCGCGTCGTTCCCGCAGAGTAATTTTATGAGAAAATGCTAACACCAGAGGACGCATTAAAAAAATATTTTGGTTTTGCGCAATTTCGCCAGCCGCAAGATCGCATCGTTACATCTATTTTGCAAGGGCACGACACGTTAGCGATTATGCCAACAGGCGGCGGAAAATCGCTGTGTTATCAATTGCCAGCGATGATGCTCCCGCACATTACGATCGTGGTTTCGCCGTTGATTGCGTTGATGAAAGATCAGGTCGATTCGCTGCAAGCTAAAGACGTTCCCGCGGCAAGTTTAAATGGCTTGCAAACGCTCGCCGAACAAAACGATGTTTTTGATGGCTTGCGCGACGGACGTTACAAAATCGTTTACATCGCGCCCGAACGTTTTCGCGCAGAACGCTTTGTGCGCTTGGTTTCAGAGCTCGATGTTTCACTTTTTGCAATCGACGAGGCGCACTGTTTGTCGCAATGGGGACACGATTTTCGTCCTGATTATTTGCGTTTGGGCGAGGTTTTAAAACATTTCAAAAAGCGTCCCGTTGTCGCCGCATTTACCGCAACCGCAACACCTGAAGTGCGCGACGACATTTGTAAGACATTGCATTTGCAGAATGAAAAAATTTTTATTTCGGGTTTTGCCCGCGAAAATTTGTCGTTTAATGTTTTGAAATTTTCTGCGCGCGGGAACGCTAAGGTTACCGAACAAAAATTGCAGCGCATGATCGATGTTATCGATACTTACAAAACGGGAATCGTCTATTGCTCAACGCGCAAAAGTGTCGAAAAAGTTTTTGAAGATTTGAAAGCCAATCGCGTGAACGCTATTATGTATCACGCGGGTTTGACAGACAAAGAGCGCACGCGCGCGCAAGAATCTTTTATGAATGGCGAAAGCGATGTTGTCGTCGCGACGAACGCGTTTGGCATGGGCATCGACCGCAGCGACATTCGTTTTGTTATTCATTACGAAATGCCCGGTAGCATCGAAGCGTATTACCAAGAAGCAGGACGCGCGGGTCGCGATGGCGCTCCCGCAATTTGCGAACTTTTTTACAATTACGCCGATTCCAGCACGCAAGCATTTTTTATTGAAGGCGCCAATCCCAGCAAAGGCATTATCCAACTCACTTATCGCGTTTTGCAAGATCTTTGCGGGAACGGCAATTCCGTCAAATGTTCTCTCGACCAAATCGCCGAAGCCGTCGATGACGATCGCCATCGTTACGCATTTTTAGAAAGCACGCCTTCGCGTTTTGCGCGTTCCCGCGGCGCAGGCGACAAAGTAAATCCTATGGCGGTTTCGACGGCTGTCGGCATTTTAAATCGCTACGGCTACATCGACCGCATTACGATTCCGGGCATGCGCGTGCGCGAAACGCGAATTATTAATAGCGATTTACAAGCCAAAGATTTGCAAATTTCGTGGGATAAATTGAAAGAAAAGCGGGAACGCGATTTGAACAAATTGCAAAAATTAATCGACTTGCTTTCTGATGATAATGTTTGCCGTCAAGAAGCTATTTTGCGTTATTTTGGCGACGAATCGGCTTGCGCTTGTGGGCGTTGTGATGTTTGCCGAAGTTTGGGAATTACCAGCAAAAAAAACGTTCCCGTCACGCTTAACACTCCGCGCGCGCTCGATCCCGAAGAATTAATTTTTGTTCAAAAAATTTTGAGTTGTGTGGCGCGTTTATCGACGCGCGGGAACGCTCGCGATGATTGGCAACCGCGTTTTGGGCTGACGCGCGTGATCGATGTTTTAAAAGGTTCAAAAAATAAAGCCATTATCGAAAGTCGGCAAAATGAACTTTCAACTTATGGTTTGTTGCGCAACGAAAATCGCGAATACATCGAAGATGTCGCCAAATCTCTCATCGTCGAAGGTTCGCTCGCACTCGTCGAGAAAAAAAGCAAATTTGTCGAAGGCGGATTTTTTCTTTGCAAATTAACGCCGCATGGTTCGCGCGTGATGCGTGGCGTCGAAAACATTCAATTGGCGTTCCCGCGAGCAACAAAAAGCGTTCCCGCCGAAAACACGGGCGCAATTAAAATTGTTAGTCAGCGTCAAGCCATCCACGGCGCGGGAACGGCAAAACCGCGCTATTCTCGCGAAGAAAAAGCATTGCTCGGCGGGATCGCAAAAACAAAAAAGAAAAAGAGTTCCCGAGAATTTGCCGACATGCCAGAATGGCTACAAAAGAAAATTAAAGCTCAACGCTGGAAAAAGAAATAATTCGCGGGAACGCGCATTATGCGTTCGCGAGTTTTATTTTGTGCGTTCCCGCGCGCAGTTTATTTCATAATTTCGGCGGGAGCGCGCTCGGCTTCGATGAGCTGTTTCATTTGCTTCATCGTTGGCGCGACGTGATTGAAAAATGTTTTGTAGGCGGCGCAAAGATAATTGAGACCGGGCTCGCCGTCGATCGAAGTCATAAATCGATGTTTGGGGCATTCGCCGTGGCAAACAAAACGCACATTGCATTTTCGACAAACGCGCGGGAGCGCATTTTTTTTGAGCTCGCCAAATTGTTTCATCGTGGGCGTTCCCGCGAGCGCGCCAAGAGAATCGCCGTTGAGCAAATTGCCGAGTTTGTATTTGGGGTAAACAAAATGGTCGCAGGCGTAAACGTCGCCGTTGTGTTCGAGCGCCATTGCTTGTCCGCAAGTTTCATTAAAAACGCAAAGTCCTGGCGGCACGCCACACCAAGCGCAGAGCGCGACATCAAAGATTTGCACAAATGTTTGCCCAACATCGCGCTTGACCCAAGTGTCATAAATTTTACACAAAAATTTTCCGTAATCTTCGGGCTTGACCGACCACGGCGTGACGAGCGGGTCGCCAAGCGTTCCCGTCGCCAAATCGGGCGATTGAGCAAAGCGCATCGGCGCATCAGCCGTTCCCGCGGGACGCTCAACTAACGGAATAAATTGAATAAATTGGCTACCGATTTCGCGCAAAAATTCATAAACGTCGAGCGGTTGATGCACGTTGTGTTCGCCAACAACCGTAAGAGTATTAAAATCAACGCCGTAGCGTTTGAGCAATTCGATGCCCGCCATTACTTTGTGCCAAGTTTTGTCGCCGTTGCGGGAACGTCGATTAGCGTCGTGGCAAGCTTCGGGACCATCGATGCTGATGCCAACGAGAAATTTATTTTCTGCCAAAAATGCGCCCCATTCATCGTTGAGCAATGTTCCGTTGGTTTGCAATGCGTTTTCAATTTGTTTTTGCGTTCCCGCGAGATATTTTTTTTGCAGGGCTAAAACTTTTTTGAAAAAATCGATGCCGAGCAGCGTGGGTTCGCCGCCTTGCCAAACAAATTGAATAACTGGCGCGTCTTGTTGTTCGATGTATTGACGAATAAATTGTTCGAGCAAAGCGTCGCTCATGCGCGGCAATTGCGTTCCCGCGTAAAGCGCTTGTTTTTCGAGATAATAACAGTAAGTGCAGTTGAGATTGCAAGTCGCGCCAATCGGCTTGCACATAATGTTGAATGCGTTCATTTTATTGTTTTGTAGCAATTTTTTCAGCGATAATGCTTTCGCAACGTTTGAGAATTGCTTCAGAGCCCGCGTATTTGTAATCGTCGATTAAAACCGATTGATGTGGCGCGTCAGGAGCGATTTTGTAAATGATTTTGGCAATGCCTTTTTTGTCCCAGCGCGCTTTGTCGATGCCGATGACATCGGCGTATTTAACCGTGGTAAGCGTGGCAAGTGGCGCGGGAACGGCGGTGATGCCGGTGAATGTTTCGGTGTCGTTTTTAATTTTTCTGAACGTATCGCGCACAATAAAAAGCGCAAACAAAAGTGCAAAAATTAAAAGTCCCGAACCCCATTTAAATTGTTCGTTAACATTTTTTAAATGATCGGGCAAATCGTCTTTTGAGAGCGGATAATTTTTTTCGGTTGCGATTTTTTGCCATTCGCTTTCGAGCGCGATTGAGTCTTGCGGGAACGCTTTTTCGACGGCTTCGCGCGCTTCAAAAATCGCATTGTCGCGCGGATAAACAATTAAGCCGTCATAAAAAAACCAAGCAGCAGAGCCAATAAAGAAAAACAAAATCAAACCCATGCGGTTGATCCATTCGCGTGAAATTTTATACGTTTCCATAAATTTTTAGAAGTTAAATTCGTCGTTATTTTCAGTCGTTCCCGTGTCTGGCGTTCCCGTGTTATTGGGCGTTCCCGCGGCAGCTTTTGCATTTGCGTTCCCGCTTTTTTGTGCGAGTAATGCGTTGGCGCAGCGCGTGATTGCTTGTGCGCAGATTTCTGATGCAGGATTTAATTTTTGTGCGGCGAGATAATGTGTGAGCGCGAGCGCGTAGTTGTCCGCTTGCTCTTCTTGTGCGGCGCGCGCGAGCGTGAGCGAATAATTGGCAACGAGCGGCACGAGGCGCGCTTTTGTCATGACGACTTCGGTATCGTTGGGCGCGAGCGCTTCGGCTTTAGCGAGCATATCCCACGCGATGTATTCGTTGCGAGCGTCGATTTGTGCGCGCACTTGGTTGAGCACGGCTTCGAGCGTTGCGATTTCGGTGATAATTTTTTCTAATTGTTGGCGGCGTTCTGCGTCGCCCATGAGCGCGGCGGTAAATTCAACGCGGCGATTAAAAATTTCGCGATTTTTGTTCCCGCTAATCAAACGGTCAAATTCGGGCGCGAGGCGAGAAAGTACGTTTGTTTGTTTTAAAATTTCGTTGAGCATCGTTGCGATTTCTGGATTTTGCGGCCAGAATTGCGTGGCGACATTGATTGATTCTTCAATACTGCTCATTGCGTCATTCATCGCTTCGGGAGTGCCTTGCGCGGCTGCCATTAAAAATGTTTGTTTGGCGCGCAACACTGCCATTTGGCTGGCTTGTTTGGCGGCGCGCAATTTGCCACGCACTTCGGCTTCGGGAAAGTCGGGTGCGACTTTTAAAATCTCGGCAAGTGTTTTTTCAATTGCGTCGAGTTCCCGCGTTTCGCTTTCTTGCGCTAAATCGTGCGTGAGCAACCATAATTCGAGAAATTCTTGCTTGCGATTGTCAGGATAAAAAATCACGGGATCTTGATGTTCGCCAAAAACAAATGCGTTGAGCAATTGACGAAATGCGTGATATTTTTTGCCATTTTTGTAAAACGCGTTTGAGCTACGAATATATTTGTTTGTTTCGCTTTGCGCCTCGCTCAACATACTTTCAACCGTTTCAATCGACGCGGTAAAATCTGAAACAGGCAAATATTGTGTAACTTCTTTTTTACCGACAACTTGGTTGCGATTGTTGGCGTTGAAAAGCGCGTTGTAAAAACGTTGCGCAAGCAGCGCGTGGCGGTAGCGACGCTCGAGCGTGTATTGCGCGATGGAACTTTGAAACTCGATTTTTGCTTTGGTTTCAAGCGCTGAGCGTTGCGCTTTGCTTGCGCCGATTGCTGCTTGGGTTGCCGCCAAATCTTCTGCCAAATTGAGCTGTTGCATCGTCGGCGCGTAGGAACCTGTTTTGGGCGCTTGGGCGTTCCCGCGCGTTTTTGAAGTTGATTTTCGGTTGTTGTTGCCGGTTTCGGATTGGCTGTTGGTAACTTTTGCGTTCAATTGTTTTTCTTTGTAGCGACGCGTATTTTCTTTGGCATCGAGCTTTGCGCGCAAGCGATCTTTTTCGAGTTGCAACGCGGCGGTGTGCAATTTTAAATCGTTGGAAGATTCGCGCGCGAGCAGGGCTTTGTAAACGACATTGGCAATGTTAATCGATTGGCCGTTGTCGATTTCGTCAAATGCCGCCAATTCGTAAAGCCGTTTCATCGCGTCCCAAAGGTTTTTATTTTGGTTTTTGCGGCCAATATTTTTAGCGTCGATGAGCGCTGAAATTTCATTGTAAATTTTATTGTATTCTTTCGAATTATCAGTGGGTGTGGGCGTTGATAAATAGCGCTCAAAGCGTTCCCGAAAAACAACCGTGTCTTCGATGCGAAAAATTTTGCCTTTCCAACGCAAGGTGCCGTCAGACGGATTGATCATATCGTTTTCGAGATCAAAAATTTTATTGGCTTCGGCATCAAATGCAATATTTTTGGGGTCGCGCGTGTTCCCGCTAACACGTCCGCTGCCCACGCGTTCGTTTTGTTTATTTTGTGTTTGCGCGTTTTGTGCGGGCTGAGCGTTCCCGCTATTTTGCGTCGCGGCGTTCCCGCCATTTTGTTGGTTTGCGGGAACGTTAGGTGCGGCAAGCGTTAAAAGTGGTGCGAGCGCAATTGTCGCCAATGTAAAAATGCGTTTCATAATTAAAATTTTGCGATTGATTTAACGACAATAGTGGAACTTTCATCAACAAAAACGGTAAGCGCCAAACGTTGGCCCACTTCAATGTTGAGCGCTTTTTCTGCGGGAACATAAATTGGCAAAAGCGCGTTCCCGTCGGGCAAAATGATGACCGATAAAATGCGTCCGTTTGCGTTTTGTGCTAATTGTTTTTCGACGGCGACATTGAGCGAATAATTGTTCCCGCGCAACGCCAACGCGTTTTCTGAATAGGTCGTTACCGGGAACGTTGGTAAATCGGCGTTAGACGCGTTGCGCACAATTAAAAAACAAACCGCGCCAATGATAATGACAATTGGTAGCGCAAAAGCTAAAATGATGGAAAGAATATTTTTTTTCATAAGATTAAATTTGCGTTGATTTGTCAAAACGACGAACGCGGGAACGGTTTATACTTTGAATAATTTGCGAGCGTTTTCGAGGTCTTCGAGCGTGTCAATCGAAACAGGATGATAATTAGTTTCAACGGTTTGGAAGCTCATACCGCGATCGATAAAACGCAATTGTTCGAGCGATTCAATCGTTTCGAGCGCGGTAACAGGCATAGTCGGGTGCGCTTCGAGCACCGAGCGCGCGTAGCCGTAAACGCCGATGTGCGACCACCAAACGTTCCCGCTATCGAGCCATTTTTCTGCGGGAACGCCACGCAAATGCGGCACAGCCGAACGCGAAAAATAAATCGCGCGACCGTCGCTCCCGCGAACCACTTTGACAACATTGGGATTTGTCAATTTGGCGGGATCGCTAATTTTTGCTACCGCGGTAACGAGTTCGCAATTGGTTTCTGCCCAGCGATCAACGAGTGAATCAAGCAAATCGACATCGATAAATGGCTCATCGCCTTGAACATTCAAGAAAAATTCGCCTGGCAAATTGCTTAAAATCGATGCCAAACGTTCCGTTCCCGAGCGGCAATTGGGCGAAGTCATAATCACTTCTGCGCCAAAACCTTCGGCGACTTTGCGCACTTCTTCGGTGTCAGCCAACAAAACAATTTTGCCGGCATTTTTCATATTTTGAACTTTTTCCCAAACGTGTTGCACGACAGGTTTGCCGCCGAGATCGAGCAAAACTTTGCCCGGCAAACGTGTTGAGCCCAAACGGGCGGGAATCGCGATAGATGCTTTTGCCATAATTGGTGGAGAATGGAGATTTATTTTAACTTTTCAGAAAGTGCGTTTGCTGCGTCGAGATTGTCGAGCAAGTCGGCAATCGGGTCCCAATGTCCCGAAGTTAAAACCGATTTTGTCGAAGCGGGAATCGCGGCGGGAACGCAAAGTTCACCGCATTTGACGCATTCATTTTCGACATCAACGGTGATTTCGCAGGCAGGATTTTTTTCGACCCAATCAGCAATTTTTTTCAAATTTTCGGGTGTTGCCGTCAAACAAGCAATGCCAATCGCTGTCGAATTGCCAAAGAAAATTTCCGCAAACGATCCCGCGACAATTGCGCGAATGCCGTGGTGTTTGAGCGCTTGTGGCGCGTGTTCCCGCGAACTGCCACAGCCAAAATTCATTCCCGAAATCAAAATGCCTGCGCCTTTTGCGCGCGGCGCATCAAAAGGATGTCCTTTGGAACTGCCGTCTTCGTTGAAACGTTCATCGTGAAACGCGTGTGCGCCCAACGATGCAAATGTCAAACTTTTTAAAAACCGCGCGGGAATGATGCGATCGGTGTCAATATCGTCTCCGGGAACGACAACGGGGATTGCTTTTACTGAACAAATTTTTTCAAGTGCCATAACTAATATTATATGCAATGGGAACGCAATTGACAAAACCGAAAACGGAGAAATAGTTTGCGTTTAAAGCTTTGTAGCGGCTTTCATTTTTTGGGCGAAATCGCGTAGGGCAGTGGTCATCGCGGGAACGTCGTTTTGGTGTTGTGCGATGATTTTGACGACGGCAGAACCTGCGATGGCTCCTTGCGTTCCTGCGGCGATGGCGTCGCGCACTTGGCTTGGCTCTGCAATGCCAAAACCGAGCACTGCGGGCGGCGCGTTATGAGTTTTTAAGGTGTTGAGCACGCGCGTAATTGGCGTTCCCGCGCGATTATCCGTTCCCGTAACGCCTGCGCGCGAAAGCAAATAAGTGTAGCCGTTGCCGTATTTTGCGATGGCTTCGAGCGTTTTTTCGTCGGCGTTGGGCGGCGCGATGAAGACGAGCGGGAGTCCCGTTTTTTGGGAAATTTCGCGGTAGGGCTCGCTCATTTCGACGGGAACGTCGGCGATGAGCAACGAATCCGCGCCCGCTTTTTTGGCATCGGCAAAAAATTGTTCGTTCCCGCGATGAAAAATTAAGTTGGCATAAACAAGCAACCCGATCGGCAAATGCTCGTGGCGGGAACGGATTTTTGCGATGAGTTTAAAACAGTCATCGATGCGCGTTCCCGCGGCGAGCGCGCGATTGTCGGCTTCTTGAATGACGGGACCGTCGGCAAGCGGATCCGAAAAAGGAAGTCCGAGCTCGAGCGCGTCGGCACCACCAGCGATGAGTGCTTCAATGGCGGCTTCGCTCGTATCAAGATTGGGATCGCCCAAAACGACGAACGGAATGAACGCACCTTCGTTGCGCGCTTGGAGTTGTGAAAAAAGATTTTGATAACGCATAATTTTTCGGTTTAGTTGATTTTGAGATATTTCATAACATTTTCTAAATCTTTGTCGCCGCGGCCAGAGAGATTGACGATGAGAATTTGCTCTTTGTCGGGATCGGCTTTGATCATTTTCAACGCGTAGGCGAGCGCGTGCGAAGATTCGAGCGCGGGAATGATGCCTTCGTGTTTGCAAAGCGCTTCAAATGCGGCGAGCGCTTCATCGTCGCGAATATTTACATATTGCGCGCGCCCAGTTTTTGCTAAATGCGCGTGTTGTGGGCCAACCGCGGGAAAATCAAGTCCCGCCGAAATCGAATACGATTCTTTAATTTGGCCGTCGTCATTTTGCATTAACGGCGCGCGCATACCGAGATAAATTCCCGTGTTGTCGGCGTTCCCGCAAGAAATCGCTGCGCCGTGCATTCCCGTCTCAACGCCTTTCCCGCCGGGCTCAACGCCGATTAATTTTACGCTGGGCTCGTCAATAAAATCGGCGAACATGCCAATCGCGTTTGAACCGCCGCCGACGCAGGCGATCACCGCATCGGGCAAGCGCGATTCTTTTTGCAAACATTGCGCTTTGGCTTCGCGACCAATGACACGCTGAAATTCGCGCACAATCGTCGGGAACGGATGTGGTCCCGCCGCCGTGCCGAGCAAATAGTGCGTGGTTTCATAGCTCGCGCTCCAATCGCGCATCGCTTCGTTGCAAGCGTCTTTGAGCGTTTGCGAACCTGTCGTCACGGGAACGACTTCAGCACCCAAAAGTTTCATGCGAAACACATTCGGTTTTTGGCGCTCACAATCTTTTGCGCCCATGTAAACGCGACATTTTAAGCCGAGCAATGCGCAAGCGATTGCGGTCGCCACGCCGTGTTGTCCAGCGCCGGTTTCAGCAATAATGCGCGTTTTCCCCATGCGTTGCGCGAGCAAAACTTGTCCCAAAACTTGATTCGTTTTGTGGGCGCCGCCGTGCAAGAGATCTTCGCGTTTGAGATAAAGTTTGGTGCGCGTTCCCGCGGTGAGATTGCACGCGAGCGTGAGCGGCGTGGGGCGTCCCGCGTATTCGGTGAGCAATTCGTGGAATTGTTTTAAAAAGCTTTCGTCGTGCATCGCCTCGACAAATGCGTTTTCTAATTCTGTTAAAACCGGCATAAAAATTTGTGGTACATAAACGCCGCCAAATTCGCCAAAGAATGGATTGATTTTCATAATTTTTTATTGATTTTTATTGTTAAAATTTGCGTAAATTTTGAAAAGCTTGTTTGATTTTTTCAGGAGATTTTTTGGCGGGAACGTCTTCGACTGCCGAATTAAATTCCACGCCCAAACAGCCAATTTGCTGTGCCGAGCGCGCATTTTCAACGCCGATTCCGCCCGCGAGCAATGCGCGATTTTTTAGTTTTGCGGGAACGCGTTTCCAGTCAAAACTTGTTCCCGAGCCGCCGTTCCCGCAATCGAGAATGATTCGGTCAAAAATGGCGGGAATGTCGCAATTTTCATCGAGCGCGTTCCCGTCGAGCGCGCGCCAAATTTGCGTTCCCGCGGGCAGGCGTTCCCGCAATTTTTTTGCAAAATTTAAATCTTCGTTCCCGTGAAGTTGCACAGCAAAAAGTTTTAAATTTTTTACACAATCGAGAATTTCCTCGACTGAATTATTTTGAAAAACGCCGACGTAATCGAGCGCGGGAACGCTGTTTGCGATTTCTTGCGCCTGCGATAAATTCAAACAGCGTGGCGATTTTTTTGCAAAAATTAATCCGCCAAAAATCGCGCCGGCGTTGAGCGCGGCGCGCGCGGCGGGAACGTCGGTTAAGCCGCAAACTTTGTTTTCGCCAAAGATGAGTTGTCGGCAAGCGCGGTCGAGGTTTTCTTGACGCATTAAAGAGGTTCCCACCAAAAAAGCGTTGGCAAATGTCGCGAGTTTGAGCGCGTCGGCGTGCGTGTGCAAGCCCGATTCTGCAACGCAAATGGCTTCGGCGGGAACGCTTTTGGCGAGCTCGCAAGTGCGTTCAATATTTGTTTGCAGCGTGCGTAAATTGCGATTGTTGATGCCAATGACTTTCGCGCCTAAATTTTTTGCGCGAGCGATTGTTTCTTCGGAATCGGTTTCTGTTAAAACGCCCATTTTTAAACTGTGCGCGAGTTTTGCAAAGCGCAAATATTCGTCGTCGTTGAGGACTGAAAGCATCAGCAAAATTGCGTCCGCGCCAAAATAACGCGCCAAGAAAATTTGGTATTCGTCGATGATAAATTCTTTACAAATCACGGGAACGCTGACGAGGGAACGCACGATGGGCAAATTTTCGTAGCGTCCTTGAAAAAAATTTTCATCGCACAAAACAGAAATCGCGTCGGCGTAATTTGCGTAAACGTCGGCAATCGCGGCGGGATCAAAATTTTCGCGAATTAGCCCTTGCGACGGGGACGCTTTTTTGCATTCGAGAATGAATGCGGGAACGCCTTCGCGCTTGCGTTTTTCGAGAGCCGCGTAAAAGTTGCGATCGCTCGCTGCAACGTTCCCGCGAAATTTTTCTAACGGGAACGCGATTTTGCGCGCGGCGACTTCGGCGCGTTTTTGTTTGATGATTTTTGAGAGAATGTTCATGGATTTTTTGCCGTGAATTTTAAGAAATCAGTTTTTTGCTTTCAGTTTTTGGAGATGCGCGAACGCGTTCCCGCTGGTGATTTGTTTGAGCGCGAGCGCGACGCCGTCGCGAAGCGTTTTCGCAGTTCCGTTTAAATAAAGCAGGGCGCCAGTGTTGAGCGCGACGATTGCGTTTTGCGCCGGTTCGCCGTTCCCGCGCAAAATTTTTTCAGAAATGGCGCGATTTTCTTCGGGGTTGCCACCGAGCACGCTTTCGAGCGGGAACGTTTGCAAGCCGACATCTTCGGGAACGATCGAGTATTCGCGCAATTCGCCGTTCCCGCAAAGCTCGACAATTTGCGTTTTGCCGTGAATCGCCATTTCGTCGAGACCTTCGCCAAAAACGACGAGCGCGCGCTGGTATCCCAAACGTTTGAGTGCTTCTGCCATCGGTTTTAAAAGTGCGGGCGAATAAACGCCAAGCACGGTAAATGTTGGGTGCGCGGGATTGATGAGTGGACCGAGCACGTTAAAAATGGTTCGCGTTTTTAAACTTTGGCGCACGGGCATCGCAAAACGCATTCCACTGTGATAAAGTGGCGCGCGCATAAAACAAAAATTATTTTTGTCGAGCGATTCGCGTGCGGCTTCGGGCGATAAATCGGTGTCGATACCGAGTGCTTTTAGCAAATCTGACGAGCCCGTTTTTGAAGAAACGCTGCGATTGCCGTGTTTGGCAATTTTAACGCCCATCGAAGCCGCCACGAGTGCCGCCGTCGAAGAAATATTGATCGTTCCCACGCCGTCGCCGCCCGTGCCAACAATTTCGCCAAATGCGTAATCAGGACGCGGGAACGGCTTGGCGTTTGCGAGCAAAGCGTCTGCCGCGCCGGAAATTTCTTCGGGCGTTTCACCTTTTAATTTGAGCGCCATCAACGCTCCCGCGAGCGAGAGCGGCTCGACGTTCCCGCGAATAATTTCGTTGAATAATTCGGAGGCGCGATTTTTATTGAGATTTTCTTTGTTGTAAAGTTGGTTGAGAATGGCTTGGGTGTTCCCGCGGCGATCTTCTTGGGTGATGAACGTGAGCGCATTTTTTAATAATTCAGAACCGCGCGGCGACATAATTGATTCGGGGTGAAATTGAAAACCGATGACGCGGTCGGCGCGATTCATCACTGCCATAGGCAAATCGCGATAGTGCGCAATGACTTCGAGTGATGGCGGCAATTTTGCGCCGACCAATGAGTGATAACGCGCAAACGGCATCGGCGACGGGAACGCCGCAAATGGACCTTCCGCGTTGTGCTCGATGAGCGAGCTTTTACCGTGCATAATTTCACTCGCGGGAACGACGCTGCCACCGTAATATTGGCAAATCGCTTGATGCCCAAGACAAATGCCAAGGATTGGAAATTTGCGATGACAAAGCGCAATCAAACGCATCAAACAACCCGCTTCGTTAGGATTGCCTGGACCCGGAGAAATCACCAAAACGGGATTTTCAACCGCAGACATTTTGGCAAAAATAGTTTCCGCGGGAACGCTGTTACGATAAACCGCGACCTTTGTATTTTCATAGCCGCGAAATTCATCAACGAGATTGTAAACGAACGAATCGAAATTATCTAAAATAAAAATATTCATGAGAGTTTATGGTTGAGAGTTTATAGTTGAGAGGTGAAAATTGTTAAATTTGAATTTTCAATTAATCTTTAAAAACAATGTGTTTGCCGTGAGCTTGGGCGATGGCGGCGAGTGGCGCCATGGCTTTGTTGCGCGATTCATCGGCTTCGTTTTGCGGGATCGAATCGAGCACCACGCCGCCGCCGGCTTGCACGATGGCAGTGCCGTTTTTGACAAATGCCGAACGAATCAAAATGCAAGTGTCCATATCGCCGTTCCCGTTGAGATAGCCAACTGCGCCGCCATAACTGCCGCGGCGTTCCCGCTCAACACTGCGCAACAATTCGGTGGCGCGGATTTTTGGCGCTCCCGTGAGCGTGCCCATGTTCAAGCAAGCTTGGTAAGCGTGAAGCGCGTCGAGATCGGCGCGCAATTTTGCGACGACGTGCGAGACGAGGTGCATGACATGACTGTAGCGATCGACTTTTAATAATTCTTTGGTGCAACGCGTTTTGGGCTCGGCGATGCGCGCTAAATCGTTGCGCGCGAGATCGACGAGCATTAAATGTTCAGACAATTCTTTGGTGTCCATGCGCAAATCAAATTCAATGCGCGAATCGAGGTCGGGATTGATTTTTCCGTCGGCGTCAAAGCCACGACGGCGCGTTCCCGCGATTGGGTAAAGTTCCACCAAACGCGTTCCCGCTGTGAATTTTACAGAGATTTCAGGCGAAGCACCAAACACGACAAAATCTTGGTCATCGACAAAAAACATATATGGGCTTGGATTGTTTTGGCGCAAAACGCGATAAGACGCTTCAGGATTGGGACAAGCCAAATTGAAACTGCGCGAGGGAACCACTTGAAAAATGTCGCCTTTGCGAATAAAAGTTTTTAAATATTCAACTTCGGCGCAATAAGTTTTGTCGCTTTTGCCAAGCGTAACTGGCAACGATTCAAATTGCGTCGCGGGAACGCTTTTTTGCGCCGCGGGAACGGATTTTTCGCAGAGTGTTTGGATCTCGCGGGAACGCGTTTCAAGACGCGAAAATTCTGCGGGAACGTCCGTCAAATTGAGCGTTGTAATGGTTGTTGTTTGCGCGACGTGGTTAAGCGTTAAAAATGTTTCAGCCAAATAAAATAGATAGTTGGGACAAGTATTTGCGCCCGCGGGAACGTTGGGCAATTTTTCAAAAACTTCAACTAAATCGTAGCCAAAAATTCCGCCGAGCAGCACGCGAGCGGGCGTTCCCGCTGCATTGAGCGCAACTTGGCGCACGGCGCGCAAAACATCGAGCGGCGAATGTTCAAGCAAACGACTTTCTTCGTCAATCGCGTCATTCATTGGCGGGAACGTGAATGTGAGCGCGTTGTTTTTTTCGACGCAATCAATTTCGGCGAGCGCGGTTTTGATTGACGGGAACGCAGCAGCACCGTTGGCGGTGAGCGCAGTGAGCGTTACCGCGTTGCCTTCGCAAACAATGCGCAAAGCGGCATTGACGAGCAAGAGCGATTGCGTTCCCGCGTGCGTGGTGATGTCGGCAGATTCGAGCAAAAGCGTGTTGCCGTTTTTAATCGCTTCATACAAGCCCATCGGGTCGCTCGCATAACGCGCGTTAGTGATTGGAATTTGTTTATTCATAGTTTCTATTTTTTTAAAAGATGTAAAATTTGACCACAAAAAAAACCACAGATTTAAAAATCTGCGGTTTCTGTGTTCAAAAAAATGATTTTTTATTTTTTTAGCTCGCAATTATGCACGAACAATCGATCCGCAGATGTTTTGCGGACGCCACCAATTGTTTTTGTTCGTGTTATAATTCATACTTTTTTAATGAAATTCTTTTTTGAAAAACTTGTCAAATCTTTTTTTCAAAAACGCGTTCCCGCGCAGAAATTGTCAATTGTCAATTGCCGATTATCACTTTAAAATGGTTTTATGTTTGAAGAATTTTGGCTCGAAAAAGCCCGCGCTGCGCTCGGCGGGAACGAAAAAAATGACGAAATCGTTTTAGAAAAAATGCGCGCATTTGTCGCACAATTGAGCGATCTTTTTACCAAAGAACGTCCTGCAAATTTTCAAGATTATATGAGCGTTCCCGCGTTGTTGGCGGCATATGGACTTTTCTTTTTTCCGCAATCGTTTGCGCGTGCGACATTTGTGGCTGAGCGTTTGTTGGGATTTTATAATCGCGTTCCCGCGGGCAATGAAAAATTGTTGCGCGTTTTGGATATTGGTAGCGGCGCGGCGCCGTGTGGTTTGGCGTTTGCGTTGGTGCTCAAAAAACGCGTTCCCGCGGCGCAAATTGAATTAACGTGCGTGGATCGTTCCCGTTATGCGTTGGAGGCGGCGCGTGCGTTGGCGGGAACGCAAGATTGGTTGAGTTTTAAAAGCGTTGCGGCAGATTTGCATAATTTGCCACCGATGCAATTTGATGCGCAATTTGATTTTATTTCGTTGGGTTGGTCGCTCAACGAAATCGTTCCCGCGACAGGCGCAGAGCCCGTTGAACGCGCGTTGGTGCTTTTAAAAAAATTGTCGCCCGCGCTAAAATCGACGGGAACGCTTGTCGTGCTCGAGCCCGCGTTGAAAGAAACGGCAGAACGTTTGCAGCGCGTGGCAGATTATTTTGTGCGGAATCCAGGTTTGCCATTTTATCGTGTCGCGCCTGAGTTGGGGCAGCATTTGGACCCGTTGCTTGCAGCAGAAAATTATGAAATGTGGACGCATGATGTGCGCGTTTGGGAAGCACCGGCGACGCTTGAATTTTTGAATCGCAAATTGTTTCGCGAGATTGGCGTGCTGAAATTTTCGTGGTCGGCATTTGGAAAATCGCCCGCGCAATTGCCGGCGGTTCCCGCGGGAACGCTTGGTTTTTTTCGTCTTGTTTCGCCAATTGAAATTACAAAGCCCGCGTTGCGTTTTGCGGTGGTTGATGCGGCGGGAACGCGTTTGCAGATTGAATTGCCGACGCGCGGCTTGAGCAAAAGCGAATGCAAAAAAATGGCGGCAAAATTTCAGCGCGGCGATATTGTTGCGCTCGCGGGCGAATTAAAAACGCTGGGCAAAGATTGGCGCTTAATTGGGGAAATTAGAGAACTTGGAGATTTTTAAAATAATGAACAAGAATTTTCCATTTACAAATGTGCGTGAAGCGTCGGTTGCGGCTTGGCGGGAACGTGGGTTGTTGCGCGAAATTGCGGCTTGGTTGGCGGCGTTCCCGCAGGCGACTGCGGCGATTGACGATGATTGTGCCTTGCTTGAAGCGCGACGGGAACGGCGTTTGGTGACGGTGGATTCGTTGATTTTTGGTCGGCATTTTGATGAGAGCGTTTCGGCTTTTGACGCGGGACGCAAATTAGTAGCGCGCAATTTGAGTGATATTGCGGCAAATGGCGGCGTGCCCAGCGACGCGGTGATTGCGCTTGTGATGAGCGGCGATGTGGCGCAGGGCTGGCTTAAAGAATTTTATCGCGGGATGCTTGAAACTTGTGAACGCTACAATTTAAAACTTGTGGGCGGCGATGTTGCAAGTGTCGCGGGAACGCATTTTTTCTCGGCTTCGATGACGATTAGTGGATTTGCGGGAACGCACGTTTTGCGACGCACGGGCGCGAATGTTGGCGATTTTATTTGTGTTTCGGGAACGTTGGGCGGGAGCATTCGGCGCAAACATTTTGCGTTTGAGCCACAATTGGCGTTGGGGCAATTGCTTGCTGAAAAAAATCTTGCGAGCGCATGTATGGATTTGACGGATGGTTTGGCAAAAGATTTGCCCGCGCTCGTTCCCGCGGGAACGCATGCCGCGCTTGATTTTTCGGCGATTCCGTTGAGCGAAGACGCTGGTGGGAACGTGAAAGCGGCGTTTGTCGATGGCGAAGATTATGAATTGCTTTGGACGATGGCGCCTGAAAAATTTGAACAATTGCGCGCGCTTTGCGGGAACATGAAAATTACAAAAATTGGAGAAATTGTTGCGGGAACGGCGGGCGCGGGAACGGATTTTGGCGGCGGTTTTGAACACTTTTAAGAAATTTGAAAGTTAAAATTTTAGAGTTGGAGGCAATAAAAATTTGCCCGTGTTTCTGAATGGGTTTAGACTTTTATTGTTTGATTTATTTAACAATGCTCTGAAGTAAAATGAAATCTGTATTAATTACAAAAGAAACGTTGGCAGAAGAGACGCGCGTCGCTTTGGTGCCACAAGACGTAACGATTTTGACGCGCTTGGGTTATGAAATTCACGTGGAAAAAGGGCTCGGCTTGAAAGCGGGCTTTTTGGACAGCGAATACGAAAAGGCAGGTGCGATTGTCGAAAACGATGCTGATAAAGCGTTGGCGGCGGCTGATATTGTCGTGCGCGTAAACAAGCCCGCAAGCGCCAAAGGCATGAAAGAAGGTGCGTTGCATTTGAGCTATCTCGACCCGTTCAATGAAAAAACATTGTTGAATGAATTCGCGAGTGCAAAATTGAACGCGGTTTCGCTCGAAATGATACCGCGTACAACGTTGGCGCAAAAGATGGACGTGCAATCGTCGCAAACTTCGCTCGCGGGTTATTACGCGGTGATTTTGGCGGCTTCGAAACTGCCAAAAATTTTCCCGATGATGATGACTCCCGCGGGAACGATTTCGCCTGCTCGCGTGTTTATTATCGGCGTGGGCGTTGCCGGGTTGCAAGCGATTGCAACGGCAAAACGTTTGGGCGCGCGCGTGGAAGCGTTTGATACGCGTCCGGTCGTCGAAGAACAAGTAAAATCGCTCGGTGCAAAATTTGTGAAAATTGATTTGGGCGAAATGGGTCAAACCGCACAAGGTTACGCGAACGCATTGACACCAGAGCAATTGGAAAAACAAAAACAAGGTCAGGCCAAAGTTTGCGCGCAAAGCGATATCGTGATTACGACGGCAAAAGTGTTTGGCCGCAAAGCGCCGTTGCTTTTGACCAAAGATATGATTGCGGGAATGAAACCAGGTTCGGTCATCGTTGACATGGCGGTTTCAACGGGCGGGAACGTCGAAGGTTCTGACCCAACGAAGGAAGTTATCACAGAAAACGGCGTGCGCATTATCGGCGGCGATGGGCTCGAACGTTGCGTTCCCGTTGACGCGTCGAAAATGCTTTCGGGCAATGTTTCGGCGTTTTTGCAACATTTCTGGGACGCAGAAAACAAAACGCTTAAAATCGATCTCGAAGAGCCAATTATGAAAGGTTGCTTGCTCACGCACGGCGGCGCCATCGTCCACGAACGTTTTAAAAATGCGTAACTCGGAACTGTGATTTTTTAACTACGAATAATCGCGAATTTGACGCGAAGGTAGGCAGGAGATTTTACAATGGCAGATTTGATTTTTAAGGATGAGTCTTACAAAATTATCGGCGCATGTATGGATCTTTACAACGAAATCGGAAATAGATTTACAGAACCTGTTTATCAGGCGACGCTTGAAATTCTGTTTCAGGAACGTGAAATTCCTTATCAACGCGAAGTTTATTTGCCGATTATGTTTCATGGTAAAAAAGTTGAAAAGGCTTATAAAGCAGATTTTATTGTTTATGGCGATATTATTTTGGAATTGAAAGCGGTTTCGACAATTACAGAAGAGCATCGAGCGCAAGTTTTGAATTATTTATATTTGACAGAAAAACCATTGGCATTGTTAGTTAATTTTGGATCTTCAACGATAAGTTATCATCGTTTTGTAAATTCCAAAAGAGGCGTTCTTTTGGTAAATTTGTAAATAAAAATTCGCTTAAATTCGCGTCAGTTCGTAGTCGAAAAAAACAAAGTTCCCAATTCTCAATTATCAATTAAATTTATTATTAACAATTAACTCCTCATTATTATGATTATGTTATTCTTCGTTTTCGTGATGGCTGCCTTTTTGGGTTTTGAGCTTATCGCGAAAGTTCCATCACAATTACACACGCCGTTGATGTCGGGCACGAATGCGATTTCGGGCATTACGATTGTCGGCGCGTTGGCGGTTTGCGCAATACAGGCCACGGGAACGCTTGGAATGATTCTCGGCTTTTTCGCGATTGTTTTCGCAACGATCAACGTTGTCGGCGGTTATCTCGTAACCGATCGCATGTTGGGAATGTTTAAGACGAAAGGAAAATAAGTTATGGATCAAACAATTATTGATTTTGCCTACATTGTCGCTTCGGTGCTTTTTATTTTTGGTATTAAGCGCTTGGGTAAGACAGAAACTGCGCGCAGTGGCAATTTGCTTTCGTCGCTCGGTATGTTAATTGCGGTCGTCGCGGTTTTTTGTGAAAAAAATGTGATGGCATCGTGGCATTGGGGCAGCGCGGAAGCGATTTGGAACAACGGCTATGTTTGGTGTGGTGCGGCGATTTTGATCGGCACAATCATCGGCGCGGTTTGGTCGAAAGTTGTTAAAATGACGGGAATGCCGGAACTCGTGGCATTGTTCAACGGTTTTGGTGGTTTGTCGTCGCTTTTGGTCGCTGTTGCGGAATATTTCCGTCTTGACAGTGACGGCAATCGGATTTCGCATGCGCTTACCAGCGGGAACGCCGTCAGCGAGGTTTCGCTTTATTTGGCAATTCTCATCGGCGCGATCACGTTCACGGGATCGGTGCTCGCGTGGGGAAAACTTTCAGGAAAAGTTTCGGGTCGTCCCGTGCTTTTTAAGGGCCAGCAGGTTGTTAACGCGATTATTTTGTTCGCGGTGCTCGTGGGATTTGTGCTTTATTTGTTCCCAGGAGTTTTGCCAGAAACCTGCGCGCTGACGGGCTTGCCTGCGCAAGACGCTGTGCTTTTGGCGGCGGTTGCGGTTTCGCTTTTGATGGGCGTTACCGTCGTTTTGCCGATCGGCGGTGGCGACATGCCAGTGGTGATTTCGCTGTTGAATTCGCTTTCGGGTTTGGCGGCGGCGCTCGCGGGCTTTGTGATCAACAACAACGTGCTCGTCGTTGCGGGCTGTTTGGTCGGCGCTTCGGGCGTGATTTTGACTGTGATTATGTGCAAGGCAATGAACCGCTCAATTGGCAATTTGCTTTTCTCGGGATTTGGCGCAGTAGAAACCTCGGGAACGAAAAAAGCGGGTTCAAATGTCGAGCCAAAAGCAGTTTCCGTCGAGGATGCTTATTTGGTGCTCGAAGCGGCGCGCTCGGTCGTGTTTATTCCGGGTTACGGTATGGCGGTGGCGCAAGCGCAACACGTGGTTAAAGAATTAGCGGCAAAACTCGAAGCCAACGGCGCAGAAGTTTCATTCGCAATTCACCCAGTTGCTGGACGTATGCCTGGTCATATGAACGTGTTGCTCGCAGAGGCGGATGTGCCTTATGAACAACTCAAAACAATGGACGAAATGAATCCATTTATGCCAATGCAAGACGTTGCGATTGTCATCGGCGCAAACGACGTTGTCAATCCTGCGGCGGCAACAGATAAATCTTCGCCAATTTATGGTATGCCAATTATCAAGGCAGACGAAGCGCGCACCGTTTTCGTGCTCAAACGCGGTAAAGGCAAGGGCTTCTCTGGTATTGAAAATGAATTGTTTACCAAAGAAAATACACGTATGATTTACGGTGATGCGAAGGCGACGATTTCGGCGCTTTCAACTGAATTTGGCAAAGAATAAAAATCGCTAATAAAAAACGCGTTCCCGTGAAAATTTCTTCGCGGGAACGCATTTTTTTATGCGACGGGAACGCGGGAATGGATAAAAAACAATTGTTGTCGTAGCTAACGCCACTCGCTAACGCGAGCGTTCCCGTGAGAATAATGAAATATTTCGACGGATTTTATTTTCTCGTGGGAACGTTTTCGTTAGAAAACAGCGTTAGCTACGACAAAGGTTGTTTTTAAGTTTTGGTTTTAGTCTGTTGGTTTAAATAAAATTGTCAATTTTCGCTTGTCAATTTATAATAGAACTACTTATGAATTATAAACCTGTTTTACTTATTATTCGTGACGGTTGGGGTGAAAACCACAATCATTCAGAAGATCAATTTAACGCGCTTAAAGTAGCGAATATTCCTGTTTGTCGCAAACTTTCGGCAGAATGGCCACGCACAGAAGTTGCGGCGCACGGTCCCGCAGTGGGCTTGCCAGAAGGCATTATGGGCAATTCGGAAGTGGGTCACCAAAATATTGGTGCAGGTCGCATCGTGCCACAAGAAATTATGCGCATTGATTTGGGCTTGACCGACGAAGGCATGGCAAAAAATCCTGTCTTGCAAGCAGCATTTGAAAATATTAAAAAAACAGGCGGCGCATTGCATTTGATGGGGCTCGCTTCGGCGGCTGGCGTTCACTCGACATTGCCACATCTTTACGGCTTGTTGCGCGGTGCAAAAACGGCAGGCGTGAAAGACGCTTACATTCACGCATTTATGGACGGTCGCGACTCGCCACCAACCTCGGGAACGGGTTTCTTGAAAGAAGTGCAAGACGAATGCGCAAAAATCGGACTTGGCAAAATCGCAACCGTGGCAGGACGTTTTTGGGCGATGGACCGTGATAATCGCTGGGACCGCGTTGAAAAAGCTTACAATTGCTTGACTGGCGGGAACGCGCCAACGGCAAATTCGGCGATCGAAGCCGTTGAAGCTTACTACAAAAATCCAACCAACGATTCGATGCAAGGCGATGAATTTGTTACGCCAACGCTTATCGAAACGGCGGGAACGATTAAAGACGGCGATTCTGTGGTGTTCTTCAATTTCCGCGGCGACCGTCCACGCGAATTGACACGCGCATTTATCAATGACGATTTTGATGGTTTTGCGCGCGCGAAAAAACTCGATATTTATTATGCAACGATGACCGATTATCAAAAAGGTCTTTGCCCCAATGTCGTGTTCCCAAAACCAGAAAAAATGCCAAATATTTTGGGTGAATGGATTGCGAAACAAGGTTTGACGCAATACCGCACGGCAGAAACAGAAAAGTTCCCGCACGTAACATTCTTCTTCAACGATTACCGCGATGAGCCGTTCCCGTTGGAAGAGCGTGGTTTAATTCCATCAACCAAAGAAGTGCCAACTTACGATTTGAAACCAGAAATGTCGGCAGAAGGCGTTTGCGAATCGATTATCAATGCGTTGCGTTCAAAAAAATATGCGTTGATTATTTCAAACTTTGCAAATCCAGACATGGTGGGCCACACTGGCAAAAGACCTGCGATTATTAAAGCGGTTGAAACGGTTGACGCTTGCATCGGTCGCATTCTCAAAGTGGCAGACGAAATGGGCGTCGATGTGCTCGTCACGGCTGACCACGGGAACGTTGATGTGATGTGGGACACCAAAACTAATGGTCCTCACACGCAACACTCGTTGAACCCTGTCGAAGTCGTTGTTTACGGCGCAGGCGTTAAAGATAAAAAGTTGCGTCAAGATGGTGGCGCGCTTTGCGATATTGCGCCAACATTGCTTGACATGATGGGCGTTCCCGTGCCACCAGAAATGACAGGCAAAAGCTTGATCGTAAAATAAAAAAAACAAAAACGCGTTCCCGCGGGAACGACAGAAAGCGGCGCATTGAGCGTCGCTTTTTTTGTTTAAGATGAACGTAAAATTGCGTTCCCGCGAAGAACATTTTAGAATTAAATTTATGGCAAAAGTTTTGGTGGCGCTTTCGGGCGGTGTTGATAGTGCGGTGGCGGCGTTGTTGTTAAAACGCGCAGGCCACGAGGTTCACGCGGCGTACATGCGCACTTGGATGAACGAAGAGGGCGGAAAATTTTTGGGAGAATGCCCGTGGGAAGAAGATGTCGCAAACGCAAGTAGTGTGGCAGAATTTTTGAGAATCCCGTTTAAAGTTGTCGATTTAATTAAAGATTATCGGGAACATATTGTGAGTTATTTGGTAGATGGTTATCGTTCTGGAATCACGCCAAATCCTGATGTGATGTGCAATCGCGAAATGAAATTTGGCGTGTTTGCGCGCAAAGCGTTTGCGGACGGATTTGATTTTGTCGCAACAGGCCATTATGCGCGGCGGCGCGATAATCCTGACGGGAGCGCGGATATTCTTTGCGGCGTTGACCCCAACAAAGACCAAACTTATTTTCTCGCACTTTTGCGTCAAGAACAATTAAAACGCGCGCTTTATCCCGTGGGACATTTGTTGAAACCTGAATTGCGTTCGCTCGCAGCAGAGGCAGGTTTGCCAAATGCAAAACGCAAAGACAGCCAAGGAATTTGCTTTATTGGCAAAATTCGCATCAATGATTTTTTGGAGCAATATATTCCGCAAAAACCTGGCCCTATCGTTAATACGGTTGGCAAAATTTTGGGTGAGCATCGCGGACTTTACCATTACACGCTCGGGCAGCGCAAAGGCATTAATATTCCGTCAAATACCGACAACGAATATTATGTTGTTACCGCGAAACGTTTTGACACGAATGAATTGGTGGTTGCGTTTGATCATCCAGAAACAGCGACAGGGCTTTACGTTAACGAATCGTGGGTGCAAAATTTATCGTGGGTAAATCATCCAATTACCGAAAAATGTGAAATTTTAGCGCGCGTGCGTTACCGTGATAAATCAACGCCGATTACATTTGTGCCTGACGGGAACGGCGGCGCGCACATTATTTATCACGAAACGCAACGCGGGATCGCGCCTGGACAAATTCTTGCGCTCTACGATGGCGAAGTTTTGCTCGGCGGCGGCGTTTATATTTAATTCGCGGGAACGCGTTCCCGCGATGGCTAACCCCCACAAAAGCGAGCGAATTTTATTTCAGTTATTTTCAAACTCGGTCATCGTCATTGTCATCGTCATAGTCGCGCGAATGCGCGTCTCGCGTGTGGGGGTAAGAACAAAATAACATCAGTCCCGAAGGGAGTGAACTAAAAAAACTTCGCGGGAACGGCGCGGCAAAGTTGCGCGGTCCACGCGCGTGGGTTTTGACGTTCCCGCAGGTTAAAAGCCACTCTTATTCGAGTTGCGCGGTCCACGCGCTCCCGCACAACATCAAAAAAATATTTGCGTAATTTTGTGTTTCTTTTGCGCAATTGGCGTTGAAAAAATCTCGTTCCCGCCGTTCTCTCGCCCCACGCAGCGAACTTAAAAAGTCCACCTCCCAAAACCCTTTTTGCCGCAGGCGCTTTCGCGCGAGAACGCGAAAATGATTTGCACTTTGACAGAGTTGTCAAATTATGGTTTAATTGAACAGATATGGCAACTCTTCCACGCATCGTAATTACAGGTGTCGGCTTGACGGCTCCCAATGGCAACAATATTGCGGAGTTCCGCGCGAATTTGCTTGCGGGAACGGCAAATATTAGCGTCATTGATGTGCGTTATATGGGCAAACATCCTGCGGGAATTTGCGATTATGAAAAGACGCGTTATCAATCGCGCAAAGAGTTGCGCACATCGACGCGTGCGGGTTCGATTGGCATTTATTGCGCTCATGAAGCGGTGAATGATTCGGGCATCGATTTTGCAAATTTTGACAAATCGCGCATTGGCGTTTACATCGGCACTACAGAGCACGGGAACGTCGAAACCGAGAACGAAATTTACACGATTTCGCAATTTGGTTACGATACGAAATTTTGGAGTCATCATCATAATCCGCGCACGGTGGCAAATAATCCCGCGGGCGAAATTACTATTAACATGGGCATCACGGGACCGCATTACACGATTGGCGCGGCTTGTGCGGCGGGTAACGCGGGCTTGATTCAAGCGGCACAAATGTTGCAATTGGGCGAAGTTGATTTGGCAATTGCGGGCGGCGTTTCTGAATCGCCGGGAACGTTTGGTATTTTTGCAGGATTTAAAAATCAAACAGCGTTGGCGGCAAATGACGATCCCAACAAAGCGTCGCGTCCTTTCGACAAATCGCGCAACGGCATTGTGGTTTCGGAAGGCGGTTGCGTTTATACGCTCGAACGCCTCGATGACGCATTGGCGCGCGGTGCAAAAATTATTTGCGAAATTGTCGGTTGGCATATTAATTCGGACGCGGGCGATACGGTTTTGCCAGATCCGATTCGCCAAGCAGAATGTATGCGCGCTGCGCTCAAACGTGCAGGATTGCAAGCGCAAGATATCGACATCGTCAACACGCACGCGACGGGAACGGCAAAAGGCGACATTCAAGAAATGATTGCTATGCGCGACGTTTTTGCAAATTGCCCAACGACTTACGTTAATAATACAAAAGGTTTTATTGGACACTGTATGGGTGCCGCGGGAACGCTCGAATTGGCGGGCAATCTTGGCGCTTTCGATGACCAGCTCGTGCACCCTTGTATCAATATTGACGAACTCGATCCCGAATGCGCGTTCCCGACACTTGTTATCGGCAAGCCGCAAAAAGCTGAAAAAGTGGAATACATTTTGAACAATTCGTTTGGCATGTTGGGCATCAACTCAACGCTCATCGTGAAAAAATTTTAACAACTAACAAAAACTAATCTTATGACAGCTGAATCTATTAAAAAAATCGTCCTCGACATCGTGGCAGATATCGCTCCCGATGAAGATCTCTCAAATGTTAAGCCAGAAGTGCGTTTGCGCGACCAATTGACACTCGATTCGATGGACTTTTTGGACATTGTGATGGAACTCCGCAAAAAATACGGCATCGAAGTTCCTGAAATCGATTACCCGCGTCTTGCTTCGCTTGATAGTTGCGCAGAATATCTCGCGCCAAAATTTGCAGAAAAAGGAATCTAATTTTTTAATAAAAATTAAACAAAACGCGTTCCCGTGAAGGCAACTTTGCGGGAACGCGTGTTTTTTATCAAGGAGGAGAACTTTTTAAGTTCGCCACAAGGGGCGAGAGAATGGCGGGAATGGGATTTTTTCAACGCCAATTGCGCAAAAGAAACACAAAATTGCGCAAATATTTTTTGATGTTGTACGGGAGCGCGTGGAACGCGCAACTTTGCCGCGAGGGTTTGTGTTTTTTATTCACTCCCTTCGGGACTGATTTTATTTTTGATCTACCCCCACAGGCTCGCCTTCTCGCGAGCTTTTGTGGGGATTAGCCATTGCGGGAACGCGTTCCCGCAATTTTAGCGCCTTCGGCACTGTAAAGTTTGTGGATTGAAAATAAAATTGGATACGCAAGACGCGTATCCTCCCATAAAATGCGCGCAATCGGCGGGAACTGCGTGAAAAAATCTCGCGTTCCCGCGAAAGATAAAAAATCTGCAAAATCGGCGAGATCTGCGTGAGAAAAAATCCCGCGTTCCCGTGCCAATAAAAATCTATGAAATCAGTGAGATCTGTGGGAGAAATAAATCCCCGTTCCTGCGTGCTTTAAAATTGTAAATAAAAAAACTTTGGCGGGAACGGTTAATTTTTTTGCTTGCTTTATATTTCGCGTTGTGGCAAAATAGAATAACGATTTATTATTAACAATTTAATTTACAAAACGTTATGCCACGCGAAACCGTTATTATCGAATGCACAGAAGCGCGCAAGGAAGGTAAAAATCCTTCACGCTACATGACAACTCGCAACAAGAAGACGATGCAAGAAAAAGTTGAAAAGATGAAATACAATCCTTCGCTTCGTCGTCGCACGCTTCACCGCGAGATTAAGGGTTAATTCTCTTTATTTAGATTTTTTTCATAATAGTTTGATTAAGGTTAAGCTCGCGGGAACGCGAGCTTTTTCCTTTTTAAATCTAAATTTTCACAAATGCGATTATCGTTAAAAACTCGCCGTTTTCCGCGCCGTTTTTGGAAGCGTGCGGTGGTGGAACGTTTGTCGTTTTGGACTTCGGCGATAATGGTGTTGTGTTTTATTTTGTCGTCGGGCGAGTTGGCAACAACGGTAGGTTATACGCTTGATGAGAGTATTTTTGCGGTTTATGCGCGCGTGATTTCGTTGGCTTGTGTGTTGCTGTTTTGGCTGCAAGAAGTTGTGCGCATTAGCATGACAAAGCGTCCGTTATTTTATTATTTGTGGGAACACAAATTGGAAGCGGTTTTGTTGGTGGCGATGTTGGCGTTCCCGCTGGCGGGTATTTTGGGGGCGTTGGTGAATGGTTTTAATTTTAGTTCGTCGTTGGCGGGAACGGAAATTGCGATGCATTGCATTGTGGTTGTTTTGGGTTTGTTGCGTGGTTTGCGGTGTTTGCAAAATGTTTCGTTGTCGCCGGGTTTGATTTTTATTTTAAGTTTTGCGTTGTTGATTTATATTGGCACGGCGTTGTTGTTGATGCCGAATGCGACAACGGTGGGCAATGAGGGTTTGAGTTTTATTGACGCGCTCTTTTTTGCGACGAGTGCGGTTTGCGTGACAGGGCTTGTTCCCGTGGAATGTTTGCCGGCGACGCTTTCGTTGACGGGACAAACGATTTTGGCGGTGCTTTGTCAGTTGGGTGGTTTGGGCGTGATGGTGATTATTTACTTTTTTGCGTTTTTCTTTGATGGTGGTTTGTCGATTCGCAATCGTTTTGCGTTTGGCGATTTGTTTAGCGAGCGCAATGTTTCAAGTATTGGCGTTACATTGTTGACGGTGGTGCTTTTTACTTTTATTACCGAATCGATTGGCGCGGTGGCGATTTATTATTCGGTTGTTGGAAATCCAGCCATTGAAAATCCTGTATTTTTTTCACTTTTCCACGCGATTACGGCGTTTTGTAATTCGGGTTTTTCGACGTTGCCGAGTGGACTTTCAGATCCTGGGGTGAGTCAATGTTCAACGCTTTTGAGCAGTGTTTCGGTCTTGATGATTTTGGGCGCGCTGGGTTTTCCGGTGGTGCGCGACTTGTCGTTGGTGGTGTGGAGTCGTTTGCGTCGTCGCTTGTTCCCGCGCGTTGATTACGTTCCCGCGCGCTTAACGACGCATACGCGCGTTGTGCTGACGACGACAATTTGGGTTTCGTTGATTGGTGCGCTTTTGATGTGGTTGACGCAACAAGAAGAATTTGGGCGCATGGTATTTTTATCGGTGGCTTCGCGCACAACGGGTTTTGATATCGGGAACACGGGCAATCTTACCCACGCATCGTTGTTTGTGTTGATGGTGTTGATGTTTATTGGTGGCGCGCCATTTTCAACCGCGGGCGGTATTAAAGTAACGACATTTGCAATTGCGATTTTGGCGTTGAAACAATATTTGTTGGGACGTCGGGATTTGGAAATTTTTGGACGTCGTTTGGACAGTGATATCGCCAACCAAGCGCTTGCAATTGTGCTTTTAACGCTTGCGATGGTGGGCGTTGTTTCGGTGATTTTGAGTGCATTGCATCCCGAATTTGATATGCGCGATGTCTTTTTTGAAGCCGTTTCGGCAGTGGCAACGGTGGGACTTTCTTGCGGAATTACGCCCTATTTGTGTTGGGGCGCAAAATTATGCTTAATTTTTGCCATGTTTATTGGTAGAATAGGTGTATTGCTGTTCTTCGCATCGTTTATTTTTAAACGCAACCCAAACAATGGCGCGCGTTATCCAGAAACAACGATCACACTTTAATTTTTAGGGCCTATAGCTCAGCGGTTAGAGCAGGGAACTCATAATTCCTTGGTCGCAGGTTCGAACCCTGCTGGGCCCACCACTTTTTGAAAGTTGAAATTTAAAAGTTGAAAGTTAAAATCCCGTTCCCGCGAGCTTTTGTGGGGGTTAGCCATCGCGGGAACGCGTTCCCGCGATTTCAGTGCCTTCGGCACAGCAACGTTCCTATTTTTTCCTAGTCTGCCTGCGATGGTCGTTTCCGCTGAAACTTTTTGCGCGCCATCTAACAACAAAAAGTCTTGAATTTGTGAGACAAAATCATAATCTTTCTTTAGCACTCATAAAAAGATAATTTCCATTCCTGGCTTCCCGGATTAACCTTCAGGAAGTTCAGTATTTGTGCGGTGTTCCCGCGAAATTGGGATAAGTTATCCCAATTTTTTGTTCCCGCCAAAATTTCTTCAAAAAAAAGTCTTTGCCTTAATTTTCCTCTCAAAATAAATATTTTTTCGCTCTAAAACTAAGCTTTTAAGCCACTTTTTCTATTTCCGCCTTCAAAACGACACCTAAAAAATTGGGATTAGTCTGAAAAAATAATTCATTGTTGCACACGTTCCCGCGAAAGTTTAAACTTTTTAATATTATGGCATTTCCAACTATTGCACATCCAAAAGAAACGCGCGTGATTTACAAGCGCATTGGCACTCCGGGTTACACGACCGACATTGATTGCTACATCAAAAACGGCGGTTATGAAACTTTGAAAAAAGTGTTTAAAGCAGCCGATCCCGCGGCGCTTTGCAAGGAAATCGAAACCGCTGGCATCAAGGGACGCGGCGGCGCGGGCTTTCCCGCGGGAATGAAGTGGAAATTTCTCGATCGCAAATCGGGTAAACCTATTTATTTTGTGGTCAATGCCGACGAATCCGAGCCGGGAACGCACAAAGACCGCTGGATTATTTATTACGACCCGCACGAATTGATTGAAGGCATTGTCGCTTGTTCTTACGCAACGCAGGCGAAGCAGGCGTTTATTTTCATTCGCGGCGAGTTTGTTCACGGCGCGCAAATTCTTGAAAAAGCAATTGAAGAAGCGCGCGCGCATAATTTCGTCGGCGACAACATTTTGGGTAGCGGTTTCAATCTTGAAATTGTTGTTCATCGCGGCGCGGGAGCGTATGTTTGCGGTGAAGAAACGGGCTTGCTTGAAGCGCTCGAAGGCAAACGCGGCCAGCCACGCATTAAGCCGCCGTATTTCCCCGCGGTGCTCGGACTTTACAATTGCCCGACCGTCGTCAACAATGTTGAAACCGTTTGCCAATGCTTGAACGCTTTTGAAATGGGTGGCGAAACTTATTCTAAAATCGGCGTCAAAGGCGACGCGGGAACGCGCGTTATCAACGTTTCTGGTTTGGTTGCAAAACCTGGTATTTTTGAAATCGCCACGGGATCAGTTACGATTGGCGAAGTGCTTAACGAAATGTGCGGCGGACCTTTGCCAGGACGCAAATTCAAGGCGATCATTCCCGGCGGTTCTTCGATGAAGCCATTGCGTTTTGACGAAAAATATAAAATTAAAGACGCTGACGGGAACGAAAAAGAAGTTTTCCTCGAAGACGTTCCTTTGGATGCGGCTTCGTTGATGGCTTGCGGTTCGTCGGTCGGCACGGGTGGCATGATCGTGTTTGACGATTCAATCGAAATGATTCAAGCACTCGCTAATTTGAACGCGTTTTATAAACACGAATCTTGCGGACAATGCACGCCTTGTCGTGAAGGTTCGATGTGGACCGCGCGCATTTCAAAACGCATTTGCGACGGGAACGGCGACGCTGAAGATATTGACACTTTGAAAAGCGTGGCAGATACGATTTGCGGCCGCACGATTTGCGCGCACGGCGAAGGTATGGCTTGGCCGATTCAAGGTGCGATCGCAAAATTTCGCGACGAATATCTCGAATCAATTCGTTGGCGCAAGGCGGGCGAAAATTCTCCGTTCCCGAACTGCCCGCCACTTATCTAATTGACAATTATTCGATGCTGTCGATTCAGTCGAAAAAATCGATTGAATCGATTTTTTGTAAACAATGATTTCTTATTTGAAAATTTCAAATCTCGCGTTGATGCATGAAGTCGAACTCGAATTCGAGCGCGGTTTTAATGTTATTACCGGTGAAACAGGCGCGGGCAAAAGCGTGTTGCTCGGCGCGCTGAGCATTTTGGCAGGCAATCGCGTTCCCAAAACAATTGTGCGCGCGGGAACGCAACAATGCGACATCGAGGCAATCATCAATCTCGTTCCCGCAACGCTTTCTCGCGTGAACGCGTTTTTAGAATTAAATGGTTTGCCAACTTGCGAAGATAATCAATTGGTGCTCAAACGCTCGGTGAATGTTAGCAAAGCGGGACGCATTTTCATCAACGGCGGCTTGGCAACTTTGGCACAGCTGAACGCGCTTGGCAATGAATGGATCGATTTTCACGGCCCTGGCGAACCGCAAAAATTGTTTCACGAAAACTATCAATTGCAATTGCTCGATTTGTTTGGCGGGAACGCAAAAATGCTCGCAACTTATCGGGAACGCTACCAAATTTGGCGCGACGCGCTGGCTGAAATTGAAACCATTCGCACTCAAGAAAAATTTTCAGAAGACGAACTCGCATTTGCGCAAACTCAACTCGACGCTTTTAACGCGCTTGATTTGAGCGACGAAGCTATCGCCGAACTCGAAAGCCAATACGCGCAACTTTCGCACGCGCAAGAACTAGAACAATTGCTTTCTGGAATTGAAAACGCGCTCGGCGATGACGGGCTCGCGGGAACGCTTTCGCAAGGCATTCGTTTGGCAAATGAAATTTCTGAAATTTTACCCGCCGCGGGAACGCTTGCCGAACGCGTCAATTCGCTCGCAATCGAAATCGAAGATTTGCGCAGCGAATACGCACGTTTGCAAAATAATTCGCAATTTGACGAAGAAACAATTGCCGAAATCAACGAACGCATGAACGCCTGGCTCGAATTGCGCCGCAAATACGGTCCTGCGCCCGAACAGGTGCGCGCCAAACGCGATGCGCTCGCCGAACGCATCGAGCGCCAAAGCGACATTGAAGGCGCATTAGAACGCGCAATTGCCAACGCAGAAAAAATCGAAAATGAATTGCGCGAGCTCGCGGGAACGCTCCACCAAACACGCGCAAAAGCCGCTAAAAAATTGATGGGAACGGCAATGGAAAATTTGAAAGAATTGGGTTTCAAAAAAGCGGTGCTCGCGCTCGATTTGAATGTCGCGGGAACGCTCACAGAAACGGGCTACACGCGTTGCAACTTTTTGTTTTCGGCGAATGTGGGGCAAGAGCCGCTCCCGCTCAATCAAATCGCTTCTGCCGGCGAAACCGCGCGCGTTATGCTCGCGCTCAAAGCCGCGCTCGCCGAAGTGGACGCGACGCCCGTGCTCGTTTTTGACGAAGTGGATGCGAATGTCGGCGGCGAAATCGCGGTTCATGTCGCGCGAAAATTGGCAGCGATTGCGGGAACGCATCAAGTTTTTTGCATCACGCATTTGGCGCAAGTGGCAGCGCTCGGCGATCATCATTTTTGTGTCGAAAAAACGCAAGATAAAACTTCGACAACCATTGACATTTTCTCTCTCGGGAACGGCGCGACTGCCGCTCGCGAAGACGAACTCGCGCGTATGCTTGGCGACCGCAACTCAAAAGCCGCTCACGAGCACGCTAAAGAATTATTGAACCATTAACCCAAATTTTTATGGCATCACATTTTACTGTCCTCAAAACCGATCCCGCGTCTATGGCGCGTCGTTGCGAATTAAAAACGCTTCACGGGAACATTCAAACTCCTGTATTTATGCCTGTGGGAACGGTCGCGTCGGTTAAATCGCTCACGCCGAAACAGGTTGAGGAAACGGGCGCGCAAATTATTCTCGGGAACACTTATCATTTGAATTTGCGCCCAACGTCGGAAGTCGTTAAGCAACTCGGCGGACTTCACAAATTTATGCGTTGGGACAAACCGATTTTGACCGACAGCGGCGGCTTTCAGGTTTTTTCGCTTTCAAAACTGCGCAAAATTACGCGCGAGGGAATTACTTTTGCGTCGCATCTCGACGGCTCGCGCATCACGCTCACGCCGAAATCGTGTTTGCAAATCCAAACCAATTTAAACACCGACATCGCGATGGTGCTCGACATTTGCCCGCCGTTTCCCGCAACAAAAAAAGATGTCGATGAAGCCGACAAAACAACGTTGCGTTGGGCGCAAGAATTTTTGAACGAAGCCCGCGGGAACGGTTTTATCGAGCAAGGACATCACGTTTTTGGAATCGTTCAGGGCGGAATTTACGATGATTTGCGCCGTGAATGTGCCGAAAAATTGAGCGAAATGGATTTTCCGGGCTACGCGATCGGCGGCGTTTCCGTCGGCGAGCCCGAGCCCGAAATGTTGCAACAAGTCGGCGCGGCAACTCCGTTTTTGCCCAAAGATCGTCCGCGCTATGTTATGGGCGTGGGAACGCCGTCGCAACTTTTAAAAATGATTGCGCTCGGCGCGGATATGTTCGATTGTGTGATGCCAACGCGTTTGGCGCGCCACGGGACCGCGTTCACGCCGTTTGGAACGATTAACATTAAAAACGAAAAATTCAAACTTGACGAACGCCCGCTCGTCGAAGGGCTCGATAATTACACTTGCCGCACGTTCACGCGCGCGTATTTGCGACATTTGTTCGTTTCGGGAGAACTTTTGAGCGCGACGCTTTTGAGCATTCACAATATTCATTTTTTCCAGGATTTGATGCGTCAGGCGCGGGAACATATCGAGGCGGGCGATTATTCCGCTTGGAGCAAAGCTTGGTGCGAACGCTACGAAAACGGCATCGGCAAAGATTTTTAATTTTCGCGGGAACGCAAAATGGCGGGAACGTTAAGAAAACTTAGCAAAAAATCGCGTCATTTGCGTTTCTGTTTGCGCAATTTGCGTTAAAAACTGCGTTCCCGTCGCGCGCTTTTCAAAAAATTCTGTGAAATCTGCGTAAAAATCTGTTTCATCTGTGTTGCGAAAAATGTTCGTTCCCGCGTTTTAGAAAATTAGTTTGCCCGTGTCGCTTATTTATTAGATAATAGTTAGTTAAACACAGTAAAAAGTTCGCGGGAACGCGGGTAAAAATTTATTATTAAATCTCAAATTCAAATTCATGGGTCTTTTTTCATTTCTCAAAATTTTCGCAGGACGTCGTTCCCGTAAATTCGTTAAAAAATGCAAGCCGATTGTTAAAAAAATTAATGCGCTTGAAGTGCAATATCAGTCGTTGACAGATGAGCAATTGCAAGCGAAGACTGCCGAATTTATGACGCGCGTTAAAAATGGCGAGTCGCTCGATGCGATTTTGCCAGAGGCGTTCGCGGTGGTGAAAAACGCGGCGCGCCGTTTGTGCGGAACGAAAGCCATAGTTTGCGACCACGAATTGACTTGGGACATGGTGCATTTTGATGTGCAATTGATTGGCGGTATGGCTTTGCACAACAATCAAATTGCAGAAATGGCGACCGGCGAAGGCAAAACGCTCGTCGCGACGCTCCCGCTTTATTTGAATGCTTTGACGGGACGCAATTGTCAGCTCGTTACCGTCAATGATTATTTGGCGCGGCGCGACTCTGAATGGATGGGTCATCTTTACAAATTTCTTGGTTTGACTGTCGGTTGTATTCAAAATTCGATGTCGCCCGCCGAGCGCCGCGAAGCTTATTCGTGCAACATTACTTACGGCACGGCATCGGAATTCGGCTTCGATTATTTGCGCGACAACGGCATGGCGACTTCGCGCGAAAATCAAGTGCAAGCGGATCATTATTTTTGCATTGTTGACGAAATCGACTCTATTTTGATCGATGAGGCGCGCACGCCGCTGATTATTTCTGGTCCCGTGCAAGACGATCACGAAATGCCATTTGATCAATTTAAACCTGGTATTGAAGCGTTGGTGCAAAAGCAACACGATTTGTGCGAAAATTTGATTGATCACGCGCTGAAAAAATTGAAGGACGCGAAACCGGGTAGCCGCGAAGAGCAAGACGCGATGGTCCCGCTTCTTAAAGTGAAACTCGGCGCGCCGCGCAACAGGCGTTTTCTTAAAATGATGGAAAACGGACACTGGCGCAAAGCACTCGACGTTTTCGATGCGGAAATGATGAACGCGTTCAACCGCCAAAAACGCTTTGAAATCAAGGAAGGACTTTTTTACGCGATTGACGAAAAGCGCCGCGAAAGCGATTTGACGCAAAAAGGTCGCGATATGTTGCGTCCTGACAATCCCGACGCGTTCGTTTTGCCGGATTTGCCTTCAAAATTTATTGAAATCGACGCGCGGGAAGATCTCGATGCTGAGGCGCGCGCAAATTTGAAAGCTGAAGCCGAAAACAATTTTGTCGCCATCAGCGAAACTATTCACTGCATTTCGCAATTGTTGCGTGCTTATGCGTTGTTTGAAAAAGACGTGCAGTACGTGATCAAAGACGACAAAGTGATGATTGTCGATGAAAATACGGGACGCATTATGCCGGGCCGCCGCTGGTCTGACGGTTTGCATCAGGCGATCGAAGCCAAAGAAGGCGTCGAAATCGAAAAAGAAACCAAAACTTACGCGACGATCACGATTCAAAATTATTTCCGCATGTATGAAAAACTCGCAGGTATGACGGGAACGGCAGAAACCGAAGCGGGCGAATTTTACGATATTTACCGCTTGGGCGTGGTGGTGATTCCAACCAATCGTCCCTGCATTCGCATTGATGAAGACGATATGATTTTTAAAACTGCGCGCGAAAAATACGCGGAAGCAGTTAAAGAAATCAAGGAAGCCCACGCAAAAGGTCAGCCCGTGCTCGCGGGAACGGCAAGCGTTGAGGCGAGCGAATATTTGTCGCTGCTCCTCAACCAAGCAGGCATTAAACATTCTGTTTTGAACGCAAAAAATCACGAAATCGAAGCTGAAATCGTCGCCAACGCAGGTCAAAAAGGCGCGGTAACGATTGCGACGAATATGGCGGGACGCGGAACGGATATTAAGTTGGGCGAGGGCGTGCGCGAAGTCGGCGGTTTGTTTGTCTTGGGAACGGAACGCCACGAATCGCGCCGCGTTGATCGTCAGTTGCGCGGACGCTGTTCCCGCCAAGGCGACCCCGGACGTTCAAAATTTTTGGTTTCGCTCGAAGATAATTTGATGCGTTTGTTTACCAATGCGGGAATGATGGCAAAAGTGCTCCAACGCTCGTTTGTTGAAGGTCAATCTTTGCAACACCCGTTGCTCAATCGCTCGGTCGAAACCGCGCAGCGTCGCGTCGAAGGCGTGCATTTTATGTACCGCAAAAACACGCTCCAATACGACGACGTGTTTAACAAACAGCGCGAAATTATTTACGGCATCCGCAACCAAGCATTGCGTACCGATAATCCGCGTGAACTGCTTTTTGCGCTTTGCGAAGAAGAAATTTCAGAACGCGCGGGAACGGCGCTCCCGCCCGATCACAAAGGCGAAGTCAATAAAGTTGCTGTCGAAGATTTTGTCCGCTGGCTCAATACCACGTTCCCGATTCGTTTTGAAGTAGAAGAAGTTTTGAAATCGGGCGTAAACGACGCATCACAAATGATTATGCAACGCATTCGCGACGCTTATGAAAAACGTGACGGACTTGAAGATGCAGAACATTTGAAACACATCGAACGCCAAGTAATTTTGCGAGCAATTGATAACAATTGGCAAGATCACCTTGCGCAAATGGCAGATTTGCGCCAAAGCATCGGCTTGCGCGGCTACGGCCAACGCAATCCGCTCGTCGAATACAAAAACGAAGCATATTCTTGTTTTAGCACGATGCTCGGACGTTGCCGCAGCGCCGTTTGCAACGGCATGTTCCGCATGGCAACAAGTATGGACGCGTTCCAAGCGCTTTTGCGTCGTTTGCGTGGTGAAGACGAGCCACAAACGATTGAGCTCGATCCCGCAAAATTGCGTGAAGCTGCCGATGAAGCGCGCAGAACTCCGTTGGAAAATGCCGCGGGAGCCGTTCGCATGAATGCCGCGGTAAAAAGCTTGTTTGGTGGTGAAGATTTGGCGCCCGTTGATTCGGCAGAAACTCCCGTTCCCGCGCTGCTTCCGCCCGTTCCCGAAAATCTTGTTCCCGCAGATCCAGAAACGCTCACACGCAACGATCTTGTAGTCGTCGAGCTTGACGGCGAAAAACAATTGGTAAAATGGAAAAAAGCTAAGGAACTCATCGCCGATGGTGCAACGCTTTTGGGAAAACCTGAATAAAACGTTCCCGTAAAGACGCTCGGCAAAAGTCGAGCGTTTTTTGTAAGTTATGCCAAAATCATTTTCCAGCGCACTTCAAAATTGGTTTTTAAAAAATCAACGCGCAATGCCTTGGCGGGAACGCCGTTCGGTTTATCACGCGGTTGTTTCGGAATTTATGTTGCAACAAACGCAAGTTGCAACGGTGATTCCTTATTTTAATCGTTGGGTCGCGCAGTGGCCAAATTTTGAAAGTTTGGCGCAAGCCAGCGAAGCCGACGTTTTGCACGCGTGGGAAGGGCTCGGCTATTATTCGCGCGCCCGCAATTTGCATTTGCTCGCCAAACAAATTATCGCCACAAACGCGTTCCCGCAAAACGCCGTAGATTGGCTAAAATTTAAGGGCATCGGCAAATACACGGCGGCGGCGATTTCAAGCATCGTGCAAGGCGAGCGCGTTCCCGTGGTTGACGGGAACGTGGTGCGCATTCTTGCGCGAGTTAATGCCGATGAAACGATTTTTAAAGATAACGGGAACGCGGTTAATTATTTTGCCGATGCTGCCGAAAAATTGCTCCCGCAAAAAAATGCAGGCATTCATAATGAAGCGATGATGGAGCTTGGCGCGACAATTTGCACCAAGGCAAATCCAAAATGCAAAATTTGTCCTGTGTTAAAATTTTGCCACGGAACCCATTTGCCAAATCTCGCGCAATTGCCACGTTTGCAAGCTAAACAAATTAAAAAAATCGAAGTGCAACGCGCATTTGTCATTACCTCAAAAAATGAAATTTTGCTCGAACGAGTCGCGGGAACGGCAAAACGTTTGCGCGAACTTTACGAATTGCCACATTGGAAAATGCTTTTTGCACACATGCCCAAAAAACTATTGCTCAAAGCTAAACGCGGAATCGCGCAAGAGTCAATTACGGAATTTATTTACGGGAACGACGATTTAAAAACTTTATCAAAATTGCCACAAAATATCGTTCCCGTAAAACTTTGCGAACTTGAAAAAATTACGCTTTCAGGACCGCACCGCAAGTGGATTAATCGGCTCGTTCGTATTTCGTCAAATAAAAAGGACACCGAAGATTTTTTTGAGAGGAAAGATTCTGGGAGTTATTCTTCATTTAA
>CAKUQY010000011.1 GCA_934675585.1 uncultured Opitutales bacterium | reverse complement strand
TCTTAAATGAAGAATAACTCCCAGAATCTTTCCTCTCAAAAAAATCTTCGGTGTCCTTTTTATTTGACGAAATACGGCGGGAACGCTAAAATTGCGCGCCCGCGGGAACGTAAAAAAATGCAAATTATTTGGCGCTGCCAGGAGTCCGCGGGAACGGGATTACATCGCGAATATTTCCTTCGCCCGTGACAAACATCAACATGCGTTCAAAGCCTAAGCCAAAACCTGCGTGCGGCACCGAGCCAAATCGTCGCAAATCGATGTACCAGCTGTAAGCGTCTAAATCGAGAGCATGCGCCTTCATCGCGTCAACCAAGCGGTCAAGACGCTCTTCGCGCTGACTGCCGCCCACAATTTCGCCAATGCCGGGAACGAGCAAATCTGCTGCCGCAACCGTTTTGCCGTCGTCATTTTGGCGCATATAAAATGGCTTTGCATTTTTAGGATAATCATAAACCGCGACCGGCGATTTGAAATGTTGTTCCGTCAAAAAGCGCTCATGCTCCGACTGCAACGCTTCGCCCCAAACTGGCGGGAACTCGAAAGTCGCGCCCGATTTTTGCAAAATGTCAATTGCTTCGGTGTAAGAAACGCGCACAAACGGACGTTCCAAAACTTGCTGCAAGCGTTCGAGCAAACCTTTGGAAACGAATTTATCAAAAAATGCCAATTCATCGGCGCAATTTTTGAGCACGTCGGCAATCAAATATTTAATAAAATCTTCGGCAACGTCAATATCGCCCGACAAATCGGTGAATGCCATTTCGGGCTCGATCATCCAAAATTCGCTCGCGTGGCGCGAAGTGTGCGAATTTTCCGCACGGAAAGTCGGCCCAAACGTGTAAACTTTGCCGAGCGCGCAAGCGAGTGTTTCGGCTTCTAATTGACCGCTCACCGTCAAAAATGCTTGCTTGTTGAAAAAATCTTGCGCGTAATCAATCGTTCCCGCGTCAGTTTTTGGCAAATTGTCCAACAGGAGCGTCGTCACGCGAAAAAGTTCGCCCGCGCCTTCGCAATCTGAAGTCGTGATCAGCGGCGTGTGAACATAATGAAATCCGCGTTCTTGGAAAAAATTATGCACCGCAAAAGCGAGGCGGGAACGCACGCGAAACATCGCGCCCAAACGATTGGTGCGGGAACGCAAATGCGGAATCTCGCGCAAAAATTCAACCGTATGACCTTTTTTTTGCAGCGGAAACGTATCGGGGCACGCGCCCACAAGTGTAAATTTTTTGGCGTGAACTTCCCAAGATTGACCTTTACCTTGCGATACAACGAGCGCGCCCTCGACCGCGACCGACGTTCCCGTCAGCGCGTTTTTAATGCTTTCATAGCCAGGGCAATTCGCGTCCACAATAATTTGCAAATTGCGCTGGCACGAACCGTCGTTGACTTCCAAAAACGAAAAAGTTTTGGAATCGCGACGCGTTTTCACCCAGCCCTGCACGAGCACAGAATCAAGCGCAACCGTCGAAGCAATTAAAGATTTGATTGATGATTTTAACATAATTTTTTATAAAATAAGCATCGCGTCGCCGTAGCTATAAAAACGATAATTTTCGCGAATCGCCTCGGCGTAAATCTCTTTCAACCACTCAATTCCGCGCAATTCCCCAGGCGTCAAAAATGCAGAAACCAAACACATCAGCGTCGATTTTGGCAAATGAAAATTCGTGATCAAAATGTCCGCACCCAAAATTTGTTGTGGTGGAAACACGAAAAGACCCGCCGTCGCAGCAACGCTTCCCGTTTTTGCAATCGCGGGATCGCCCGCGCGGGAACGCCGCGCAAAATCTTCCATCGTGCGCAAACTCGTCGTTCCCACCGCCAGACGCGGCGAATTCGCGGGATCGACTTTGTCAAGCTCGGCGCGCGTTCCCGCAGGAATCGTGTAAAACTCTTTGTGCATCGGATGCTCTTCGATTTTTTGCGATTTTATCGGCTGAAAAGTTCCTAACCCAATATGCAACGTGAGGTCAAATTGATTCACGCCGCGGGAACGCAATTTTGCCAGCAATTCGTCCGTAAAATGCAAACCCGCCGTCGGAGCCGCCGCAGCAACAGGATGTTCCCGCTCGGCATAAACTGTTTGATAACGCTCTTTGTCAAGCGCCGAAAAATCGGTTCCCGCAGGACGCGCCCGCGTAATGTAGGGCGGAAGCGGTAATTGCCCAATTTTTTCAGCAACGTCTAAAACATTCTCGCCAGGAACGCACATTTCAAATTCCACCAAATATTCGCCGCCGCCTTCATCGCAAATTTCTTTGTCGATAACGTGCGCGCGAAAAAGTCCAGGAACGCCAAAATAGCCGTGCGCCGCTTTTTTGCCAGGCTTGAGCAAGCACCACCAGCGCGTTGGGATTTCGCCCGGACGCAAAAGTAAGCATTCGACTTTGCCTCCGCTCCCTTCGCGTTCGCCAGTCAAGCGCGCTTGCAAAACGGCAGCGTTGTTGCGAAAAAGCCGCGTTCCCGCGGGCAACAACTCGGGCAAATCTGAAAAAATGTGATGACTAATCGTTCCCGTAGCGCGATTGACCACCAAAAGTTTCGACGCGTCACGCCGCGCGGCAGGAGTCTGCGCGATGAGCCGCTCGGGAAGATGATAGTCAAACAAATCGGTATCCATTTTGCTGTGAGATTCCATTATAAAACTTAACCGCGAATTTCACAAATTTCACGATTCTCGGGAACGGAAATTAAGTCAAAAAAGAAATTAAGAGAACCTGCTCGCGAAGCTCGCTAAAGAAATTTGAGAGTAGAGTGGAGAGTGGGGTGTCTTAGCCGTTGTTAACTTTCAACTCTCAACTTACAACTTTCTTGTTTTTCTCTACGCCGTAGGCGAGGTTCTCTTTTTTTCTTTTTTTTGTTCCTGCGCTCCCGAGTTTTCCCGCCGTTCCCGCACTTTTTCATCGTTGCCCGCGGGAAGGTTAATTTTTATAATGATTGCGATGGAAGATTATTCAAAAAAACTTTTGCGCGATGTCAAAAAACTTGCGGGAACGGGCGATTTGAACGCGATTTATGAATTAGCGTTGCGTTACCGCGACGGTCGCAATGGCGTTTTTGAAGATATTGAGCAAGCGGAAAAATATTTTCGCGAGGCGGCGGAGCGCGACTGCGTTCCCGCGCAATTAGCGCTCGCCGAAATCGTCGAAACTTACGATGAAGGCGAAGCGGCACAATGGCGTTCCCGCGCCAATCGCGTTCCCGCAAAGTCCAAATTCAAAAAAATCGTTTTCGCGCTCATTTTTGTCGGCGTCATTTTAAATTTGACTTACATACTTTACCTGTTTTTAGGAGAATAAAAAATGTTACGCAAAGATTTCATAAAAATTTCAGCCGCCGCGCTTGCGGGAACGTGTTTTTTGCCGCAATTGTTGGCCGGCGTTCCCGCAAATTCAAAAACAATTCATCTCGCAATTTTTGGCTTGGGCGGCATGGGCTTAGCAGATATGAAAGCGTTTGCCACTTTGCCAAATGTTAAAATTGTCGCGCTTTGCGATTGTGATGAACGCGCGATTAAACGCGCGCTCGCACGCCTCGATTCAATGGGCGTTCCCGCGGAAACGATCGAAACTTTCGTCGATTACCGCGACGTTTTCACCAAGTGTAAAACGCGCATCGATGCAGCCGTTGTCGCCACGCCCGACCATTCGCATTTTGCCGTGGCGATGGAAGCCGTCAAACACAAAAAACACATTTTTGTCGAAAAACCAATTTGCAAAACCATCGAACAATTGCGCGCGCTCACCCGAGCCGCAAACGACGCGCAACTCATCACACAGGCGGGAAATCAAGGCGCAGTCTCAAACCTGATTCGCGTCTCAAAAGAATGGATCGATGCTGGAATTTTGGGCGAAATCACGCACGTTCACGCGTGGACAAATCGCCCCGTTTGGCCGCAGGGAATGCGCGACGAGCCCGAGCCCGAGCCGTGTCCGGAAAAATTGCATTGGGATATTTGGCTCGGCGATGCCAAAAAACGTCCGTATTCTAAAGCCATCGCGCCATTCAACTGGCGCGGCTGGATCGATTACGGCACGGGAGCGCTCGGCGACATGGCGCAGCACGTTTTGAATCCCGCGTTTTTTATGCTCGATTTGAGCGTTCCCGTAAGAATCGAAGCGATGATGAACGGCGCGACCGAAATTGCGTTCCCGCTGGGCAGTAAAATCATTTTTACTTTTGCAACGCACGCGCACAAAGCGTTGCCGATCACCTGGTTTGACGGCGATTGCGTCGGCAAAGATTTTATCGTTCCCGACGAAGCGAAAAACCAAATCGGCGGCAGTATTTTTTACGGCACAAAAAACACGCTGCTCGTCGGCTCGTCTGGCGAAACGATTCGCTTGCTGAAACCGTTTGACAAGGCGGAACTCAAACGCGTGCGTTCCCGCCTACCGCGCATCAAAGGCAATATTTACCGCAACTGGATTGACTGCCTGCAAGGGAAAAATTCGCAAACCGTCGCCAATTTTAACGCAATGCAAGCACTCACCGAAACCGTAATCATGGGTGCCGAAGCGCAAACCGGGAAAGCTCCGTTGGCGATTTAAAGGAAAAGTTCGCGCAGATTTTTTATCCACGAATTGCCCGAATTACACGAATTATTTTTTTTTAACCGCAAAGAAATCAAAGGAAACCAGACCTTGATTTTAAGACGGATTTAGAACAAATTTCTCGGATTTTTTTATTTGAATTTTGTTTGGCGGGAACGCAAAAAACTATTTTCTCGCTTCGAGTGTTTCCCAGCGTTCCATCAAGGCAAGCAAGGCTGTTTCGATTTCGGCGAGGCGTGCGTTGACGGTTTTGACGGCTTCGGGATCGCGATAAAAATCGGGATCGGCGATTTTTTCGGTGAGCGTTTTTTGCTCTTGTTCGAGCGCGTCGATTTTGTCGGGAAGTTCCGCCAACTCGTGCGTTTCTTTGTAGGAAAGTTTTTTCTTTTCGGGCGCGGGAACGGCTTTCTTTTTTTCGACGGGAACGCTTTTCTTTTCGTTTGCGGGAAGGGATTTTTGCTCGACGGGAGCGGGATTTTCTTTGCGCCAAGTTTCGTAATCGCCGACAAATTCGCGGATGTTTCCGTTGCCTTCAAAAATAATTGAGGAGGTTGTTACATTGTCCAAAAATTCGCGGTCGTGCGAAACGAGCAACACCGTTCCCGCAAACTTTGAAATTAATTCTTCGAGCAAGTCGAGCGTTTCCAAATCAAGATCGTTCGTCGGTTCGTCGAGCACTAAAACATTTGCGGTTTTCAAAAATATTTTTGCGAGCAAAAGCCGATTGCGTTCTCCACCGCTGAGCATCGAAACTTTGCTGCGCGCGCGATCATCACTAAACAAAAAATCGCGCAAATAACTAATCACATGCCGCGTTTGATTGCCGACAACAACGGTGTCTGCGCCCTCGCCCGCAAGATTTTCCGCAAGTGTTTTGTCTTCTTTAAGTTGCGAGCGCAATTGGTCAAAATAGGCAATTTGCAAATTCGTTCCCGCGACGACGCTGCCGCTATCGGGAACGAGTTTTCCGAGCAAAATTTTCAGCAATGTCGTTTTGCCGATGCCGTTTTTGCCGATAATGCCAATGCGGTCGCCGCGCATAATCACGGTAGAAAAATCGCGAATCACGGGAACGCCATTCCACGCGTGAGAAATATTTTTTACATCTAAAACTTTTGCGCCCGACATCGTGCCCTCGCTAATAGACGCCTGCACATTCCCGACACTTTCTCGACGTTGCGCGCGGATTTCCCGCAAACGCTTCAATTCGCGCACGCGCCCTTCGTTGCGGCAACGACGCGCTTTAACGCCTTGTCGTAGCCATGCTTCTTCACGCGCGAGCAATTTATCAAATTCGGCTTCATTGACGGCGATTGATTCGTCGAGTTCTTCGCGGCGTTGCAAATAAGTTTCGTAATCGCAATCCCACGAAGTAACGTTCCCTCGCTCGAGATCGAGAATGCGCGTGGCGATGTGTTTTAAAAATCGTCGATCGTGTGTGACGAACAAAATCGCGCCGCGCCAAGCGAGCAAAAAGTTTTCCAACCATTCAATTGAATCGATGTCCAAATGATTTGTCGGCTCGTCGAGCACAAGAATATCGGGCTTTGCGACGAGTTCCCGCGCGAGCAAGACGCGACGTTTCATTCCCGCAGAAAGCGAAGAAAACGGCAAGTCCGCGTTCCCGCCGATTTTTGAAATCATAGCATCGACTTCACTTGAAAGATGCCACGCGTGATTTTCTTCGAGCCAATTAAAAATCGCGTCGAGTTCAGCTTCGCTGTATTTTTCGGTGTCGTGAGTTTCGTAAGCGCGCAATTTTTCGCCGATTTCGCCCAACCCCGCGAGCACGACATCGCGCACCGTTCCCGCTAATTTTTCGGGAATTTCCTGCGAGAGATACGCAGCGCGGGAACCTTTTGCGAGTGCGATTTCGCCTGAGTCTGATTGCATTTGTCCGACAATAATTTTGAGCAACGAACTTTTGCCAACGCCATTGCGGCCAATTAAACAAACACGCTCGCCCGCCTCTACTTGAAATGTTACATTTTCAAAAAGCAACGGACCACTAAAACGCAGCGACAAATTACGAACAGACAACAAAGCCATAAAAACAATTAGAAATTACGCGGCAAAAATTTGCAACGCGTTTTTTGCGGGAACACCCAATTTTAAGATTTTAAATTATTTATAAAACGCTTTTTCCATTGTCAAGCCGCGGGCGGGAGCGGTGGGAACGACCGCGTCGCAAACGCGCGCTTCGCGGTAGGCGAGCAATTCTTCGGGCGACATTTTGCCCTGACCAACTTTGATTAGCCCGCCGACAAGACGGCGCACCATTTTGTAAAGATAACCGCTGGCTTCGGTAGTAATTAAAATTTTTTTACCGCGACGAACCACATCCAAACGGCGCAAATCTTTGATGGGATTTTCGCGCGCAACTGCGACGTGCGTTGCACCAAATGCCGAAAAATCGTGTTTGCCTAAAAGCATTTTTGCCGCGCGCTGCATCGCGGGAACATCAAGCGTTCCCGCCAAACCATAACAAAATCGTTGCTCAAATGGTGTCGGAAAACCTTCAACAATTTTGTAACAATAACGCTTACCGCAAGCCGAAAAACGCGCGTGAAAACCATCTTTTGCAAACGCTGCTTTGCGCACAACGATTCCCGCGGGAACGCCCGAATTGAGCGCGCGCAAAAGCGTTTCGGGCGGATAATGCCATTTGCAATCAAAATGAAAACACTGTCCTTTTGCGTGAACGCCGCTGTCGGTGCGGCCGCTCCCGTGAATGCGAATTTCCTCGCGCGTGATTTCTTTTAAGCGGCGTTCGAGATGATCCTGAATCGCGTTCCCGCAAGCTTGACTTTGCCAGCCGTGAAAATCTGTTCCGTCATATTCGACGATACAGCGGTAGCGCGTCATTCCCGCGGGAATCAGATTTTCGTATTTTTCGTTCATTATTCGTATCTCAACGCTTCAATTGGATTAAGGCGCGCGGCACGAAGTGCGGGGAAAATGCCAGAAATAACGCCAATCGTTACCGAAAAAATAAATCCAACCGCCATTACAGATGGTTCGAGCGTCATCGAAGAAGCAATATTTGAGGTCATTCCCGCGCCCGAAGACATTACGGACATAATAATCAAAATCATTCCTCCCGAAAGTGCCAAACCGATCAAACCGCCGAGCGTGCTGATCAGCACGGTTTCAATCAAAAATTGCAAGAAAATATCGCCTGCGGTCGCGCCGACAGCTTTGCGCACGCCGATTTCGCGAATGCGCTCATTGATTGCGGCGAGCATCACGTTCATAATGCCGATCCCGCCAATAAACAACGAAATCAACGCCACTCCGCCAAGAGAAATCATAAATGATTGTTCAGTTTTTTCAAATTCATCGAGTATTTCTTCATTTGTCGAAACCGAAAAATCTTGAAAACCATTGTGCGATTGCAAAAGCGCGCGGTCAACCTGCCGCACCGCCTCGTCGAGCTCATCAACACTGCTCACGCGCACATAAAGCGAAGATAATTTATCGTTTGATTGATAATTTGTAATTGCCGTGTGCAACGGAATATAACAGCCGCGATTCATAAAGCCGTTGGGGCCGCGCCGCGCGTCTTTGCCCGTGGCGTTCCCGACAGAATATTGATCGAGCACGCCCACGACGGTAAACCATTCGCCGCCAATTTTGATCGCTTTGCCGATAGGATCTTCATTTTCTGCAAACAATTCTTCAACAATAATCGTTCCCAAAACGCAAACTTTCGCGCGCGAAATTTCGTCCGCATCAGAAAGAAAACGTCCTTTTTGCACTGAGCGTTTATTGACGACGAGCCAGTCAGACGTCGTTCCCGTGAGGCGCGTTTTAAATTCTTTACCATTGCGCGAAAAACTCGTCCAACGCACTGAAATTTCGGGCGAAATGTGCGAAGCAAGTGGCGCGAGTTTTCGGATTGCCTCGACATCGACGAAGCGCAACCCTGGCGCGGTATCTTGCAAATGCTCCTGCTCTTTGGGCAACGATTCAGTCGAAATCGTAATTTTTTCGATCCCGCCCTGCATTTCGATAAAGCCACGAAATTGCCCCACCATGCCTTGCACAACCGAAACCATGGCGACGAGCGCGGCAACGCCCAAAATGATTCCCGACATCGACAAAAGGGAACGCATTTTGTGCGCCCAAATTTCACGAAGACCATTAAAAAAAGCTGCGTACATAATTTATGAAATGCCTAAATTTCCCGTTCCCGCGAACTCGCGGCGGCTTTGTTGAATATAATCGCGAATAACGTTCCCGTCGCGCATTTCGACGACGCGATCAGCAAATTTTGCGACTTCTAAATCGTGCGTTACCATCACGACCGGCAAACCCGAATCGCGCAACGAACAAAGCAAATCAAGCGTGCGTTTGACGTTTTTACTATCAAGATTTCCCGTCGGCTCGTCGGCTAATAAAATGCCTGGATTATTCACGATTGCGCGCGCGGTTGCGACACGCTGGCGTTCACCGCCCGAAAGTTGCGTCGGCAAATGTTCGATGCGATGTTCGAGCGCGACGCGTTCGAGCGCTTCGCGCGCGCGGTTTTCGGCTTCGCGTCTGCCGACGTTCGCGTAAGTCAGCGGCAGCATCACATTTTCCAAAACGTTCAAACGTGGCAACAAATTGAACGCCTGAAAAATAAAGCCGATGCGATGCGCACGATACCAAGCGCGTTTGCCCGCGCCGATGCGGGAAACGTCCGTTCCCTCAAAAATCATCGTTCCCGCCGTGAGCGTATCCATAAAACCGAGCATGTGCATCATCGTCGATTTTCCGCTGCCCGATGGTCCCAAAATCGCAATAAATTCTCCGTGTTTGATTTTTAGGGAAACGCCGTCAAGCGCGTGCACGTCCTCGTCGCCCATGCGGTAAGTTTTGCGCGCGTTGATCAATTCAATCACCGTCGTTCCCGCGTCTGTCGTTTCATTGTTCATAAGTTTAATAATTTTTATGAAAAAGCGTTGTAAAAAGTTAAACGCGCGGGAACGGGAAAAAGTTTCAAAAAACAACAAAAACCAAAACCGTTCCCGCGAAACAGATTCGGCGGGAACGCTTTTCGCGCGCTGGCTTATTTGTCGTCCTTTTTATTTTTATCTTCGGGCAAAATTTGGCTGAGAATACCGCCCACACTTTCTTTAATTGTTTTAATGTGTTTGTCGGCTGCTTCTTTGATGCCTTCGATATGTTCGTCGATTTTTTCGATTGGGATTTTGTCCACCAATTCAATGGCACTTTCTTTAATCGATTCGGGAACGATTTTTTCGACGACCGTTTCCACTTTTTTGCGCAATTCGACGCGGCGGATTTTGCCGCTGATTGTTTTTGGCAATTCATCGACAAATTCGATCACGCGCGGATATTTGTAAGGTGCGGTTTCGCGTTTGACGTGGTCTTGAATTTCGCGACGCAATTCGTCAAATTTTTCTGAATGCTCGCGATATTCTTTTGCCAAAACGATTGTTGCTTTGACCGCCATGCCGCGAATTGGGTCGGGAACGCCCGTAATCGCGCATTCGACAACCGCAGGGTGCGACATCACCGCCGACTCAACTTCAAACGGTCCAATGCGATAACCCGAACTTTTAATCACGTCATCATTGCGACCAACAAACCAATAATAACCGTCGGCATCGCGCGTTGCGACATCGCCCGTGTAATAAATATTGTTTGAATACGCGCGGCGCGTTAAACGTTCATCGCGATAATAGCATTTGAAAAGTCCAAGCGGCTTTTTTTGCGGGTCAACACGAATAATAATTTCGCCTTGCTCGCCTGGCGGGACCGACTTGCCGTCTTCATCGACCAAATCGACATTGTAAGCAGGATTGGGCTTGCCCATTGAACCTGGCTTCGGTTTCATCCACGGCGTTGTCAAAATCGAACACGTTGTTTCTGTTTGCCCAAAACCTTCGCGCAAACTGATGCCCGTGCGTTCCCGAAACGCTTCATAAACCGAAGGGTTGAGCGCTTCGCCCGCAATCGTGCACCATTTGAGCGACGAAATATCAATGTCTTCCATTTTTTCGCGCAACATAAAACGGAAAACCGTTGGCGGCGCACAAAATGAGGTAATATGATATTTGCTAATCATACGCAACATATCGCGCGGTGTAAATTTTTCGTGGTCGTAAACAAAAACGGTCGCTCCCGCAATCCATTGTCCGTAAAGCTTTCCCCAAACAGCTTTGCCCCAGCCCGTGTCTGCGACGGTGAGATGCAAACTATCGTCGTTCAAATTGTGCCAAAACGAGCCCGTAACAATATGACCGAGCGGATAAAGAAAATCGTGCGCAACCATTTTGGGGTGTCCCGTCGTTCCCGAAGTAAAATAAAGCAACGAAATATCGCTATTTTCATTAACTTTTTCAGGACGCGTAAACGTTCCCGCGTGCGCAAAATCCTGAAAATCTTCAAAACCCTCAGGATAAAGCGGTCCTGTCGAAAAAATGTGTTTCAAGCTTGGGCATTCGGGACGTGCCTCAACGATGCGCTCGGTTACAACAGGATCGCCAACACAAACGACCGCTTTGATATCAGCCGCGTTGCAGCGATATTCGATGTCTTTTGCCGTCAACAAGTGCGTCGCAGGAATCGTAATTGCGCCCAATTTATGCAACGCCAAAATCGCAAACCAAAATTCATAACGACGCTTCAAAATAAGCATCACCATGTCGCCTTTTCCAATACCTTTTGCTTGGAAAAATGCAGCCACTTGATCGCTGTATTTTTTCAAATCGCCAAAAGTAAAAGTGTGCTCTTCGCCTTGGTCGTTCACCCAAAGCATCGCGCGCTTATTCGGCTCAATTTTTGCCCACTCATCAACGACATCATAGGCAAAATTAAAATTCGCGGGAACCTTGATTTCAAAGTTTTCCACAAAATCTTCTTGAGAAGTGAATGTTGCTTGTTTTAAGAACTTCTCTAACATTTGTTTGTTTTTTGAATTTTATAGTTTTTAAAATGACAAGTTTGACAACAATGTCAGTATTTCAAGTATGAAACAGCGTTCCCGCAATGTCAAAAATAAATTGGCGCGCGGGAACGCGGGAACGGGAATAAAATTTTTAACGCAAATGACGCAAATTATTTGACGGGAACGGCAAATAAAAAACAACCTTGTCGTCGCTAACACCGTTTTCTAACGAAAACCTTCCCGCGAGAAAAAATAAAATCTGTCGAAATATTTTATTATTTTCACGGGAACGCTCGCGTTAGCGAGCGACGTCAGCGACGACAACGGTTGTTTTTATTCTTCACCGCGGGAACGGGAATTTTAACTTTTAAATTTTAACGTTTAAATTTCTTACAAGCTCAGTCATCGTCAATTTATGTCGGGAACACCAATCGACAACAACGCATTGCGTGTAATGTTGGTTTTAACCCGTGCAACATAATCTTCAAAACGCGTCGAATTGCGTTCAAAAAACGTATTTTCGAGCAATGGAATCAGCATAAACGGCGCAATACATTGTCCGTAAAGCAACAAACAATAATGCCGCGCATCAAAATTTTTCAGCTTTTTACTTTTTGCAAATTCATCAATCAAACCAATCGCCTGCGAAATGCAGCCATAGCGCGCCTCAATTTCAAGAAACAAGCGCGACATATTCGTCGGGTCGCGAAAAATTTCGTTCAATAAAAAATGCGGCGTGAGCGGATTGCGCGCCAGCAACTCCACATATTTATCAATAAAAATACGAATTTTTTCATCAACCGTCCCGTTCCCGCGCACGATTTCTGCCAAAGTTGGCATAAAACGAAACACAAAACCACGAAAAACTTCGTGAAATAAATTGTCTTTAGTGCGAAAATAATAATGCAACGACGGACGGCTAATTTTTGCCTCGCGAGCAATATCGCTCATCGACGTCGCATCAACACCTTTAATAATAAAAACTTTTTGAGCCGCCTCTAAAATACGGCGCTCAACATCATCGGGCTTTTGATAATAACCCGCTTTGGATTTGGACGACTTGGGGGTAGCATTTTCCATAAAAGTAAAAATATGATAAAACTGTCAAACAGCAATGTCAAACACTTTGAAAACTCCGCGGGAACGCGCTTTTAATCTTTATACGCGCGAGGGAATATTGTAGAATTATAAAACTTGTGAAAATCAAACGCATAGCAATTTTAGGAGCCGGCTTGCTTGGAGGGTCAATTATGAAAACCGCCAAGCGATTGGGCATTGTTGAAACCTGCGCGGCTTGGTCGCGTTCTCAAAAAACACGTGAACTTTGTCGCGCTTGTGATTTTATTGACGATGTTTTTGATGTTCCTGCAGACGCGGTGTGCGATGCCGATGTCGTCATTGCTTGCGTTCCCGTCAATCACATTGTGCCGTTATTGGCAGAAGTCGCGGGAACGATTAAAGCGGGCGCACTTGTTACCGATGTTGGCAGCACCAAACTTGCGATTTGCCAAGCGGCTGAAAAATCGCTCCCGCCCGAAATTAATTTTATTGGCTCGCACCCGATGGCGGGCATTGAGCTCAATGGCATCAATGCCGCACGCGATGATTTGTTTGAAAATCGTTTAACTTTGATTACGCCAACCGAAAATAGTTCCCGCGAAACCGTCGAACGCGCGCAAAATTTTTGGTCGAGCTTGGGTATGCGCACACAAATTGTTGCGCCGAGCGATCACGATAAAATTGTTGCTCACGTCAGCCATTTGCCGCAAGCGGTAGCGGTAGCATTGGCGGGAACGCTCGCGCAAAAACCACTCCAATGGCGCGAATTTGGTGCGGGAGGTTTGCGCGACACCACGCGCATCGCGGCGGGAACACCCGAAGTTTGGCAAGCTATTTTTGAAGAAAACCGCAACGAAATTTTGCCGGCGCTCGACGAATATCTCAAACAATTCACAGATTTGCGTAATTCACTTGCCGATAACAATATGCAACTTTTGCTCAAAATTTTAAAAACCGCCAGCGAATGGCGACTCAACCTCAAATAAAATTTAATTCTTTCATTTTATGCTCAACAAAAAACAATTCACAAATTCACGCCGCGGGAACGCCGTCGTTATCATTTTGATGATCGTTATTGGTGCAATCGTCATCGGCGCATCTTATTTTTCGGCGCTCCAAACGGGTTCAAAAGAACGCGTTGAAAATTCGCGTTACACCAACGAAATCAACGGCGAATTAGCTCAAAAATTTAGAAAAGAATCCGAGCAACTCGAGCGCAAATTTAATTCCATCCAAGAATACAAAAAAGACAAAATCACGATGGAAGACATTGATATTTACGAAAACGCGATTACCGCGTACGAAAAATATCTCGCGTACTCAGGCATCGACCGCAGCGTCAATGCACGCGCTGACAAAATGCGCAAACGCTTGCACGACTTGCGCGCAACGATTATTCGCGAACGCACACTCGCACTCGAAGCCGAAGGCGAAAAACTCGTTGATCAAAAAAAATACAGCGAAGCTGAAAAAAAATTCCGTGAAGCTTACGGTTTAGAAAAACGCATCGACACACAATACGCACTCGCAGACTTGCGCAACTCGGCGCGCACGCAAGTGATTTTTTATCGCATGCAAGCCATGCAAGCCGTGCCAATGACCGCCCGCGCCGAACGTTTGGAAAAAGAAGGCGATACTGCCATGTCTGAAAAAAATTGGGCGCGCGCCAGTTTAAAATATCGCGAATCGCTCAAAATTTTTCAACGTTTAAACAGCGAATATGCGATGGTTTCATTTGACAATGGCGCCGCAGTAACGCGTCTCAATCGCAAAGTCGCCACCGTCGCGTCTTCGCCTTACAAAGAACGCCTCGACCAATACAACGCCGAAGCCACCGCGCTCGAAGCGCAAAATAATTGGACCGACGCGCTCGAAGCTCGCAAAAAAGCACTCTACGAATACGAATTGCTCGCGACCAATTATCCGCGCTCAAACTTTATCAGCGATGAAGCCAAAAAAACACTGCAAATTGCCATCGCAAATACTGGTGCGTTCCCGCAATACGAAGCGCTGAAAAAAACAATCGAAAAACTCCAAAACGCTATCAAAAATGGCAACTACGACCAAGTCAGCACGCTTGCGCGCAACGCAGCCATTGTCTCGCAATCGCTCGCAAACGACTTCCCCGAAGAGACCATTCTTTCCAAAGATTTAATCCAAGTGCTCGCATTTATCGACATTTCAACAGCAGTTATCGAGCAAGTACGCGTTACCGTCAAAAACTCGCTCAAGCCAATTCCGGGCGTTCCCGCGACGGAAAAAATGATGCTCGACAAAGAAGTCGCTCAAGCACTTTTTCAAGCAGTTACTCAAAAAAATCCATCTGCAAACAGCGAAGAACCACTCGCGCCAACAGAATCAATCACATTTTTTGACGCACAAAATTTCTGCAACTTGCTTTCAATTCTTTACAGCTACGAAGTGCGCTTGCCCAACAAAGAAGAATATCTTGCCGCGCGCGGAGAACTCCCCAACGAACTCGAAATCTTTGACCAAGCATGGTTGATGGAAAACGCAAACAACAAACTCCACATCGTCGGCTCGGCAAACGCAAACACTAACGGTTTCTACGATTTGATCGGGAACGTCGGCGAATGGCTTGGAGACGATTTGGACGAAGCCGCGGGAACGATTAATCCCGATTCTGGCGAAATTAGCGCCTACGTTGCCGGTGGCGATTATCTCACTCCCGCAGAATATTTGAAAGCAGAACCTATCGGCAAAGCACCCAAAAACGATCGTTCCCGCCAACGTGGTTTTCGCTTTATTATCGACTTTACAAAACCTGTCAATCTTTACGACGCTAAAATTAATTAATTTTTTACTGAAAATTCACAACTATGAAAGACCTTCCGGACATCACGCCTGCACGTACACGCATCGCCGAAATCGAGAAATTGATGAACGCTCCCGATTTCTACAACGACCAACGCAAAGCCGGCGAAATTTCTTCTGAACACTCACGCCTTTGCGGGACCGTCGCGCTCTACGAAAAATGCGACCACCTTCAAAAATCTCTCGTCGAAAACCAAGCAATTCTCGATGATCCCGAAATGGATGCCGAATTGAAAGAACTCGCACAAGAAGAAATGCCAACATTAGAAAGCGAACTCGAAAACAATTACGAAAAATTGATGATCGCGATGATCCCGACCGACCCAACCGATTCGCGCAACACAATTATGGAAATCCGCGCGGGAACGGGCGGCGACGAAGCTTCACTTTTCGCGGGCGACCTTTTCCGCATGTACACACGCTTTGCCGAAGAACAAGGCTGGAAATGGGAAATCCTCAATTCCGCACCCAGCGAAGTCGGCGGTTTCAAAGAAATTTCGCTGCTCATCACGGGAACGGATGTTTATAAAATGCTCAAATACGAAAGCGGCGGACACCGCGTTCAGCGCGTTCCCGCAACCGAAGCCGCTGGTCGCGTTCACACCTCAGCCGCGACCGTCGCCGTGCTTCCCGAAGCCGAAGAAGTGGACGTTCACATTTCGCCCGACGAAATCGAGCTGACCGTTTGCCGCGCTTCTGGTGCGGGTGGACAACACGTCAACAAAACGGAATCCGCGGTTCAAATTATTCACAAGCCCACGGGAATTATGGTTTACTGCGCTGACGAGCGTTCACAATTGCGCAATCGCGCCAAAGCAATGAAAATTTTGCTCTCGCGCATTTACGAGAAAAAACAAGAAGAAGAAAACGCAAAATATTCGGCGCAACGCAAAAACCAAATTGGCAGTGGCGACCGCTCCGAACGCATCCGCACCTACAATTTCCCGCAAAATCGTCTCACAGATCACCGCATTGGCTTAACCTTGCATAGTTTGCCACAAATTATGGAAGGCGACATCGGCAAACTGATCGAAGCTTTGCAAGAAGCCGATATGCGCAACAAACTCGCCGCGCTCGGCATCGGCACGGGCGTTGCCGTTCCCGCGACCACCGAAGACGACGAGTAATTTTGACAATAACCGAGTTTGCGTTCCCGCCAAACTCTCAACTCTCAACTTTTAACTTTCAACTTTTATTTAAATGTCTCTTTCAGCACAACAAAAAAAGCTACTGCGCGGTCAGGCGCAACTCGTCGAAGCCACGATTCTGATCGGAGAAAAAACCGCACTCAACGAAATTGTGAAAATGCTCGCAATCAACTTCAAAAAAAATCCGCTTGTGAAAATTCGTTTTCACATCAGCTCGCGCAAAACAATTATTGCACTTGTTAACGAAATCGAAGCCGCCAGCGAATCATTTTGCGTCGCACAAGTCGGCCACACCGCGACATTTTACAAAGTCGTTCCCGCCGACGAACAATAAAATTTCTGCGCTATGTCAGATTACGCAAAAGCAATCGCCGACAAAGAAGAACGCATCAACGCATTGAGAAAAAAAATCGCCGCGTTCTTGCCCGAAGAAATTATCGGCGGTTTTTCACTCAATGGCATCACGCTCGAAATCGGTTGCGGGCACGGACATTTTCTCGCCGCCTACGCCGCCGCGTTCCCGCAAGAAACTTGCATCGGGCTCGACCTCATCACCAAACGCATCGAGCGCGCCAACAATAAAAAAGAAAAAGCTGCGCTCGGGAACGTCAATTTTTACAAGGCCGACGCGCACGAATTTCTCGAAGCGCTCCCGCCAAAAGTCGCCATCGACAAATTATTTTTGCTCTATCTCGACCCGTGGCCTAAAAAACGCCACCACAAAAATCGCATCGTGCAAGAAGCGACGCTGACAACTTGGGCCGCTCACGCAAAACCAGGCGCGCAACTTTATTTTCGCACCGACCATGTCGATTTTTACCAATGGGCAAAAGAACACATCGAGGCGCATCCACAATGGGAACTCGTTCCCGCCGCGCAATTTCCATTCGAGCGCGAAACCTATTTTCAGTCGATTCTTCCCGATAAACCAAACGATTTAATCGCGCGACGAATTTAATTTTGAAATGAATTTTTCGCCTTGCCTCATCGTTCCCTGCTACAATCACTCGGCGGAATTTGAAAAATTTTTGCCGCAACTTTTGGCGCACGCGGGAACGATTAAAATTTTTCTCATCGACGACGGCAGCGTTCCCGCCGAAGCCCAACGCTTGCAAGAACTCGCGGGAACGCAGAAAACAATCGAACTCGTGCGTCTCGAAAAAAACGGCGGCAAAGGCATCGCACTGAAAAAAGGTTTTGAAATCGCACTCGCACAAAATTTCACGCACGCATTGCAAATCGATGCCGACGGACAACACGATCCCGCCGAAATAAAAAACTTTTTCCAACTCGCCCAAAAATTCCCAAAAAAATGTATTTTTGGCGCTCCCGTTTATGATGAAAACGCGCCGAAAGCCCGCGTTTACGGACGAAAAATTACCAACTTTTGGCTCGCGCTCGAAACCTTTTCGCTAAAAATGAAAGACGGACTTTGCGGGTTTCGCGTTTACCCGCTCGCCGCGGTGAAGCCACTTTTGCGGGAACGCTTTTGGAGCAAACGCATGGGAGCGGACATTCAAATTTTGGTGGAACTTTATTGGCGCGGGAACGATATCGTTTTCCACAACATCAACGTTATTTACCCCGAAGGCGGACGCTCACATCTCACGCCGTTCAAAGGCAATCTCGCCATTTCACTCACGCACACCGCGCTTGTCTTGCGCAAAATTGGCAGATTGTTGCTTTTAAAATAGATTTTTCATCAACGAATTGAACGAATTTTTGGGAGCGATATTTTTAACTTTGCCAAAAACGAGCGGGAACGGGAAAACATTTTTTCGACTACGAACTGACGCTTACCGAGCAAAGCGACACCCCGCCATTAAAATGAATTATTTTTAGTTGAGAGTTGAGAGTTGCGCGTCGCCACAGGCTCAAAAAAAATAATTCGTTTAATTGGTTTAATTTGTAGTCCAAAAAAAACCTATCTTGTCCTATCAATCTACAGTTTTTCTTTTGAGTAATTTGCGTTCGATTTGCGTAATTTGCGTTAAAAAAATCATTCGCGTAAATTAGCGTTTATTCGTAGTTGAAAAAATCCCGTTCCCGCGAACGTTAGTGAGCGAGCGTAAGCTACTCGCAATAGGTGTTAAAAAACGTTCCCGCGAGCAAGCCCACGGGAACGCCAAAACAATATGAAAAATCTTTAAAGTCCGTTTTGAAATTTATTTTGTCTTGCGGCGACGACGTGCACCGACCAACGCCAACGCACCCAAGCCCGCCAACAATCCAAACGCCGACGGCTCGGGGATTGCAGACTCGTTCGCTTTGTTTGCGCTCAAATATTTAATTTGATCTGATTCCAACGCGCCTTTGTAAATTGCGATATCAGAAAATGTTACCGCCGAATTATTACCGCTTGGCAATTTACCGCCGAACGCAAACATTTTCATCGGATTTTGGCTTGTCGCACTTGATGCGCCTGTTGTTCCCAAAAGCGTTCCATTAATATAAAGCGAAAATGTTTTATCTGCATTATAAGTCAAAGCATAGTGAGCCCAATCGGAAGACGGCGTATATGAACCAATTAATTTAGGGTTCAAGTCTCCATAACCATCTTTATCTAACACTATATTGCCATCATTTGAGTAATAAGTCAATTTCCATTGATAACCTGTTGCAGCACCAAATGCTGCAAGAACAGGCCAATTGGTCAAACCGCTTGAATATTTCGCGTGAAAACTAAGTGTAAACGAACCATTTCCTTCCGCAAGCGAAGATGCATCGCCTGCTGCAGTAAATGAAAGTTTCGTTGAATCATTTGTGGTCGTTGTGTACGAGCCCGTTCCAAACAAACCACCCATTGTGTTGATTGTTCCCTGGCCGGCAAGATTATCGACCGTTCCCGTAGAAGCAGCGAGATTTTCGCTTTTAAAATCAAAACCCCAAAGGAGTTCTGTTTCGATTGCTGCGCTTGCGGCGAGTGTTCCCGCGGCGAGGAGAGAAGTAATTGTAATAATGTTCTTCATATATTTTATAATTTTTTTGTTTAAGATTTCGTTTGAAGACTATTTTTCAAACTTGAGAAAATTCTAAAATAGAAAAAAAAAAAACGCAAGCACAAAATTAAAAAAATCTTCAAAATCCTAAAATCTGTGGATAAAAAATTCGCGTTCCCGCCGTTCCCATCGCCCCCACAAAAATAATTCGTTTTAATCTGCGTCAGTTCGTAGTCGAAAAAATATTCCCGCTCCCCCTCCCCCAAAAAAACCTTTTCGCCGCAGTTGCTTTCATTGCGGGAACGCGCTTTTCGCGAAGCGCTCTTGAAATTTTCTTCGCGTAAATTGGCGTTTATTCGTAGTTAAAAAACCTTTCCCGTTCCCGCTACTCCCGCGTTCCCGCGAAGTTTTTTTAGTTCACTCCCTTCGGGACTGGTTTTATTTTTTTAACAACCCCCACACGCTCGCGTTCCCGCGAGCTTTTGTGGGGGTTAACCATCGCGGGAACGCGTTCCCGCGATTTTAGTGCCTTCGGCACAGCAAGGTTTGCAGAGTGAAAATAAAATTGGATACGCGAGACGCGCATCCTCCCATAAAATCTGTGCAATCTGCGGAATCTGCGTGAGAAAATTCCCGTTCCCGCCGTTCCCGCGTTCCCGCATTCCCATGTTCTGTCGCGCTTTCAGCGCTTGGAGTTTGCGAGAAAAAATAACAAAAATGGAGCGGCAAGATGCCGCTCCTCCCATAAAATCTGCGCAATCTGCGAGATCTGCGTGAGAAAATTCCCGCGTTCCAGCAAAAACCTTAATTTCCCTGAAAACTCCCGTAGTTGCCTTAGTCGAAAAAAAAAAACATTCCCGCGCGATTGTGTTTTTTTTAGTTCACTCCCTTCGGGACTGATTTTATTTTTGTTTTACCCCCACACGCTCGCGTTCCCGCGAGCTTTTGTGGGGGTTAGCCATCGCAAGCGATTTTAGTGCCTTCGGCACAACTCAAAAATCCTATTGATTCCTAATAAACCTACGGTTTTTCATTCCCGCGTTCCCGCCTCTTGTGGCGAAGTTAGAAATGGTTCCATCTCGCGTTGCTCGGTACCGCCTCCCCAAAAACCTTTTCGCCGCAGTTGCTTTCATTGCGGGAACGCGCTTTTCGCGAAGCGCTTTTGAAATTTTCTTCGCGTAAATTAGCGTTTATTCGTAGTTGAAAAACCTTTCCCGTTCCCGCTACTCCCGCGTTCCCGCGAAGTTTTTTTAGTTCACTCCCTTCGGGACTGGTTTTATTTTTTTTTACAATCCCCACACGCTCGCGTTCCCGCGAGCTTTTGTGGGGGTTAGCCATCGCGGGAACGCGTTCCCGCGATTTTAGTGCCTTCGGCACAGCAAAGTTCCTATTTTTTCCTAATCTACCTACAATTTTTCATTCACGCGTGCGCTCGCTTTTGCGGGGGTTAAGCATTGCGAAAAGCGCGTTCCCGCGACAAAAAACGTTCCCGCAAAGTTGCCTTCACGGGAACGGATTTTGTTTTGTTATTTAATTACTTCACAACAATGTTCACCAATTTGCCGGGAACGACGATTTCGCGAACGATTTCTTTACCGTCAGTAAATTTTTTCACATTTTCGTCCGCGCGCGCAGCCGCGAGCATTTCGTCTTTGGAAACGCCGCGCGCCATTTCGAGCTGTCCGCGCAATTTTCCGTTGACTTGGAAAACGATCGGTTGCGTATTTTTCTGCAATTTCGTCGCGTCCGCTTTTGGCCAAGCCGCGTCGCAAATCGTTCCCGTTCCGCCGAGACGATTCCACAATTCTTCTGCGATGTGCGGCGCGAACGGCGCGATCAATTGCACAACGGTTTTGATCGTTCCCGTTGTAACTGCGGGTTCTTTTTCGAGCGCGTTCATCAAAATCATAAATTGCGAAATCGCGGTATTGAAGCCGAGCGATTCGATGTCTTCGGTGATTTTTTTGATCGATTGGTTGAGCACAATTTGGAAATCCGCCGATTCGTTCGCACTGTCGGAAATGTGTTCCGAAAGCGTTCCCGTCTCTTCATTGACGACGGTGCGCCACACGCGACGCATCAAGCGCGCCACGCCTTCGATTCCCTTGGTGTTCCAAGGTTTCATCGCTTCTAACGGACCCAAGAACATCAAATAAAGTCGCAACGCGTCTGTGCCGTAATCGGAAACGATTTTGTCAGGATTGACGACGTTCCCGCGCGATTTTGACATTTTTTCGCCGTCTTCGCCGAGAATAATTCCTTGGTGGAAAAGTCGCGTGAACGGCTCTGGCGTCGAAAGCACGCCGATATCGTAAAGAAAACGATGCCAGAAGCGCGCGTAAAGCAAGTGCAAAACGGCGTGTTCCGCGCCGCCGATGTAAAAATCAGGCGTTTTCCAATAATCGAACGCTTCGGGATCGACGAGCGCCGTGTCGCAATTCGGCGAAATGTAGCGCAAATAATACCAGCACGAACCCGCCCATTGCGGCATGGTGTTAGTTTCGCGACGCGCCGCAACCCAGCCCGCGGGAACGTCCGCGCTGGCTTCGCGGGAACACGTTTCGCCTGTTTTTAAATTAATAATCACATTCAACCAAGCGTCCGCGTGAGCGAGTGGAGATTCGCCTGTGGGCGACGGCTTGTAGTTTTCAACTTCGGGCAATTGCAACGGCAACGCGCTCGATGGCAACGCCACCGCGACGAGCGTTTTGCCTGTGTCGGGATCGGCATAAGTGATTTTTTCTGCCGGCATAAATTCGCGCAATGCAGAATCTTGCGGGATCGCCGCGTAATCTTCTTCGCTCACCCACACAATCGGGAACGGCTCGCCCCAATAACGCTGGCGCGAGAAAAGCCAATCGCGCAATTTGTAATTAACCGCTGCGCGTCCCCAGCCCTGCTCTTCAACAAATTTTGTAATCGCTTTTTTAGATTGCGAGGTGGACATTCCCGTAAATTGTCCCGAATTCACCAATTCGCCGTAAGCGACCATCGATTGTTGCTGCACGTCGATGTCTGGATTTTTGGGATCTTTGACGACTTGAATAATTGGAATGTCGTATTTTTTTGCAAATTCCCAGTCGCGTTCATCGTGCGCGGGAACGGCCATAATCGCGCCTGTTCCGTAGCCCATCAGCACATAATCGCCCATCCAAATCGGCACCTTCGCTCCCGTGAACGGATTGATCGCGTAGCTGCCCGTGAAAACGCCGCTTTTGTCTTTGTTAAGTTCGCCGCGTTCGAGGTCGGACTTTTTGCGCGCAGCTTCGATGTAAGCTTCGACAACGTCTTTTTGTTCGGGCTTGGTCAAACGCGCCGCGAGCGGATGTTCGGGAGCGATCACCATGTAAGTTACGCCGTAAAGCGTGTCGGCGCGCGTCGTGTAAATTTTCAATTGTGCGTCGTCGATCCCGTCAATTTTGAAATTAACTTCGCAACCCTCTGAACGACCGATCCAATTTTTTTGCAAACGCTTCGTCGAATCCGGCCAATTCAAATCGTCCAAACCCGCAATCAATTTTTCCGCGTAAGCCGTAATTTTCAAAACCCATTGACGCAACGGACGGCGCTCAACGGGGAAATTCCCGCGTTCACTGCGCGGACCTTCATCGGTCGAAAGCACTTCTTCATTCGCCAAAACCGTTCCCAATTCTGGACAAAACCAAACGGGCTTGTTATCAACATACGCGAGACCGTGTTTGAAAAGATTCAAGAAAATCCACTGCGTCCACTTAAAATATTTCGGGTCAATCGTCGCAATTTCGCGGTCCCAATCAATCGCGAAGCCCAGCATTTGCAATTGGCGACGGAAATTGTCGATATTTTTAATTGTTTGCACACGTGGATGTTCGCCAGTTTTAATCGCGTACTGTTCGGCGGGAAGCCCGAACGCGTCCCAGCCCATCGGGTGCAAAACGTTGAAGCCGTTCGCGCGTTTGTAGCGCGCTAAAATGTCCGATGCCGTGTAGCCCTCGGGATGACCGATGTGCAAGCCCGCGCCGCTTGGATACGGGAACATGTCAAGCACGTAAAACTTTGGTTTTGACGTGTCATTTGTCGCGCAAAACGTTTTGTTGTCGGCCCAAAATTTCTGCCAACGCTTTTCAATTTCCGTAAAATTATATTCTGCAATTGCCATAATATATCAATTATAAATTGACAATTGAGAATTGACAATTGAGAATTATTTTTTGGCGGGAACATTCAATTTTTCCAGCGCAGATTTTGCCTGCGCGAGCAATTTCGCGTTCCCGCCAAGTTGCTCCAAAACTTCAATTAATGGTTCCAGCACGAAAGCGCGTTCCCGCCAGCGCGGATGCGGCAGTTGCAACAATTCGCTATCGCGCGTTTCGTCGTCAAAAAACAGCAAATCTAAATCGCACGAGCGCGGTCCGTCATTCATCGGCTTTGGGCGCACGCGACCTTCTTCGATTTCGATTTGCAAAAGTTTTTGCATCAAATTTTCTGGCGAAAATTCTGCGGGAACGCCAATTGCGACCGCGCCGTTCACGAAATCGGGCTGTTCCAAAAAACCGACCGGTTTTGTAATGCGCCAAGACGAACGTGCCAAAATTTGCCAACCTTCGCGGGAACGCATTTTTTCAAGTGCGTTTTCTAAATGTTCCCGCGGATTATCCACGTTCCCGCCCAATGCAATCAACGCGATATGAGAACGAGATGGTTGGAAGTTTTTTTTCATCTAAGGGGACTAAGGAAAATATTTCCCTTAGTTGAAAATCACGAATTATTCTTCGTCGGAAATATTAAGGAGCCCGCGTTTTTCCAATTCTTCAAAAATGCGTTCTTGCATTTGTACGCTAAGCGAATTTGACGCGAACACGCGTTCGATGTAGGCAGACATCCGCAAATATTCGTTGGAATTTTTATCGACTGCGGGAACGTCTTTTGCGATTGCGCGCACATAAATAACGTCATCGCCGCAACGCAAAGCGGTTGAAATTTCACCTTGTGGAATCGCGCGCAAAACATCGAGCACGGGAACGGAAGATTCGGCGAGTGATGCGGGAACGTTGTTTTCAGAAAACGGCAAGGTGCGTTCAGGCTTCAAGCCCAATTCTGTTGCTGTTGCGATAAAATCTTTACCGTTTTTGACAGCTTCGACGAGCGCTTTACCTTGTTCGTACATTTTTTCGAGAAATTTTGCTTCTTTGGTCGCAATTTTCCAATTAGCGATAACTTGCGCACGCACTTCATCGATTGCGGGAACGCGCGCGGGGTCTTCACCTTTGTAAACGACAACGACGGCTTTTTCGCCCATTGGGATTGCGTCCGAACGCCACAAAGTTGCGTTCAGCGTTTCCGCCATCGAGTTCATAATTTCTGCGGGAACGGCGCTTGTTGGCGCATCTGTGCCTTTTGAAAAAACAGGAAGATCTACAAATTTCAAGCCCGAATTTTCAAGTGATTTTGCGAAATCTTCATTCGTTGGCGAAACGACATCTTGTGGCAATTTTTCTGCTAACAAATCAGAGGTGCGCGATGCGAGTTCGACCGCGATGCGATCTTGTTTCCAACGTTTTACCCAAGTTGCGTGGTCTTCTTTCAATGCTTTTTCAACATCATCGCTTTGCCCTTGCACAAACATTTTTAATTCTGCCTCATCGGGATCGGGAACGGCTTTGCGTTCTGCTTCGCTGGGCTCAACGATTGCGTAAGCCAAATGCAATTGTGGCGGCACCAAATAATCGCGCGCATTGGCGTTAAAATAAGTTTGTAATTCTTCGGCGCTTGGTTCGGCATCAAACGCGAATGCTTTTGCGTTCCCGCGAGCCACTTCAACAGTCCAACGCGTATTCGCGCGGCGCATCATCAATTCGGTCATTTCAGGAAAACTCGAAGGCGTTCCCGCGAGCAATTCCAAGGTTTTGTTGACGCGGTAATTGAGCACAATCAAATCTTTCAATTCATTTTCATCAATGTTAAAACGTGCCAAAATTTGTGCTTGTTGTTGCGCGTTGGCGCCGCCAAACATCGATTTATAAGTTTGTGTAAATTCGTCTTCGTTTGGATTTGGCACTTGCAATTCGTCTGCCAATTTTGCGATGTAAACCAATTGTGCGAATGTTTGAACATATTGGCGTTTTGATTGGTTTTCGGCGCCCATCATCGAAAGCAATTGACGATAAGGTTTGCCCTCTGCATCTTTCATTTTTACACCAAAAACCACCTCAGATTTGCGAATCCCCATCAAATCCATCACGCTCCCCGAACCCGTGTAAAGCACAAACGAAAATACGATAAGCACTAATAAAATAGAAAACAACAAACGGTTGTTTTTAGACATCAAATATTGAAAAAAGCCGATCATAATGAACCATTATAAAGAGAGTTTTCAATTTTGACAATTGAGTTTTGCGGGAACGCGCCAAAAACAAAGCTCGTTCCCGCGCATTTTTTTGTTTAAAACGCGACTATTTATTAAGTCCCCAACGTTCCCGCAAAAAGCGTTCGACCGGCGCGAAGCAAAGTCGATCCATCACCAAGCCAACAATAATAATGACGAGCATTACGCCGTAAACTTTGGCGACATCCATTTCTTCGCGTCCCGCATTGAGCATCCAGCCCAGCCCAACGCCGCTAAAAATGTAAACGTAAATTTCTGCCGACATCAACGAACGCCACGCAAACGCCCAGCCCTGCTTCATTCCCGAAAAAATCAGCGGGAGTGCCGCTGGGAACATCACGCGCGTCCAAAGATGGAAATTTTTAGAACCCATCGTTGCCGCCGCGCGCAAATAAAGTGGTGGCACCGAGCGGATTCCGCTTTCTGTCGCCAACATCAAACTCCAAACCGAACCCATGACGACGACTGTCAAAATTGCCCATTCGTCTTGTCCAAAAATCACCAATGAAATTGGCACCCAACAAACACTGGGCAAACCTTGAAACGCAAGCGCCAAAACGCCAATCGTGCTACGGAAAAATTGCGATTGCGAAAGCAACAAACCCATCGGCAACGCAATTGCAAAACCAATCAAATAGCCAACCAACAAGCGACGCAACGTAATAAGCAACGCCGAAAACAACGACATGTCGCAACTGCTTTTCCACAAAAATACTGCAATTTCTGACGGGAGCGGGAACACGCCCGAACGACGCGCTTTCCCAAGATTTAAATTGTGAACATCGAGCATTTTTTCGACATCGACCGTTCCCGGCAACGCATCGCAATTGATTCCCGCAGCGACATAATCGTTGAGCAATTGTTTGTTTAATTTTTCGGTAAAAATAATGCGCGGGAACGCGTTTTTGACGATGATTTCAGGAAAATCTGAGTGCGTTTCGCGCGAAAGTGCGCGCTGCAACAATTCTTTGGCTTCGGCGGGATGCGCGTTAATCCATTTTGTCAAATCTTTGTGAGCCGCGACAAACGCTTCAATTAATGGTCGGCGCTTGGCGAGCGATTCTGTCGAAGTTGCCAAAACCGTTGTCAGCGAATTAAAATCTTCTTGCACAATGTGCGCTTTGGCTTCCAATTCCAAACGCGAAACCCAGGGTTCAACCGTCCAAGCCGCTTCGAGATCACCCGATTTAAAAAGTGCCAATTGATCAGGATTTTTGGTGGGAACGACTTGCACCGAATTATCGCCACGATTCACGGGAACGCCATTTTTTGCGAGCCATGCTCGACAAGCGACATCTTGCGTATTGCCCAATTGCGGCGTTGCGATGCGATGTCCCACAAAATCTTTTGCTTTTTGGCCCATAAAATTTTGAGCTCCCACAAGCGCCGCGCCACCTTCTGCCGCTCCCGCAATTAAACGAATTGAACCTTCGCGGCGCAAAAATGCGTTGATTGCAGGCGACGGGCCAACATAAGACAAATCGATCGAATCAATTGTCAGCCCTTCCATCGCCGAGGGCCCCGCGTTGTAAAGTTGCCAGCGCAATTGCGTTCCCGCAGGCAAGCGTGGCGCAAACCACGGGCGTCCCTCAAACTCGAGTTGTTGCGCGATCAAAGCTTGTGCATGAGTGATGTTTGGGAAATAGCCGACGCGCAATTCGTTGGCGGGAACGCTTTTGCGAAACGAAAAACTATCGCCCCAATCGTAGCGTCCAAAAAATTCTAACAACGCGACAATCACAACCACAAAAAAAATGTAAAAAATAGAACGCTTCATAAAATAGAAAATAAAATTGAGGGATAATTTTTTGGCGCGGGAACGCTAATCAACGATAAAATATTTTAACCAAGCAAGATACGCATAGCAAACACGATTCGCGTTAGACGCATCCCAAGCTCTTGGCGGGAACGCTTCGGGATGTGCGCGCTGATATTCTTGATAATCGCGTTCCCACGAATAAATTTGCACGTTTTTGTAGCCCGCGCGCTCAAACAAAAACTTGGCACGGCGTTCTTGCAAACCGCTGCTTGTAATAATAATGCGCGTGTTTTCGTCGAGCCCGGGAACGACTTTTTTAATTGTTTCAGGATGGTCAATCGTGCGCTTTGCCAAACTATCAACCGCAATATCTGTCGCGGGAACGCCACCTGCAATCAAATATTCCACAATAATATCTTGTCCTGTAACAACCAATCTTGGTGCCAGCCCTGCTCGCCAAACTCGCATTGCAGAAAGCGCACGCTGACCGCTATCGCCGCCCAAAACGACAATCAAATCTGCGGGCTGCAACTCTTCAAAACTTACGCAAACTTTTTGTTGTTCCCGCGCCAAATAATCGCCCAAAGGCGTTCCCGCAATCACGGCATAAATGGCAATCACGCTCAATGGCAACAAAAAAACCGCCGTTGCCAAAACAATAAAAATACGCTTCAAACACTTAATCATAAATTTACCACCAAGTTTGCCATTCAACAATTGTGCCGTCATTTTTTTTCAATGTCGCGGGAACGTCAATTAAACGCTGATTGCGCGAACCGCGAAAAAGCAACGACGTATCGCGTTCTGCCAAAACAAAAGGTCCATCAACCAACACATCCAAATACGGCAAAATTTGTCGCATACGCAAATCTGCCGCGATCGATTCATAGCGAAATCCCGTGTAGCACCAAACCGTTTTGTTGTGTTCTTTGGCGATTTTTGCGAGTTGTGTAAAACCTTCAACTTGGAAGATTGGGTCGCCACCCGAAAATGTTAAATTTGAATTGGGCGATTCGCTAATAATCGCTTGCCAAATTTCTTGCGGCGTCATCGGCGTTCCCGCGCCAAAATCCCAAGTAGAGGGGTTGTGGCAACCTTCGCAATGATGCGCGCAGCCCGCACAATAAACCGTCGTGCGCATTCCCGGTCCATCGACAAATGTGTCGGGAACGATGCGAATAACGCGAATAGTATTTTGATGAGATTCAAACATTATTGATTTAAAAATTCACAAAGTTTTTCAAAAACGCGCGCTGTCGCGCCTTGGTTGTCGGCATGCCAACGTTTTTCGGCGGCAGACATTGCATCGCGGCGATTTTTATCATCGAGCAACGCGCACAAAGTCGCAACCGCTTCATCTGCATTTTTAACTTTGATGGCGGCTTTAATATCTTCGAGCGCGCGGCAAACATCGCGAAAATTCGTCATTTCTGTTCCGTAAACCAACGGCACGCCCAACGCCGCGCATTCAATTGGCGTTTGCCCGCCTTTGTTAGGCAACAAACTTTTACCCACAAACGCGAGCGTTGCCACTTGCGAAAGTTTGCGCAATTCGCCCGTCGTGTCGGCAACGCAAATATCAGCGTCCGCGGGAACGCTTTCCGGCGCGGTTTGCGAACGCAAATACCATTTCAAATTTGTATTTTTCAAAATCGCAACAATTTCTTCGCGACGCTCGGCGTGGCGCGGAACGATTAATAATTTCAGCGCAGAATGGCGTTCCCGCGCGCGCAAAAACGCATCGAGCATCACTTGTTCTTCGCTTGGCCAAGTTGACGAGCCCAAAAGCACTTCGCCCGCTTCATTTTGCGTTCCCGCAGGGTTAAATAATTCTTTATAAAGCGCTAATTTTTCTGCGGCAGAAAAGGCGTTCCCGCCGGCTGCGTCAAATTTCATATTTCCCGCGAGCATAAGACGTTCTGCGGGAACGCCCAACGAAGCGATGCGATTGTAATCATTTTGCGTTCCCGCGCAAACGAACGCGATGTGCGCAAAAATGCGTTTTGCAAAAAATGAAAATTTTTGATAACGACGAAACGAACGATCGCTCAAACGCGCGTTCACCAAAATCACGGGAACGCCGCGCGTTTTGGCTTGATGCAAATGTTCTGGCCACAATTCACCTTCCATTTGAATCATCAAAGTTGGGTCAAAACGTTGCCAAGCCAATGCCGAAAATGCCCAAAAATCAAACGGGAAACACGCGTACGCATCCACCAAATCCGCATATTTTTCGCGAATAATTTTATAAGCCGTCGAAGTCGTCGTCGTCAAAATCACTTCGACATCGCCGCGCACTTTTAATGCTTTTAACAACGGCGCCACCGCTTCTGTTTCGCCCACCGAAACTGCCTGAATCCAAATGCGCTTAACGCCTTGTTTGCGCGCCGGCAACGCGGGAACAAAACCAAAACGATGCGAAAAATCTTTACCGTAGCCACCACGTTTCAACATCCGCGCAACATAATACGGACTCGTCGCCAAAAAAAATGGCAAAATTAACAGTCGGTACAACCAAATCATAATAAAATTATTATAAATTCATCACGCTCAATTCTCAAATTTTGAATTCGCAAAATCAAAAAAACGCGTTCCCGCAAAACGCGTTCCCGCGGGAACATTCAAAATAAAAAAGCAGCAAAAAAATGCTGCTTCAAATAATTGTTTGTTAAATAATTAATTTGCAGAACGTCTGCATTCTGGACAAGTCCCGTAAACAACGAGCGTCGCCGTGTCAATTTGATAACCCGCGGGAACAAAATCGTCATACAAACGATTAATATCAACGGGAAAATCAAAAATGCGATTGCAACATTTGCATTTGAAATGTCCATGTTCCTCTGTCGTCGCATCATAGCGGACAATTTCATTTTCCACACGAATCTCGCTCAAAAGCCCCGCATTCACAAAATCGTGCAAACAATTGTAAACCGTCGCCAAAGAAAGTGACGGGATCGTCCCGTGCAATGCCTCAAAAACCATTTCTGCCGACGGATGAAACGGATTCAACATGTAACGATAAATCGCTACACGTTGTTGAGAAACACGCAAGCCGTGATTATGAATAAGATCACAAATTTCTTCTTGGGTCATTTTTTTTATTTTTTAAGCGCTGGCGGCGAGCGTTCCCGCCAACCAGCGCTCAAGAATTAACGATTATTGTTTAAAATAACGTTTGAGCAAGCCCTCGAAAGCTGCGCCGTGACGCGCTTCGTCTTTGCACATTTCGTGAACCGTGTCGTGAATCGCGTCGAGATTGAGCTCTTTCGCGCGTTTCGCAAGCATCAGTTTTCCTTCGCAAGCGCCGTGTTCCGCGTCAACGCGCAATTGCAAATTCTTTTGAGTGTCTGGCGTAACCACATCGCCCAAAAGTTCCGCGAATTTTGCTGCGTGTTCTGCTTCTTCAAACGCGATGCGCTTATAAGCTTCCGCGATTTCTGGATAACCTTGACGATCCGCAACGCGGCTCATCGCGAGGTACATGCCGACTTCGGTGCATTCGCCCGTGAAGTTTGCTTCAAGTCCAGAAACGATTTCGGGATCGACGCCTTTTGCGACGCCGACGCGATGTTCGTCCGCCCAGACTTTTTTGCCTGCAACTTCTTCTTGTTTTACGAATTTCGACGCGGGAGCCTTGCAAACAGGACACACCGTCGGCGGCTCGTCACCCTCGTGAACATAACCGCAAATTTGACATACATATTTAGCCATAGTTTTTTATTTGGTTGGTTGTTTATCGTTGTTTGTTAAATCAAACAGATTATAGTTTAGCGAGCTTTTTAGAATAAGTCAATCTTTTTATTAGAATTTTTCTAATTTTTGATTTCCCCCAACAAAATATCACAAGCAATTTTATCCGTCATATGCGCTTCGAGATAACGCCGTCCGTTTTCACCCATTTGCCTGCGCAATTCGGGATCGCGATAAAGTTTGTCGAAATTTGCCTTAAATTCAGAAATATTTCCTGCAAGCGACCACAAACCTGCATTTGCCTTTTCAAGGATTTTCCCATAATCTGTTGCCACATCCAACGACGCAAGCACAGGAACTTTCAAATTAAAATAAGAAAGCGTTTTTGACGGGATATTAGGAATTGTAAATTTTTCATGGAGCGAAATCAAACCGATGTCGCACTGCGCAACCAATTTCTGATAGTCGGCAAACGGAACAAAATTCTTCAAAATCACATTGGATAAATTCATTTTTTCGATAAGACCGCGGATGCGCGCCTGCAGCACTCCTTTGCCGACGAGCAAAAAAACAACATCCTTGTAATCCTGCTCGCAAGCTTTCGCAAGCGCCAGCACGTTTTCCAAACGCTGCGGCACTCCCATATTTCCTCCGAAAACAACTACAAATTTTCCGCCGACACCGTATTTTTCTTTTAAATTTTCCGTTGACTCGGCAAGCGGTTCCAAACTTTGAAAATTTTCCAAAATATGCAGTTTTTCTGGAGCAACTTCAGGATTGTGTTTTTTCACATAATCAATGTTCCCTTGCGACATACAGCCGATTTTGTCGCTCACGCAATAAAGCAGTTTTTCCTGTCTGCGAAAATGCCAATACAGCGGCCACCATTTTTTAATCATCCCCAAATCCACCGCATTTTGCGGAAAAATATCACGCAACACCAAATAAACTTTCGCGCCCAATTTCTTTTTCAATTTCGCAATAAGCGGCGCAAACATAATTGGCGGCGTCGGAGAAATAATCAAATCAAACGTTTCATTTTTCAAAAATTTTTTAATCGCATGCCCGTAAAGATACGGCAACAGCACATTTGCGATGCCTTTGCGCACGAGATTAATTCCAAAAAGCGGGAGCGAACGCACTTTCAAAAAACGCACGTTCCCGTTTTCCTGCGACGCGCAAAGCTGCGTCTTGCCCGAAAACGCTTCTGGAACCAACACCGTCACCTTATGCCCGCGCGCCGCCAACTCTTTAAGCATCGAACCGTACATATTCGAACTTGCGCTCATCAACGGAACAGAAATCGTAAAAAACAAAATATTCATAACTCTACCGCTTTCCTTTCGGCTCTAAAATGTTTTCTGGAGCAACCGGAGTGTAAGGACCATCCTTAATTTCTAAAATCGCCGTTCCCGTCGCGAGCACCTCAAACGAATGCCAAACATTTTTAGGAATCTGACAGCCGTATTTTTTCGCCGCGGGCTCCAAATCAAAAATCTCCGCGGGAACGCCGTTATCGTCATAAAAAGTCACTCGCAATTTTCCGCGCAAAACGATAAACGTTTCATCGGTCGCAACATGGCGATGAATCGGGAGAAACGTTCCCGGCTCGAGCGCGTTAAACAACCGCTGCGCCTTGGAATCGTGCGATTCGTGCAGATTAAAATTCATTCGCAGGCGCGGACTTGCCTTCGCCTGCTCTGTCAAACGATCGAAAAACGCTTCATCAAAAATCATTTTTCCACCTTCTCCCCGAACGTGTCTGGATGCGCGGGATCGAAAAACTCGTTCGCCCACATCACCGTTACCAAATTTTCCGTCTGCGAAAGATTGATAATATTATGCGTGTAGCCAGGCAACATATGAACCGCCTCGATTTTTTCGCCGCTTACTTCAAACTCAACGATTTCGTCGCTACCAATTTTGCGCTGCCGAATCAAACCGTGCCCCGAAACCACAATAAAAAATTCCCATTTCGTATGATGCCAATGCTCGCCTTTCGTAATTCCTGGCTTACTGATATTCACCGAAACCTGTCCGCATTTTTCCGATTTCAAAAGTTCCGTAAAGCTACCGCGGGCATCCGCATTCATTTTCAGCGGGAACGCGATTTTCTCCTTCGGCAAATACGAAAGATATGTGGAGTACAATTTTTTCGCAAAACTGTTGTTCGGGATTTCGGGAACAAGCAACGTTCGCGGCTGTTCCTTAAAACTGTTCAACAAATCAACGATTTCCCCAAGCGTCACCTTGTGCGTCGTCGGCACGTAACAATAACGTCCGTCCTCCCGAGCGACGGCATTCAAACCGTCAAATTCGCAACGATGCTCGTTCCCGCAAAGTGCCGCAAACATTTCTTCCAGCAAATCGTCAATGTAGAGCAATTCCAACTCTGTCGTCCGATCGTTCACCTGAATTGGAAGATCGTTCGCGATATTATTGCAAAAAGTCGCTACCGCGGAATTGTAATTGGGACGGCACCATTTTCCAAACAAATTCGGGAAACGGTAAATCAACGCTTTCGAACCGTTTTCGCGCGCATAATTCAAAAAAAGTTCCTCGCCCGCGAGTTTTGACTTCCCGTAATCACTCTCGCCATAACGGCCAATCAAAGTAGCCTGAATCGAAGAGGACAGCATCACTGGGCACTTGTTCCCGTACTTTTTAAGCGTGTCGAGCAATGTCGAGGCAAAACCAAAATTTCCCCGCATAAATTCTGCATTATCCTTGGGACGATTAACACCCGCCAGATTAAACACGAACGCGCAGTCTTTGCATGCGTTTTCAAGCGTTTCTGGTGTTGAATCGACATCGTAAGCCACAATTTCCAAATCCGCCGCGTTCCCGCAAATCTTATGCGTGCGATCCTTGCCATCGCGAATACATTCAAGAGCCGCGACCAAATTTTTCCCGACAAATCCTTTCGCGCCTGTAATCAGAATTTTCATAAATGCGTCCTCCCTGATTTAATATTTTCGCCAAACCATGCGATCGACAACCCCGACATACGATTGAATCAATTTAACCACTTTTGTCGAAACATTTTCTTCCTTGTAATCGGGAACGGGAATTCCGTTATCGCCGTTTTCGACCATTTCCACCGCCGTCGTTACCGCCTGCAAGAGCGATTTTTCATCGATTCCCGCCAAAACAAAACACGCCTTATCGAGTGCTTCCGGGCGTTCGGTCGAAGTGCGAATGCAAACCGCTGGGAACGGTTTCCCGATTGAGATGAAAAAACTTGATTCTTCTGGCAACGTTCCCGAATCAGAAACCACCGCAAACGCGTTCATCTGCAAATTATTGTAATCGTGAAAACCAAGCGGCTCGTGCTGAATAACGCGCTCGTCCAAGCGAAATCCGCTCGTTTCTAAACGTTTCCTGCTGCGCGGATGGCAAGAATACAAAATCGGCATATCGTACTTTTCCGCCAGCTTGTTAATCGCGGTAAAAAGCGACAAGAAATTCTTTTCTGTATCGATATTCTCCTCGCGGTGAGCAGAAAGCAAAATATATTTTTTCGCCTGCAAGCCCATTTTTTTCAAAATCTCGCTCGCTTCGATTTCCTTTAAATTATTGCGCAACACTTCCGCCATCGGCGAACCAGTTACGTAAGTGCGTTCCTTCGGCAAACCCGTATCCGCCAAATAACGGCGCGCGTGTTCCGAATAAGCCAAATTCACGTCTGAAATGATATCGACGATTCGGCGATTTGTTTCTTCTGGCAAACATTCATCCTTGCATCGATTGCCCGCCTCCATGTGAAAAACAGGAATGTGCAAACGCTTGGCGGGAATCGCAGACAGACAGGAATTGGTGTCGCCCAAAATCAGCAAAGCGTCGGGCTTAATCCGATTCATCAATTTGTAGGAACAGTTAATAATGTTCCCAACAGTCGCTCCCAAATCGTCGCCCACGGCATTCATATAAACTTCGGGATCCTTCAAATTCAAATCCCTAAAAAACACGCCGTTCAAATTATAATCGTAATTCTGTCCCGTATGCGCCAGCACACAATCAAAATAACGGCGACATTTATCAACAACCGCCGCCAAACGAATAATTTCTGGACGCGTTCCCACGATAATCAGCAATTTCAGTTTTCCGTTATCTTCAAACCGCACATCGCTGTAATCCAATTTAATCTCGTTTTCCATAACAGTAAGCGTTCCCGCAATTATTCGCTACGAATTTCCTTAGATTTCGCCTTTGGCAACAAGCCCAAATCTTCGCGCACAAAACGCAATTTCAAAAGCAGGCGTTTCATTCCCTCGACATCAAGGCGTTGAGTGTTGTGGCTATGATAATCTTCGATTTTTGTAATGTCCGCATTGCCTTTCGAGAAAAATTTGTCGTAATTCAAATCGCGCGTATCACAAGGAATTCTATAATAATCGCCCATATCGATCGCGCGCACCATTTCCTCGCGCGTAACCAGCGTTTCATAAAGTTTTTCGCCGTGACGCGTTCCAATAACTTTAACTTCAGTATCCAAATATTTCGGATCGATTTGCGCGTACGTCTGCTTAATCGCTTCCGCCAAAACGCCGAGCGTCGCCGCAGGAGCCTTTTGGACAAACAAATCACCGTTGTGTCCGTGCGTGAACGCGTAAATTACTAAATCAACCGCATCGTCAAGCGTCATCATAAAACGCGTCATATTCGGATCCGTCACCGTAATCGGCGCACCCGACTCCATTTGCTCCACCCAAAGCGGAATCACGCTACCGCGGCTCGCCATCACGTTCCCGTAACGCGTACAACAAATCGTCGTCGCCGCATTCTCGCCCAATTCGCGCCCTTTCGCAACCGCGACTTTTTCCATCAGTGCCTTGCTCATGCCCATCGCGTTAATCGGATAAGCCGCCTTGTCGGTCGAAAGCACAACCACATTTTTCACACCATGCTGAATCGCCGAATCAAGCGTGTTCAATGTGCCGATAATATTCGTGCGCACCGCCTGATCTGGGAAAAATTCGCAGGAGGGCACCTGCTTCAACGCCGCCGCGGAAAACACATAATCCACGCCTTTCATCGCCACATCGATCGATGACTTTTCGCGCACGTCGCCGATATAAAATTTCACTTTCGGATTCTGCAGATTGTGCCGCATATCGTCCTGCTTTTTTTCGTCGCGCGAAAAAATACGAATTTCCCGAATATCGCTATCCAAAAAACGACGCAAAACGGCGTTCCCGAAAGACCCCGTTCCGCCCGTAATTAACAATGTTTTTCCTGCAAATATGCTTGATTTCATATATATATATATAGTAAAATGGACAAAATCACAAACCCAAAACCCGTTCCCGCGAAGAGATTTTTTCTATTTTTTACTCAAAAACATGTCCAAACTTTTTATCTCAGATCAAGCGGCTTTTGGATTAACCGAAGACATTGCAAACACGTTTTGCGAATCTGGTTTTTCTGTAACAATTATCGCGGGAACGTCCTTGCCACGCGCAAACGACAAAATCAACCAAATAAAAATCACGCGCTACGACAAAAGTTCAACGCTCAAACGCATTTTTACTTGGTTCAAAGGCGCTTGGGAACTTTTCAGAATTTTTAGAAAAAATCCAGATGCCGAACTTTTCATCATTTCAAATCCGCCCGTCGCGCCGCTGCTCCCGCTGTTTTTGAAAAACAAATTTTCGCTGTTACTTTGGGATATTTGGCCTGACGCGCTCGTGCACACGGGAACGCTTTCCGAAAATAATTTCATCGTTAAATTTTGGGCGTGGCTCAACAAAAAATCTTTCAAAAAAGCCGAAAAAGTTTTTACGATTTCAAACGGGCTCGCCGACGCGCTCGCGCGCTACGTTTCGCGGGAACGCATTTGCGTAGTGCCGCTTTGGGCGGACACAAGTCTGTTAAAGCCGTTCCCGCGGGAAAACAATTCATTTTTACGGGAACACAAACTCGAAAATAAATTCGTTGTGATGTATTCTGGAAATATTGGGAACACGCATCCCGTCGAAAAAATTGTCGATATCGCCAACGCGCTCAAATCGCACTCGGATATTGCATTCGTCATCATCGGCGACGGCGGCAAACGCGCGGTTGTCGAACAACGCATTCGCGAAACTGGCGCGCAAAACGTTTTGCTTTTGCCGTTCCAATCGCGGGAAACGTTCCCGCATGCACTCGCCGCGGCAAACGTCAGCGTCATCACGCTCGAAGAAGCCGCGTCGCAAGTCAGCGTTCCCAGCAAAACCTATTCTTCGCTCGCGATCGGCTCGCCATTGCTTTGTCTTGCGGGGAAAAATTCGGAACTCGCAAATCTCATTCGCGAGCACAATGTCGGCGAAATTTTCGTTCCCGCCGAAACCGACGCAGCCGCGCAATGGATTTTATTATTAAAAAACGATTCCAAAAAACAACGCGAATTATCCCAAAACGCCTTGCGCGCCGCGCAACTTTTCACGCCCGCCAACGCTAAAAAATTTATCCGTTCCCGCAATGAATAATAAAAATTAACCTTCCCGCACAACTCTCAACTCTAAACTATCAACTCTCATAAATCGTTTCCCACTAATCATCGCAACCATGCGCGAAACGTGCCCGTTTTTTTTAATCTCCAAAATATTATCGCCGAGCCCAAAGGTTGCGACACGCATGCGGCAGTGGCACTGAGAACACTTTTGGCGAAGCATTCGAACGGGAACGTTCCTGTGCTAACACGCGGGAATGTTATTTTTTCTATTGCAAATCGCCACCAAAAAGATTTTAATAGTATGTGAACAAGCGACGATGCACAAAAAGTAGCAATACTTGATGATAAGTCTGAGGTCGTGGAAGTCCGCCCCTCCTCGCGTTGTGGCGGGCTTCATTTTTTTATTAACATGAATGATGATAAACCATTTAAAACTTTACGGGAACAAGCAGAATTAATTTGTTCCCGCAGTTGTATTGGTGATAACATAAATTAAAATGATTTTACAACCCGTGGGAACGCAAATAACATTTTCATTTTAACCCTAAAAAAATTATGTCCAATAAAAAAATTTTTGTTTCTGGCTGCTACGATATGCTCCACAGCGGGCACGTGGCGTTTTTTGAAGAGGCGGCAAAACTCGGCGATTTGTATGTCGGCATCGGTTCCGACGCGACGATTTACGAGCTCAAAGCGCGCAAAACGATCAATCCCGAAGCCGAGCGGCTCTACATGGTCAAAGCCCTCAAATGCGTCAAAGACGCGTGGGTCAATAGCGGGAACGGCATTATGGATTTCGAGCAAGACGTCCTCAAACTTAAGCCCGACGTTTTCTTCGTCAACACCGACGGGCACAATCCCGCAAAAGAAGAATTCTGCAAAAAACACGGCATCGAATACGTCGTCAGCGAGCGCATTCCGCACGGCAACCTGCCCGCGCGCTCGACAACGGCGTTGCGCAAAGAATGCAAGATTCCCTACCGCATCGATTTGGCAGGCGGTTGGCTCGACCAAGCGTTCGTCAATAAACTCGCGCCTGGCCCCGTAATCACGATTGCGATTGAGCCCGATTACGAATTTAACGACCGTTCGGGCATGGCGACGAGTTCCCGCAAAAAAGCGATTGAGCTTTGGCAAACTGACATTCCCGCGGGCGATTACGAAAAAAACGCCAAAATTCTCTTCTGTTGCGAAAACCAGCCCGATCCCGAAGCAAAATACGTCAGCGGCTCGCAGGACGCGTTAGGCATTGTTTTGCCAGGGCTGAACAAACTCGACTACGACAACGGTTTTTGGCCGAAAAACATTTCCTCGGTTAACGACTGCGAACTTTTCAAGTGGATCGAAGAACGCGTTTGGCTCGTGCCACTTTATCCGCGCCGCGCGGCATACAACGTTTACGCGGGAACGCAAATCAACGCCGAAAACGCACGCGTGCTTGCGGATGCCGCGGAATCCGTCTGGAACGCGATTCGTTCCCGCGACGCTCAAGCTTGGGGCTCGGCGACAACGGCAGCTTTTGACGCGCAAATTAAAATGTTCCCGAATATGGCTCCGCCAGACGTGCTTGAAATGATTGAAAAATATCGCGCGGGAACGCTTGGGCACAAAATCTCCGGCGCAGGTGGCGGCGGTTATTTAATTTTGATTTCCGAAAAACCTATCGAAAACGCGTTGCGCATTCGCATTCGTCGTTAATCGCGCGGGAACGCGTTTTGCAGGAACGCAAATTTGTTTGCAACAAAAAAGGCGAAGCTCAAAAACTTCGCCTTTATTTTTTCAAATTTAATTTTACACTGCGTAAATCGTTGGGTCGGGAACGCCTGCAATTTTAAACGCTTCACGGCGTTCCATACAAGTGGAACACTTGCCGCAATGCACGTTCCCGCCGTTGTAGCAAGACCAAGTTAAATCGAGCGGCGCGCCGATTTCTGCGCCAAGTTTTACGATTTCGGCTTTGGTCATATCTACAAACGGACGTTCCAAAACGACTTTGTGCCAATCGGCGATTTGGACGACTTTGTCGAGCGCATCGGCAAATTCCGGACGGCAATCGGGATAAATCGCGTGATCGCCTCCATGCGCCGCGTATGCGATTGAATCACATTTAAGCGAAACCGCCCATGCCGTTGCGATTGAAACTAAAATCATATTGCGCGCGGGAACGACCGTTGTTTTCATTCCCGCCTCATCATAATTGCCTTCGTAAACTTTTTGCGATTTGTCAGTCAAACTATTGTTGCCGAAAAATTGCGACAAGTTTTTTAAATCTGCCACGCGATATTCCACGCCGAGACGCTCACAAATTGCGCACGCAGCGTCGATTTCGCGACAATGGCGCTGTCCGTAATCAATTCCAAGCGCGACCACGCGACGACCATCGGCTTTTAATTTTGCCAAAAGCACCGTAGAATCGAGTCCGCCCGAAAGTAAAACAACACTACTTTTCATTTTATTTTTTAGGAACAAATTTTATGCCTGATGCGTTTTTAATGGTTTTTGAAACAAGTGGGAATCCTGGATCTTTTTGATCGGCGTTCCCGCCAAGCGCAACAACAAGTTCGCCTTCGGGAGCGATAACTGTTGAATTTTCAAAAACAAATTTTGCACCACCACAAACCAACGCACCCCCGTCGAGCACGATTGCCGTTCCCGCAGAATTTTTTAACGTAACGCTCTTGCCATCTTTGGCGGGAACGATGCGCGGCGCGGGATTGCGCAATTTAACAACCTTATTTTTCATCAACGCCGCAAATGTAAATTCTGCCATACGGCGCGCGCCTTTTGCATTAGGATGCAAACCATCGGGCAAATACATTTCTGGATGACTGTGCAACGGCGTGTAAGCATCGATGCCAATTGCGTCCGCTTTTTTTGCAATTTTTGCGATAATTTTATGAATTTCTTTGTGGCGCGCCGCCGTGCCATTGTCGCGCGCAGGAAAATCATAGCCGTCAAAAACATTTCCTGGATAAGCTTTTGCGCCTTTGGCTCCGCGAAAATCGGGTGCGAGCTCTGTCCACATCAAATACTTTACACCTTTGCGTGGTTTTTCGCCGCCGAGCCAATCTGAAATCAATTTTTCATAGCCCTCGACAAAAAGTTTTGCGTCCCACCACGCTCCCGTGTCGTTGATTCCAAGATTTGAAATGATGATATCGGCCTCAAAATCGACGCAATCCTTATGTTCTTTATTCGCTCCGAGCCAACGCCCTTTTTGCCCAAGGTAATCTCCTGCTGTTTTGCCGGGATTTCCAAAGTTGCGCACTTCGAAATCTTCGCCCAAAAATTGTCCCAAAATAATAGGATACGCCTCTGTCGTGCGCGTTGGGATTAGATAGCCAAAGGTAATACTATCGCCAACGCAAGCGACTTTGGTAACTTTTGCCGCAAAAACAAGCGTTCCCGCGATAAAAAACGTTGCAATCGATAACAGAATTTTTGAGGTTTTCATAATTATTTCATTATAATAATCACGGCGCGGGAGCGCAAAAGAAAACAATGCGTTCCCGCAAGAAATTCTCACGGGAACGCGTTATTTTCGAGCCCAAACGTTTTAAGCTTTTAACGATTTTAAATAGCGTTCAATGCGGCGGCAAGCTTCGTCGATATTTGCATACGATGTTGAAAATGACGCGCGACAAAAACCTTCGCCACATTTGCCAAAAGCCGTTCCCGGCACCATCGCAACGCGCTCTGCCTGCAACAAACCTTTCGCAAATTCCATCGAAGAAAGTCCCGTTGAAGTAATATCTGGGAACGCATAAAATGAACCGCGTGGCGAATGACAAGCCCAACCGAGTTCATTAAAACGACGCACGATAAAATCACGGCGTTCCCGATATTTTTCACGCATTTCGAGCATCGGGCCGCGTCCATTTTTAAGTGCTTCGATGGCAGCTTCTTGAGAAATAATTGGCGCGCAAAGAATGCCGTATTGGTGGATTTTGAGCAGGCCGTCGATAATCGCCGCGGGACCGCAAGCGTAGCCCACGCGAAAACCTGTCATCGCAAATGCTTTTGAAAAACCATGCAAGAAAACCGTGCGTTCTTTCATACCCGGAATCGACACAATCGAAGTGTGAACACCTTCAAAAGTAAGTTCCGAATAAATTTCGTCCGAAATCACAAGCAAATCTTTTTCGATTGCAAATTTTGCGATTTCTTCGAGCAATTCTTTCGAAGCGGTCCCGCCAGTTGGGTTGGTTGGAAAGTTAATGAGCAATGCTTTTGTCCCTGGTTCCCACGCCGCACGCAAAGCGTTAATATCAATCGCAAATTTATCTTTTGAAGTTGTTTCAACCGCAATCGCTTTCGCATGGCAAAGCTCGATCGATGGCGCGTAAGAAACATAGCAAGGTTCGTGATAAATGACTTTATCGCCTGGATTCAAAATCGCGCGCATAATGCCGTCCATCGCTTCTGAAACGCCTACGGTTGTGATGATTTCGGTTTCGGGATTGTATTCAGCACCAAAATTTTCAGCGACATATTTTGAAATTTCGCGCCGCAATTGAATCAAGCCCCGATTATCAGTATAGCTTGTGTGCCCACGTTCAAGCGCCATAATTGCCGCATCACGAATATGAAAAGGCGTTACAAAATCAGGTTCGCCAATGCCCAAAGACACCGCATCTTTCATTTGTGAAACAATCGCGAAAAAATCGCGAATGCCCGATTTTGGCAATTTAGCAACGTGGTCTGCAAGAAAACGAGAAGCGTCCATTAAAAAAGTTAAAAGTTGAAAGTTAAAAGTTAAATGGGAATTTATTGCGAAACCGCGGGGCGATCGGGGTGTTCAGGTTGCGCAATCACAAAACCACTTTCCTTGTACGCGCGCAACATAAAGTGCGTTGACGTTGACAAAACGCCATCGATACGCGCCAGACGATTATGCACAAAATTCGCAACTTTATAAAGATTGTCTGCATTCACAATCACCATCAAATCATAGCCGCCCGACATCAAATAGCACGATTCCACTTGGTCAAATTGACTCACGCGATCCGCAATACGGTCAAAACCGCCACTTACATCAGGCGAAACTTTTAACTCGATCACCGCGCGCACACGTTGGTCTTCTTCAAACGCTGGATTCAACACTGGACGCCAACCAAGCAAGATTTTTTGCTCTTTCAACGCTTCCATTTGCTTTTCAATTTCTGCGGGCGTTGTCGCCAAAATACTTGCCATTTGCTCGGTCGAAAGTTGTTCGCCTTCGAGAATCAATTTTAAAAGATCACTGCTCATTTTGTATTAGATAAGTTAAAAATTTTATTGCGTTTGTGTTTTTCTAACAAAAAACGCCACCAAACTCTTGGCGGCGTTTTTAAAAAGGTAAGCGTTGTCGAGAAAACCTTATTACGCCTTCTCAACCAGGCCGGCTTTGAGTGCCTTCACCGACACCCAAATGCGCTTAACACTGCCATTGGGCATTTTAGCGCGGATGCGTTGAAGATTTGGCTTGAAAGTGCGTTTGGTTTGCTTGACGAGTTGGAGACCGATACCTCCGCTCTTCTTGCTTTGACCTTTGTGAATAATTGTACGACCCGAAACAGGGCGTTTACCTGTAATTGCGCAAATACGTGACATAACTTGTGATTCCAGTTAAAGATTAACGAATAATAAAAACTACGCTTCTGGACGAGTTTTTGGGAGATTTGTCAAGCGAGTGCGGTTTGCGTCCCATTGACCACGTTTTTTGAGCAATTCAATGCGCTCAAAGCGTTTGAGAACGGTGCGGTTTGTCGAAGAAGCACCTGCTGCACTTTTAAAACTGTTATGTTGTGACATTTTATTGACTTTCTATGTTACAATTACAACAAATTACATATTTTCGTAGCGTTGACGAAGCATGTTCGAGAAAGCTTGCACTTTCTTTTTGCGACGACGCTCTTCACATGGCTTCTCGAAATAACGCTTTGCGCGCACATCGCGGAGAATATTTTCCGTTTCGAGTTTTTTCTTCAATTTACGGAGAGCTTTGTCAATTTGCTCGCCTTTTTTGATTTTGATTTCTACTGACATGGTTTTGTTTATTAAAAAGTTAAATGTTTTATAATTTTGAACTTTATCGCCCTCTCAGTCAAGCATTTTTTCATTAATGTTGATTTTTAAGCAGGTTTTTGTGGCGGGAACGAGTTTTGCAAAATCGGCGATAGGCAAACCTGCGCACCACAAAATTGCGTTCCCGCAAACAAGAACGGGGGCATTTTCGCGTTGTTCGCGCGGGATTTTTTTATCGGTAAATAAATTGCCGAGCGTTTTCCTTCCCGCCGCGCCGAGCATTTGCATGCGATCGCCTTTTTTCCAATTGCGTAAAACAAGCTTCGTTCCTGCGGGAACGGCGAGAAATTCTGCCGGCTTTTCTTCGCCAGCGCAAATGCGTTCTCGCAATTTTTTTGTCAATTTTACAAACTCAATTTTAATGCCGTTCCCGCAAAAACCGCGTTCAGGATCGAGCGTAATTGCGTCAAACTTTTTGAAAAAATTTGTGCGTGCGGGAACGTTTTTTTTCGTTGCGGGAACGTGTTTTGGCAATGTATCTGCGACGGATTGTAATTGTTCGCGAGAACGCAAAAAACAAGTGTACAAATCGTAATTGTTCGGCAATGCTTTTTTCAACGCGGGAACGACAAAATGGCGCACGCGATTGCGAAAAAAATCGTTCCCGCAATTGCTTTTATCTTCGCGCCAATTGATTTTGCAAGCTCGCAAAGCGGCAACAATTTTAGCTTTGGGCAATTGCAAAAACGGGCGCACAAAAATTAATTTTTTGCCATTGTGAACAATTTCAGAAATCGGTCGTGGCGCGCAAAGTCCATCAACACCCGAGCCGCGCGCAAGGCGCATAATCATCGTTTCGACAACATCATCGGCGTGATGACCTTGCACAAAAATCGCGTTCCCGCCCGCAAGCGACGCAAAAAAATCTAATCGCGCTTGACGAAAATGCGCTTCGGTGTGCGTTCCCGCGGGAACGAAATCGCTGAGTTTTGCGGAAACGAATTTTAAATTGAGCGACTTTGCAACGCGCGCCACAAAGCGGTCATCGCCGTCGCTGGCGTTCCCGCGCGTTTCGTGATTGAGATGAGCGACGAGCATTTTTGCTCGTTCGCGCGGGAACGTCGCCCAAGTGAGCAAAAGCGCGCAAAGCGAATCGGCACCGCCCGAGCACGCAATGACGATTTTATCGGCGTTCCCGCCAAATTTGCAAGTTGTTGTTTTTGCAAATTCGTTTTTTAATGCGTTCGCTTTTGCTTGCCAATCAATCATCGCAACGTGGCATTTCGCTATCGCTCAAACGCACAATGTCGGCGCCAAGTTTTGCGAGTTTTTGTTCAAAATGTTCATAACCGCGATCGAGGTGATAAATGCGTTGCACCCAAGTTTCGCCATTCGCGACAAGCCCTGCCATCACCAACGCCGCCGATGCGCGCAAATCACTCGCCATCACGGGAGCGCCCGAAAGTGCGGGAACGCCTTTAATAATCGCCGACGCGCCTTCAATCGCAATGCTCGCGCCCATGCGGCCAAGCTCGGGAATGTGCATAAAACGGCTAGGATAAATGCGTTCGGTAATAATGCTGATTCCTGGCGTGAGCGCCATCAACGCTGAGAATTGCGCTTGCAAATCGGTTGGAAAACCAGGGTGCGGGAACGTTACAATATCGACGGGAACGAAACTTTTCATTTTATCGCCAAGCACTTGAATTGTTGTTTCGTCAATCACTTTGAATGGCACCTGCGCATCAATCAATTTGTCTAAAAACGCGCCCAAATGCGCGCGCATTGCGCCTTTGACGGTGATTTTGCTGCGCGTAATGGCGCCGCACAAAAGAAAAGTTCCCGCCTCAATGCGATCGGGAATCACCGAATGCTCGCAACCGTGCAATTTTTTGACGCCAAAAATAGTGAGCATTGGCGAGCCCACGCCGACAATTTTTGCGCCCATTTTAATGAGCATTTCGCAAAGATCTTGAATTTCCGGCTCGCACGCCGCGCAATCAATTTGCGTAATCCCTGGCGTTAAAACTGCCGCCATCAAAATATTTGCCGTTCCCGTGACGGTCGAGCCGTTGCGACCGCCCAAAAAAATATACGCGCCTTTAGTTTTTTTGCCATCAATGTGCATCATTCCCGCGTCGTAAGAAATTTTACAACCCAATTTCGTCAGCCCTTTGATGTGCAAATCGATTGGGCGCGGGCCAATCACGCAACCGCCCGGCAACGGAATCGTCGCTTTTTTTAAACGTCCCGTCAACGCGCCCATGATACAAATAGACGCGCGCATTTTGCGCACTAATTCATAAGGCGTTTCGGGAACGATTTTTTTTGCGGTAATTTTCCAAGCGTTCCCGCCAAGATCTTCGACAATTGCTCCTTGATGTTCAAGAATTTTACGCATCGCTGTCGAATCGCTCAACAAGGGCACATTGCGAACAATGCAAGGTTCATCGGTCAAAAGCGTCGCCGCCAAAATGGGCAAACACGCATTTTTGGCGCCACTCACCTGCACCGTGCCGTGCAATTTTTTCCCACCACGAATTCGTAAAACGTCCATCAACGCGCCCTCAAATTAAATTAACGACGGGAACGCGCGGATGATTTTTTTGCCGCGGGAACGCGTTTTGCGCTCGCTTTACGAGGTGCGCTCGCTTTACGCGGTGCGCTTGTTTTTTTGACGCGTGAAACTTTTGGCGCGCGTGAAGTTTTAGAAACTTTTTTTGCGGGAACGGCATTTTCGGCGTTCTCGGCGTATGCTTCTTGCAAAGCGGCGCGTTTAGCACGGCGCGCATCGCGGTGAGCTTTTACTTTTTGAGAAATCGCTTCTTCGCGCGCTTTTTCTTGCTCGTGCTTGCGATTTGATTTTATCAAAGTTTTTGACGGTTTAAGCGCTTTTTCGCCACGCAAAACTGCGCGATTTTGCTTTTTAATAATCGTCGATTTTGTTGGGTCTGCGTTCCCGCCTTTTGCAAAAATTAATTCAATTTCTTTTTGCGAAAGTTTTCGGCATTCGCCTTGGGACATTTTTTTCAAAATCAAGCCGCCAATTTGAAAACGGCGCAATTCTTTCACAAAAAATCCAAACACTTCAAACAAGCGGCGGATTTCGCGCTTACGTCCTTGATTCAAGTGAATTTCGAGGCGGGCTCCATCGTTTGGAAAACGCATCACATTCGCAAAACGCAAAAATTCATCCTCGCCTTTTTCATTTTTAACTTTGACACCTTTAAGCAAACGCGGCGTAAGCGCGGGATCGTATTCGCGATTGAGACGCACTTCATAACGCTTTAAAATATCGCTCGACGGGTGAATGATACGATTTGCCAACTCGCCGTCGTTGGTAATAATCAACATTCCTTCGCTGTCTTTGTCCAAACGACCCACGCAAAATAATTTGTAATCTACGTAAGCTTCAGGAATCAGCGAAAACACTGTTTGCGCCGAGTTTGGATCAAAATTTGTGCAAACAAAACCGCGCGGCTTGTTCATCAACAAAACAACGCGCTCGTGCTCCGTCGTCTTAATTACTTTGTTGCCAATGCGCACTTCGTCAACATCGGGAACGACACGCTGACCCAAAACAGCAACTTTGCCATTAACGCGCACCAAGCCGTCAACAATCATTTCTTCTGCTTTGCGGCGGGAACAAACTTCTGCTTGCGATAAAAATTTTTGTAATCGAATTGCTTCTTGCATAACAGAAAATTTTACCATCTCATAAAAATCTTTGCGAATTTAAAAAGAAAACACGGGAACGCAATTTTTATCAACGAATTAACCGAATTAAACAAATTTTTCAAAAATGATTCACGATGAAACCATTAAATTCAAAAAATGCGTTCCCGCCATTCCGCGTTCCCGCGCAACATCAAAAAAACTGTGAAATCCATGAAATCTGCGGGAGGAAAAATTCCGTTCCCGTTCCCGCGAATCACATTCCCGCTTGAAAAATTTTGTCAATTGGCATTTTTCGTTTTATAATAGAATACACTATGAATTACAAAATGCCAGAATTTACGGACAAGGATACCCTAATTCAAAACTTGGGTCCTTGCAATTACACTTCGCCGATGGCGGAACATTATGATAATTCGCTCTTCACAACAGACAACGACCGCATTCTGTTTGACATTTCCTACGATGGCACGATGAAGGCAATCAAGGAAGGCAAAACGCTTCCTTCGTTCGAATGCGCGGGGCCTCGCGAAAAAATCTTTTTTAATCCCGCGACGACAAAAGTCGGCATCGTTACCTGCGGCGGTCTTTGCCCAGGTCTCAACGACATTATCCGCAACGTCGTGATGGGGCTTTCTCACGCTTACGGCGTGCATCGCATTTACGGTTTCCGCTACGGCTACGCTGGGCTCGTTCCCGAAAGCAATTACGAGCCGGTTTTGCTCGATCCCGATGTTGTTTCCGACATTCACGTTCAAGGCGGCACGATTCTCGCGTCCTCGCGCGGTCAGCAAGACACGCCGACGATCGTTGACACTTTGCAGCGTATGGGCATTGACATTCTTTTCGTCGTCGGTGGCGACGGCACGTTGCGCGCGGCACGCGAAATTTCCGACGAATGCAATATCCGCGGCTTGAAAAAATCGATTATCGGCATTCCAAAAACGATCGACAACGACATCATTTTGCTCGACAAATCTTTCGGCTTTGAATCTGCCGTTACCGAGGCGGTAAAAGTCATCAACTGCGCTCACGTCGAAGCAAAAGGCGCGCCCAACGGCATCGGCATCGTAAAACTGATGGGTCGCGATTCCGGTTTCATTGCGGCGTATGCGTCGCTCGCGTCGTCGGAAGCGAATTATGTTTTGATTCCAGAAGTGCCGCTCGAACTCGACGGTCCTGGCGGGTTTTTAGAAGCGTTGCGGGAACGCGTCCGTTCCCGCGGGCACGCGCTCATCGTCGTTGCGGAAGGCGCAGGACAAAACCTTTTCAGCTCGTCGGCGGGCGTTGACGCTTCTGGCAACAAACTTCACAACGACATCGGCAAATATTTGCGCGACCGCGTCAAAGCGGACATGAAAGAACACAACATCGACGTAACCATCAAATACATCGACCCAAGCTACATTATCCGCTCAATTCCCGCAAACGCTTACGACAACGCCTATTGTTCTCACTTGGCGCACAACGCCGTTCACGCGGGTATGGCGGGCAAAACGGGAATGATCGTTGCCATGTGCCACCGCGTTCACGTCAATCTGCCGCTCGCGCTGATTGCGACCGCTCGCAAACGCCTCAATCTCAATTCTGAACTTTGGCGCGGCGTAATCGAATGCACCGGTCAGCCGCTCTGCTGGGGACAACACGGGCAAACGAAGAAAGCGTAAAGCATCAAAAATAATTCTTCAGCGTTTGACAAAAAAACACCTAATTCGTTTTGCGAGTTAGGTGTTTACGTTCATGTGCCGTTTTGCGGGAACGCCTGCGACTACTGCGCGTTTTACAAAGAAGAACCGCGGCGCGAAGCTGTAGAATCTTGGCTCGACGGCATCGCGCGGGAACTCCAATTAATGCCGTTCCCGCGACGCGCCAACACTTGCTACATTGGCGGTGGCACGCCTGGCATTTTAAGCGCGACTCATTTTGAACGCCTTTGCGACTTACTCATAAAAGCCAACGGCGGGAACGCGTTTGAAGAATTTTCAATCGAGCTCGCTCCCGCAACAATCAAAACCGACAAACTCGCCGTTTTGCGTTCCCGCGGCGTCAATCGTCTTTCAATGGGTGTGCAATCGTTTGACGCGGGAACGCTCGCAATTTTGGGCCGTCGCCATTCGCCCGTGCAAACGATGCGCGCTTACGAAATGATGCGCGACGCGGGTTTTGAAAATATTAATTTTGACCTTATTTTTGCGGTTCCCACAGAAGCTCCCGAACGCTGGCAGCGCGACCTTGAGCAAGCCATTGCGCTCGCGCCCGAACATCTCTCGGCTTATTGTTTAATTTTGGAAGAAAACGCGCCGCTTTTGAGCCGACTTCAAAAAATGCCCAATTACGTTCCCTCTGAAAAATCGCCCGAGCGCGAAGCGGAACTTTATTTGCAAACTTGGCAAACGCTCGCCGACGCCGGTTATCGTCAATACGAAATCGCCAATCACGCGCGCGACGGAAAAGTTTGCCAGCACAATCTTAACACTTGGCGCATGCACGAATGGCTCGGCTACGGTCCCGCGGCGGCTTCGCAATGTTTTGGCAAACGCTTTACGAATCCGTCAAATCTTAAATTTTGGCTTGAAAATCTTTCGCGGGAACGCCTTTTTCACATCGATGAAGAAACGCTTTCGCGGGAACGTCTTTTTGCGGACGCGCTCATTTTTGGCTTGCGCCTCAACGAAGGTATCGACGTTCCCGCAACAACAAAACGGTTTTTAGGAACAAATCGCGTTCCCGCGAAATTGCTCGATTTTATCCAAGATTTGTGCGAAGAAAATTATCTCAACAAAGACGTTCCCGCGGGAACGCTTGCGCTTGCACCGCGCGGTTTACTCGTTGCAGACGCGATTGCGCTTGAATTACTCAATCAACTTGATTAAAATTTTGCCACAAAAAAACGTTCCCGCGAAAATTTATTCACGGGAACGCTTTTAATTAACAAATTACAATTACATTTCTTCTTCGTCAGAAGCACTGAATGTAACATTTGAAACTCTTGCTTTTGCGAGGATGTCGAGTACATTCATAATGCGTTCATAACGCACGGTTGATTCTGCCTCGACGGTAACGATAATCTTCAAACCCGATTGCGATGCCGCTTCGCCCAATTTTTTCATCTCGGCATAAAGATTGTCGAGACGTTTGTCGTTAGGCGTTGCGATCGGTTCGTCGTTAATCGAAACTTCGCCAGCTTCATTGATGCCGATTGTAACTTCTTCGGGCATTTCTGCATCGGCAGCCGCCGTCGAAGTTTCTGCCGAACCCGGGAGTGTCGTCTTAATTTCGTATTCCATCTTTACCGAACTGGACATCACCATAAAATAAAGCAAGATAACGAACACCACGTCCAACATCGGCGCGATTTGAAAGCCGAGGTCTGGGTGATTTGATTCTGGAACTTTTTTCATCGTGTATTAGTCCTCCTGATTTTGTCCGGTAAACGCAATATTATCCATTCCCGCCTCTGCACCCAAAAAGAGCACCTCTTGAATGTATTTCGCGGTAACATTTTTGTCAGCACGAATCAAAAGACGAATATTAGGATCAACTTTTTTTGTGAATGGATCAATCGCGCGCGCGCCAATCATTTCAATACATTTTTCTTTGTTTGAAAGATCGAGCGGGATATCGTCAAGTTTTACTTTTGCTTCGCCGAGAGTTTTGTCCCACGACACGTTCAGCAAAACTGCTTTCGCTTTATCTTCACGCTTTTCGCCGTTTTTAGCGAGCGGCAATTCAATATTGCTATCAATTTTTAACGTTTGTGCTGTTGTAATGCTCATAAAGAACATCAACAACACGAGCAACATGTCAAGCATCGGAGCAATTTGAAACTCTGGCTCGCCGTTTCCGCCTCCGCCACCACCTGCCATAGTTTTGCCTTTCCTTTAAGGGTTAATCAAAATTATTTTTAAATTATTGTGCTGCGGGAGTTTTTTCTTCTGCGGGAACTTCTTCTGCGGGAGCTGATGCTTCAGATTCTGCATCCCAATTTGGAGCCGCTGCGTAAATTTCTTCGTCACCAATTTGCACTTCTACAAATTTTTCATAAGGCATTTTACGGAACAAGTTCACAATCACTTCCTGCATGTCGTGAATACGTGTTGCCACGATGTTGCGAAGGAAGTAGTAGAACAAATATGCAGGAATCGAAACAGCCAAACCTGTTGCCGTAGCCACGAGCACCTCACCGATGTGAGCCGCCAAAGCGCCCGCATCGCCTGCACCCGAGCTCGACAAAGCAGCGAACGCACCCTTCATACCTGTAACCGTACCCAAAAGACCAATCATCGGCGCGCAAACACCAATAACCGAAAGGTAGGAAATACGTGTATCAAACATATTTTTAACACGCATAATTTCCGAGAAAACCGCTTCTTCGGTCATACCCTTGCCGTCTGGCAAAAAGACAACACCTGCGCGCACAACGTCCGAAAATGACGAACGGTTTTTAACGCAATATTCATAAACGCCACGGTAATCGCCGGCTTGGAAAAGTTCGCGAATTGCTTTTACTTGTTCTGGCGGGAACATAGCGCGTTGCGCACTGCGGAAGAATCCGTCAACGACCAACCAAACGAGCATAATCGATGCAATAAGCAATGGCCACATAACCCAGCCACCTTGCGCCAAGGTATCGATAAAGTTTGTGTCGGCAGTGCCTTCTGCGGCAGCTTCTGTAGCATCTGCTGCAGCTTCTTGAGCAAATGTCATAACTGGCGCGAGAACCGCAAGCATAACAAATGCAGGGAGTACGGAGCGAAGAATCGCAAGGAATTTATTTTTCATAGCGTGTGAATATAATTTGTTAGTTAAAAGATAAAGAAAATATTTTTGAGTTAAAAATAATAAAACGAGGTATGAATCATTTTACATTGTTCTTTTCGGGAACGCGAGAATTATTCATAATCGCTGTCGTCGCTGACGTAATCATCGTCGCCGTAATCGTCCGAAGACGAATCGCCACCAGAATAATTTCCGTCTTCCGAATCAGACTCAATTTCGATTTGCGAAGTAATTTCAGCGCGTTTGGCTGCCTGTTCTTCGATAGAACCTTTTGCCAACATCGCGTCGCGTTTGTGCTTTGGCAATTCGGCGAGCGCCGCCTTTGCCTCGACGGACATTGGATATTCTGTGATGACTTCTTCAAGATAAACATCAGATTGTTTATCGAGATTCATCGCGGCATATTCTGGACGATTCATACGCTTAAAACAGCGCGCGACAGCCAATTTTGCTGCGGGAACGTAAATCGCTTGGTTGCCGTAAAACACGGGAACGCGCAAATAAATTTTCAGCGCATCTTCGTAATCTTTCAAGGCATACAACGCATTACCTTTAATTAAATGCAAACGCGCAAGCAATTCGGTGTCATTTTGACCTTTCATCATTTCGTCTGCCGAACGCAAAACTTGTTTATATTCTTCGCGGCGCATCATTTGGTTGAGTTCTGCCATTTTAATTTGCATCGGCAAGCCTTCAATGTCGGTCCAACCTGGTGTCAATTTAATTTCGGTAATAAACGAATTTAATGAAATGTCATTTTGCTGTTGGTCGAGCGCGGCGAGTTTGATAACTGCGGCGCGAATCCAAGGCGAACCTTCGACAGATTTGTAAGGATTAAAAAAGTTCAAGAATGTTTCCACAATTTCAAGCGAACGCGCCACGTTCCCGCGCATCAATTCATTGCGCGCCAAATCGATACGAGGGTCTTTTTCGGGCCACTCAAATTTGACAATTTCGCTCATACGGTGATTTTTTTCAAACGACAAACCATCGTCCGTCGTTTCTGTGCGCGTAATCAAAATGCCTTTGTTATCTTGTTTTACTGTCGCCAATTTTTTATTGCGGTAAACCGTTTTGCGTTCCGCTCGCGGATAAAGAATTGTTGGGTAATTCACCTCCCAAACATCACCTTTGTTAAAGCGCACAACAAACGATGGCTGTTGGTTCATTGCGTTCGTTTTTTTATTGCTTGCTTTATTTTCGGTGGGAGTTTCTGGGACTTCATCTTGCGCCATCACTGCGGGAACGCAAATCGTTACCGCCAAAAATGAAAGTGCTAATGTTTGAAAAATCGTTTTCATAATTTTACTTAACTTTTAGGTTAAACATTATTTCGTTGTCGCGGGAACGACAGGAGCGTTCGTTACTGGCGCCGGTGGCGACCAAGGACAATTAATCGAACGTTTGAGAGCTTCTTTTGCCTCTGGCGTATTTACGAATTTGCTATCTTTCATATTCATTTCGTAATAAATTTGCCCTGCCGCATCACGTTGTCCTTTTTTCTCTTCAAAAAGAATTCCCGTGCGCAACATTGCTTTTGCGGCAAATTCTGGATATTTTTTCCAGGTAAGATAGCAAATGCGATAATTTGCAATTGCATCATCGTATTTACCCTCACGCTCGTCAAGCTGACCTTTGTAATAAAGCGCCGCCGCGGTCATGTAGCCGCGCCATTCTTTCGTTGCCGAAATATAATTCAACTCTTTGCGCGCCATCGTATATTGCAAAGTTTTGCTTTCGATTTCGCATTTTTTTGCATCTTCTGGCGACATTTCAATCAACGCGATTGCTTTACCAAGGCGAATGTCCGATTCTTTTTCATAAGCAATGCCACTTTCAAGCGCATCATTAAACGCAAGATAAGCATCGACATATTGTTTTTGGTCGAGCATAATTTGACCGTAGCCATAAAAACCATAATCCGCCGACGACGAAGTGCGATAATTATCTTTTAAATAATTATAGAACGGCAACGCGTCTTTAGGTTTTCCTTTGCGCACAAGGTAATCGCCCGTAATTGCAAGAATGCGCGGACTCAATTCATCGGGCTTAAATGTAACAGCAATTGATTGCAAATTGCGATCGCGTTCATCATTATTGCGCAAACAATCAAAGATAATTGCACGCGCATAAAATCCACGAGCGCGACCAATCAATGTTGTTTTTGCCGTTGTATTTTTAAGATTAAGCAAGTCGATCATTTCATCCGCAGCTTTTTCAGCCGTGTATTCATTGGGATCGGGAACCGCAGGCGTTTCCGCGTTCACAACACGACGACGCTTTACATTACGCGCCAAACGATAAGCCAAATTATCAATCAACACTTCAACGTTATCTTGTGCGGGATCGTCAAAATTGCGCAAAATCGCTTCTGCCAATGTTTTCTTTGCGTCTTGTCTTGCTTTTTCAAGTGCTTCTTTACCCTCTTTGCGCGCTTTCTTTTCCGTGTAAGCGATAATCTTATTCAAATAATCCATCGCCGCCGAAGCATTCGGATCCCAATTATAGAAAATTTGATAAAGTTCGAGCAAACGATCATATTCACCACGTTGCGAAAGCAAGGTTTGGAGCTTTGTCATTGCCGAGTCAAGTGTATCCGAATTATCGCGGGAACACTTTGCTGCAATAATATACGCGCGAATCATTTCATTGACGATGCGCGCTTTTTGCACCTCTTCCGTTGGCGTCAATTTGCGAGCACGACGACCTTTCGGCGACAATTCATCAACTTGGCGCTCGTAAGCATCGCCGATTAACATATAAATTTCAGGACGTTGCTTTTCGATGCTTTCTTTTGCCATATAAACATCGCTCATCGCAAATGGCAACTCTTTGTCTGCCTTCAATTTCGCCTCGGGAGCGGTAAATTCGTTCATCACATCTTTATCTGCAATGTCGTAATAGTCGCGAATCCATGCGCGGCATTCATTAAATACCTCATCAAGATTTTCCTTGTTGCGTTCAGCGTCTTTGTATTTAACGCCAAATTTTGTAATCGCGCGACGATAACGCGCATCAGGCATAAACTGTCCACGCGGATTATCTTTCATATACGTTTCGAGTGCCTCGACCGTTTCTTTATAAAATCCGCTATAAAAATAAAGCAATCCCTTGCGATATTGCACTTCTTCTACCGCGCCTTTAAACGCTTTTTGGCTACCGTAATCTTGAACAAATTTATCAATCAACGCAATCGTATCTTGTGTCGCTTGCGTTAATTTTGGCACATAACCAGGTTTGCCCATGCCGACAATATCTTCGGGCTTTACGCCAAGTCCCCAAGGACAACGCGCAAACCACGATGTAATCACATACCAATCCAACTCGCATTGCGACGCTGGCTGCAAGGTTTTAACATTTTTCTTAACCCATTCAAAATTTTCAATCGCCTTAATATAATCGCCTTGCTCAAACGAAATTTGTCCAATCAACAATGCGACCTCGCCCAATTCGTCAGCTTTTGGATATTTTTGAACAAATTCGCGACACATTTCTTGCGCCTTCACGGGACGTCCCAACGCGCGCTCGGTAAGAATATAATAATAAGTCGCCATCGTGATCATCGAAAAATCTGGGTGATTTTCAACCACATCGCCAAACGCAATATACGCTTCCCACGTGCGACCCAAAGTAAACAACGACGCACCAATGCGGAACGAAATCATCGCATCGTAGTCTTTGTTTTCTTCGACCATTTTTTTATTATCTTCGATTTCTTCGTAAGCGCTTTGCAATTTTTCAAGTTCACCTTCTTGATCGGCAGTCAATTCTGCATCTACACCACCTACGCGTTCTTTAAATCCTTCAAGATTTTTACGTGCAGTTTCAATTGCGGGATTAAAATATTCTACCAACGCATCTTTACGCAGCACGCGTTGATAACGGTCCAATGCACTTTTCAACAATTCGTTACGAATCGCCTCATCGTCTGCCTCTAATGCATTTTGAAAATATGTATCACCCAAGCTCAGACCTTGAATGTTTGAGCGTATCACTGCTGCAGGGTCTTTCGAGCCCGCGCTATCAATTTCGGCTTTTAATGCTTCTGCTTCAGCACGTTTACCTTCTTTCAAATAAATTTCAACCAATTTTTGCTTTGCCTCAATCGCTTCGGGCGTATTGGGAGCACCTTGCGTCAATGTCTTCAAAATCAATTCCGCCGTCGCCAACGCTTTGCGCTTTTCTTCATCGCTCTTGCTATCAGCTTCTTTTTGCAAAACATCTGTCAAAATCACTTTTGCCTTCAATTTTTGCTCGCCAGTCGAACGGCTGTCTTTATCAATAAATTCAAGCGTCTTACGCGCATTTTCCCAATTTGAAAGTTTCATATAAACCGACGCCAACGAAACCTTTGAATCAATGCAACGGTCGTTGCTCAAATCTTCCGTTCCCTTCGGATACAAATCGCAAAATGGCTCCAACAACTTGCGCGCATTTTCCCAATCTTCTTTTTGGTAATACGCCGTCGCCAACAAATAATCAACAATCGCTTTCGATTTACTATCAAGCATCGAAACACATTCCAAACGCAATTTCGTAAAATTCTTAATCGCATCATCAAGCTTGCCTTCTTGCAATCGTTGAATACCATCAGTCAACAACTTCGTCATTTCGTTACGAGTAATTCCCGGCTTTTGCTGAGCCAAAGCTTCGGGAGCTACTGCCAATGCGCCAAAAGCGACAACCAAAGACGCCAACGACAGGCGCGCGATTTCTGTATATTTCATAACTTTTAAAGTAAAAATTAAACAAAGGGGGTGCCTTAAAAATATTACATACTATGATAAAAGTTCCAACGCGTTCCCGCAAGATTATTTTAGTGCCCATCAATTCATAGTCGAAAAAAAACTTCCCCCGTTCCCGCAGAAAAAAATCTCGCCCGAAGAACAAAGCTTCCGAAGCGTCGGCGGTTAAGCCGCCGAGTTTTTCTGCAGGAACGGTTTTTTGAAGTTCGAGCAGATTCCGCAGAACGCGCAGATTTTTTATCCACGAATTGCCCGAATTACACAGATTATTTTTTTAACCGCAAAGGAATCAAAGAAAACAAAGTCTTGATTTTAAGGCAGATTTAGAACAAATTTCACGGATTTTTATTTGAGATTTTATTCGGCGGGAACAAATTTTGAGCGTTGAAAGCGCGACTTCTTTCAGCCCAGGGCGGAAGCCCTGGGAAAAGAAAATAAAAACCACGAGCCCTGAAAGGGCGGCTCTTACCATAAACAAAAATTTCGCGGGAACGCCAGATTTTCTCGCCCGAAGAATAAAGATTCCGAAGCGTTGGCGGTTTAAGCCGCCGAATAAAATCGCAATTTTCTTTAATTTCTTTAGCGAGCGAAGCGAGCAGGTGCTCTTAATTTCTTTTTATGTTTCCGTTCACGCAAGAACCTTTGTTTCCTTCGATTCCTTCGCGGTTAAAATTTTCCGTTCCCACGTTCTCGCTACAAAAATCATTCTCGCGGGAACGCGCGTTTTATTTTAAGATAGAAACAATGGCAAGTTTTTTGGGCAGGTTTTTTGGAGCGTTGCATTTGGCGGCGTTTTTTATGGCGGGCGTTTTTTTATGCGTTCCCGCGGCGCGCGCGCAGGAATCTTCGTTGATGTTTGTTCACAACAATGTTTTTAATGGCGCGATTTATGTTGCTGAAAATTGTCCAATTAGCGACGTTGAGGCGGCGAACGATTTAGCGCAATGGTTTGAGCGCGTTTTTGAGACAAAAGTTGAGGTGCGCGTTGAGCCGAGCGTTCCCGCGGATGATGCTTTTGGGATTTACGTTGGCAACACGCTTGCGGGAACGTCGATTTTACCGCCGACGAGTGTTGGCGACGCTTACACGATTGTCAGCAAAAAATCGGGCAAAATTTTTATCAAAGCCAACAACGATGCGGCAATTTGGGGCGCGTGTGCCAATTTTCTCAAAAATTATTTGCGCATCGATTTTTTGATGCCCGAAGTTGAAGGTGCCGAATGGGAAACGCTTGCTAATTTTACGCTGACAGATTCGCGCGCGGACATCGTTCCCGCGTGGCATTGGCGCAGCGCTTACACGCTTGGGCTTTGGGGCAAACATTTGGGTTTTGGCAATTTGCCGGCGTTCAGCCACAATTTGTACAAAACTTTTAACACGCAAATTTTAACCGCGCATCCCGAATTGCGTTCAAGCGTCGCGGGAACGCCCGCCAACATGCGCGACAGCGGTTACAGCCCGCAACCGAATTTGCTCGCCGCGAGCGCCGTTCCCGTAACAATTGCCGCCGCGCAAGATTTTTTTGAGCACAACCCAAACGCATATTCGTTTTCGCTCGGCATCAATGATTGCACGGCTTGGGACGAATCGCCCGAAGCAGAAAAACTTTACGGAACGCCCGTGCAATTTTTCAACAATTACGTCAATCGCTCTAATTATTATTACAGCTATGTCAACAAAGTGGCGGCGCAAATGCCCGAACGCAATTTTGGAGTGCTCGCTTACAACGAGACCCAAGCCGTTCCCGCGTTTCCGCTACAGCCCAACATTTTGCCCGTGCTTTGCACCGATCGCGCGCAATGGTTCCACGCCGATTATCGTTCCCGCGACCTCGAATTATTTGAAAAATGGGGAAAATCGGGCGTAAAAATTTGGGGCGTTTGGGAATATTACGAAGGCGCGCCATTTATGCTTCCGCGCGAATTTTATCACGCGCAAGTCGAATCCGTTCGCGCGGCTCACGCCAACGGCGCGCGTTTGATGATGGTTGAAGGCGCCGACCCAACAGGCATCGATTGCTTAAAATCTTGGCTTTTGGCGCAAGCGTTAGAAAATCCAGCCAGCGCCGATGCCGACGCGCTCATCACGCGCTATTGTTCCCGCGCGTTTGGCCCGGCGGGAACGTCAATGCAACAATTTTTTCTCGCTTGCGAAACCATTTGGCAAAAACAAAAAACGCCCGAACGCTGGCTCGCCGGCTATCGCATCGAAAGCGCGGAAGAGATTTTTTCGCTCGACGATTGGAAAAATCTCAAAACGCTCATCGCAGCCGCCGAAAATGCGTTCCCGCCAACGCTCAAAACCGCCCGCGCCCAACGCGAATTTTGGCGATTTAATCGCGTAAAAAAAGATTTTGAACGCATGCACGCTTACGCGCAAAGTTATTACGCGCGCAAAGCGTTGCTCAACGCGCCGCTCTCAACGCTCGACGAAATCGACAATGCGCTGCAATCGCCCGCGTGGACTCCTGCGGCGATTTTCAACCAAAGCACGCAAATTGCATTTAGCGATCCGCGTCCCACAAAATTTATCGCGCTCGTCCACGCGCTCAAAGCGTTCCCGCCCAGCGAAAAACGTCTCGCCGTTGAAAAACAATTGCAAAAAATGCTCGAAAAAACGCCCATCGCGCCGCTCTTGATTTCGCTTTTGCAAAACTACAATCGCCGTCCAGAATGGCAAGAAAATTTTGAAAGAATTCCCGGGAAATTTAACGAAGAAGACACGCCAATTACCAACATCAAAGCGTTCCCGCAAGGCGATTGGCGACAAGGAAAATCCATCGCGTTCCCGCAAGGCTGGGAACAAATTCTTTACCCAGGCAAAAATTTAACCGCGGCGGCGACCGACAAAAAAGAAGAAGTTTTTGACGGCGATTTTTCCTACAAATTTGCGGGAACGCTCGAAAGTGTCGGCTTTGAAAAACGCGTTCCCGCCAACGCGGGCGAAATTTTTGCGTTCTCGCTCCACGCGCGCTCGTCGCTCTCGCCTTGCGCCGATTGCCAAATTCTAATTATTTGGAAAGACAAAAATCTAAAAAGTTTGGGCTACAATTTAATTTGCGTTCCCGTTGGCGCTTACGATTGGCGCGAATACATCAGCGCGAGCCGCGCGCCCGCGGGAACGGCCCTTGCAGAATTGCGCATCAACGCCAACAGCTTTGGCGAAAACGATTACGTGCTCATCGACAATTTAAAATTACAACGTTGGAAATAAAATTATGGCGACTTTAAAATTTCAAAATATCGGCATTCACGCGCTGTCATCTTGCGTTCCCGCGCAAGTTGTCAACAATGCCGACGATTTACGCGAACTTTTGCCCGCCGACGAACTTAAAAAAGTTATCGACGCCATCGGCATCAAAACGCGTCACATTTGCGGGAACGCTTGCAACGCCGACGATTTATGCCAAAAAGCCGCGCAAAATTTATTCGCGCAAACACAAATCGCGCCCGAAAGCATCGATGTTTTGCTCTACATTTCGCAAAGTAATCATCAGCGCATTCCCGCCACGGCAACCATTTTGCAACATCAATTGGGCTTGCCGACAAGCTGCGCCGCGCTCGATTTGTCGCTCGCGTGCTCGGGCTACATTTTCGCGTTGGCAACGGCATTTAGCTTTGTCAATGCGGGCGCAAAACGCGTGTTGTTGCTTTGCGGAGACGCGATTTCGCAATTTGTCGAGCCCGACGATCGCGTCAACAAACCACTCTACGGCGACGCGGGAACGGCAACAATCATCGAAGCCGGCGATTACGGGAACGCTATTTTTGACCTCAACACCGACGGCAGCGGTCGCAACGCGGTAAAAACATTGCCCAACGATAAAATTTTTATGGACGGCATGGAAGTTTTCAACTTTGCAATCAAACGCGTTCCCGCCGTCGTCAAAGCTGTTTGCGACGCTCCCGCAAATCTCGATTGGCTCGTTTTTCACCAAGCGAATAAAATGATGACCGACTTTCTCGCCGCGCGCATTCGCGTTCCCGCCGAAAAAGTGCCATACTCATTAGATAAATTTGGCAACACCAGCGCGCCTTCGATTCCGCTCACCATTTCTGAAAAACTCGCCGACGTCAGCCCGCGGGAACGCGTTTTGCTTTGCGGTTTTGGCGCAGGTTTTTCTTGGGGCGCAGCCCAACTTTCACTTTCAAAAACAACCATTTTAAAACCAATTATTTTTTAACATGAATAATCTTTTAGAAATCCGCGATTTGTGCGTGTCGATCGGCGATCGCGAAATCATCAAAAATCTAAATCTCACTTTGCCCAAAGGCGAAGTTCACGCAATTATGGGTCCCAACGGCACGGGAAAATCCACGCTTTCAAAAGCGCTCGCGGGGCATCCCGATTACAAAGTTACACGTGGCGAAGCGTTTCTCGACGGCGTGCAAATTATCGGCAAAAAGTCTGACGAAATCGCGCGACTTGGGCTTTTTATCGCGTTTCAATATCCCGTCGAAATCCCAGGTGTAACGATTGCCAATTTTATTCGCGCGATGCGCGCCGCGCGTTTGCCACAAGGCGAAAAAGTCAACGCCAAAGCATTTTACGCCGAACTTTACGAAGCGATGGATTCACTGAAAATCGACCGCAAATTTACTTCGCGCGCCGTCAACGAGGGCTTTTCTGGCGGCGAAAAAAAGCGTTGCGATATTTTGCAAATGTTAATGGCAAAACCCAGCTACGCAATTCTCGACGAAACGGATTCGGGGCTTGACATTGACGCGTTGCGCATCGTTTCTGAGGGCATCAACAAAATGCGCGGGAACAACTTTGGCGCGCTCATTATCACCCACTACCAGCGCTTGCTCGACTATATCGTTCCCGACAAAGTGCACATTATGGCAGAAGGCAGAATCGTTCACACGGGAGACAAAACGCTCGCGCTCGAACTCGAAAAAAACGGCTACGACTGGGTCAAAAAAAACTTTCTCTAAACGCGCGTTCCCGCTATGGCAAAAAATCCCAACGACATGACATTTTTCGAGCATCTCGATGAGTTACGCTCGGTTTTATTTGTTTGCATTGCAGGTTTTGGCGTGGCGGCTTTGGGCTCGATTATTTTTTACAAAACGATTTTTAAATGGTTGCAATTTCCGCTCGAATTGGCGCTTCAATACAATCCAGATTTGCAAGCGCTTAATCACGGCGCGCTGACGAGCTTGCATTTTATGGATCCGTTTTCGATTTTGATTTACATCGCTCTGCTCGGCGGTTTTGTCATTTCGTCGCCTGTGGTGCTTTACCAAATCGGCAAATTTATCGTTCCCGCGCTTTCAAATAACGAACAAAAAAATCTCGTTCCCGTTTGCGCGAGCGCGACATTTTTATTTTTGCTCGGCGCGGGAACGGCGTTTTTTGTGCTCGCGCCGCTCTCGATTAATTTTATGTATTTTTTCGCGGGAACGCTCGGGCTCGAAGTCAATTGGCTCGCCGCCGATTATTACGCGTTTATCGTGCTGATTACCTTGTTTATGGGACTGCTTTTTGAGTTCCCGCTCATCGTCATCGCGCTGCAATATTTTGAAATTGTTTCGACAAAAACCTTGCTCGAAAAATGGCGCTACGTCGTCGCGGGGCTACTCATCGCGGTCGCGTTTATTTCGCCAATTAGCGATCCCATCGCGCTGTTGGTTTTGACAGGAGCGCTTTTTTTGCTCTACATCGCGTCCGTTTTTATTGGAAATTTTTTGGTCAAACGCAAAACGCGTTCCCGCAAAACAGATTTTTCTGACGGCGATTTGCATTCGCTCGACTAAGTTTTATTAGATCAAAAAAAAAGAAATTAAGAGAACCTGCTCGCAAAGCTCGCTAAAGAAATTTGAGAAACCGCGGGAACGGAAAAGTTTTTTTTGACTACTAATTAAACTAATTTTTCAAACACAGATGAGTTGGATTTTAACACAGATTTCACAGATGGTTTTGTGTGATAACTCTCGACTCTCAACTTTCAACAATAACCTAAAAAACAATTCGTTTTAATCCGCGACAATTCGTTGTCAAAAAAAAAAACATTCCCCGTTCCCGCGTTCCCGTAGAAAAAAAAATCTCGCCCGAAGGACAAAGGTTCCTAAGTTTCGGCGGTTTAAGCCGCCGAATAAAATCGCAATTTTCTTTAATTTCTTTAGCGAGCGAACGCGAGTAGGTGTTCTTGATTTCTTTTTTGCGTTCCCGTTCCCCACCCCAAAAAATAATTCGCGTAAATTAGCGTTTATTCGTAGTTGAAAAAAAAATCGTCCCCGTTCCCGTGTTTTCAAAATACTTCGCGAAATGTTAAATGTCGCTTCGCTCGGTATGCGTTAAAATTTGCGAAATCCGTGTTAAAAAACGTTCCCGTGAGCAAGCCCACGGGAACGCCAAAACAATATGAAAAAATTCTTTTCAAATTAGCGACGGCGACGGCGCGCGCCAACCAACGCCAACGCGCCCAATCCCGCCAACAAGCCAAACGCCGACGGCTCTGGAACAGCTGACTTGTAGTAGTTTGTGAGATCTATTGCACCCGCATTTCCGCCGGTCCAGTAAGCTGCCCCGAGCAAGTTAAAACTACCTGCATCATCATTTGATGGGAACCTACTTGTCATTGTAGAATTTATATCACCAATACCCCCAAAATTAAAAGAAGTAATAGTCTGATTGTTAAAAGAGTATGAAGAATTATGACTTACTTTCAAAATCTCATTTGAAAAATTGCCATCTGCATAAACAGAGATTGATAGGTTATTACCGTTTTCACGATTGAAAACAAATGTTAAATCTTTTTTACCTTTGGCAA
>CAKUQY010000010.1 GCA_934675585.1 uncultured Opitutales bacterium | reverse complement strand
TTTTATTTGACGAATAAAACTTTCACTCCTTCACAAAAACTAAACCTTCGGTGTCATTTATTATGACGAAATGCGGGGATTAGACTGTTCCCGCATTCGCCTTTAATTTTGAGCGTAAAAATGTTATAATTATGCGAATATTGCTTATGTTTTACGTTCCCAAAACACAAAAATCGTTTTCTGTTGCTTCAATTTTGCGTTGGAGCGAAGCATTGTTGTGTGAAGAAAATAGCGATTGGGAAACCTGGTTCATTCCCGCAGAATTTATAAAAAAAGGACAAAAACTTTATCGAGAAATTCCACATGCTTACGCTTTAAATCTTGATTTGTGGACCGCGACGCTCATTTTTCGATTAGAAGATGTTGGCGATGTAAAAATAATTTTGTCAATCGATAAAAATACAAAACGTTTAAAATGGCAAAGTTTGGCGACCGTTGATTACGCGTTGCGCGCAAGTTTGGCGGTCGCGGCGATTTATTTTGTCGAAGAATTTTTGGCTGAGGAAAGTCCGCGAATTACATTAGCAAACGACGAAAAACGCGTTCCCGCGTTGCAAGAACATTCTCAATTTGCGCCCGCCGTTCCCGCAGAAACCCCAGAAGAGCCAAAATATTTGCGGCTTTCGTTTAAATTGAATGCAACGCTTTTGTCGTTAAATGCAGAATTTGTATTTTTGAAAAAAAATCAAGTTCCCGTAAATGCGTTAAAAAAACAGAGCGAAATGGGAATTGTTTTGGATAATGAAGATCGGACGCGTTTGGCGAAGCTTGGACTTTGTGCGCACAAGGCGGGATTTATTTTTAATGCGCAAGAAGGGGTTTATGAACTTTTTGGAATGACGCACATTGAAATTTTTGTGCGCGAACATTTAGATTATTGGCGTCAAACGTTCCCGCAAATTCAAGGAATCACCAATTTGCTAAATGTTTTTGGAAAAGAAAGCACGCTCATTGATACGGTTGCAAAATTGAATAGCGTGCGCGGGAACGCGTTTTCTGTGAAATATTTATTTTCGTTGGCGGGAAAGCTTTTATCCGAAGAAGAAACAAAATTATTGCTCGCAAATCGCGACGAGGGCATTTATTTGCCCAAACATGGCGTAGTCAAATTGCGTTCCCGCGACAACGCGCTTCTCAATGATTGTCAAATGAAAGAAGATGCGTCGTTGCCAATTTATTCGTTGTTGTCCTTGTTTCAAGGGAAAGCGGCTAATAATGTTATTACCGACAGCAAATTGACATCGTGGAAAAAACGGTTTTTTAAAGAAGCTAAACCTTTGGCGGGAACGCTCGAATGTTTGCGACCTTATCAAAAACGAGGAATTGCGTGGATTCGTAAAATGCTCGATTGCGGCGTTCATCCGTTGGTTGCTGATGAAATGGGACTTGGAAAAACCTTGCAAATCCTTTCAGTAATTGCGCTTGATAAATATAAAAATACTTCGGCGCTCATTCTTTGTCCCGCCTCAGTTGTGCCCGTTTGGGAAAATGAAATTCAAAAATTTTTTCCGCAAATTCCAGTTTGCGTTTTGGGAACGTTGTCAAAACGTGTTCCCGCAAAAACAGGGATTACGCTGACGAGTTATGGTTATTTTCGCAATAATCAAAAGCGTTTTTGTAGGCGTGCTTATACTTATGCGGTGCTTGACGAGGCGCAATTTATTAAGAATCCATCAACAAAAATTGCTCATGCTGTAACAGAAATCAATGCAAAATATCGCATTGCTTTGACGGGAACGCCGATTGAAAATCGTCATATTGATTTGTGGACAATTTTTAGATTTTTGATGCCGGGGCTTTTGGGAAAGCGCGCTGAAATTGAGAGCTCGCTCGAAGAAGATCCGCGATTTGTAGAAAAATTGCGCACGCAAATTATGCCATTTATTTTGCGACGCACTAAAGAAGAAGTTGCTAAAGATTTGCCAGAAAAAATTTCTAACGTTTTGTATTGTCCATTGACAGATAAACAGCGTGAAGCTTACGCCGCAATTGCAAAGCAAGGCATTGATGAGTATAAAAATGAAAGTGTGTCGGAAATTTATCACAAAAAATCGTTGAATTTTTTGACCTTACTTTTGCGTTTGCGACAAGCGGCTTGTGATTTGAGTTTGTTGCGCGGGAACGAACAATTTGCAGATGCGATTGATTCTGGAAAATTGATGGCACTTTCTGAACGCGTCGAAGAAATTGTCGATAATGGTGGTCATATTGTTATTTTTAGTCAATTTGTGAAATTTCTTAATCACGCAGAAAATTATTTGCGGGAACGCTTTCCTAATGTGCCATTTTTTACAATTACGGGCTCGACGCTCGATCGAGCAACACCTGTTAAAGAGTTCCAATCAACCAACGGTCCCGCGATATTTTTGATTAGTTTGCGCGCGGGCGGTACGGGTTTAACGCTTACGAGTGCGGAATATGTTTTTTTGCTTGACCCGTGGTGGAATCCAGCAGTTGAAGAGCAGGCGATTGACCGCGTGCATCGTATTGGGCAAACAAAACGCGTTTTTGTTTATCGTATGATTGCGGCGGGAACGATTGAAGATCGCATTGAAAAATTAAAGCAATCTAAACGCGATTTGTTTAGCGCGATTATTGAGAATGATATTGATATTTCGAATTGGGCGCAATTTTATCCAACATTAGAATCGTTGTTTGCGCTTAAAGAAGAGTAGGCGTTCCCGCGAAAATTAAAAATTTGTAAGTTTTTTGAATCGGTGCTATTATTTTAGGTGTAAAGATTAACCCTTAACCCCTTAAAAATCATGGATAAAAATGCAGAAATGTTAATTTGCGTTGACGGCTCGCAATATGGTCAAGTGGTCACGCAATATGCGGTTTGGATTTCACAAAAAGTGGGCATCAAAGTTGTCGCGCTGTATGTTTCAGAGCTGAATAATTATGAACTGCCGACATTTGGTGATTTTGGCGGTGTGTTGGGCGCCCAAAATTATTCCAATGTTGCCGAGCAATTGAAAGAAATCGAAAACAAGAAAGCGAAGGTAATTGGTGATTTTGTCAAAAAATCTTTTGACGAAGCAGGCATTGCCGATCGTTTGACGGTTATACATCGCATCGGTGATTTAGTTGATGTGATTGAAGAGCTTTGCGAAGAGCGCAAGCAAATTACAAGTCTTATCGTTGGTAAACGCGGCGAAAATTGCAATTTTGCTAAGGGCTTTTTAGGCAGCAACCTCGAACGCATTATTCGCACAACACAATTGCCGTGTTTTGTTGTTAATCGCGAATTTATTAAGCAAGAACGTTTGTTGTTCTCTTATGACGGCGGCGTTTCTGCCGAAAAAGCGTTGGCGTTTTTAGAGAAAAACAAAGCTTATTTTACGCAAGAAATTCATCTTGTTTCAGTCGCAAAACCTGGCAAAGAAGAAGAGGTTTCTAAAAAATTGAGCGAAATTGAACGCCGTTTGGCTGGCGGGAACTTCCGTTTAAAATTGCAAATGCTTTCGGGCGTTCCCGCAGAGGCGATTCAAACTTATGCAAAAACTAACGGCATTACTTGCATTTTGATGGGCGCTTACGGACATTCCCGCATTCGTCAATTTATTATTGGCTCAACGACAACAGAAGTGGTGCGTCGCTGTTTGGTGCCATTCTGGCTGTTCCACTAATTGCCAAATAAAAAAGTGCGTTCCCGTGGAAAGTTTCGCGGGAACGCGTTTTTTGTATAATTTCTTGTATGGAAGCTATTAATTTTGTTGCGATTGATTTTGAGACAGCAACGAGCAAACGCAATTCAATTTGCGAAGCAGGGATTTGTGTTGTGCGTGGCGGGAACGTGGTCGAAACGCGTTCGTGGTTAGTGCGTCCTGAAAATAACGATTATTCTTGGCGCAATATTGAAATTCATGGTATTTACCCCGAAGAAACTCAAAACGCACCCGAGTTCCCGGCGGTTTGGAATTATTTGCTTGAAAATTATCTCGCGGGAACGCCAACGCTCGTGGCTCACAATGCGGCGTTTGATATTTCGTGTATTCGCAAATCGCTTGATTTTTACGCGTTGCCGAAACCTGAAATTGACTATTTTTGTTCGTTAAAAATTGCATGCAATCTTTATGACGCTCCTTCGCATTCGCTCGATTTTCTTTGTTCGCAAATGGGAATCGATTGTCGCAATCATCACCGCGCGGGAGCGGACGCTGAAATGTGTGCGCGATTGTTTTTGCGCGAGATTTCAGATTTGCGGGAACGCGGTTGTGATTGGTCGCAGTTTTGCTGTGGCGAACTCTAAAATCTTGAAGATTGTTGGGCTTTGATTTAATATAAATTTATGAAAATATTACTTATAATTTTGCGCACAGTCGTTGCTTTTTTTATTTGTTTGTTGCTTACAAACGTAGTGATTTATTATATGTTGCCGAAAATGGGCTATGCGTTGGTTTCAACAGATGCCGAAGGAAATATTCCCGTAATTAACGCATTGGCGCTCGACGGGAACATTCGCGATTGTGGCATTGATGCAGATCGCGCGGTCGTGATGGATCCGCGTCAAGTAAATGTTTACATGAGCTTTTCACGTCAAGTGGAAGAGGGCTTGATTTTGAAGGGTTATGATCGCTCGGGCATCGAAGTTGCGCGCGCACGTCAAAATGTCAAAGGGCAAATTGATGAAGCCGCAAATGTGCAATTTATTTTCGCTCCAGAAATGTCGCTCGCACAAGCGCGCTCGTTTCAATTGACGGTTGCGACAAAACAAAATTCGCCAATTAACGAGGATGTTTCAGAGCTCGTTCCCGCAGAAAAAATTGAAACTTCAGTTGCACCAACCGCCGTTCCCGCAGAAAAATAAATTATGAATTTTACAAAAGAACAAATTGTAACAATTGCTCAATGGGTGAACGACGGCGCGACGCTCGCTGATTTGCAAGCGCGTATCGCTAATGAAATGGGAGTCAAAATGACTTACATGGATGTGCGTTTTCTCGTCGATGATTTAGATTTAACATTGGCAGATAATAAGCCAGAAATTCCGCAAGAAAGCGTTCCCGCGGCGACAGAAAATCCTGTTCCCGCAGAAAATAATAGCGTTCCCGCAGCAAGGGGTAGCGTTTCGATTTCGGTCGATCCCGTGCAACAGGCAGGAGTGATTGTGGGCGGGAACGTTACTTTTTCGGATGGAAATTCAGGACAATGGATGATTGACGGGCAGGGACGTTTGGGGCTTGACGGTTTTGCCGAGGGTTATCAGCCAACTCCTGAAGATGTCAAGCAATTCCAAATTTTGTTAAAACAAGAATTGACGAAATTGGGCTATCAATAATCGCGCTCGAAAAATGCTTTACCTTGCGCCGATGGCTGGTTTCACGGATATTGCATTTCGCGATATTTGTAAACGTTTTGGCGCAGATGTGGTTGAAACCGAATTTGTGCAGAGCGAAGCACTTGTGCGCGATCGCGAACGCACTTGGAAAATGATTGAATACTCGCGGGAACAACGTCCTGTGGGCGTGCAAATTTTTGGTGCTGTTCCCGAATCTATGGCAAAAGCTGCGCAATTGATTGCTGAACGCTTGGCGCCCGATTTTATTGATATCAATTTTGGCTGTCCCGCGCCCAAAGTAGTTGGCACGAATGCGGGTTCGGGATTATTAAAAGATTTGCCATTGTTGGAATCGGTGGCGCGCGCTGTTGTTAAAGCCGTTCCCGCAATGAAAATAACCGCAAAAATGCGTCTGGGTTGGAATAGCGAGCAATTAGTGCACATCGAAGTCGCTAAACGTCTTGAAGATTCTGGCGTTCAAGCAATTACTGTTCATGGACGCACGCGTGCACAGGGTTATTCTGGTCAGGCCGATTGGGGAAAAATTGCAGAAGTTGTGCAAGCCGTGCGCGTTCCCGTCATTGGAAATGGCGATATTACAAGCGCCGAAATTGCGTGTAAACGCGTTGAAGAAACAGGCGTGGCAGGATTGATGATTGGACGTGGCGCATTGGGAAAACCTTGGATTTTTCGCGAAATTAAAGCCGCGCTCGCGGGAACGCCCGTTCCCGAACCACCTAATTTTAAAGAAATTTTAAAAATTGTCGATGATTACGCGACAGCACTTTGCGAAAATTCAAATAGCGAGAATGTTTTGAGACATAATATTGCGCGCTTTTTGCCTTTTATTCATAGCGTTCCCGGTAGCCGCCAACTGCGAGTTTTGCTCGCGGGGACGAAAAATTTGCAAGAGTTCAAAAATATTTTACAAAAATCGCTTGACTCTAAATAAAATTTATGCGATAATATATTTCATACGGTAAAACGTAAGTAGCCCTTATCGTCTAGCCCGGTCAGGACATCTCCCTTTCACGGAGGTAACTTGAGTTCGAATCTCAATAAGGGCGCCACTTTTAAACCTCGCTTTTGCGAGGTTTTTTTGTTTTTTACGTTCCCGCGCGATCTTGTGAATAAGATGTTAGCAATTAAAAATTGCGACGCGCGGGAACGCAATTTATTATAGATTTTGTTATGATTTACGATCCTAAGAAGTTTTTGGTAATCGCGGGTCCTTGCTCGCTTGAAAATGAAACCGTTTGTCGCACGGTTGCGGAAGAGCTTTGCAAAATTCGTGAAGCGATGCCTGAATTGACAATTGTTTTTAAAGGTTCTTTTGATAAAGCAAATCGCACTTCGATTTCGGGTTTGCGCGGTCCTGGTATTGATGAAGGTTTAGCGCTTTTGTCGATGGTAAAAAAAGAATACAAATTTCCAGTTTTGACAGATGTTCACGAAGCCGCGCAATGCGCAAAAGTGGGAAATGTTTGCGATGTTTTGCAAATTCCAGCATTCCTTTGCCGTCAAACAGATTTGCTCGTTGCGGCAGCGAAAACGGGACGTTGTGTGAATGTGAAAAAAGGACAATTTCTTTCGCCGCAAGAAATGCGTTATGTGAATGACAAATTGACTTCGATTGGCGCAAATGAAGTGTGGTTGACCGATCGTGGCACAAGTTTTGGTTATCAAAATCTTATTGTCGATATGCGTTCGTTTCAAATTATGAATAATTATGGACGTCCATCGATTATGGATGCGACGCATAGCGTGCAATTGCCAGGCGCGATGATGGGTGCGAGCGGGGGACAACGCGAGTTCGTTCCCGCGCTTTCGCGTGCGGCGGTGGCTGCAGGTGCAAAAGGTTTGTTTATTGAAACGCATCCTGATCCCGCAAGTGCGATTTCTGACGCGGCAACGCAATTGCCATTGGCGTTATTGTCGGCGCTTTTGAAAGATTGTGTTGCGATTTGGAATGTTGTGAAATAGAGGCGGGAACGCGATGAGTTCTAAAAATGCGAACGACGTTCCCGCGACGGGAACGCCAGAAGATTTCCCGATGACTCCGCCGCCTGATATGATTGGCGAAGCGGTGAGTGTTCCCGATTTGCCTCCTGAAGCATTGGGTATGAGTGACGTTCCCGCGAGTGTTCCGTTGGACGTTCCCGCCGAGGCGGGCAGTAGTTTGAAAGTTGTTAAACAACGCACTTTTGCGTCCAAACGTGCGCAAGCTGCTCGTCGTAAGCGTTTTGAAAATGAGCAACAAGAAATTGATTTGTTGGCAAATCAATCGCCGTCAGATGTTAAGGCAGAGCAATATTTGTTGGCTTCGATTTTGCACGATGAGGCTGCAGCAACTAATGGGCATGGCTCGATTTTGATTGATTGCCAAGTGCAAAAATTGGACGAATCGATGTTTTATGATGAGCGTCATAAATTGATTTATGGCGCGATGTGCAAATTATCTTCTAAAAATAAACCTGCGGAAGAAATTGCGTTGGCGGACCAATTGAGCGCAGATGGCACGCTTGAATTGGCGGGCGGTTATGTTTATATTGGTGATTTAGCAACAGGCGCGTCGCCATCGATGATTAGTACAAATCATTGGTGTAGCATTATTAAAGAAAAATATTATCGTCGGCGTTTGATTCAATCGGCAGCGCGTACAATTGAAGCCGCGCAAGATGGCGGTCAAGAAATCATGGGCATCATCGAGGCAACCGAAAAAACTTTTTTGAGTATTACGGATACAAACGCGCAAGAAGTCTCAAGCACGAATGAACCCGATCCCAATAAAAATATTATCAATCGCACCAATCAAATTTTGAATGAATTGGCGCGCGGCTCTGATAGTGCATTGGGCGTTCCCACAGGTTTTAGTACGGTTGACAATATGACGCTTGGTTTTCATCCTGGTCAAATGATTGTCATTGCGGCGCGTCCTGGTATGGGCAAAACATCTATTGCGCTTAATATGATTGAAAATGCGTTGTTTGATAAATCTTATCGCGCGCGTTTGCAACGTAATGGCAATAAAAATCGCGTGCCGCATTTTTTGATGTTTAGTTTGGAAATGTTGGCAGAAGACTTAATGCAACGCTTGCTGGCTTCGCGCGCTCGCATCAATTTGCGTCAGTTGTTAAAAAGTCATACTGTCGGCAAAGATGGTTGGCGCAATTTGATTAACGCCGGTGAAGAATATAAGCAATGCCGTTTGGATATTGACGATATTGGCGGTCAAACAATTACCGAAATCCGCGCCAAAGCTCGCCGTATTCATCAACACGAAAAACTCGATATGATTATTATCGACTATTTGCAATTGATTAACGGCACCGATCCACGTATGCCGCGGGAACAGCAAATCGCAGAAGCATCACGCTCAATCAAAGCCATGGCAAAAGAATTTAAAGTTCCCGTCGTCGCGCTCGCACAGCTTAATCGTGATTCGGACAAAGAAGATCGCGCGCCGCGCGCGAGCGATTTGCGCGAATCGGGCTCAATCGAACAAGATGCGGATATGATTATGCTTATCGATACCGCCAAACACGCCGCCGCCAGTAAAGATGTTAAGGCAGACAAAGAACTTGTCGCGCAAGAAGAAACCAATCGTGGCTATGGTGCACGCAAATTGATTATTGCTAAACAACGTAATGGACCAACAGGCGATGTGCTTTTCCGTTTTTACGGACAATTTACGCGCTTTGTCGAAGCGCCACACCAAGGCAAAGATGATGACGGCGCTCCTGACGATTATATTGCATCTGTTGCAGAAAAAAACGTTCCCGCAAGCAATGACGATTTTTAGCGAAAGGACAGGGCTCTTGTGCTAAAAATTGAATTTGCTTAAAAATGTGTTCCCGTTAGAAAAATGGAGCGGCAAGATACCGCTCCATTCCAGAATGCGTTCCCGCCAAATGCGTTCCCGCCAAATGCGTTCCCGCGATTATTCAAACAACGCTGTTGAATAATAACGGTCGGCAGAATCTGGCAAAATCACGACGATGTTTTTGCCTGCGTTTTCAGGGCGTGAGGCGATTTGTGTGGCTGCCCACAATGCGGCACCACTTGAAATGCCCACCAAAATGCCATCTGTTTTTGCAAATTCGCGCGCTGTCGCAAAAGGCACGTCATTATCAACGGTGATGATTTCGTCGTAAATTTTTGAATCAAGCGTCGCAGGAACGAATCCTGCGCCGATGCCTTGAATTTTATGAGCTCCCGACGTTCCCGCAGAAAGCACAGGCGAGGTTGCCGGCTCAATTGCGATGATTTTTAAATTAGGATTTTTTTCTTTCAAAAATTTTCCCGCTCCCGAAATTGTCCCGCCAGTGCCAATGCCTGCGACAAAAATATCCACGTTCCCGTCAGTGTCATTCCAAATTTCGGGTCCCGTTGTTTTGTAGTGTATTGCGGGATTGACGGGATTGATAAATTGGCCCGCAATGATTGAACCCGCAATTTCTGCATGCAATGCTTCGGCTTTGGCGATTGCGCCTTTCATTCCTTTTGCGCCTTCGGTTAAAACGATTTCGGCTCCAAGCGCTTTAAGAATATTGCGACGTTCAACGCTCATGGTTTCTGGCATTGTCAAAATGGCGCGATAACCTTTTGAGGCGGCAACGGCGGCGATGCCAATTCCCGTGTTCCCGCTCGTGGGTTCAATAATCGTTCCGCCACGCGCGAGTTTTCCAGATGCTTCGGCGTCGTCGATAATTGCTGCTGCCACGCGATCTTTTACAGAACCCGAAGGATTAAAATATTCGAGTTTAACAAGCAATTTTGCTTTTAAAGCACGCTTTGCGTTGTAGTTAACGGGTTCGAGCAAAGGCGTTTTGCCGATGAGCTGTGTGATTGATTGATAATACATTGTTTGTAGAATTTTGATTGTTTGTTGTGTGATAATTAAAATTTTAAATTTAATTTCATACTTTGTCAATATGATTTTAAAGATTTGTATAAAATCTTTGAAAAACATAGTTGTTTACAAAAACATTGACAATTTCATATCAAAAAGATAGTTTTATATTTATGAAGATATCTACCAAAGGACGTTATGCGATGCGGTTTATGATTGAGTTGGCTCAAAATCTTGAAAAAGGGCTCAATTTGAAAGACATCGCAAAAAAGCAAGAAATGCCGTTAAAATATTTAGAGCAAATCGCATTGTTGTTAGTGAAAGCCAAATTGATCGTTGGAAAACGCGGTCCTAACGGCGGTTACGCTTTAACGCGCGCACCCAAAAATTACACAGCGTTGGAAATTTTAACGGTGATGGAGGGCTCGCTTGCTCCCGTTGAATGTTTGGAATGTCGCGAAAATTTTTGTCCGCGCAAGCAAAATTGTCCTACGCTAAAAATGTGGCAGGGCTTTGACAAATTGATCCATGACTATTTTCGCGAAATTACTTTGGAAGATTTAGTAAAACAATCAGACGGCGCTTGGTGTTATCAAATTTAAAAAATCCGTTCCCGCGACAAAGCAAAATGCGTTCCCGCAAGAATGCAATCGTTGAAAGTTTTAATTAAAAACTCTGCGCCTTTGCGCCTCTGCGTTATTTTTTTTATTAAACGCAGAGGCGCAAAGGCGCAGAGTAAAAAAACAAACAAAATGCGTTCCCGTGAGAATGTTCTTTACGAGAACGCATTTTTATTGTTTTTTGCGTTCCCACGGGTTAAAACCCACGGTTATTCGTGTTGCGCGTTCCACGCGCTCCACAAAAAACCTTTTCGCCGTAGGCGCCTTTTTCGCGGGAACGCGCTTTTCGCGAAGCGCTCTTGAAAATTCCGCGTTCTCGCCCCTTGTGGCGAAGTTAAAAGTCCGCCTCCTTGAAAAATTAGCGCTTTTTCGTGTAGGATTTATGCGAATTTGCTTGCAGTTCGTTTGTTTCAGCGTTATTCTAAAAAGGAACTTAACCCCTATTTCCTAATATTATGGCAAAATCTAAAGTTGTTTGTGTAATTATGGGCGGTGGTCGCGGCACCCGCTTGTATCCTCTCACTGCCGCACGTTGTAAACCAGCAGTGCCTTTGGCTGGCAAATATCGTTTGATCGATATTCCGATTAGTAACTGTTTGAATTCGGGCTTTAACACGATTTGCGTGTTGACTCAATTTAACACAGCATCACTTCACAGCCACATTCAGCGCACTTACAAATTTGATTCGTTTGGCAAGGGTTATGTTGATATTCTTGCGGCGGAGCAAAGTATGGAAAGTGAAGCTTGGTATCAAGGCACGGCAGATGCGGTGCGCCACAATTTGCAACACTTTAATCTCAAGCCAGACGATTATGTTTTGATTCTTTCGGGCGACCAATTGTTCCGTATGGATTTTAAGAAAATGCTTGAGCAACACATTGCCGACAAGGCAGATGTTACAATTGCTGCAAAAGCGATGCCTAAAAAAGAAGTTTCGGCGTTGGGCGTAATGCGCGTGAATGAAAATTCAGAAATTACAGAATTTGTCGAAAAACCAAAAGATCCAGCATTGATTGATTCTTTGGTTATCCACGGCAAATTGCGCGATGCGCTTTCTGACAAATCGAATATGGAATATTGCTTGGCATCGATGGGAATTTATATTTTCTCCGGAAAATTCCTTTGTGAAGCGCTTGATAATGATATGAAAGATTTTGGCAAAGAAGTGATTCCTGGCATGCTTGGCAAGAAAAAGCTTGTTGCTCACGTATTTGATGCTTATTGGGAAGATATTGGAACGGTTCGTGCGTTCTGGGAAACCAATCTTGCGCTGACAGACGATGTTCCGCCATTTGATTTCTTTGATGATGTGGCGCCGATTTACACGCACGACCGAGTGTTGCCGCCAGTAAAACTGAATGGTTGCAAGATTGAACACGTCGTCATTGGCGATGGCGCAATTATCAGCAATTCGGTTTTGAATCGTTGTGTAATTGGCGTTCGCGCGGTTGTTGACTCGGGTTGCGATCTTAAAAATGTTGTTCATATGGGCGCAGATTTTTATGAAAGCATCGATGATGTGGCGGCATGTCGCGCTGCGGGAAGACCTATTATCGGCATTGGCGAAAATTGTGTTATTCGTGATGCGATCGTTGACAAAGGTGCGCGCATTGGCAAGGGCTGCAAGCTTTCGCCGAAAGGCGTTCCCGACGGCTGGGAAGACAAGGGCGCTTGCGTTCGCGATGGCGTGTTAATCGTGAAAAAAGACGCGGTTATCCCTGCGGGAACGATTATTGGCGAAATTTAATTTTTGCAAAAAGTAAAAGCGGGCGGCGCTCAAAAAGCGCCGTCCGTTTTTTGTTTTTACAAATGAATTTTACGGGAACGTTTTTCGTTATTGCGCGTGAACGCGCGTGGGAGTAATATAGGATTATGGAAGGCGAAAATCACCCCGAAAAAATCGTTCCCGCAACGAATTTAGCGCGTACAACAACTGCGTTTGTTGCATTTTTTGTAGCAATTTTTCCGATGTTTGCGGTATTTGTTGGGATAGCGACCAACGAAACATGGCTTGAACTGGCGATAAATATGGCAAGTTCAGGCTTACAAGTGCCTACATTGGCATTGACTTTTTTGGATAATCAACAAGCAATTCTTTGGGGATTGTTGATTTTGGGATTTTTAAATTTTGCGGGAACGGTGGTTTGGCTTTTTAAAAATCGTCGTTGCGAGCAAGTTGTAGGTGTGATGCGTTTGATGGCGGCACTTATTTTTTCGGCATTGATTACAGTTTTTTATTTGGCGATGCTGGCGTTTACAGCGGCAATTTTAATCGCTCCATTATTTCGATAATTAAAAAAATATGGCAACAGCAATTTCAGATTTTGGTAGTTTTGACGGGAACGCGGTAAAACTTTACACGCTGACAAATGCGGCGGGTTTTACTGCGGCGTTTACAGATTTGGGCGCGACTTGGGTAAAATGGTTGACGCCCGACAAAGACGGAAAATTTGTAGATGTGGTCTTGGGTTTTGATTCTGCAGAAACTTATGCAAAGCAAACGGCGTATGTTGGCGCGGTTTGTGGACGCCATGCGAATCGTATCGCGCAAGGCAAATTTACGCTTGGCGGGAACGATTATTCGTTGGCAATTAATAACGGTCCAAATCACTTGCATGGCGGCTTAAAAGGTTTTAATGCGTTTGTTTGGAATGCGGAGTTTGGCGGGAACGCTGACGAGCCGAGCGTGACTTTTTCGCGCGTTTCTCCCGATGGCGAAGAGGGCTATCCTGGCAATTTGAAAATTTCGCTTACTTACACTTTGCTCGTTGATGGTGCTGTGAAATTAAATTATCACGCCGAAAGCGATAAAATCACACTGATTAATTTGACAAATCACAGCTATTTCAATCTCGCAGGTCACGCCTCGGGAACGATTTTTTCGCAGTGGCTGACGTTGAACGAAAAAGGATTTTTGCCAACAGATGAAACGGCGATCCCGACAGGCGAAATTTGGGAAACAAACGGGATGCGCGCATTTGATTTTTCGGTCGCCAAACAATTGGGCAAAGATATTTTTAAAGCGAATGTGCAACAATTAGTTTACGGCAAGGGGTATGATCATTGTTTTATTCTTGGCGGGAACGCGGGAATGCTCCGCGAAGTCGCTAAACTTGAATGTCGCGAAAATGGTCGCGCAATGATTGTAGAAACTACCGAGCCCGCAATGCAAGTTTACACGGGCAATTGGCTTGGCGCTTGTTGTGAGGGCGTTCCCGCAAAAGACGGCGCGAGTTATGCCGATTATGCTGGCGTCGCTTTTGAAACGCAGCACGCGCCCGATGCAATCAATCAAAACGCATTCCGCGTGAATATTTTGTTCGCGGGAACGCCGTATGAATCTACGACAATTTATCGTCCAACAATTATTAACCATTAAAACTTCAATTCTTAAAATTATGATCAACGATTATTTTAAATCTGTTTTTAACAGCGATCCCGCAGTGGTTGCTCAAGCGCCTGGTCGTCTTGAATTTATTGGCAATCACGTCGATTACAATAACGGCATCGTTATGGGTGTCGCGATTGACAACCGTATTTTTGTCGCGGTTTCACCACGTGAAGATGATGAAATTCATATGGCGTCGGAAGGGTTGCATTGCAAAGATTCGATTAAATTGAACGAACTCAAATTGCAAGACGGCAAGAAAAAATTTATGAATTATCCGCTCGGTGTGCTTGATGCTTTGATTAAGCGCGGGATGAAAGTAACGCACGGTTTTAATATGGCAGACACTTCGACGGTTCCTTCGGGAGCGGGCGTGAGCTCGTCGGCGGCGATTGAATTGGCAACGGCTTATGCGCTTTGCAAACTTTACGATTTTCCGCTTAACAAACTTGAAACCGTGCTCGTTGGCAAAGAGGCAGAAAATAAATTTGTCGGCATGCCTTGTGGCATTCTCGATCAAGGCGTTTCGGGCTTTGGCGAACAAAACGCGATTGTGCGCATCGATTGCAAAACGAACGAATTTTCAACATTGCCATTGCCTGCGGGAACGTATTTTTGGGTGTTTAATTCAGGTGTCAAACACGCGCTCGTCGCTGGCGATTACGCGCAACGCCATAGCGCTTGCATGACTGCCAAAGATATTTTGGGAAAATATGACGCGAAATGCACTTGCTTGGCGGACGCTTCGGCTTCGGCAGTGATGGCAAATCGTTCCCGCATGGAAGCCGCGGGAACGAAAATTTACGAGCGCGCGTTGCACGTTGTCGGCGAAAATGCGCGCGTGCTCGAAATGCAAGAAGCGCTCAAAAAAGGCGATTTGACGGCGGTCGGCAATTTGATGTATGCGTCGCATTGCAGTTCCCGCGATTTGTTTGAAAATTCGTGCCCAGAAATCGATTTCTTGGTTGACCAATTGATGTCGCAGGCGAATGTTTATGGCGCGCGTCTTTCGGGCGGCGGCTTTGGCGGGATCGCAATTGCGCTCACGAGTGGCGATTTTAGCGAAGCACAAGCCAATGCTGTGGCAGACGCGTTTGCTGCAAAATTTGGCAAAAAGCCAACATTTTTCAAAACTACTACTGGCAAGGGCGCAGGTGTGGTATAATTTAAACAACAAAAATCAATTATTCAAATACTATGAATATCCTCGTTACAGGCGGTGCCGGCTACATTGGCACACATACGGTGATCGAATTGTTGCAAGCAGGTTATGACGTAACTATCGTCGATAATCTCTACAACTCGCAAGAAGAAGCGGTTAAGCGCGGCGCAGAGCTCGCGGGACGCGCTCCAGAATTCCACAAAGTCGATTTGCTCGATTACGACGCGCTTGAAAAAGTTTTCCAAGCGAAAAAGTATGACGCTGTCATTCACTTTGCGGGCTTGAAAGCAGTAGGCGAATCTTGCAAATTGCCATTGTTCTATTATCACAACAATATGACGGGAACGTTTAATTTGCTCAAATTGATGAAGCAATATGGTTGCCGCAATATTGTTTTCTCGTCATCGGCAACGGTTTATGGTATGCCAGAAAAAGTGCCGTTAGATGAAGGCTGCTCGACGGGAGCGCTCAATCCTTACGGCGCAACAAAATTGTTCCTCGAACGCGTTTTGAGCGACGTTAAAGCGGCAGAGCCAGATTTGGGCGTAATGTTGTTGCGTTATTTTAATCCTGTTGGCGCGCACGCTTCGGGACGCATTGGCGAAAATCCAAATGGTATTCCAAACAACTTGATGCCATACATCGCACAAGTTGCGGTCGGTCGTTTGCCAAAGGTGAATGTTTTTGGCGACGATTACCCAACCAAAGACGGCACGGGCGTTCGCGACTACATTCACGTTGTTGACCTTGCGCGCGGGCACCTCGCAGCACTCAAAAAGCTCGAAAAAGAACCAGGCGCGATTTACACGGTCAACCTCGGCACGGGAACGGGTTATTCTGTGCTCGATATGATCAAGGCGTTTTCAAAAGCTTGCGGTAAGGAAATTCCTTACGTTATTGCTCCACGTCGTCCGGGTGACGCTCCAGAATGCTACGCAGATCCATCTTATGCGAAAAAATTGCTTGGCTGGGAAGCGACACATACGCTTGATGATATGTGCGCGTCTTCGTGGAAATGGCAATCGATGAATCCAAACGGTTATTAATCGATAAAACAAAAAAACGCGTTCCCGTGAGATTTTCGCGGGAACGCGTTTTGTTTTGCCTTGATTAAATTTTTTTGCGGGAACGTAGATTTTTTATTATTTTTGCGTTCCCGCGATTTGTGATTAACGGTTTCCAAAATTAAATGTGCGTTCCCGCAAGCGTGGCGGGATCGCATCGATTTTGTATTCGAGAACGACGGGATCTTGAGCGATTTCTTTAAAATCTTCGGGTTCGAAAGAAGTGGTAATATCGTTCCCGAGATCGGCTTCGATAAGTGCCGTTTTTGCGCTGTCGGCGTAGGTAGCGATTCTCAAATGGGTTCCGCCTGGGTGGCATCCGACCTGGGGCATAATTTTTTTGTTGATAAAATCTTTAATGTCGTCGAGGTTTTGTGTGTCAACGACGAAGGTGACGGCGTTGAGCCAACCGCGTACAGCTTCTTTGAGTGAACGAATGGTTTGTGTTGAAAAACGCCATTCGGGCGGTGGCGCGTCTTCGCCGGGCTTGGGTTTGCGTTTGCTGTAACGCAATTCACCTTCGACAGAAATAATTGCGCCGTTTTCAAGAATAAAACCATTTTTCAGGGCCGCGCCACTGGGAACTTCGGTGTAATTTTTTGCGTTGCGCTCTTCTTCTGGAATTTCGGCGAGTTTTTTATTTTGGCCTTTGTAAAGCACTTCGTTGGGCTTGACGAGAACGAGATTTTCGACGTCGTCAAAGCAAAAAATGTCGTAGGTGTCGCTGTTTGTTTTAAGATTAAAAGTCATGAATTGTTTTGAGCCATCGCGTGTTTTTTTGATACTGATGTCGCGCACCATGCCGCAGAGACGAATTGGATGTTTGTCAAATTTTGAAAGTTTGCAATCTTTGAATTCGCCGCTAAAATTGGTGAGCGCGCGGTCAAGTTTTGAAAATTCATGCAACGGGTGTCCCGACAAATAAAGTCCAAGCAATTCATATTCGTGGCTCAATTTTTCAAAATTGCTCATCGGCGGCGCGCCACGGCGAATGAGATCGTCGTTGAGCGAAGTCTTGTCGTCGCCGGTATCAAAAAGACTCATTTGGTTCGCGTCATTTTCATCTTTGGCGACAGATTCTGCAACGGCTTTGATTGAATCGAACAAATGTTGTCGATCTTCATATTTTTCGCAAGAGTCGAACGCGCCCGTCAACACAAGCGATTCAGTACCTTTGCCAAGTGTTAATTTTGCTTCTCGAACTTCTCCTGTGGCTTCGTTGGTGATGGGAACGCGAATGCGCGCCATGCGTTGGATAAAATCTACAAAACTTTTAAAATTGCCGTTTTCTTTGCGGTCGCGAATAATTTCGTTCGAAACGCGCTCGCCCATTCCTTTGATCCCGCCAAAACCAAAACGAATCGTGTGATTTTTGCTGTCTGGAAAAAATCCGTAAACAGAAGAATTAACATCGGGTCCAAGCACATCGATGCCCATGTGGGTGCATTCGCCGATCAGGAACATTAATTTTTCGGAATTTGAAATTTCGGAATCGAGCACTGCCGCCATAAATTCTTCGGGATAGTGCGCTTTGAGGTAGGCGGTTTGGTAAGCGATAAAAGCGTAGCAGACAGCGTGACTTTTGTTGAACGCATAAGACGCAAATGCGCGCCAGTCGTTCCAAATTTTTTCAATCAATCCTCGGGCTTTGTTTTCGTTGTTCCCGATCGGTTTCATAAATTCTGGATTGTTGAGGCAGCCCGTGACGAAAATCTCGTAAAGTTTGTTCATCACATCAATTTGCTTTTTGCCCATTGCTTTGCGTAGCGAGTCTGATTGCCCGCGCGTAAAATTGCCCAACAAGCGCGAAAGCAACATTACTTGTTCTTGGTAAACGCAAACGCCGTAAGTGTCTTTGAGGTAACGCTCCATCAACGGATGGTCGTAAGCGATTTCTTCTTTGCCCAATTTGCGAGCAATGAAGGTGGGAATATATTCCATTGGCCCAGGACGATAAAGCGCGTTCATTGCGACCAAATCGCCAAATTTTGAAGGTTGGAGCGCAATCATGTGCTTTTTCATTCCCGCAGATTCAAACTGGAAAAGTCCTGTTGTTTCTCCACGTGAAAATAATTCAAATGTTTTTTTATCATCGAGCGGGATCGCGTCGATGTCAATATCGTTCCCGTAAGCTTGTTTAATATTGCGCAAAGCTGATTTAATAATTGAAAGTGTGCGCAGCCCCAAAAAGTCCATTTTAATTAAGCCGATTGGCTCGACAAAATGTCCATCGTATTGTGTTGTCATCAATCGGTCAGCGCCTTTGGGAGTCGGCAAAACGGGAATCGTTTCAGTGAGCGGTTCGCGTGAAATTAAAATACCACAAGCGTGAACGCCCATTTGTCGCACGGTTCCGTCGAGCTTTTGGGCTAATGCCATTGTTTTGCGGACGAGCGGGTCAGGGGAATTGCATTCGGCTTTTAATTCGGGCGATTCCTCTAATGCTGCCGTCATTGTAATTTTGGGCGTGTCGGGAACGAGTTTTGCAAGTTGATTTGAAGTTGCTAACGGCAAGTCGATGACTCGGGCAACGTCTTTAATTGCGCTTTTGGGCGCCATGATGCCAAAGGTGGCAATGTGCGAAACGTGATCTTGTCCATATTTATCAGTAACCCAATCGAGTACGCGTCCGCGACCTTCATCGTCAAAGTCGATATCAATATCAGGCATCGAAATACGATCAGGATTTAAAAATCGTTCAAAAAGTAAATCGTATTGTGTGGGATCGACATTGGTGATTTTAAGGCAATATGCGACAAGACAACCCGCAGCCGAGCCACGTCCAGGGCCGACGATGACGCCGATGTTTCGTGCGGCGGCGATAAAATCTTGCACGATCAAAAAGTAGCCCGGGAACCCCATTGTGCGAATTGTTTTCAATTCGAAGTTGAGTTGGTCGGTGATTGCTTGTGGAATTCCGTTGGGCCAGCGTTTTTTTGCGCCTTCAAATGAGAGGTGTTCGAGATAGTCACATTCAAGTTTGATGCGCAACACTTTTTCGTAGCCACCATGTTTTTCGTAGTGTTCGCGGTCCCAAATCTTTAACAAATCTTCTTCGCTATATTTTTTGCGGTATTCTTCTTCGGTGCCAAATTCTTTAGGAATCGGGAAAAACGGCATAATGGGCGCAGAATTGAGATTGTATTCTTCAACTTTATCTGCGATTTCGAGAGTGTTGGCGAGCACTTCTGGATGATCGTTCCAAACTTTCGCCATTTCTTGTTGCGATTTAAACCATTCTTGGCGCGTGTAGCGCAAGCGTTTTTCATCGCTCAATTTTTTTCCTGTCGATAAACAAAGTAAAATTTCGTGCGCATCAGCGTCGTCTTCATTGAGAAAGTGAACGTCGTTTGTCGCAATAACTTTGATATTTAATTTTTTTGCGATTTCAAAAATGCCATTATTGGCTTTAAGTTGGCGATAGTAGGTGTCGCGCGTTTCGGGATGGATATTATTGGGGTGGCGCATGACTTCCAAATAAAAATCATCACCAAAAAGATTTTTAAACCATTGTGCGGCTTGCTCGGCGTGTTCGATGTTGCCTTCTAAAATTGCGCTTGGAATTTCGCCCGCGATACACGCGCTCGAACAAATGAGACCTTCATGGTATTTTTCAAGTAAAGCGTGGTCGATGCGCGGTTTTGAAAAGAATCCTTCTGTCCAAGCAATAGAAACTAATTTAACGAGATTGTGATATCCTGTTAAATTTTTTGCGAGTAAAATTAAGTGATTGCCCGAGCGGGAAGTGCGCAAAGTGTGATCTTCGCGGGCAACGTAAACTTCACAGCCAATAATTGGTTTGACGTGTGGATTTTCGGTGGCGCGACAAGTATCGTAAAAAAGTTTTGAGCCAAACATGTTCCCGTGGTCGGTCAGGGCAACCGCGCGCATTTTATAAGCTTGGGCTTTTGAAACAAAACCTTGTACAATAACTTCTTTTGTTTTCTTAACTTTTAAATCATCAATGCGCGTCGCTCCATCGAGCATCGAGTATTGCGAGTGTAAATGCAAATGGACAAAATCATGTTCGCCCGCGGGAACGCTTTCTGTGTTAGGTAAGTTGTTTAAAACGTCGTCAAACGAAATACTTTTGCGTTTAACTTCAACGCCTTCTTCATCGATAATTGAAGAAGGCGTTGATATTGAAGCAGTTCCCGTGACGTTCCCGCCACTAAATAAATCGTCCATTTTTATTGAGGAAAACTTATTCGTGTGATTTTACTAATTTTCCCTTGTCGTCAAAAATATAGGTTCCGCCATTTTTATCGACCAATTTGATTGCTTGTTTGTCGTCGCGATTGATCGTGATTTCGGCTGGAATTTCATAACCTTTTTCAATGCGATTGCCGTTGAGCATTTTGAATTGATTCGGACCAACAATTGAGCCCGTTTCTTTGTTGTAGCGCACGGTTACCGATTTTTCGAAAGTTTCGGCAAAATAAATTTGAGCTGCGCTCCCAAGACGTGCGCCGTCGTCTTGCATATAAGCTTGTGCGCGCGTTGCTAAATATTGTTGCGTTGCAGGATAAGCAACAGCCGCAAGAATGCCGAGCAATGCAACGACAATGATGATTTCGATAAGAGTAAAAGCTTTTTTCATATGAGGTTATATTGTATGCTTTCTATTCTTAATGAGTTTGAAGGATTTGTCAATTTGAATATGCACGCGATAAAATTGCTTGACTTAATTTGTTATAAATGCGATAATTGAAAAACCAACGAGCCAGAATAGCACAGTGGTAGTGCAACCGCCTTGTAAGCGGTAGGTCGTCAGTTCAATCCTGACTTCTGGCTCCATTTTTTTGCCCAAAAATTGGCATGTTTTAAATTATGCCCGATAGTGTAATGGTAGCACTCATGACTCTGACTCATTCAGTCTTGGTTCGAATCCAAGTCGGGCAACCATACAAAACCCTACACATATGTTAGCAATTATTTGGTGGTTTGAGCGTTTCTCGTGCGACGGGAACGGCATTTATCTCATTTGGGAACGCGCAAAATTTGTTTTAATCGCCTCATGGCCGGCTGTAATTGCAACGACGCTTGCAATTGCGCTTGCGGTTTGTGCGGGAATGCTACTTTCAAAGCCCAATTATCGTCGCATGGCGGTTTCGGGCGCAGTGATTGTCGGAATCATTATCTTGGCATATTTTACGGTTTTTGGAATTTTGGAATTGCTCAATTATATTAACGTTCCTGTCGAAGCGTCATCTAAATAGTGCGCACGGGAACGTGTTTTGTGCGTTAAAAATCGGCGTTCCCGCCACAAAATACTGCTCGCGACTTTTGCGGGAACGCTTTATACTGAATCATTATGACTGGCGAATTGCTTCTTGTTTTGTCGCTGTTGATTGTTTGCGTTGTTTGTTTTGTAATCAACAAGCCGCGCATGGATTTTGTGGCATTGGTGGCATTGTTGATTTTGCCGCTAACAGGTGTTATTAAATTTGAAGAAGCGTTAAAAGGTTTTTCAGATCAAAGCATTATTTTGATTGCGTTGATGTTTGTTGTTGGTGAAAGTTTAGAACGCACGGGAATTTCTTCAAAAGTTGGGCAACTTATTCTCAAATTTTCGGGTGATAGTCCTAAAAAATTGATGATTTTTTTGATGTTAGCGGTTGGAATTATTGGCTCGGTGATGAGCTCGACGGGCATCGTTGCGTTGTTTATTCCTGTTGCGTTGAGTATTTGCCGAAAAATAAAAATTTCTCCCTCTAAAATGATGATGCCGTTGGCGATTGCGGGTGGTGTGAGTGGTATGATGACGCTCGTGGCGACACCGCCCAATATGATTGCGAGCGCGGCTCTCGAACGCGCAGGATTGCCAGCGTTGAAATTTTTTGATTTTACACTCATTGGCTTGTCAATTTTGTTGGTTTCGATTATTTATATGTTTTTTGCGAGCCGTTTTTTAAAAGGCGATGAAGACAAAAATAATGACGTTCCCGCCAACGAAATTAATTTTAGCGACTTTGTTAAGCGCTATGAATTAAATTTGAAAACGGTTGTTATGATTGCCGTTCCCGATTCAAAAGTGTGCGGTAAAAAAATTGGCGAATTAAATATGCGCGCAAAATTTGGCGGGAACATCGTTTGCATTGAGCGCCGCCGTGGCATTAAGCGCGAATTGTTGTGGCCGCAAGCCGACACCGAATTGCGTCCTAACGATGTTTTATTGGTCGATTTTGTAAAATTGGGCGATAAAGACAATGACGACGCGAACGCAACGCGCATGTGCGAGTTTTATAAAATGGGCATCGAAAAAATCGAATCGACAACTCATTTTAAAGATATTGATAAAGAACACGGACTCGTCGAAGTGCTGATCCCGCAAAGTTCGCGCTTGGTTGATCATACCATTGCCGAACAAAATTTTCGCGTGCGCTATGGTATGAATGTTATCGGAATTATTCACAATGGCAAGGCGTACACGCAAGATTTACATTTGTTAAAATTGGGCGTTGGCGATTCGTTGTTGCTGAATGGGCCGTGGAGCACTGTTGGGAGTTTGAATGTTTTTAAGCGCGACATGGTTTTGCTTACGCTGCCAGAAGAATCAAAAAACGCAATTGCGGCTCCGGGGCGCGCGCCATTGGCGTTAATCGCGCTTGTGGTGATGGTGGGTTTGATGATCGCGGGTGCTGTTCCCAACGCGATGGCGGCTTTGATTGGCGCAGTTTTGCTACTCGTTTTTCGTTGTATTGAAATGGATAATGTTTATCGTTGTATCAATTGGTCAACGTTAATTTTGATTATTGGCATGCATCCGTTTGCGACGGCGATCGAGCAATCGGGCGGGATCAAATTGGCGGTGAACACTGTAACTTCTATTTTGGGCGCGGCGTCCCCGCATATTTGGTTGCTTTCGATTATGTTGTTGGTGACGCTTGTCGGGCTGTTTATTTCTAACACAGTTGTCGCGATTTTGTTGGCTCCCGTCGCCGTGGAAATTGCCCTGAACATCGGCGTTTCTCCCGTGCCGTTCGTAATTGCTGTGGCGATTGCCTGTTCCACGTCGTTTATAACGCCGGTTTCAACGCCGATAAACACGCTCGTGATGGGGCCGGGACGCTACCAGTTTTTTGATTACGTAAAATTCGGTTTGCCCGCGGCGGCTTTAGTGCTGGCGGTGAGTGTCGTTTTGATTCCATTGATTTTTCCTTTTTAATTTTCGTTCCCGTATATGATTGATAATTTTGTACAAATTCATACGGCGTTCCCGCATTTTTGGACGATTGTGTTTTTTGTTTTTGGTGCAATTGTTGGCAGTTTTTTGAATGTTTGCATTTTGCGGATTCCGCGTGGCGAAAGCATTATTAGCCCAAGTTCGCATTGCGTTTGCGGCAAGCCGATTCCGTGGTGGCATAATATTCCTATTTTGTCGTGGTTTATCTTGCGTGGGCGCGCGGCTTGTTGTGGAAGAAGATTTAGTATTCGCTATGCAATGATTGAATTATTGACGGCGATTTTGTTTGCGTTTTCGTGGGAATTTTTGCCGTTATCGTTGGCTGCGGGAACGATGATTTATCTCACATTTGCGATTGTTTTAGCGATGCAAGATTTTGACTCGATGACTTTGCCCGACAGCGTTTTGGCGTTTTTTATGGTCGCGGCAATGTTTACGGGAACGCTTTTGACGCAAGATTTAATCGCGATGGCGATTGGTTTGGCTACGGGAACGACCATTTTGACTTTCATTCGTTTTTTTAGTTCGGTATTTTTAAAACGCGAAGCCATGGGCGAGGGCGATATTTATTTGCTCGCGGGAATCGGTGCATTTTTTGGCTGGCGCGCGGTGATTTTTTCACTTTTTGTCGGTTCAATTTTTGGATTAATTTTTGCCTTGGCGGGAACGATTTTGGACAAATGGTGTTCCCGCGAAAAAGTGGTGAGCGAGGACGACGATGGCGTTCCCGCGAGCGCAGAAATTCCGTTTGGCCCGCCATTATTATTGGCGGGAACGCTGTTTGTTTTTGTAAATTATTTTTGCGGGAACGTGTTTGAATTGCTTGGTTGTGGGAGCTTTTTATTCTTCACTTGCCCAGAAAATTAAATTAGAATGTTAGGTTATGGCTGATGATTCCATTTTGGCGATGATTTGGGCACGCTTAGGACGATTTTTTAATCGTCCTTGGGTTTCAATCGTTGTGTTTGGTCTGTTAATTTCGTTGGTGGCGTTTTGGAATCGTCCACCGCATACGCCGATGCTCAATCGCGGCTCGGAAGCGACATTTAGTTATCGTTCGCCCTACGATTTTTCGTACGATAGTAAAATTTTGCGCAAACGCAAAACAGACGAAGCGATTGCAAAAGTAATGCCGTTTTACAAAATTGATAATCAGGCGCAAATGGCAAGTTTGAAAGCGTTTCGCATGATTGCCGATCTTGTGGTGGCAGATTATGAAAAATTGCGCGGACGGGAACAGGCAGAAATTGTTACAAATATTCAACAAATTTTGGCGACACCTGCCGTGGTTGAATATTTAAAAAGTCAGCACATCGTTCCCGCCAAAGAATTTCCAGAAACACTCGCATTTATCATTCAATACAGCGCAGATGCCAAGCTCGCGGGAGCGTGGATTAATTCGGCTTGCGATATTTACGAGCAATTATCCAATGAAGGTATTGCCGCCAATGATTTGTCGTTTTTGAGCGTGCGCAATTTGTCGCAATTTAATCGCGAATTTGAAATGACGCTCGAAGATTCGTTATTGCGCGATGTTTATGCCTACAACGAAAGCCGCCAAGTTTTAAAACGCAATGTGCGCGCGACGATGGGAATGTTTTCGGCAATCGGTTTATTAAAACCTAACATGGTTTTTGATACCAAAGCCACCAAAGCCGCGCAAGATGCCGCCGTTGCCGCGATACCAAGACAACCCGTAAAAGTTATTAAAGGCGATAATTTGTTGGTCGCCGATGAATTGATTACAGACGAAGTTTTTGAGCGTTGGCAAGCGTTCCGCCAAGAAATGTCTGTCAAACAATCTGAATATTTGGGTGGTAGTAAAAATTTTATCGCAAACACGTTGTTTATTTTGTTTGTAACATTGTCCGCGGTGCTTGTGGGACGTATGTTGTTGCCCGATTCCTTTCGCCGACGCGGCATTCGCTCTCCTGCGATTTGTGTTAGTGTTTTGATTTTCTTTAATGTTTTAGTGGTGCGTTTGGTTTTAGAATTGATGGATTCACCCATGGTTGATATTTTGTTGCCAAATTCGCATTTTGTCGAGGCGTGGCTCGCGACAACGCCCATTTTTGCGGCGCTCGTTTGCACATTGATTGCGGGAACGCCAATGGCGGTGGTCGCGTCAAGTTTTTTGTGCGGTGTGATTGCTTTAATGCTCGATGGCGACGCGGGAACGTTTTTGCCCGCCTTGTCGGTTTCGCTTGCTGCAATTTATTGGGCTAAAACAATTAGTAAACGTATTCAATTGTTGGCTGTCGCGTTTTATGCGGGTTTGGTCATTTCGCTCGTTTTAATTTTTGTTTGGTGCTACAACGATGGCACGCAACTCGTCGATTGGGTGGCAAACGACAAAATGAATCTTTTCTGGGGGAAAATGGGCGAACTCGCCACCAATCTTATTGGCATTTTAATTGCGGCAACATTCTTGGGCTTGCTCGTTGCGGCAATGATTTCGCCGATTGAACGCATGTTTGGTTTAACGTCAAATATCACGCTGGCAGAATTGACAGATTTTAATCACCCACTTTTGCGCAGTTTGCAATATTACGCGCCGGGAACGTATAATCACAGCGTTACCGTTGCCGCGTACGCCGCCGATGCCGCCGCAAAAATTGGGGCTAATGCTGTGCTTTGCCGTTGTGCGGGACTTTTCCATGATATCGGCAAAATCGAGCGCGCATTTTTCTTCACAGAAAATCAAGTTCCTGGCACAGAAAATCCTCATAACAAATTAACGCCTGCGATTTCGGCAACGATTATTCGCCGTCACGTCAAAGCAGGGTTGGTGAAAGCCGACGAATATCATTTGCCACAATGCGTGAAAGATTTGATTCAACAACACCACGGTCGCAGTTATGTTGGCTATTTTTTGAAAAAAGCAAAAGAATTGGCGGTTTTGACGGGCGATGATCAAATTGTTGATCTTGAAAAATTCCGCTATGACGGTCCCGCGCCTGCGACCAAAGAAGCCGTTGTTTTGTTATGTTGCGATATTGTTGAAGCGGCTTCGCGTTCCTTGAAAAATCCATCGGTCTCGAGCGTTGAAACTTTGGTGAACAAATTAATTGACGAACGCGTTGCCGAAGGTGAATTTAACGAGTCGCAAATTACAATGCGTGATTTGTCGTTGATTAAAAAATCGTTGTGTGAATCAATCATCACGGCAAATCACCGCCGCATTTCTTATTCGCAAGGTGAAATCAAACGCGATGCCGAACAAATGCTTAATCAAAAATAAAAAAATGATCGCTCAAGACGAAATTGCCAATAATTATAAAGGATTTAAAATTTCAAAAAGTGAAGTGCGCAATGTTTTAAAAACGCTGCGTTCCCGCTTGCCTTGGGCGTTCCCGCGCGGTGTGCTTTCGATTGCGTTTGTCGATGATAAAAATTGCTGCGAATTGCATGAATCTTATTTGGACGATCCGTCAAAAACAGACGTAATCACCTTCCCGGGCGACGACAATTTTAGCGTTCCCGTAAGACTTGAAAACGCGGCGGGAATGGCAGCGATTGATGATAATTTTTTTGCAGGCGAAATTATTATTTGCGTCGATCAAGCCATGCGCGCGGCGAAACAGTTCGCTACTACTCCCGCGGACGAAATTTTGCTTTACTTAGTTCACGGTTATTTACATTTGGCGGGGCTTGACGATTTGACGGAAGAAGCCCGAATTCAAATGCGGGCGGGCGAACGCGAGGCACTCGAACTTTTGCGTTCCCGCAAAGTCGCCCCTTTCAAAAAAATCGATTTTCCCGTTAAAAACATTTCTTAATTTTTTCATTTCTTATTAACCTCATTATTCAAGCAAATACTACTATGCGCTTACTTGTTTACACATTGCTCTTCGTATTAACGGCGGGAACAGCAATTGGCGCTCCCGAAAAAAAAGAAACAGCACAAAAACCCAAATGGGTGCTCGTTTGGAAAGACGAATTCAACGGGAACAAAATTAATCCCAAACATTGGTCGAAATGCGAACGTGGCACGCCCGATTGGTGCAACACGATGTCTGATGACCCGTCACTCTTCGCGGTGAAGGGCGGGAACTTGATTTTGCGCGGCAAGGTAAATCCTGATACAAAAAAAGATCCATCGCCATTTATCACTGGTGGCGTTTATTCAAAAGGCAAAGTTGCGGTGCGCTACGGCAAGGTCGAAATCAGAGCGAAGTTCGATTCCGCCCAAGGTGCTTGGCCCGCGTTGTGGATGTTGCCCGATGGCAAAGATCGCCGCTGGCCAGACGGTGGCGAGATCGATATTATGGAACATCTCAATTTTGATAAATTCGCCTATCAAACGCTTCATTCGAAGTTCATTACAACGCTCAAACGCTGCAATCCCCAGAACGGCTCCACGGGAACGATCGATAAAGACGATTACAATGTTTACGCCGTTGTCTGGACGCCCGACAGCATCACGTTTTTGATCAACGACAAACCGACGCTGACTTATCCGCGCGTTCCCGCGGAAAGGGAAAACGGACAGTGGCCTTATTGCAAGCCGTTTTACCTTTTGCTCGATATGCAATTGGGCGGAAACTGGGTCGGGGCGGTCAATCCAAAACATCTTCCCGTAGAAATGCACATCGATTACGTGCGCATCTACAAAGACGCCAACGCCGATTATGAGCAAGTCCTGAAAGTCAAGAAATAATTTGTAATAATTCTAAAAAACTCTTGCTGTTTTGTGAAAAATGCTCTATAATTTAAGAAGATTCTAAAAAACGACTTTCTTTTAAACTTAACTAAAAAATAAAACTATGCAAAATTACGATCAATGGAACGGCTTTGAAGGCCGCATTTGGAAGGAAGAGGTCAACGTGCGTGACTTTATCCAAAACAACTACACACCTTACGATGGTGACGAAAGCTTTTTGCAGCCAGCGACTGAAGCGACCGACAAGCTTTGGGGCGCGTTGCAAAAATTGCAAAAAGAAGAACGTGCGCGCGGTGGTGTGCTTGATTGCGAAACAAAAGTTGTTTCGTTGATGTGTGGCTATGGTCCTGGCTACATTGATGAAAATTTGAAAGACCTTGAAAAAGTCGTTGGTTTGCAAACAGACAAACCGCTCAAACGCGCATTTATGCCTTATGGCGGTATCAATATGGCTGTCAAAGCTGCAAAATCTTACGGCTATGAAATCGATCCAAAGTTGCAACACATTTTCACCAAATACATGACAACACACAACGATGCAGTGTTTGCAGCCTACACGCCAGAAATGCGTTTGGCTCGCAAAACTCACATTGTTACCGGTTTGCCAGATACTTATGGTCGTGGTCGTATCGTGGGCGATTATCGCCGCGTCGCGCTTTATGGTATTGATTATTTGATTGAGCAAAAAGAAAATGATAAAGCTAATGCTGGCTGCGGCGCGATGTATGAAGACGTGATTCGTTTGCGCGAAGAAATCGCGATGCAAATCAAAGCGTTGAAAGAAATGAAAGAAATGGCAAAGATTTATGGCTATGATATTTCAAAACCTGCATCAAACGCTCGCGAAGCTTGCCAATGGCTTTATTTTGGCTATCTCGCCGCAGTAAAAACTCAAAACGGTGCAGCGATGTCGGTCGGCCGTGTTTCAACATTCCTCGATATTTATTTTGAACGCGATTTGCGCAATGGTGTTTTGACTGAAAGCGAAGCGCAAGAAATTATCGACCACATGACGATGAAATTCCGCATGGTAAAATTCGCGCGCATTCCCGAATACAACCAACTTTTCTCGGGCGACCCAACTTGGGCGACTCTTGAATTGGCAGGTATCGGCATGGACGGACGCCACATGGTTACTAAAAACGACTTCCGTTTCTTGAATACGCTTGTTAATATGGGACCTTCGCCGGAACCGAATATCACCGTGCTTTACGACAAGGATTTGCCGGAAAACTTCCGTCGCTACGCATCAAAAATTTCGATCGATACTTCATCGATTCAATACGAAAATGACCGCGTAATGAAACCGGTCTGGGGTGACGATTACAGTATTTGCTGCTGCGTTTCCGCGACGCAAACGGGCAAAGAAATCCAATTCTTCGGCGCGCGCGCAAATCTCGGCAAGGCGTTGCTCTACGCAATCAATGGCGGCTTTGACGAAAAACATCGCATTCAATGCGGACCTAAAATGGAACGCATCACGAGCGAATATCTCGATTACGATGAAGTTGTCGAAAAATACAAATTCTGGCTCGATTGGATCGCCGATATTTATGTGAATGTGCTCAATCTCATTCACTACATGCACGACAAATATTATTATGAGGCGGCAGAAATGGCGCTCATCGATACCGACGTTCGCCGCACCTTCGCAACGGGTATTGCTGGCTTCTCGCACGTGATCGACTCGCTCAGCGCTATTAAATACGCAAAAGTGAAAGTTATTCGCGACGAAGAAGGCATCGCAAAAGACTTTGAAATCGAAGGCAACTTCCCAAAATACGGGAACGACGACGATCGCGCGGATGAAATCGGGCTCTGGTTGCTCAAAACCTTTCTCGAAGACATCAAAAAACGCCACACTTATCGCAACGCCGAGCCAACAACCTCGATTTTGACAATCACTTCAAACGTCGTTTACGGCAAAGCAACAGGCGCGATGCCAGACGGTCGTCCCGCATGGGCGCCATTTGCTCCGGGCGCATCGCCATCTTACGGTGCAGAGCAAAACGGCTTGTTGGCTTCGTTGAATTCGGTCGCAAAAATTCCTTATCACTGGGCGCTTGATGGAATTTCAAATACCCAAACAATGAATCCAAACGCACTCGGCCACGATGAGCCAGAACGCATCACCAATCTCGTGAACGTGATGGACGGCTATTTTGAAAAGGGCGCACACCACTTGAATGTTAATGTGTTTGGCACAGACAAGCTCATTGACGCAATGGAACACCCAGAAAAAGAAGAATACGCAAACTTCACAATTCGCGTTTCGGGCTACGCGGTTAAGTTTATCGACTTGACGCGGGAACAACAACTCGACGTGATCGCGCGTACTTGCCACGCACGTTTGTAATCTAACAATCAAAATTGGCGGCGGCGTGATCGATATTTTTTCGAGAAACGTCGCCGCTAAACTTTTAAAAAAATTATGAATGCCTTTGTTCAAAAAATAGAAAGTTTCGGGCTCGTCGATGGGCCAGGCGTGCGTTTTATCGTTTTTCTAAACGGTTGTCCTATGCGCTGCCGTTATTGTCATAATCCTGAAACTTGGAAAATGGCGGGAACGCAACGCTCGGCGCAAGATTTACTCGACCAAGCCATTCGCTACAAAAGCTATTGGGGCAAAAAGGGCGGGATCACCGTTTCGGGCGGCGAACCGCTTTTGCAAATCGATTTTTTAATCGAATTTTTTGAACTCGCTCACGCAAAAGGCATCAACACCTGCATCGACACTTCGGGACAGCCATTCGCTCCCGAAAATCCAGAATGGATGGCAAAATTTGAACGCCTGATGCGCGTTACCGACTGCGTTTTGCTCGATTTAAAAGAAATCGACGACAATCACCACCGCGCGCTTACAGGCTGTGGGAACGCAAATGTTTTAAAACTCGCCACTTGGCTTTCCGATCACGAAATTCCCGTTTGGATTCGCCACGTGCTCGTTCCCGCGCTGACCGATGACGAGCAACGCTTGTTCCAATTGCGCGATTTTATTCGCACGTTGAAAAACGTTCACCGACTCGAAAACTTGCCTTATCATTCTTTGGGCGAAGTTAAATATCAAACGCTCGGCATTCCTTACACACTCACGGGAACGCAATCGCCAAGCGCTGAACAAAAAGCGCGTGCTGACGAAATCCTCGAAACCGAAAAATATACGCGCTACCTGCAATAAATTCACAGCGGGAACGGTTTTTGAAGTTCGCGCAGATTCCGCAGAACGCGCAGATTTTTTATCCACGAATTGCCCGAATTACACGGATTATTTTTTAACCGCAAAGGAATCAAAGGAAACAAAAGCTTGAGCTTAAGGTGGATTTAGAATAAATTTCACGGATTTTTATTTGGGTTTTATTCGGCGGGAACTAATTTTGAGCGCTGAAAGCGCGACTCTCACCGAAAACGCCAACTCTCTCGTTCCCGTAATTTTTATCTACAGATTTTAAGAATTTAATTTTTAAATTTTAATGGTTCCATCTCACTATGCTCGGTATTTAACTTACTTTAAAGTGCCGAAGGCACTAAAATTGCGGGAACGCGTTCCCGCAATGGCTAACCCCCACAAAAGCTCGCGATAACGCGAGCGTGTGGGGGTAAAACAAAAACAATATCAGTCCCAAAGGGAGTGAATTAAAAAAAACGAATCGCGCGGGAGCGTGCTTTTCGGGATGTGCTTTTAAAATTCCTCAATTCTCGTTCCCGCGTTCCCGCAAAAACCTTAGTTCCCTTAAAAATTTTCCTTCGTTGCTTTAGTTGAAAAAAATCTAAAGCCTTTTAAATATCGTTTGGAGCGCCTAACCTCGTTCCTCCTCGTTCCCGTAAATTTTCCTTGAAGTCAAATAATTTTGTCATTATAATCTTATTTAATGACAAAGAAAATTGACAGGCAATCAATGCTGACGAAAAGCGTTCCCGCGTGGGAGCGCGAGGTGACGGCGGCGTTTGTTGAATTGGCGAAAATGATCGGGCTGATGCCTGTTGTTGGAGAAGTGGCGGCAAAATTGTATTTTTCGCAAAAACCGCTTTCAAAAAAGACGCTTGAACAAGAATTGTTGCTTTCGCATGGTTCTGTGCAAAATGCGATCGATAATTTGCGCGCGTTCGGCGTTTTGACGATCGATAAAAAATCTCCGCGCGCGGCAGAGCATTACACGATCGATAAATCGTTGCACGAATTAGCAACGGCGGCTATTCACACAATGTTTTTGCCAGCGGTTGAAAAAGCGTCGGGTTCGCTCGCCAAAGCGCGTTCCCGCGCGGTTAATGCTTCTGCTAAAACTCCCGTTCCCGCGACGATTTTATCCAAACTCGAGAGCATTTCCCGAGCGTTAGATTTTGTCCGTGGGCAACTCCAACTTTTATCGCCCAAGCAATAACGCGTTCCCGCTATGTCCGTTTCCGCAAACAACAAACGTATTGCAAAAAATACGATTATGCTTTACTGCCGCATGGCGGTAACGATGGGGATTTCGATTTTCAGCACGCGCGTTTTGTTGCAGGCGTTGGGTGTTAGTGATTACGGTTTGGTAAACGTGATCGGCGGGGTCGTAACGATGTTCGGATTCATTTCGGGAACGATGAACACGGCGACGAGCCGCTACATTACTTTTGAGTTGGGGAAAAATAATTTCACGCGCTTGAAGCAGATTTTCAATTTGAGCCAGCTGATTTTTGTCGGTTTGATTTTCATTTTATTTTTGTTGAGCGAAACGGTCGGGCTTTGGTTTTTTCAAACGCATCTTGTTTTGCCACCCGAGCGCGCGGATGCCGCGTTTTGGTTTTTTCAGTTTGCGGTCGCATCGTTTCTTTTAGGAATCGCCAACACACCTTACGCAGCGCTCGTCATCGCGCACGAAAATATGAAGGCGTTCGCGTGGGTGAGCATTTTTGAAGCATTCGCGCGGCTTGGAATTATTTATGTTTTGTATCTTTCGTCGTTCGATCATTTGATTTTTTATGGAGCACTTTTGACCTTGGTTTCGCTTGTCCATTTTGCGATTTATTTTACGATTTGCCGTGTTAGTTATCGGGAAAGCCGTTTCGCGTATTATTTTGAAAAATCGCTTTTTAAATCGTTGCTTTCGTTTGGCGGTTGGAATCTCTGGGGCGCGATCAGCGGACTTTTTACGAACGTTTTTGTCAATGTTCTTTTGAACAATTATTTTGGCTCGATTGCGAATGCCGCTCGCGGTGTTGCGAGTCAGGTTGCGTCTGCGGCGACTTCGTTCACGGCGAATTTTTTGACAGCGGTTAATCCTCAAATTACGAAATATTATGCTGCGGACAAGCGGGAACAGTCGTATTTGCTGACGATGCGCGCGTCGCGTTTCGGTTTTTTTCTGATGTATTTTATCGCCTTGCCGGCTTGGATTTTGTGTCCGTTTGTTTTAGATTTGTGGCTTGAAAGCGTTCCCGCGCATACGGTTTGGTTCGTGCGGTTGATTTTGATTCAATTGCTGATCGATTCGCTGTCGTATCCGTTGATGACGATTGCGCAGGCATCGGGTCGCATTGCGCTTTACCAAAGTATAGTCGGCGGTATGCTTTGGGTGAATCTGCCGTTTACTTGGCTTGCGTTTTATTTCGGCGCGCCTCCAGAATCGTTCGGTTTTGTCGCGATTTCAATTTCAATCGTTTGTCTGTTTTTGCGTTTGGTGCTTGTTCGCCGTTGTTCGGGACTTCCTTTTTGGCGTTTTGTCTATCGTGTTCTCGTTCCCGTGACGCTTGTTGCTGTCGTTGCCGCAATCGTTCCCGCGATTTTGAATTTCTTTCTTTTTGAAAACCCTGGCGTTTTGCAATTTTTTGTAATTGCTTTTGCGTGCGTGTTTTCAAGCGTTCCCGCGATTTTATTTTTGGGTATTTTCAAAGAAGAACGTGCGTCCATTTTTAATCTTTTAAAAACAAAAATCCCACTCCTAAAATGAAACAAAAAATTAAACAACTCTTAAAACTGATTCCTGGTTTGCTCGCTTTGCGTGCGTGGCTGGGAATGCGCAAAATGTTTTTTTACGATCAGGCGAGATTTTTGCGTTATTCTTCGCGTTCCCGCGAGAATTCCCGAGAAGGTTTGCTTGCGTCGATTATTATGACTTATCACGTTGTCGAAAAGGGGCTGACAATGCCTGACATGCGTTTGGGTTTTGGGCGCGAAATGATTTTGGGCTTGATTAAAAATTGCAATAATTTTATCGACAAATACGATGATAGCGAGCCGCAGCTACGCGATGCGATTGCGGTTGTCGCGGAATATAAACAAGTTCACGAACAGGCGAATTTTGCGCTCGACGAAGAGCGTTCCCGCGCGATCGATGCGCTTTTAAAACGCGTTCCCGTAAAGCCGTCTCAACAAATTGAAATGACGCGGGAACGCTATTTTTTGGATATTGATGCGCCGTTTGAAAAATTTTCGGCATCGCGTCATTCCGTTCGCAATTTTGCGGGAACGATTTCCGAAGAGCAAATTCGCGACGCGGTCGCGCTGGCAAACAACGCTCCGAGCGCGTGTAATCGCCAATATGTGCGCGTGCATTGCGTGACGGATAAAAAGCAGATTGCCGATTGCCTCGCGCTTCAAAACGGCAATCGTGGTTTTGGACATTTGGCGGACAAATTGCTTGTCGTAACGACGGATTTGCGTTGCGCGTGGGGAAGCGAACGCAACGATTTGTTTACGAACGCTGGTATTTACATTATGAATTTATGTTACGCGCTACATAAAAACAAAGTTGCGCATTGTTTGTTGAATTGGAGCGTCGTTCCCGATACGGATTTAGCATTGCGCCGCGTCCTCGCTCGTAGGGGGGGGGGATACATCCCGCCGAAAGCGTAGCCGTTTTAATCGCTTGTGGCGACGTTCCCGAGCATTTTAAGTTGGCTGCGTCTTCTCGAAAATCCGTTGATGAAATTTTAATGATGCACTGACAAAAATTGTGTAAGGAATCTTGCGACAAGCAGGTTTTTCTTACACAAAATGATTGAATTAAAAAGAAAAGAAGATTGCTGTGGTTGCCACGCCTGTCAAACTGTTTGCCCGAAAAAGTGCATTGAAATGCGCGCCGACGAGGAAGGATTTTTGTATCCGTTCACGCGTGCGGATGAGTGCATCGATTGTCATCTGTGCGAAAAAGTTTGTCCGATTATTAACAAAAACAGCCTTCCCGCAAAAGAACGTTTTTCGGAGCCGCGCGTTTTCGCGTTGCGTTCCCGCGATGAAAATTTGGTTCAAAACTCAAGCAGCGGAGGGCTTTTCACAATGTTAGCGGGTGAAACGATTGCGCGCGGCGGTGTGGTTTTTGGCGCGCGCTGGAACGCCGATTTTAGCGCGGTTGTTCATGATTGGACAGAAACGCTTGAGGGGCTCGCGGCGTTTCGCGGAAGCAAATATTTGCAATCGGTCATCGGCGATAATTTTGCAAAAGCGAAACGGTTTTTGCTCGCGGGGCGGCAAGTGCTTTTTACGGGAACGCCTTGTCAAATCACGGGTTTGCGTCGCGCGCTCAATCGTGACTTTCCTAACTTGCTTGCGGTCGATATTGCGTGTTGGAAAGTTCCGTCGCCGTTGGTTTGGCGTGAATTTTTTAATGATTTGAAAAGATCGTTCCCGCAAGAAAAAATCAGCGATGTTCGCCATCGCAAAAAAGTTGAAAACAAAGGAAAATTTTCCTGCGCGGATTTGTCGGTGGAATTGGCGGCGGGAACGCTTTTTCAAAAACCATTGTATTCGACGACGTTCGGCAAAGGTTTCGGGAGCGGGCTGATTACGCGCCCGAGCTGTTCCGAATGTCCCACGAAAAATCGCAACAGCGGAAGCGATTTGACGATCGGCGATTTTTGGGGCGTTGAAAAAACGTTCCCGAGGCTGAATTCGCAAAAAGGAATTTCCGTCGCGATTGCCAACAATGCGCGCGGGCTGGCGGCGCTCGAAAAAGTGTTCCCGCAATGTTCTGTTGTCGAGGAAACGAAATTGGAAAATGCCGTGCCGTTTAACGGCGGTTTGCGAGCGGATTCTCTGAAAAATCCGAAACGCGCGGCATTTTTCGAAGTGTTTAACGCGGCGAAAACGACGCGAGAACGCGTAAATATTTTGGAAAAATTTACGAAAATGCCGTTCCCGTCACGCGTGAAAAATTTTCTTTTTCGCGTTTTGCGTTTTTCGCTTAAAACGACGGGAACGCTAAAACTCGCCAAAAAACTTTTAGGGAAATAATTTGATGAATTCCGCGGGAACGACAGCAAAATCTTATACAAATCATATACACTACTATATGATTTGTATAGATTTTTCAGATTGTCCAGACGGGAACGGCGCAAGCGGTTTTAGTGATTGGGCGCGGGCGGTCGCACATACAGACGAGCGCGCCGTAGCCGAGATTGTCGATGCCGGCGTTTCTAAATTTTTCAAAAGCTTGAATCATTGCGGGCTCTGGATTTCCCGTTTTTTTAATTTCGACGGGGAAGAGCGTTCCGTTTTGTTCAATCAGCAAATCGATTTCCAAATTATTGTTGTCGCGCACATAAAAAAGTTGCGGTTCGTTCCCGTTATGCCGATGCGATTTAAGGATTTCCATAACGACAAAAGTTTCAAAGATCGCTCCCGCCATTGCGCCGTTCGCGAGCGTTTCTGGGGAGTTCCAAGCGCAGAGAAACGCGCACAATCCCGTATCGCAAAAATAAAGTTTCGGAGCTTTGACGAGCCGTTTTGTTATATTTTTGTAGTAGGGTTGGAGCAGATAGGTGATTCCCGAAGCGCAGAGAATCGAAATCCATTTTTTTGCGGTGATCGGCGAGATGTCGGCATCGCGTGCGAGTTCCGCATAATTCAGCACTTGCGCCGTTCTTGCCGCCGCGACTTTCAAAAATCTGAGAAATGCGAGTTCGTCTCCGATTTGCGAAAGTTGCCGCACGTCTCTTTCGATGTAGGTGCACAGATAACTTTCGTAAAAAACGCGCCAGGATCGCGCCGAGCCCAGTCGGATTTGCGGGAACGAGCCGCGCCAAACGGCTTCAAAAATTTTGGGCGCACTAACGGGCGTTGCCGAAGTTTTAAAGTTGGGCTTGGGAATAAACGGCTTTTGCGTTTTCCCGTTCCCGATGGCTTCGGCGTGAGAAAGTCCCATCAAATCGAGAACGGCAACTCTTCCCGCAAGACTTTCTGTGATTTGTCGCATCATTTGGAATTGTTGCGAACCAGTCAGCCAGATTCTGCCGCGCGCCTCCGAATTGTCGGCGAGCAATTTGAGATAGGGGAAAATCTTTGGCGCATATTGCACCTCGTCGATAATAATCGGAAGTTCGTGGAGCTGGAAAAAAAGTTTCGGCTCCTCGCTTGCCAAACGGCGCTCTTCGGGATCGTCAAGCGAAACATAATTGCGACCAGATTCTGCAAGATTTTTGAGAAGCGTGGTTTTCCCGACTTGCTGCGCGCCTGTAATCAGGACGATTTTAAAGTCTTTTGCGGAGTCGATAACAGATTTTTGCAGTGTTCTTGGGTTAATCATCTTTATACAAATCATATACACCACTATACGAATTGTAAAGATTTTTCTTCAAAATCTTATACAAATCATATACACCACTATATGAATTGTATAGATTTTTTGCGCGGGAACGCAGAAAAACGGGGCGCAATTTTTTGATTTTAACAAATTATCAGGAGAAAACGATTTATGAAAATAGGAATTTTGACATTTCATTGTGCGCATAATTACGGCGCTGTTTTGCAGGCATACGGCTTGCAGGAATATTTGAAAAAATGCGGGAACGAGGTTGAAATCATCGATTATCGTCCCGAATATCTGACGCGCGCGTATGAGACGTTCCCGCGCTGGCGCGTTAATCACAAGCGCGGTTTATTCGCGAACGCCTTGCGTTTTGGCTATTATTGCGCGCGCGTTTTGCCGGTTGCGATTTTGCGTTATCCTATGCGTCGAAAACGTTGGAAAAAATTTGAAGCGTCAATCGCCAAAAATTTAAATCTTTCGGGAACGCGTTTTTGCGCGCCACAGCAAAAAATTGACGGCTACGATGCGATTGTTTTTGGGAGCGATCAGATTTGGTCGCCCAATCACACGAACGGCGGCGATAAAATGTTTGTCGGCGATTTTGTCGTTCCCGCGGGAACGCTAAAAATTGCTTATGCGGCGAGCGCGGGAGCGGCTTCGGAAACGCTCGGCGGGAATGCGTTTTTTACGGATGCGTTAAAGCATTTCGACGCGCTTTCCGTTCGCGAACAAAATCTTGCGGACGCGTTGCAAGCGCATTTGCCTGCGGGAACGCAAATTGCGACGGTACTTGACCCGACCTTGCTCGCGGGACGGGAAATTTGGGAGAAATTTGCGCGAACGCCGCAAAAAATGCCGAAAAAATTTGTGCTCGTTTATCAAGTGATGTATAAGTCGGAAGCGAATCGAATTGCGCGCGAAATTGCGACACAAATCGGCGCAGAAGTCGTTGAAATCGCGGCGTATAATTTTAGCGGAAATCAGAGAAAAACAGAATCTCCCGAAGAATTTGTCGGGTGGTTTAAAAATGCGGCGTGCGTGGTTACAACTTCTTTTCACGGGACGGCGTTCAGTTTAATTTTTGAAAAACCGTTTTATTTTGTCGGGAACGGGAACGCTGCTGAAAACCGTCCTCGGCAAATTCTCGGCGCGTTGGGTTTGATGGAAAGATTTATCGCTCCCGACGCTCGCGTCCGCTTCTCAAACGTCGATTTTAGCGCGGTTGCAGCACGAATGGGGGGGGGGGGGGGGGCTGCGCGCCCTTCAAACGAGCTCGCGCACGTGGCTTTCAGACGCCTTGTCGCGCAAAATTTAATTGCGGGAACACCGTTCAAAAGCTCGCTGAGTTTTGGCAACTCGGCGGGCTTTTTCGTTGCTGTTTAACTTTTTAATTGAGGGATTCGGCGATGAAAATTGGCATTTTAACGCAGCCGCTTTGGGCGAATTACGGCGGGAGCATTCAAAATTTTGCGCTGCAAACGTTTTTGAAAAAACTTGGGCACGAGCCCGTAACTTTGCGCGCGGTGCCGTTCCCGCGACTGCCGAATGGTCCGCAAAAACTGCTTTGGCGAAAAATTTTCGCACGCAGGATTTCGTTTAAAAAACGCGTTGTTCGCGCGGGACTTTTCTTTTATCGCGCAGGAACGTTTTTCTTGGGCGATTGGTGGGCGATTGATTTTGCTGTGATTGTGCTTGCGCGGATTTTGAAAACGCTGCTTGGCAAACGCCGCGGGAACGTTTTTTCGCGTTGCGGGAACGGCGAAACGCCCGAGTTTAAAGCGTTTCACGATGCTTGGATCAATTACCGCTGGATGAATTTTCCGCCGCGCTGGAAAAAAATTTGCGATTGCGACGCGTTTGTCGTCGGGAGTGATCAGGTTTGGCGGCCGGCTTACAATAATCAGAATTTGTTGACGATGTTTCTTGATTTCGCGCGTTCCCGCAAAAATATTCGTCGCGTGGCTTACGCGGCGAGTTTTGGGTTGGACAACGCGAGCGAATTTCATCCGGAAATTTTGAAAATTTGCGCGCGGTTGTTGCAAAAATTCGACGCGGTTTCCGTGCGCGAAGACAGTGGCGTTGGGCTTTGCCGCGATTATTTTGGGGTGAATGGCGCGGAACATTTGCTCGACCCGACGCTTTTGCTTGATGCTGAAGATTATTGCCGCGTCTGTGCAAGCGTTCCCGCGCGGCGCGAGGATTTTGTCGCGAGTTATATTTTGGACAAATCGGCAACGAAAACTGCGATTGTTGAAAAAGTCGCAGGAACGCTGAATTGCGGGAACGCGGAACTGAACGGTCTTTCCGTTCCCGAATGGCTGGCGGGTTTTCGCGACGCGCAATTTGTCGTTACGGATTCATTTCATGGTACGGTTTTTTCGATTATTTTTAACAAGCCGTTTATCGCTGTCGGGAACGCTGCGCGCGGCATGGCTCGTTTTGATTCGCTGTTGAAAATGTTTGGTTTGCGGGAACGTTTGGTGTTGCTCGAAAACGCGGGCGACGCGGAAATTTTGGAATTGGTTCAAAAACCAGTTGATTGGCAAAACGTCAATGCGACGCGTTCCCGCGAGCGCGTGCGTTCCCGTGAATTTTTGGAAAAGGCGTTGGGGAAAAATTCATCACCGAATTAAACGAATTTTACGAATTTCAAGGGGGCGGTACCGAGCAACGCGAGATGGAACCATTTTTAACTTCGCTACAAGAGGCGGGAACGCGGGAATGAAAAACCGTAGGTTTAGTAGGAATCAATAGGATTTTTGAGTTGTGCCGAAGGCACTAAAATCGCGGGAACGCGTTTCCGCGATGGATACCCCCCACAAAAGCGAGCGAATTTTATTTCAGTTATTTTCAAACTCGGTCATCGTCATAGTCGCGCGAATGCGCGTCTCGCGTGTGGGGGTAAAATAAAAATAACATCAGTCCCGAAGGGAGTGAACTAAAAAACTTAGCGGGAACGCGGGAATAAGGGAATGAGGCATAGATTTTTTAAACGCATACCGAGCGAAGCAATATTTAACATTGTGCAAATTAAAACGCATACCGAGCGAAGCGATATTTAACATTTCACGAATTGTTTTTTTGGGTAGCGCGGGAACGTAGATTGGCGGGAACGGGAATTTAATTTTCTGCTTGCGTTTTTTTTTTTTGATTTTTAGAATGAAATGGTAATTTAATCTTAATCTATAAAAACTATGAAAAACTTAATTTTAACGACAACTTTCATCGCCGCGGGAACGCTCGCCGCATTCGCTGACGCGCCGACGGGAACGTATGAAGACGGGAACGGGAACACGCAGAATTTTGTGTTTGAGGACAGAGGAAGCTCTAATTTCTATCGTTATAGTTTAAATTTAAATTCGGGAACATATAAGAATGTGAAAATTAATTCGAACGCCCCTATTAAAGTTACGATTGGTTCGAGTGTTACTTTTGAGGGATTTACGTTTAAAAGTGTGAACGGCAATTTTTATGATGCTGTTGGTTCGGTTCTTGGGGGGAATATTGTGTTTTCAAATGTTGCGGATTCTCATATTTATAGCAAGTTGTCTTCGGGAACGCATTTTTCGATAGATTCAAATTCGTATATTTATTTTCATTCGAACATTTGGGATATTGCGTCGGCGGATTTGACCAAGCCGCTCATCGATGGTGGATGGGTCGGAATGTCTTCGACAGATACGTTTACATTGAATTTTCGCAGCGAGGAACTTTTGAAAGAGCAGACGATCAGTTTGGTTTCGGCGGGAACGCGGGTTGTTCATGCGGGTGATTATTCTGGCTTCAAAGAAATCGCGATTACGCTTAACGGGAACGCGGTGAGCGATTATATCGCGACGCAAAGTAAAGACGGCAAGACGATTTCAATTTCTCGCGCCGTTCCCGAGCCGTCGCTTTTTGGGTTGCTTGCGGGAACGCTCGCGCTGGCTTTGGCGGGAACGCGCCGCCGACACAAATAACCAATCTTAGTTTCCTTAAAAATTTTCCTTAGTTCCCTATTTGAAAATTTTCCGTTCCCGAGCAAATAACGACCATGACGACGACAATGACTATAACCGAGTTAGCGGGTTAAAACCAAAAAATAATTCGTAGAATTCGGTAAATTCGATGATAAAAAATCAAAATTCTGTTGGCGTTCCCGTGTTCTGCCGCGCTTTCAGCGCTGGTGGGTTTTATTTTTTTACCCAGGGCTTGCGCCCTGGCTGAAAGAAGCCGCGCCGTTGGCGCTTTGAGTTTGCGGGGAAAAATAACAAAAATGGAGCGGCAAGATGCCACCCCTCCCAAAAAAAACCTTTTCGCCGTAGGTGCTTTTGCGCGGGAACGCGCTTTTCGCGAAGCGCTTTTGAAATTTTTCTTCGCGTAAATTGGCGTTTATTCGTAGTTGAAAAAATCGTTCCCGCGTTTTCAAAATACTTCGTGTAATTTGGGCAATTCGTGGATAAAAAATCTGCGTATTCTGCGGAATCTGCGCGAACTTCAAAAACCGTTCCCGCGTTAGTTTAACAAATCTTTCATATCGGCGAGTGTGATGTGCATCCCGAGATCTTGATTTGTTTTAAAGACGGAATCGAGCAATTCTCGTTTGCGTGTTTGCAGGGCGAGGACGCGTTCTTCGATGGAGCCCGTTGCGATTAATTTGAGTGCATTAACGATGCGCGTTTGGCCGATGCGGTGGGCGCGGTCGGTTGCTTGCGCTTCGGCGGCTGGATTCCACCACGGGTCGTAGTGAATGACCATGTCGGCTCCCGTGAGGTTGAGTCCCACGCCACCCGCTTTGAGTGAAATGAGACAAACGGGAATGGTGGGGTCGTTATTAAATCGGTCGCAAATTTCGCTGCGATTTTTAGTTGAGCCGTCGATGTATTCGTATTTGATGCCGTCTTCTTGGAGCGCTTTTTTGATGAAGTAGAGCACGGAAGTGAATTGCGAGAAAACGAGCATGCGGTGTCCGCCTTCGATGGCTTCGTCGCGGATTTCGCGGAAAGCTTTTAATTTTGTGGAATTTTCTTCGTCGAAATTGGGATCGACTAATCTTGGCTCGGTGCAGATTTGGCGCAATTTCATCAATTGTGCGAATGCGGTGAGTCGTAAAATGTTTTCGTTGGCGCCAGTTTTTTCGAGTGCGTCAAATTCTTCTCGTGTTTGTTGTTGCCATTGTTTGTAGAGTGCGTCTTGGTCTTTGCCAAATTCGCACCAAACTAATTGTTCAATGCGTGCAGGCAATTCGGGCGCGACTAAATCTTTGGTGCGTCGCAAAATGTAAGGTGCGGCATGGCGGCGCGTGAGGCGTTCGTAGCGATCTTGATATTCGGCGAGCGGCATACTGGGCGTATTGCGTTCGGCATTAGGAATATAATTTGGCAACAAAAATTCAAAAAGTGTTCGCAGGTCGTCGGTTGAATTTTCAACGGGCGTTCCCGTGAGCACAAAACACGTTCCCGCGCGCAAATCTCTGAGCGCTTGCGAGTTGCGAGATTTTCGGTTTTTAACTTGTTGCGCTTCGTCGGCGATGATAAATTGCCATTCGCGCTCGATAAAAAATAGGGCATCGCGGCGCAAGGTTGAATATGAGGTTAAAACCACGCCTTCGTCAAATGCGCGCAAATTTAATTGCTCGCGGGAACTGCCGTGATGGACATAAATGGGAATTTCGGGCGCGAATCGTGAAATTTCGCGGCGCCAATTTTCGACAAGCCCGGCGGGAGCGACGACTAAATAAACGCGTTTTTGCGCTAAGCGTTCCCGCGATTTTACGCTTTGTTGGCGAAACGCTTGTTGTTGCTCGAGTAAACGTTGCACCGCTAAAAATTTTTTCTTGGCAACAACTTTGATTGAATTGCCTGTTGTTGCGGGAACGGCGTTTGCGGGAACATCATTTTCGGTATTTGTTGCGGGAACGCCATTTTGTTTTTCCAAAAGCATTTCATTGCGCGCTTTGATTGCTTCTTGAAAATCTGCCGCCATAAATGCGATTGATTCGACAGTTTTACCCAAGCCCATTTCGTCGGCGAGCAAACCGCCTAAATGATTGTGATGTAAAAACGCCAACCATTGCGCGCCAATGCGTTGATAAGGACGCAATAGTTTATCGAGTTTTTCGGGAATTTCAATTGCGGGCAAAAGTTGAGAATCGCGCAAGGGTGCAGTGATTTTTTTCCAATAATCAGGCAAATAATCGTCTTCTTCGAGAATGCCTAAGTTGCGCATAATTGCTTCGCAAACGGGTAATTCGCGAAAGGTTAAGCGACGCGACCATTTGCTCGCGGCTGACGAGCCCGAAATGTCAAGGTCGAGATCTAATTTAATGTTGTTGATTTGATCGATCACTCGTTGGGTGATGACTACGTAGCGATCTTCGTTGTTTTTAACATACGGGCGGGAACACGCCAAGGCACGCTCAAGATCGACAACATCGACGCCGCGCGTGTTAATATTGATATTTAATTCAATTAAATTTTCAGCGATGACCGGATTAAAGTTTAGTTCTAATTTGTCCGAAAACAAAATGGAATTAATAATCGAAGAAAATTTAACGCTGCGGCGGGAAGGCGCGATTTCTTCCAAACGTTGCCAACCGCGTGAAAAAAAGTTTAAAATTTCGTGTTCGCCATTTAAATACCAACGTCCGTCTTCCAAAATAAAATTGTTTTCCCGTAAAATGCTGATTACTTCGTTGTAATTGAACGAGTCGGCATCGGGAGCGATAATCATAAGCCAATCGTTGGATCCGTCAATTTTGATGCGATATTCTGTGTTGAGAAAAATAATGCGGCGTTCGGGCGTTTTGGTGATGTCGTGATAATGTCGCGGATCTTTGACCCAATCGTTGATGATTTCGTGGTCGGTCAATGGGCGCACCCAGTCGGAACGTTTTTTCCACTTGCTTTTCGTCGTTTTCACGTCCTCGTAATTTTCAAAATCGAGATCGCTATCTGTTTTCTTTTCTTTGCGTTCTTTGCGGGCAAGGGCGCGTTTAATTTCTGCAAATTCTTTTTCGTTGGGCGCAATGGGCGCGGGAACGGGCTCGTCAGGGCGATAATTTGCGAGCGTTTGCGTGCTGTTGGCCCGGGCGGCTGCGGCTCGGTCGTTTTTTAAAAAGTTGGCATCGGTGCGAATTCTCCCGCCAGCATTTTCGTTGCTAAATCGTGCATTAAGTGAGGCGAGCGCTTTTTTGGCGGCGGTGGAACGTGGCGCGATGGGCGCAGAGGTCGCTTTTAATTTATTTTTAGAAACTTTGGCGTTGCCCACGGGAACGGCAACTGTTGGCGCGGCGTTCCCATTGCCCATTGCCGTTAAAATCGCCGTTTGCGCTTGCAGCATGCGTTCAAAATAACGAAAATAAATGGCGATTGCGTGCTTGCAAAGCGAATGGTTTTCGGTGAGCCCGCAAGTGCATTTGGCGTAGGGCGCGTCTTCGTTTTCAAAATTGAGTTCAACTTTGAGTGTGCGTTCACCATCGACGACAGAACCTTTTAGCGTCGGGAACGACCATTGAACGTGGCTAACAGAGGGAATCAAATGTTTTCCCGCGCTCAATAATTGTTCGGGCAAAAACGTTTTCCATTTCGCATCATTAAACTGTGGCGGATGCGCTTTGTTGGTACTCATAAATTCGTAAAAAAATAGAAAATATTAATGACAGCAATTGTTTGTCATTTTTTGTAAAACAAGTTGAAATTTGCAATAAAAAATAAAGCAAGTTTCCGCTTGAACTCTTATTATTTTGTTAGAATTGTGCGCGTCTTGCAAGCGTAAAAATTAAATTTGCGCTTTCAATTTTTTTGTTTGGCTAATCCAACGCCACGTAAAGAAAATAGAAAGCGCGAAAAGTGCGCTCGCGATGCCGATCCAAATGCCGTTCCCGCCTAATCCGCACGGGAACGCCAAAAACAAGCCAATTGCGCACGCGCCAGGCCAATACGCGATAAACGTTGCGTAAGAAATGATTTTGACATCGCCTATGCCGCGAATAATGCCCGAAGAAACGCATTGCAAACCGTCAAAAAAGGCATAAAAACCAGTAATAATCAAAAAGCCGGCGGCAATTTCGATGCCTTCGGGCGTGAGATTAAATAATGCGGCGATTTCGTGATTTAAAGTCATCACAATTGAGCCGTTGATGAGCATCAACATGAGCGTGAACGCGATTAAACCAATTGCAATGTGGTAAATGCGCGCAATTTGGCGAGCCCCAAAAGCTTCGCCCACGCGAATCGCCATCGCTTGCGATAAACCATACGGCACCATAAAAACAAAAGTCGAAATCGTTACGGCAACGGCGTTGGCGGCGATTGAGGCTTCGTTAATCCAGCCCATAAAAAATGGCGTAATTACAAAAAAACCGCCTTCAAAAATGCCTTGAGCCGAGCAGGGAATACCAAAAGCCAGCGATTCCCAGATTTTTTTCCACGAAAAACCAAATGTTAAATTTAAGCGCAAACCACCGTGAAAAATAATACCAACAAGCGAGATGAGCCGCGCAACAAACGTTCCCGCAGCCGCGCCATTGAGCCCCATGTCTGGAAAAATCCACGCTCCCGTCATCAAAACATAATTGAGAAAAATATTGGTAAAAATGCCCGCAAATGTCCAAATCAGCCCGCGCCATTGCTGTCCGCGCGCGTCGCGGTAAGATTTGATTGCTACAAAAATCGCCGCCACGGGAACCGATGTTGCGAGAATGAGCGTGTAGGGTTCGGCGAGAATTGAAACTTCTTGGGGTTGCCCCAGCCAATCAAAACCGTTCCCGTAAATAAATGCAAATAGCGCAAAAATAAAAAACGTTCCCGCTAAAATTTGAATGAGCAAGCCGTGTCGCAAAATGCTTGCTTCACCCGTTTTAATGCGTTCCCGCGCTGCCGAAAAGTCGCTTTTCATCGATTCGCGTCCGTGCAATTGTGCGACAAATACGGGAATACCCATTGAAAGTCCGATGCAAATCATTGTTGGCAGCCACGAAATACTATTTGCCAATGTTGCCGCAGCGATGGCGCGTTCGCCTAAAATGCTTCCCACCATCAACGTATCAATAAACATCATGAGACCTTGACCGACAAAACCAATAATAATGGGTAATGCCAACCAAGCTGTGTTTTTTAATTCTTTAAAAATAGGATACATTTTTTTAAGCTCGCGGGAACGCAACGAGCAACAAATAAAAAGCTTCTCAAACTAATAATTTTTGGTTGTTTTTGCGTTCCCGCGAAATAAAAAGATTAACGTCGCAGGCGAATGCGCAATGCTTCGAGTTCTTTGCGACGCGTTGCGTCGGTTTCGACAATGTCGCTCACTTTTTTACGCGCGTTGATGACGGTGCCGTGATCGCGTCCGCCAAAAGCCATTCCCACCGCAGATTGTGTAGCTTTTGCGAGTTCGAGGCAAAGGAACATCGCGACTTGGCGCGCGTAAGTAATATTTGCTGTGCGAGATTTTCCGCAAAGATCTTCAACGCTTAATTTATAAAATTTAGCGACTTCGTCTTGAATATTTTTGATGCTGATCGCCGAGGTCGCGTCCGATGAAACAAAAGTGCCCAGCACTTCTTGCAATTGATTTTGCGTGAGCGTTTCGACTTTGCGCAAGCGAATATATTGAATCAAGGTATTCAATGCGCCTTCGATGTTGCGCACGTTGCGTGTAATTTTTTGAGTGATAAAATCGAACGCTTCTTTAAAGCGTGGGAAAAAGTTGAAATTGCGTTGTTCTGCTTTTTTCTTCAAAATTGCGGCGCGCACAATTTCGCGGGGCGGGTGAATATCGGCGGTAATGCCTTGTTTAAAGCGCGAGATGAGGCGATCTTCCAAATCCATCGCCGAAGCTTCGCGGTCGCAAGTCAAAACGATTTTACAGCCATTCAACGAAAGCGTGTTAAAGGTGTGAAAGAATTCGTTCATCGTGCCTTCTTTGCCGGCAATAAATTGAATATCGTCAATGAGCAACAAATTTAAACGACGATAATACGCGCGAAAATTGTCGATGCTATGATTGATCACCGCGTCGATGTAATCGTTGGTAAAAGTTTCACCCGAAACATAGCGAATGCGCGCATCGGGATGTTCTTTGAAAACTTGATTGGCAATCGCATGCAGTAAATGCGTTTTTCCAATGCCCGAGGGACCGTAAATAAAAAGCGGATTCATGCCCGAGCGATCGTATAATTCTTTCGCCAATGCTTGAGATGTCGCACAAGCCAATTCGTTTTCGGGCCCCACAATAAAATTGTCAAACGTGTTGTTGGGATTGATCGTTGTCGGCAATTGGTGTTCTTCTTCGGGAACGCGTTTTTTTTCAGCGGGAACGGGTTTTTCTGCGGGCGCGGGAACAGGTTTTTTCTCGACTTCAATGACGCTCGTTTCGTCTTTCAAAACAAAATCGACCGATGAATCGCCGAGTGCGTGTTTTAACGCGTCGCGCAAAATATTTTCGTTCCCGTCGAGCCAAGCCGAGACAAAAGGATTTGCCTCGAAGGTATAAACGCGAGTTTCCGAATTATAGTCAACAAGGCGCAAATCGCGCAACATGTTGAACGCGTAACTTTGATTTTTAGACAAATATTCTAAAACGGTGTTCCAAATTGTAGCTAAAGAGTTCATTTTACTTCACTTTTTCGTGGAGTTATTCACAAGGTTGTTAATAATAGGGCGATTTTGAGGGCTTTTTATTGAAAAAATGCGCTTGGTTGAGGAGAATTTATGCGCGGTTTTTTCGTTGCGATTTTCTGCAGGCGTTCCCGCAAAGCAAAGCGTCTGAAAATGCGATAAATAAAGGGATTTCGAAAGTTTTCTTCATTGTTTTAATAGTTGTTTTTTTCGAGTTTTTTTGGTTTTAAACCGTTCTCGAACTTATGTATTAAGTTTAAATTTTGGGGCGGGCGCTCTCAATAGTTTTTTATGAACACGTTATTCACAAAATCTCTGTGAATAACTTTTAAAATTTAAGTTTAGATTTGAAAATTTAAATTTTTATGTCGTAAAATTGGCATTTTTTAATTTAATTTATTGTTGAAATGAAAAATTTGTCATATTTATTCGCTCGGGTTAAAGATAAATCTTTTAAAAATCTTTGCTGCGATTATGAGAGTTTACTGTTTAGGAATGATTAGTTTTTAGTTTTGAAAATGTTAGCGTCTTAATGACGCGGGAACGGCTGATGAAAATTATGAGCGAAAAAAAATGCGTTCCCGTAGATTTTGCGGGAACGCACTTTTTGATTGAATGAATTAACGATTAAAAATCATCGTCAAAGAAATCATCGTCAGAGCTTTCGTCGCTATCTTCGTTTGCGCTATCTTCAGAATCTTCGCTTGATTCTTTATCGCTTGCGCTATCTTCGCCAGAATCTTCGCCGGGTGCGGATGCTGGTGTTGCGGTCATTTGTGCGATGTAGGCTTTTTTAAAGTTTGTGCGCGTGGCGTGAATTTTGAAAACTTGGTTTTTGTTATTCGCGTTTCGCACGGTTAAAACGCCATTGTTATTCATATCTAAAATGAAAACGCGAGTGTTTTTAGGAATGCGTGTTTCGCCGATTTTTCTGCCGTTGCTGTCGGTGATTGGAATTTTCGTTCCCTCGTGCGTAATACGAATGCTGCTTGGCCAAGTATTTTTGCGAATCGAAATTAATGCGTAATTGATGGTAATTTTTTTCTTTTCTGGCGCGGCGACTGGTGCGGGAGCGGCCTCTTGGCTTTCGCTTTCATCGCTGGCTTCTTCACCTTCGTTGCTTGTTCCCTCATCGCTTGAATCATCAGAGGATTCTTCTTCATCGCTTGCTTCGTCGTCAGATTCGGTTGATTCTGCGGGAACGCTTTCGGCTGATTTTGCGGCTTCTGCTGCGGCTGCGACGCGTTCGCGTTCACGGCGCGCGGCTTCTTCTTGGGCAACTTTTTCGAGAGCGGCTTCTTTTTCAGCTTTTGTTGTGGCTTGTTTGCGCGCTTCTTCGGCTTTCTTTTCTGCTTCTGCGTTAATCGCTTTGCCGTCTTCAACTTTTGCGAGCAAAATGTCTGCAATGTTGGTATTTACCCAACCGCGTTGCTCGCAAAGCAAATAAGCCATAAAAACCAAAACGGCCAAAAAGATGCCGATCGCGATTTTTAAAAGCGAACTAAAAAAACTATTGTTATTATTGTTTGTCATTTTTTATTTTCTTTTTGTGTTGTTAATTTGTTAAATCCAATCGAGTCCAATATCGATCCAAGGAACATTGTGAGTGAGAGCGCCACAAGAGACAAAGTCGGCACCGACAGTTCCCAAAACAGGCAACGAGTCGAGCGTGACGCCACCGCTAATTTCTGTCCAAGCATCATTGCCAATCAAGGCGACGGCTTTTTTGAGATCTTCAACTGAAAAATTATCGAGTAAAATAATGTCCGCTCCCGCATTGAGCGCAGGTTGAATTTGCGCGATTGAATCGACTTCAACTTCGCAAAGCAAATCAGGGCGCAATTCGCGGGAACGCTTAATGAGCGCTTCAAGCGCCGTTCCCGCAGTGGCTTCATCGGCTGCGAGGTGATTGTCTTTGAGCATTAAGCGATCGTAAAGTCCAATGCGGTGATTCCATGCGCCGCCGCAACCAACGGCGTATTTGTCGAGCACGCGATGCCCAGGTGTTGTTTTGCGCGTATCGAGCAAATGTGTGTGATTAGAATTGAGCGCTTTGACGTATTTTGCGGTGATCGTGGCGATACCGCTCATACGTTGCAAAAAGTTGAGCATAATGCGTTCAGCCATCAACATTTCAACCGCCGAACCTTCAATTGTCGCAACGATTGTTTTGGGCTCAACGCTGTCGCCGTCTTTTGCATGGAGCGTTACTTGAACGTTCCCGCCATAAACCTCGAGAATATCTTTGAGCATGTAGAGCCCAGAAAGTGTGCAAGCTTTGCGCGCGACAAAATTAGCTTTGGCGTGCGTGCTGGGCGGAGCTGAAACTTCAGTCGTTGCATCGCCAATTTTTTTAGGTTTCATAGCATCAATTAAGCCCGTCCCCGCGATATCTTCATCGCGCGCGAGCGTAATAATCGTCTTCAAATATGCGGGATCAATTTCTTCCCAAGCAAGTTTGTGGCAAAGTCCTGGAGCTTCCTCTAATGTTTTTTTCATAATTCTTGATTATAGTAGGTTTTTTTCGTTCCCTCAATTTTAAATTTACGGGAACGCAATACTTGCGTGAAACGAAGATATAATCTTTGCCTTTTTTGAAAATTAGCAAAAATAATAAAAAATCGTTCGCGCAGGCGTTGCGTTCCCGGGAAATATTAAAAATTTATTTTTTCAATGCGGCGCTGCGTTGGGCGAGCGTCGGGTGTGAATAATAAAAGCGCACGAACCAGGGATGCGGCGTGAGATTTGAGAGATTTTCTTTATTTAATTTTCTTAAACCGCTAATGAGAGCTTCGCCGTTCCCGATTAATTCTTTGGCGTAGGCATCGGCTTCGTATTCGTGTTTGCGCGAAAAATAGCTGGAAATCGGCGTTATCCAAAACGTGATTAATGGCGCAATGACTCCAATTAAGAAAAACGCGGGAACGATCATTAAACCTTCGCGATATTCAAAACCAAATGCTTCAAAAAGCGGTTCCCACGCGAGCGCGGCAGCGACAATGCCAAAACCGACAAAACCCATAAAAAATGAGATAATTAAACTTTTGGTGATGTGACCTTTTTTTGAGTGGCCGATTTCGTGTGCGAGAACAGAACGGATTTCATCGACACTCAATTGTTCAATCAAGGTATCAAAAAGCACGATGCGCCGCCATTTGCCGAATCCTGTAAAATAGGCATTGGAATGTCCGCTGCGTTTTGAGCCATCGATGACTTCAATTTTATCAGCCACAAAACCCGCTTTGTCGGCGAGTGCGACGAGTGCTTCGCGCAATTCGCCTTCGGGCAAGGGCGTTAATTTGTTAAATAATGGCAAAATGACTTTGGGGTAAATCACCATCAAAACCAATTGAATTGCAAAAAATACACATTGCCCAATAATCCACCACGTTTGCGGGAACGCGTGATAAATTGCGAGCAACAAGCACGCGAGCGGCAAGCCGATAATAATTTCGAGCGCGACACCTTTGATTTGATCAACAACCCAAAGCTTAGGTGTCATTTTATTAAAACCGTATTTTTCTTCGATGTGAAAAGTTTCGTAAAGATCGAGCGGAATATCGGTCAAGGACATCAAAATTGTCAGCGCAATGCAAATCACGCCTTCGCGCCAAATTGCGTTCCAACCAGTCGTTCCCGCGACCAATCCCAAACTTTCGCTGGCAAATGCAAAAAGCAAGGCGTAAAGTCCAAGCGTCCACGCGAGCGTCCAAGCAATATCGTAAGGTTTGCAAATTAACCCAAATCGCGTGTTTTCGAGCGAATACGCGATTGATTTTTTGTAATCTTCGATTTTGACGTGGTCGGCATAGTCGGCGGGAACGTCATTTTGATTGCGCAACATTTCTTTGCGGTTGAGCAAGGTGAGCGTCAAACTTGCGGCTGTTTTTGCCGCAAAAAGCACCAAAAAAATTGCAACGATTGTCATTATTTTGCAATCAATTCGGCGTTGGTTTTGCTCCCGCGAACATCATTCAGCAATGCTTCGAGTGCTTCGGCTGCGGGCATTTCTGCGGTATTTTTGCGAATGCGCTGCGCGAGTGCTTGCTCGGCTTCACTTTGCAAAAGTGTATCGCGACGATTTGAGGTGTTGGCAATGTCAATGTGTGGGAATTCTGCTTTTTTAATCAGCGTAATTTTTGCATTACTCGTGCCGTTAAATTCGTCAAAAATGATTTCTTTTGCTTTGTTGGGCGAGTGATTGGTAATTGATGCAATAATCGTAATTGAGCCGCCGTTGGTGTAATTACAAGCCGAACTGAACAAACGTTTAGGTTTGACGAGCGTTAAAATATCGATCGTATCCGAAACAAATTTTTGTCCATTCGAGCGCAAGTTATTATAAGCGCGTGCTAAACGCGTCAGCGAATCGATGATGACGATTGTGTGTTTGCCGAGTTCTGCACGACGGCGCGCGTGTTCGATCGTCAATTCTGCGATGTGAATATGCGTTTCGTCGGGCATACTGAAATTAGAAGCGACAATCGCGACGTTTTCTGCACCCGAGCGAAATTCTGCAATATCTTCATTGTGAGCATCGATCAATAAAACAGAAATTTCTGCATCGGGAGCGTTTTTGGCGAGCGCGCAAGTAATGGTGTGCATCAATGGAGCGCGGTCAAAACCTTCTGGCGCGTTGATGAGCATGCGTTGTCCGTAGCCAATTGGGCAGAGCAAATCGATGATGCGCATCGCAACATTGCCTTTTTCGCTGATTGTATTGCATTCGAGCGGAATGCGCTTGTCGGGATAAATTGGCGTCAAGGTTGAAAAATTAGGTGCTTCGGCAATTTTGGCGGGAACGTCACCTTCAACTTCGAGAATATCAACAATTAATGGTGCCGTTTCGCCAGGCATTGGCGGGAACGCGATTCCCTTGACGCGATGGCCGCGTTTGAGATTGTATTTTTTAATTAAAAGCGCGGGAACGAACGATGAAAATTCGACGCGTTGATAATTTTCGCAACGATAGAGCAACAAGCCGTTCCCGTTGTATTCAAGCAAATCGAGTGTGCCTTCAATAACGATCGGGCGGCGCGCCACGTAAGCTTCTTTAAGAATGTTCAAAATAAGATAACTGCGATTTAAACTTTTCGCGTTTTTTACATTCATTGCTTGCGCGTAATCGATTAATTTGTTTGGCGAAAGCTTGTAAAATTCGCCAAATGCAATCGGTTCTGCGGGAACGTCATCAATTAATTCTTCAACAATTTGTGCAACTTCTGGACGCGCAAATGGGTCGTTGGGATTCAAATTTTGCGTTACTGGTGGCAATTCGCGACGTATCAATTTTTTGGTGTGAGCCGCGCGTTGCGACATTTTGTTTAAATATTCTTCATCGTTCAAACGATTAAAATCAAACTTTTCACCCAATTTAAGCGTTGGTATTTCTAACGAATCTTTGTAAGAAAGTTTTGTGTAATTAGGCGTAAAATTGCTTGCGGGAACGCGTTGTTGGAATGGTTTTTTTGCAAAACCGGGCTTGCGCGGCGGGAACGGTGAATTCTCCGCGGGAGCGCGTGTTGGCGCGGGTTTGCTTGTCGCAAAACGATTTAAAGTTGAAGAAACCGCGGGAGCGCGCACCGCCCAAGCTGGCAATTTGCGTGGCTCGGGAACGCTCGCCGGTGCCGCATAATGTTGTTCGGGTGTAACGACAGGAGCCGTTTCTTGATGTGGCACGGGATTAATTGCGCTTGCCGCGGGAACGCGTTTTTCGGGCGCGGGAACGGGTAGTTTTTCTGAGATTGGAGTTTCGGGAACAGGCGTTTTTGCCGTAAAAGCTTGTTTTTCAGCCAAGCGTTTGGCGGCTTCTAAAAGCGCTTCCGGCGATTCTGCCATACTCATTTCAGCTTCCAAATCTTCAATATTATTTGAAATATTTTTGTTTATTTCTTCTGGCGCGATGGTATTTTTGCGTGGACGTCCACGACCGCGTTTTACGGGTTGAATAGGTTGTTCTTCTGCCATATTTTTAATCGTTAAATGTTTATATTTTTTAAGAAAAGTTTGATTTGTGTTGTTAAGAATTCGAGATTGCCGTCATTAAAAATAACAAATTGTGCGCGTTTCATTTTTTCTTCGAGTGGCAATTGCGAGGCGATGCGGGCAAGGGCGCGTTCCCGCGGCAACCCGCGTTTTTCTAAGCGTTCTAATTGCGTTTGGCGGGAACAGGCAAGGCAAATGGTGGTGTCAAACTGCGATTCGAGATTTTTTTCAAATAGTAGTGGAATTTCACAAATGCAATGTTTGCCAAGTTCGCGGGAACGTTTCATTGTGTCCGTTTGTACCGCAGCAATGCGCGGGTGTAAAAAATCTTCTAAAATTTTACGTTTGGCGGGAACGCTAAAAATTAATTCGGCTAATTGAGCTTTGTCAATCGCGCCATTTTTTAAATATTGAGAACCAAAAATTGATGAGATAAATGTAATTGTTTCTGCTTGGGAAAGTAAATCGTTGTTGATCGCGTCTGCGCTTGTTATCAAGTAACCCATTTGGCAAAAAATGTTTAACGCTGCACTTTTGCCACAACCAATGCCGCCTGTTAATGCGATATTCATAGTTTTAGGTGGGTAATTTTCCTTCTTAATAAAAACAATTTTACAACAATTGCTATGGTTTATCAATTTTTAACTTTAAAAAAATAATAGCAACCCTTAAACTTTTATTTATGCTTTCTTGTAAAAATTTGACAGTTATCACCCCAGACGGCAACGAAATTTTGCACAGCGCCAACGCCCATTTTGACGCGCAAAAAATGCACGCCGTCATCGGGCCCAGCGGTTGCGGCAAAACAACTCTGATGAAAGCAATGCTCGGGATGATTGACCATGCTGAAGGGAAAAGTTTTTTTGGAGAAAAACAAATTAATGCTTCAGACGAACTCGCGGGAACGATTGGTTTTGTGCCACAATTTACACTCGCTTACGACAAATTAACCGTCAAAGAAGCACTCGGCTACGCACTTAAAATTGGCGGCGTTCCCGCAAAAAAAGCACAAATTAAATTGCAATCTGTTTTAAAAACCGTAAAATTGAACGACCGCGCGGGAACGCGTGTGGGCGCACTTTCGGGCGGACAATTGCGCCGTCTCGGGCTCGCACTTGAATTGATGCTTAGCCCGTCGTTTCTCGTTTGCGATGAAGTTACGAGCGGGCTCGACCCTAATTCTGAAAACGAAATGCTCGCATTGATGCGCGAACTCGTTCAAAACGAAAACAAAGCCGTCATTTGCATTATTCACAATTTGACGCAAATGGATAAATTTGACACGGTAACCGTCGTGCTACGCGGGAACGTTGTTTTTCAGGGAACTCCACAAGAACTTTTGAAATATTTTTGCATCAATAATTTTTTGCAACTTTATTCAATACTCAACTCGCAAGCGCTTGATTTTTGGACAAATCTTTACGAAAAATTTTGCGGGAACAACGTTGAAAAAAACGAAACAAACGCGTTCCCGCGCGAAAAATTAATGCCAAGTATCAGAAGCCAACTCGGCGCACTTTTGGCGCGGCGCACAAAATTATTTTTTCGCGACAGTGGTTATTTATCGCTCACGCTTGCAATTACTTTTGGGTTCCCGTGCATCGTTGCTTTGTTTGCGATGAACGGCTTGCCCGCGATTGAACAATTGCCACTCGACCACGCGGGAACGTTCTCGATCGGCGCCGTTAATGAAGCCATTCGCATCAAATTCCAAAATAGCCAAGTCGCAACGCTCGCGACAGGTTTGGTTTTGTTTCAAGTTATTTTGCTCGCGCTCATGGGCGCAAACAACGGCGGACGCGAAGTCGCTGGCGAACGCGCGCTCTACGAAAAAGAACGTATGCTCGGGCTCAACCCAATTGCCTACGCATTTTCAAAAATTATTTTTACCTCAATTATCGCCATTTTTCAAGGCGTTTGGATGTGCGGATTCGTAAAATTAATTTGTCAATTTCCAGGAGCGTGGCTCGAGCAACTTTCAATCATGGCAGGCGTTTGCCTGGCGATGACTCTGATTTGTTTGGGATTTTCCGCACTGATGAAAAGTGCCGAAAAAGCATCGCTTCTCACGATTTATTTGGTTGGTTTTCAATTGCCGCTTTCTGGAATCGTCCTCGAATTGCCCGATGCGCTCGTTTGGGTTTTTCGTCCGTTCGTCAACGCCTACTGGGGTTGGAGCGGCTTTTTTGACGCGATGAGCAACAGTTCGATTTATGACGCTTACACTTCAATGAACCAAAACGCTGAAATTTTTAGTTTTTCAACTTCCATTCTTGTGCTCGCAATTCAAGCCCTCGCGGGAACGCTTATGCTTCTCGCTGGCTGTTTGCGCTATCAACGGGATTAAAAAGCGTTAAAAGTTAAATTTCGCGCAGAATGGTTGCCGTTCCCGCGCAATATTTCAACTTTTAACTTTCAACTTTCAAAATAAAAAGCCCGCTCGCGGGAACGCGGGCAGGGCTTTTGTTTTTTAGCGGGAACGCTTATTTTTTGAGTGGATCAAGGTGCCAAATCTCTTTTGCGTATTCGCTAATCGTGCGGTCTGACGAGAATTTGCCGACGCGCGCGGTGTTGAGAATTGCAGCTTTTGTCCAAGCGTCTTTGTTGCGGAACGCTTTATCGACGCGTTCGTGGCATTCGATGTATGAACGATAGTCTGCAAGCACGAGGAACGGGTCGCCACCTTCGAGGAGTGAGCGCACGACAGGAGCGAGCGAGCCAGAGGCTTCTGGGGTGAAGTAATCACCTGCGAGCCAGCCAAGGATTGCGCGGAGTTCGTTGTCGTTGTTGTAATAATCCCAAGGATTGTACCCCTTTGAGCGCAATGCTTTCACTTCGTCCACTGTCAAGCCAAAGATGAAGATGTTTTCGTCGCCGACTTCTTCTTTGATTTCAACGTTTGCACCGTCGAGTGTGCCGATGGTGAGCGCGCCGTTGAGAGCGAGTTTCATATTACCCGTTCCCGAAGCTTCTTTACCTGCGGTTGAAATTTGCTCTGACAAATCTGCGGCTGGAATAATTTTTTCTGCGAGTGAAACGCGGTAGTCTGGGAGGAACGCCACTTTCAATTTGCCTTTGATGCGTGGGTCGTTATTGATTTTAGCGGCAACAGCATTGATTGCGTGAATAATGTGTTTTGCTAAATCGTAGCCAGGAGCTGCTTTTGCGCCAAAAATAAACACGCGTGGAGCCATATCGAACTTTGGATCGTTGAGCAAACGATGATAGAGGGTCAAGATGTGGAGCAAGTTCAAGTGTTGGCGTTTGTATTCGTGCAAACGTTTAATTTGGACGTCAAATAATGCGTCTGGCGAAACTTCAATACCGCAAAGGTCTTTGATAATGCGAGCGAGTTCGACTTTGTTATCGCGCTTGATCGCTGCATATTTTTTGCGGAAGTTTGCATTGTCTGCGTATTTGCTGAGTGCTTGGAGCTTGTCAAGATCTGCGGTCCAATCGTTGCCGATGGTGTCGTCGATCAATTTTGAAAGTCCCAAATTGCAAGCGCGCAACCAACGGCGAGGCGTGATACCGTTTGTTTTGTTGTTGAAACGATCTGGATAAAGTTCGTTCAAATCGTGGAAAAGCGTTTGTTTGAGCAATTCGGTGTGAAGTGCAGCCACGCCGTTGGTCGAGTGGCAGGTAACGACAGCGAGTGTCGCCATGCGCACTTGTTTAGGGGCGCCTTCTTCGATGATTGAAAGTTCGCGTTTTTTCGAATCGTCACCTGGCCATTTTGCTTCGACTTCAGCCAAGAAACGGCGATTGATTTCGTAAACGATTTGGAGATGACGTGGCAAGACCAATTCAAATAACGGCACTGACCAGCGTTCAAGGGCTTCAGGCAAGAGCGTGTGGTTGGTGTAAGCAAAGATTTTTGTTACAACCGCCCACGCTTTTTCCCATGAATAACCTTCAACGTCGATGAGCAAACGCATCATTTCTGGAATTGCGATCGTTGGGTGGGTGTCGTTCAATTGAATTGAAACTTTGTCCGCAAGATTATCGAGCGTGCCATTTTCTTTTTTGTGGCGACGAATAATGTCTTGCAACGATGCAGAAACAAAGAAAATTTGTTGCACCAAGCGCAAACGGCGACCAATTGCCGATTTGTCGTTTGGATAAAGCACTTTTGAAATTGTTTCGTTATTTGCTTTTTCACGAATTGCGTCGATGTAGTTGCCTTCGTTAAATTTGTTGAAGTCAAAATCACGCGTCGCCTTGGCTTCCCAAAGACGAAGGAAGTTTACCGTGTTCGCGCCATAGCCAACGATCGGAATATCCCACGGAACCGCCAAAAGCGATTGCGTATTTACCCAACGCGGGTGGAAATTGCCATTTTCGTCGTAGGACAGGGTAACGTTCCCGTAAACAGGCACTTCGATAGCGCGTGTTGCGCGACGAATATGCCAAGGATTGCCAACTACAAGCCAGTTATCTGCAGTTTCAACTTGATAGCCATTTTTGAAAGTTTGGCGGAACAAGCCGAATTCGTAGTGAATACCATAGCCCACCGAAGGCAAATCCAACGTCGCCATCGAGTCGAGGAAGCACGCAGCCAAACGGCCTAAGCCACCATTGCCGAGCGCCATGTCGCGTTCTTCATCTAAAATTGATTCTGGGTCAAGGCCAAGTTCTTTAATTGCTTCAACAGCAACGTCGTAAAGATGTGTGCTAACCAAATTGTTGTTGAGCAAACGCCCCATCAAAAATTCGAGCGACAAATAGTAGCAGCGACGCGTTTTTGCGTTCGCGTGACGTTCTTGGGTGTCGATAAGATTTTTGTGAATAAAATCACGCACAGTATAGCTAACTGCATTAAACCAATCTTGTGGCGTTGCTGTTTTCAAATCGCGTGCCAAAGTGCATTGTAAGTGGAATTGCACCGCTTGCTTAAATTGCTCAACAGTCATCGCTGCTTGAGAAATTGCTGAATCCGCAGGTTTTTCAGCTTTTTTAATTGCAGGATTCACAACCGCTTTAGCGGGACGGCCAGCGGATTTTTTTTCTGCAACAGTTGTTGCGCTTGTTTTTTTAGTTGTCTTTTTCATACAAATACAAGTGTTGTTGTTTATAAAAATTTTAGTGTTTCTAAGCTATTATATATCATTTTTGACCTAAAAGTCGAATTTGTTTTTTTAATAATGGTTAATTAAGGATTTTTGAACCGACTCGGCGGGAACGCAAAACTAATCTTCTGGCGTCTCCCAAGCCGACAGCACCAACAAGCGACGGTCAAGGTTGTCTCGATTTTCATAATAATAAATTGCCAAGCGCAAAGCGGGTAGGGCAATTTTGCTTTCTGCCATAAAATCAACTGTTTTTATTTCATGAAACAAGCTTTCCGCCGAACGCCCTTGCAGCTGAAACAAATCACGATAACCCGCGTCCAACAACCAACGCGCCACCTTTATCGGCATGTTGGGAACGAGCATAAACGAACTCGCCAGCGCCGCATAATCTGTCTTTTTTTTGCCACTCATAACTAAAATTATAAATTAAAATATAAAATGAGTAAACCTCGCGGGAACTGGGAATGGGAAGATGGTAACGGGAACGTAAATTGGAAAATCGTAGGTTTAGTAGGGAGAAATAGGATTGACGGGAACGTGGTAGCGGAAACGAGATTTTTCAACTACGAATTGAGGCTAATTAAAACGAATTCTCTTACTCACAGGCGTTTTTGGTGGAAACGCGGAAAATTTCTCATATGAAGGACGAAGTTTTTTGGCGCGTTGCAGGCAACGCAGGAGTTTTGGGAAGGAGCTCGCGGGAGTGCGAAAAATTTTCAAGAACGCTTTAGGAACATCACAGGCGATTATTGCGAAATAGAATTTTTCTTGGGAACGTGCAAGTGTGGTTGTAGTGCAAATAATTGTAAGAAGATCGATACAAATTTAATATTAATTTGCAAAACCTTCCCGTAGTAATCCAAACAATCAGGGCAAACTATCATTACTGTTTATTATCCTCTAAAAATTAGACATAATAATGATTGTGATGAAAATATGAGAAGGTAGACAAAAGATTGAAAACTCGGTGGTTGACGCGATTTTGGATGAATTTTTGAAGAAAACAAAAAATCGTGAGTTTTCTATTTTTGCCCTAAAAACGTTCCCGAGGTGCAGATAAAATTAATTTTAAGTTTCCTAAAAACTTTTTAATTCCGTTCCCGCCAAGAAGGACTGCGATTAAAACAATTCGTTTTAATTAGCGTTAGTTCGTACTTGAAAAAATCTCGTTCCCACAAACCACGCGCGCTTCATATTTTCTCGTTAATTAGCGAATGCCGCGTTGGCGTAGCGCTTCAAACAAACAGACTCCAGTTGCGACGGAAACATTAAGGCACGGAACGTTCCCGAGCATTGGAATTCGCAAAAGAAAATCGCAAGTTTCGCCAGTTAAATGGCGAATACCGTCGCCTTCGGCTCCCATTACGATTGCGAGCGGACCCTTTAAGTTTGCATTAAAGATAGATTGGCTGGCTTTGTGGTCGCTCGTTCCCGCGATCCAAACGCCGCAACTTTTCAATTTTTCCAATGCGTTTCTTAAATTGTTGACCAAAACAATAGGAACGCTTTCTGCGCCGCCGCAAGCAATTCGGCGGACTGTTTCGGTAACGGGAGCGCTGCGGCGTTTTGTGACGACGACAAAGGCGACACCTGCGCAATCGGCGGTACGCAAAATGGCTCCTAAATTATGCGGATCTTGAATTCCGTCGAGCACCAAAATTAGCGGATTTTTCGCTGCTTGTTCGACGAGTTCTGGGATTTCGCTTTCGTCGTGTTTAAGGATTGCGCCTTCGGGATTGTAGTGAGAGTTTTCGCGTGCCATAGTTTGTAAATTTTATTTTTCGTTAGCTTTTAAATCGCGCGTCATCAATGCGTGAATTGCTTTTGCGGGAACGATGTTTTCAAAAATAATTGCGTGAACGCAGTTTAAAATGGGCGTTTGAATATTTAATTTTTTTACAACTTCAAAGAAATTTTTAGTTGCGTAATAGCCCTCGACAATTGACGTTCCCGCGAGCATTGCATCGATTGCGGCTTGTGCGCCCTGCTTTCCAATTTTGATTCCAAATTGACGATTACGCGACCAGTCGGCTGTTGCGGTTGCGACTAAATCTCCAAGTCCGCTCAAGCCTTGCACGGTTTCGGCGTTCCCGCCGAGTGCGATGACGATGCGCGACATTTCTGCAATGGCGCGCGTTAAGAGTGATGCTCGCGCATTGGCGCCAAGATTCATTCCGTCGCAAATACCCGCTGCGATTGCGTAAATATTTTTCAAACTGCCGCCGAGTTCTACGCCTGCGACATCGTTTGAACGATACAAGCGGAATGTTGGTGAGCTAAATGCGTGTTGAATTTCTTCTGCCAAAACATCATCGGCATCGCTCGCAAAAACGGCAGCGACGGGTAAATGATGGGCGATTTCGAGTGCGTTTGTGGGACCCGAAATTGTTCCCGCGGGAACGTTTGGGAAAATTTCTTTGAGCACTTGTTCTGCTCGAAAATTCGTTCCCGCTTCGAGCCCTTTGCAAATTGAAAGCATCAATTTAAAATGCGTTCCCGCAGGCATGACATCGCGCGCGTGTTCTGCGGCTGTGCGCAAAGCTTTTGACGGGCACGCAAAAATTAAAATATCGCATTCTGCTAACACGGGACCGACATCATAGCCGATTTGCAAATCATTCGGGAGCGCAATTCCTGGCAAATAAACTTTGTTTTCGCGCTCGCTTGCGATTGTCAGGGCTTGTTCTAATCGTCTTGGGACGAGCGTGACACGTTGACCGCGTTCGTTGAGGTGAACCGCCATTGCTGTTCCCCACGCGCCAGAACCCAAGATTACGATATTCATTTTATTCAGAGATAACTTTTAATGTTGCGCCCAATTTGTTGATGTGCATTTTGCGAATGCGCCAATTGGTTTCGAGCGAATCGCAAAAATCGCTCAATTGATTGCCAAAGCCATCGTCGTCGTCAATGCAAATGGCGACGATTGTTGGTCCCGCGCCAGAAACATAAACCGTTGCGGCTTCATCGCTATTTTCGATAAAGTGAAAAACTTTGTCGCCTTCGGGAATGAGTTGCAAGCGGTAGCGTTGGTGAATGCGGTCTTTACAGCCTGCTTTGATAAATTCTTTGTTTGCCGTATCGAGCCCTTCGAGCAAAATTGGCACGCGCGAAATATTGTAAACGCAATCGGTCAACGAATAATTTTTAGGCAAAATCGCACGCGCTTCTTCGGTGGGAACGCGCACATCGGGCATCAACGCATAAAATGTAATGCGGTCTGAAATTGGGTACGAATGCGAATAAATAAATTTTTGCTCGATGACCGCGGCGACGAAACCGCCAAGAATCGCGGGAGCGACATTGTCCGGGTGACCTTCAATCAAAGTTGCAATGCGCAAAATTTCTTTTTTGTCAAAACCCAAATTTCCAATTTGATTAGCCGCCATTACGCCCGCGACAATACAAGTCGAGCTTGACCCCAAGCCCGAACACAACGGCAAATCTGCGTCGAAACGAATTGATAACGGTGGCACTTTTTTGCCATAGCTCGACAATGTTTTTTCAAGTGTTGTATAAACCAAATTGTTTGCGGGAACGCAAAATTCGGGTTCGCAACCGCTGATTGAAACATAATTATCTGGAAATTCTTTACCATTTAATGTTTCAAAAACAAAACGATTAAACATATCAAACGCCACGCCCATCACGTCAAAACCTGGGCCAACGTTTGCACTCGTCGCGGGAACAGAAATTTTAAATTTCATAATTATTTTTTATTAGCTTCTGCCAAAAGCGCAAGAATCGCTTTTTGTGTATGCAGACGATTTTCAGCTTCGTCAAAAACAATACTTTGCGGACCTTTTAAAACGCCTTCGCTGACTTCTTCGCCAATGTGCGCGGGAAGACAATGCATAAAATAAGCATCTTTTTTAGCGAGCGACATAATGTGTTCATTTACTTGATAATCGCGAAATTCGCGCAAGCGGCGCTCTTTTTCGGTTTCCATGCCCATGCTCACCCAAACATCGGTGTAAAGCACGTCAGCGTCTTTGGCGGCAGCTTCGGGATCGGTTGTAAAGGTAAATTTAGAAGCGTCAATGCCGTCCGCAGATAATTGATCGTAAAGTTCTTGATGTGGCTCATAACCTTTGGGACCGCAAAGTACAACTTCCATGCCCAAATGTGCACAACCCAAAGCGAAAGTGTTGCCCATATTGCAAGCGGTGTCGCCCATAAATACGAATTTGCGCCCGCGGAGACATTCAGCCATTTTACTGCGGTCGCCGCGGCTCCAGCGTTCCGCGAGCGTAAACATATCGGTGTAAAATTGGCAAGGATGCAAAAAGTCTGAAAGCGCGTTCACGACGGGCATTGAGCCCTCTTTCACAAATGTTTCAAGCAATTGATGACCAAAGCAGCGAATCACAATGCCGTGCAAATAACGTGACAATACTTTTGCGGTGTCTTCTGGTGTTTCGCCGCGTGAAAGTTGCATGTCGTCGGCATTGAGCATTACAGGATTGCCACCGAGCTCGTGTACGCCAACTTGGAATGAAACACGTGTGCGCGTTGATTTTTTAAAAAATAACAAGCCCCATGATTGACCTGCCAAAGGTTTAATTGCGTCCGCGCTCCCGCGAGTTGCTTTTAATTCTGCTGCCAATTCAAAAACGCGTGCCGCCTCGGCAACGCTCAAATCGGTTTCTTTTAAGAAATGTTTCATTTATTATAAGTTGGTTAATGAGAATGGTAAAAAGTCATTATAACCCCGCGTTCCCGCGCACGCGAGCCTTATTTTGTTTTTTTGCGGGAACGGAAGCTCTCATTCAGGTTGGCTGATAAATCGGGCACGGCAAAAATAAAAAAAGGCAACACACCAAGCTCGCAAATTATTTGTAATTTTTATACAAATAGAGAATGAAAAACTTATTTAAAATTGCCAACTGGTGTATTGTTAGAATTATTGTAGAACCTAAAAATATTGTCGTCAATTACAAATTCGACGCACGATTCGGCTGCACGTGTTCACGCTGCGGTGAGCGCATGAAAAAACACATGAAAAAGCAGTGTTGCTTAAATCGCCCGAAAAATTGAGCGTTCCCGCGCAAGAAAAATTGGCGTTGTTGCTCAAATCGAACGAGACGCTCAACAAAACTTATTTGCTCAAAGAACAATTTCGCGCGATTTTCAAAATTAAAGACGCGTTGGAAGCGCAATTGGCGTTGGGTTCGTGGATAAAAATAGCGTTCAAATCGGGCATTTCTCGGGTTCAAAAATTTGCCCGAAAAATAGAATTGCATTTTCGTCAAATTGCAAACGCATTTGTTTACAAGGTAAATTCAGGCAAAATTGAAGCAAAAAACGCGACACTAAAACGCATAATTAGCAAGGCCTGTGGCGTTTCCGACGTTGATTATTTGTTTCTCAAATTAAGACAACATTTTTATTTTTGCCGTGCCGATTTTATCAGCCAACTTGAATGAGAGCCAATAATTCCCGCCGTGAATTGTCGCTTCAGTCAGTTCCGAACGCGAATTGTAAATAAACGAATCGATATAAACTTCGCCGTTGCGCGCAGTTTGGCGTGTCACCGGGCGACCGAGTTCATCGTAAGTGTAATGCCGCTCGACAACGCCCGTTGTGTTTCGTTTATACCGTATTATTAATTCAAGATTTTTCACGTTTAGAAAGTTCAATTAATTCTATCGTTTCTGTTACATTAGACAGTGTATTTAGAAATTCATTATCGTCTGTAAAAATTTTCAAAATTTGAATCCAAATTAAAACTGCCAACAACTGTTCACGCGACAATTGTTTCCACTTTTCTTCAATTTTAAAAGCGTCAAAATTATTATTCGTCTCGTTAAAGAGTGTTTCTAAGAAAAAATTGTATTTGTTGAAATTCTTCAACGATGATTTCATCAATGCCGGCAAATAATAAAGAAATTGATTTAACGAAAACCATAAAAACGCGTCATTATCTTACATTTTCAATTTTTTCAAAATCTTGACACAACGGCTGTGAAGCAAATTCCGGAATTTCATAACAATCTATTGCCTCTGAAAATATAGGCGGCGACATTTCCAGAAAACATCATCCACATAATTATTGAAAAAATAAATTAAGTTATGCATTATCTCGACACTTTGTTTTAATTTATTCCCCGTCATATACTCTGGGAGTTAAAGTTCCTCGATATACGAAATGAACATGTTCCCAATCATATGACATATAATTGTCGTCGTTTAAAAATTCTATGCTCGAACAATCTTTTTCACCGTATATTTTGTCTGTAATAAGAATCCCTGTATTAGAAATAGATGTCGTATCTTTTGCCATAACATAACCTCTCTCAGGGCGACCAAGAACGATCGTTGACACTTGACAAAGACGCATAGAATTACCACTATCCCAAACAGCAATAATGTCTCCAAGCTTGACGATATTATTAGAATTTGAATATCTCATCGCGGTTCCGCGCTTATCAAATTTTATTTTGTTCCAAATTCTAAAAAAGTTCTCTTTGTCTTCTTTTTTTACACCAAGAAAGTTTTCGGGTATTGCATCTAAAAAAAATGTCGAATTATCATTTTTATAAAACAAAAAACCGATATAATTCACAGGGAAAATTTCACTTAAAGGAGAACCCATTAAAACATAATTTCCTAATATTGCAGGCTCACCATTCGGCAAAAAGACGCTATCTCCCAAATGAACGGGTTCTCCTGTCGTATAATTTAAAATTGTCATAAAAATCCACCCCCTGTTACCGGTCTATATGGAATTGCTCCCGGAATTGGAAATGCTGTAACATCGGGTTTATTTTTGTTTTCATGACAAATACACATCGGATCTTGATTGACTTTAAGATAATGATAATGAGGGCGCATTCCTCCATGGGAATGATTTTCATCGCATCGAAGTTCCATCACCGTTCCCGCGGGAGGATTGCAAGGACGACATTTTCTAGGTTTATCTGGACACGGCGGGCATCCATCAAGAGAAGCCGCGATTGGTTGTGAATCTGCATCATCGCTGGCATCATCGTTTGTTGTCGAAATCCTTTCAATAATCGCCACCGCGCCGACAACGACTATTCCAACAGCGATCGCAACCCCTAATCCCGCAAGCAATCCGCCAAGACCAAGACCGATACCAATACTGCTCCCGATACCCAAACCGCCAATAGCAATTGCAAAACCTCCTTGAGAATCAAAAAATATACATGGATTATTCCCCACAAAGCAATACAAATTCAATCCACCCATTTCTTCGATTGGGTCGCGGGAGAGCCAGCGGGCGGTGGTTGGAGAATAGTGGCG
>CAKUQY010000009.1 GCA_934675585.1 uncultured Opitutales bacterium | reverse complement strand
TATCACTTTTATATAAAAAATGAAACCGGTTAAATGTTTTCATAATAGTAATTGAGGAACAATTACTATTACATAAGGTTCAATAGGATGAAATAGGAACGTTGTTTGTGCCGAAGGCACTAAAATCGCTTGCGATGACTAACCCCCACAAAAGCGAGCGAATGCGAGCATGGGGGGGGGGTAAACAAAAATAAAATCAGTCCCGAAGGGAGTGAACTAAAAAACTTCGCGGGAAAGCGGGAACGGCAGGAGCGCGGATTTTTTCATCTAAGGCAACTATGGGAAAATTAAAGGAAACTAAGAATTTTTGTTTGTTGCCACGGGAATGGCAGGAACGGGATTTTTTTAACCACGAATTTACGCGAAGTAAACGCGAACCAAGCGAAAGTGTCTGCGGCGAAAAGGGTTTTGAGAAACACGCGGATTTACAAATGTTCCCGCAACAATTCGAGTGCTGCGCGCGTAGCGATTTCGCGCACGGCTTCGCGGGAACGATTTTTGATTTCGAGTTTTTGTGCGAACGTTCCCGCGGGCGTTTTGACGGCGATAAAAACCGTTCCCGCGGGAACGCCGTCTTGGTCGTCGGGTCCAGCAACGCCTGTGGTGCCGATCCCGCAAGTTGTGCCACAAAGTTTTGCGACTTGTTCAGCCATGGCTCGCGCGACGGGTTCAGAAAAAACGCTAAATTGTTCAATCAATTCTGCGGGAACGCCAAGAATTTTTGTTTTGAGCGCGGTTTCATAAGCGACGATTCCGCCCTTGAAAAATACGCTTGCGCCAGCAACCGAAACAAATGCGTCGGCGATTTTTCCTCCCGTAAACGATTCTGCGCACGCGAATGTTTGCGTTCCCGCGCGCGCAAAAATTGTTTTAACCAATTCGCTATTCATTTTTGTATTTGTAAAAAATAGAAACAATGCCAAACAAAATTGCCAAAATTGCCATCGCTCCCGCAAAGAAATAAAAGCGCATTTCATTGCTCAAATCATTTGCCAATGCGATAAAAATCACGACAAAAAAATTGCCAACCGTCGTCGTCAATTGCCACAGCGATGTGATCGTCGAACGCATGTACGATGGCGCTTGCGAATACGCAAATTCAAGTCCCGTCGCCGAAAACAAAATTTCGCCCGTCGTCAAAACCACCACCGGCAACGCCATCCACCAAACCGAAATTTGCGTTCCCGCGTCAAGCGTGTGTTGCAACAAACCGCAAATCACAAACGATGCCGCCGTCAAAAACATTCCAACCGTCATGCGTCGCAACGGCGTCGCCGCAAACACGCACGTTTTGTTTAAAAATGGATAAAGCAAAAACGAGAAAATCGGAATCAACATCATCACGACCACTGGATTCAAGCCCTGAATCGTTTCGGTGTTAATGGGATACCCAAAAAGATCGCTGGCGTTCATCTCGTTCCCGAGCAAAATCCAAGTCGTGCTTTGTTGATCATAAAGCGCCCAAAAAACTGGCGTAATCGCAAACAACAACAAAATGCCTTTAATCGCGCAAAAACGTTCACACAAACTCGTTGGCGCCGCTGTTTCTTGCGTCGCGGGAACGTCTTTTTGCTCGGCGGGAACGTTATTTTTAACAAACGCGCAAAGTCCACGCGCAAAAATTGCCGCCAATGCAAAAATCACAAAAACAAACAAAAATGCCGTTCCCGCCGCGAGCACTAAAAATTGCAATGGAGCCGTTCCCGCGAGCGGACAAAATTGTGCGATTTCTTCTTGCTCGACAAGCAACATCAATCCCGCAAAAAACGTTCCCGGCAACGCACCATAAAGTGCCGCCGACGCAAAGACGTTTCCCGCGATGCGTTTAAATGACATCGTCATCCATTCGCCCAAACCGCGATTGTAATAACGCGTTCCCGTCAAAAAAATCAACGTGGCGAGCCCCATAAAAATGCCTGGCAACGCAAACGCCCACATGTAGCCAAACGCGTCTTTAATCGGCGGGATCGCAATAAATGCAAAAAACGAGCCAAAATTAATCGCCCAATAAAACATGTTAAACGCGCGCGTCAAAAATGCTGTTTGGTCTTTTGAAAATTGGTCGCCCATAAACGCCGAAACGCAAGGTTTAATACCGCCAGAACCAAACGCAATCAAGCCCAAACCTACGCCGAGTCCCCATTCTTGCCCAACCGTCAACGCCAAAACCGCGTTCCCGGCGCAATAAAATAACGACATCACCAAAATCGTCCAATAACGTCCCCAAAATTTATCAGCAATCCACGCGCCCAACAACGGCATAAAATAAACGCCCATGTTAAACAAGTGTCCAATCTGCGTCGCAATATCTTCGGCAACATCGCGATTCATTTCTTTAAAAAGCACCGTGACGATGTAAAGCGTCAAAATCGAGCGCATCCCGTAAAAACTAAAACGCTCGCACGCCTCTGTGCCGACAATTAACAATGCGCGTTTGGGAAACGAATTTGAACTCATTTTTATGCTTGTTGAACGTTTTCTTCGTTGGCGGCAGCTTCAGCTTTCATCGCTTTTAAATAACGACGACGCGGACCGCGACGGCGGCGACGTTTTGCGGGAACGCCCTCTGCTGCGGCGGCTTCTTCGGCATCGCGCATTTCATTGGCGGGAACGTCAAAAAGCGAACCTTGCGTAACACTTGCGGGAACAACCCCGAGCGCTTGCAATTTCAAAAAGAGTTCCCGCGAAGTCCAAGCATCAGTCGCCGCATAAACAATTTGCTGATCATTTAATTTTACCGCCGCCCAGTTAGAAACTTGCGCGTTTTTAGAAATGCGCTTGCCAAAAAAGTAAGCAAACAACGCGCGCAAACCCGTATTTTCAATTTTAATTTGGCGCGAATAAATCGTCGAATCAACAAAGCCCGCATCATCAAACGGCGCACGATGTTTCAAATGACGCACATCATCACGCACCGCCACACCCGTTTTGATAATGTTTTTATTTTCAAAAAGCGGAATCAGCGGAGCCACCCCGCCACAATAATCCAAACGAAATAAATAAACCGCGCGGGAACTGCAAAGCTGCACCAACGAAACTAAATAAGGCGTTCCCGCCGAAAAAATAGGACGCGTCTCGGTGTCAAAACCCAAAATCTTTTCGCGCGACAATTCTTTAACCGCTTTTTTTGCCGCCGCTAAATCGGTTACCAAAACGATGCGGCCTTTGTATTGCGCCAACGGCAAATTCGCGATAGCGTTTTTATCAACATGAAAACAGCCATTTTCAACCGTTGCGCCTAATTTTTCATTTTGCTTTCTTAAAGCTTCAATCGCCACATTATCCATAATAAATTTTAATTATAATTTTTAATCTTCCAGCCCTCAACGCTATTTTTTCGCGGGAACGGGAACGCCAAAAAAAGAAATCAAAAGCACCTACTCGCGTTCGCTTGCTAAAGAAAACGAAGAGAGTCTTTGCTTTTATTAAAATCGAGAAAACTGGGTTTTAAAATTTTATGCTTGCGTTTTTTTTTTTGAATTTAGAATGTTTCAAGTTTGAAGATGGTCTTCAAACGAAATCTTAAATCTTAAACAAAAAAATTATAAAATATATGAAAAATCTCATTACAATTACAGCGCTCATCGCTGCAGGTGCAATTGCTGCTAACGCAGAGACAGCCTTAAAACCAGGTGATAACTTCGGTGGTCTTACCTGGAATCAATTGACTCTCACGACTCCAGCGGGCGGCAAATTGAAAACAGGCAACTCGGGATTTAATTGGAACGGAGAACAAAGCAATTTGACAGAAAGCTGGTCGCTTTTGTTTACGTTGAAAAGAACTAGTGATTCTGGCAAAAAGGATGTTTTTTCAACAAGTGCTACACGTGGTGGAGCGACTGGCCTTGTACTTACCTTGGATTGTTCTGATTCAGCTTCAAAAAAAATTGAACTTCTTAACGGCAAGGGAGGATCGAGTTTAGGCCAATCTATAACCTTTACAACTGGTCAAAGCGTGATGTTGACATTTTTGAAGTATGACGATGCTACGGCTACAAGCAAATCAAAAGCAGGAAAGTTTGTTCTTTCAATATATGATAATTCTGAAACTACTACTTCGCAAAACGTAGAGTTTGAAGTTGGGAAAGACCAGGGAGATTTGACATTTTTAAAAGAGGGAGGAAGTAATACATCTCGTCTTTGGACCAACAATGGAGCAGAGCAATTTTCTAAAATTACGTTGGCTTATGCTTCGACGACTTCGGCAGTTCCTGAGCCATCGGCGTTTGGTTTGTTGGCGGGCTTGGGTGCGTTGGCGTTGGTTGGCGCGCGTCGTCGCCGTCGCTAATTTGAAAAGAATTTTTTCATATTGTTTTGTCGTTCCCGTGGGCTTGCTCGCGGGAACGTTTTTAACACCGATTGCGAGTAGCTTACACTCGCTCATTAACGTTCGCGGGAACGGGGAGAAAGTTGAAATTTTGCGACTGATTTTATTTTTGCGGGAACACGCTTTTCGCGAAAAGCGCTTTTGAAATTATCCCGTTCCCGCCGTTCCCGAGCAACAAACAAAAATTCTTAGTTTCCCTTTAATTTTCCCGTAGTTGCCTTAGATGAAAATTCCCGCGTTGTCGCGATTTTTGTTATTTTTCGATTTCGCCGTCTTTAAAACGAATGCGCAATGTTTTTTGCATTTTTGCCGTTCCCGCCGAGGTAATTGGAATGTTTTTTTCGGCTTCAAAAACGGCGGCAAATCCGCGGTTGAGCGTCGATTCCAAACCGCTCGCGCGCAAACGCGCTTCGAGTTGTTTCAACAATGTTGCGTGATGTTTGCAAATATTTTGTGGATTTTGCGCATCGAATCGCGCTTGTAAATTTGCGAATTGTTGTTGAGCGCGCGCGAAAACGCGTTCCCGCGACGCATTTAAGCGCGATTTCAAGGTTTCCATTTTTAACGCCGCGTTGCGCAAATAATTGTGCGGTGCGTGTTTTTCAAGTCGCAAAGCGAGCATTTCCAAATCTTGTTCCCGCAAATTCAAATAATTTTCGGTCGCTTGCTCGAGCGTTCCCGCGGCGTCTTCGAGGCGTTCCCGCAAATCATTTTGCGCTTGCGCGATAATTTGTGCGGCGGCGGAAGGCGTTTCCGCGCGCTTGTCCGCTGCAAAATCGCAAAGCGTAAAATCGGTTTCGTGCCCGACCGCCGAAATCACGGGAACGCGACTCGCCTTGACCGCGCGCGCGAGGATTTCTTCATTAAAACACCACAAATCTTCGAGCGAACCGCCACCGCGACCGACAACGAGTAAATCCAAATCGCGAATTTTATTTGCCAATTGAATACCACGCACAATTTCTTCTGCCGCGCCCGCACCTTGCACTTTGGCGGGAACAAGAATCACCGTTCCCGCAAAATGATGATTGCGCAAAATTTGACAAAAATCGTGAATAACCGCTCCCGACGGCGCGGTAACGAACGCAACTTTTTTTACGAACGCGGGAATGGCGCGCTTGGTCGCCGCGTCAAAAAGTCCCTCCGCCGTAAGTTTGGCTTTGAGCGCTTCAAATTGCGCCATCAAATCGCCTTTGCCCTCTTCGCGCAATTTTGTTGCAATCAATTGATAAGTGCCGCGCGGTTCGTAAACGTCTAAACGTCCCGTGAGCACCACTTTCATCCCATCGCGCGGCAAAACGCGCAGGCGCATCGCGTTGCTGCGCCAAATCGCGACCGAAAGCAACGAGGGCGTTCCCGCGGCGTCTTTGAGCGAAAAATAAAGGTGTCCGCTCGTTCCCGCGCCGCGACAGCCAGAAATTTCACCGCTCACTTCAATTTCACCCATGCTATTTGCAAACGCTTTCATGCGCGCGTTGACTTCGCTAACGCTGAGCGGACGCGGATTATTTTGCAAATCGAACAAATCAATCATTGTGGGAACTAACTATTTAAGCGCGCGGGAACGTCAAAAACATCGTCGAAATCTTCGATTTTATCGTTGGGATCATCAAAGAAAATGCCAATATCAATCAGCCCGTAAACCGCTTCGCCGATGTCGCGCGTGGTGAGAAATCCCCAATCTTTAAAAACCGTCCATGCCATCGGCCCGTAAATTTCTTTCGCGAAATCGCAAACGCCCGCCGCGAGTTCCTGCCCCGAAAGCGATTTGCCGTGAGCAGGATTTTTCTCGCGCGCAATTTGCGAAGCGCGTTCGAGCGCGTCCATCACAAATGTGTAAGTTTGGCCGATGAAATATTTGCGTTTGGCGTTCCCGCCCTTCGCTTTCAAGCGTACCAAATCGAGCACGCGCGTTTCAATTTCTTCGCGAACCATAAAATTAATTATTCAATAATTTTTTATCGCTCGGCCAAAGTTCAAACCACCAATCTTCATCATTTTTCAAAAAGCGGTCAAACCACGCCATGTGCGACTTGCCCCACTGCAAACGGCGCTTATAATCCATGATGCCGTGGTCTTCATCTTTGAACGTAATCAATTCTGTCGTTTTGCCAAGCAAGCGCAAAGCCGCAAACATTTGATGCGATTCAAGCGGCGGAACGTTGGTGTCTTTCTGCCCGTGGCAAAAAAGAATCGGTGTGTTGATTTTGTCTGCCCAGAACAACGGCGACTGCTCGACAAAAACGCCCCGATGGCTCCAAGGTTGCGATCCCGCAGCGGCGGTCGCGTTATAATCAACACCCCAATAGCCGCCGCCCCAATAGCTCGAAATGTTGCTAATTCCCGCGTGAGAAACCGCGGCGGCGAAAATGTCGCTGCGCGTTTGCAAATACATTGTCATAAAACCGCCGTAAGAAGCGCCGATGCAACCGATTTTTTTGCGATCGACAAACGGATGCTCGTCGCAAAATTGTTTCGTTCCCTGAATGATTTCGTCGGCAGTAACCTTGCCCCACGCGTTCACGTGGCGCGCCGCAAACTCCTGACCGAAACCCGTCGCGCCACTGGGATTAACCACGTAAACGACATAGCCGTGCGACGCCCAAAGGAAGAACGGATAATGCGCGTTGAAACTACGCACCGTCGGCGAAGTGCCGCCGTAATAATAAACGATCATCGGATATTTTTTGTTCGCGTCAAATTTTGGCGGCAAATAATAATAGCCCGAAATCGTGTCGCCCTCAGAACCCGAAACTTTGGAGACGAAATTCCAGTCGTGCGTCGTTCCCATTTCGATAAACGACGAGAACGGGCGTTCCTGCCGATAAAAAACCGTCGCGTTCCCGCCAGCAAGATCGAGAACGATTCCCTTACCCGTGTCGTCAATGTTCGAGCCGTGAGCGACGATTACAGGAACGAAATCCCGCGGACGCTCAACGAGCGAAATTTTGTAAATATTGTCAAATTCGCCGTTCAACACTTTAATCGGTTCGAATTTCTTTTGCGTCAAATCATAAACGAACGCGTGCTTGCGGTCGCCCGCTTCCGCGAGCAAATAAATGCGTCCGTCTCCGCCCCATTGCGCGGAAGTGATCGAAGGATCGAATGACTTTGAGACCGCTTCGATTTCGCGCGTCGCGGCGTCCATAACGTAAAGTTGTTGGTCAAACGAATTGGGAAGCATTCCCTCTGGCAACGCCGAACCCAAATTGTTTTTGAAATTCGCTCCCGCGAGAATAAGAATTTTTTTGCCGTCGGGCGAATAATCGCAGAAAAATTCGTAAGATTCGCCGTCGATAATTTTTACCGTTTCGGCAGTTTCAAGATTTATTTCGTAAAGATTTCCTTTTTGATACTGCGGGCGGGAATAATCAACATCCTGAGTCGCGACCAAAATGCGCTTTCCGTCGAGCGACACGCTTTGCAGTTGGCAATTGTGGTGTCCTGCAGTTATGCGCGTCATCACGTTCCCGTCAAATTTGTAAAGATACAAATAAGTTCGGTCGCGGTAGCCAGGACGACGGTCCGCAATATTTTCAACGCGCCCCCACTGATCCGTTGGATTCGCGTAAACTTCCTTGCGTTTCACGATGAATCCAGATTCATCGGGCAGCCAGACGTATTCGCAATTTGCGTTCGGCAAATTTTCCGCCAAAACTCGACGCGTCTGCGTTTCAAGATTGTATTCGTAATACGATTTGCGCTCGCCGGAAACCGCCGACCAATACAAGCGCGCGCCATTGGGCATCCAAGCCGCGGGCGTTCCCGCCGCCGCGTAAACGATTTTTCCCGTTTTCAAATCGCGCACCTCAAAATCCCACAAGCGCGAGCCGTCGGGCTGCATCGATGAATATTTCGCCATCAAATATTTTCCGTTCGGGGAAAGCGCGCTATCGGCAATGCGCCGCCCTTCGTTAAAATCCGCCAGGTTCAGGGAACGCTTTTCGCCGTTTTTCAAAAAGCGCAATCCCGTTTTTTCAATGCCTTTTTCAGTTTCGACTTCAACGCAAATTCCCTCTGGAATCTTCGCGTTTTCTCCCGCCAGCGTTTTCACGTAAATATCGTAGCTACGCGTTTCAAGCGTGAGATCCGCGAGCAATTCGCCCGATTTTTCAAACGAATCTTCCGCGGTCAGTTTGTTCGCGATAAATTTATCCTCAATAAAAATCTGAGCTTTCTGCGGAGATTTCACGCGGATTTTCGCCTTCGCAAAAATGTCCGACGCCACGCGGAAACGGTAAACGCGAAAATAATTTCTCTGCGCGGCGGGAACGTCTTTCACGGGAACGATCCATTCGCCGACGGCCGTCGCAGAAGACGTTCCCGCCGAAAATTCTTTGTCGATAATTTCCTCGTTCAAAATCTCGTCGTCGCTGTATTTTTTGCCGTCCAGATTTCCCTCGTCAACAAACGCCGCGCGAAACAACGAGAGTGGCTTCGAAGCTTCGCAGGATTCCGCCGCCAAAACAATTTTTGTCTGTTTTTTTTCAGCCGTATTTTTGGCGGGAACGGCTTTGTCGGCGGGAACGGCGACTGGCGACGAATCCGCAGATTTTGATACGTCTTCGGCAAACGCCGCAAACGGAGCCAATGTTAACGCGAGGGTAATAAAAAATCTGTTCATACAGCAAATTATAACAGCAAAAAAACGTTCCCGCAAACGACAGCAACGCCCAAAAAAACGTTCGCGAAACAGGCAAAAAAATAATACAATGAGCGCCATGAGAAGCGAATATTTTACGGTTTTTTTAACGCACTGTTTGGCGAAAATACGCGCGGCGGGAACGGCATTCGGCGCGGCACTGCTAATCATCGCGGGAACGGCTTCAAAGCGCGCGTGAATCTGCCGCACACGCTGAACGTCACAGATTTTGAAGTTTCTGGCGGGAGCAATTATCAAGGACGCGCGGAATACATAAAACGCTTCGACTTCAAAACGACAAACCGCCGTCAGTTTCTGCATTTCGAAGCGATCATGGGCAAAAGCGAAATTTTCCTGAACGGCGAAAAAATCGGCGAACGCTTCGGTGGCTTTCACCCGATTCATCTCGAAGTAACGGGAAAACTAAAAGCGCGCGGGAACGAACTGCGAGTAATTTGCGACAATTCGAACGACCCCGATTTTCCTCCGGGAAAACCGCAAGAACAATTAGATTTTTCGTATTTCGGCGGAATTTACCGCGATGTTTGGCTGGTGGAAACGGGAACGGCGGCGATTTCTGACCCCGCTTCGCAAGGCGGCGTTTACGTCGCCACGCGCAAAATTTCCAACGACACCTGGGAAGTGACGGCGCGGCGGATCGTCGCGAGCTCGCGCGGCGGCAGGTTGAGGCCCGCGAGGACGGCCGTGCCGCCTGCGTGGTCGAGCCGCCCGCGGATTGCGTTGCGGAGCGCTTCGGGCTGCTCGAAGATCTCCTTGAGCATGAAATGGTCGTAGCCGTCCTTCTCCGCCGCCGCGTCCCACTCGATCTCCTGGACGTCGCGCGCGACGGGCGCGTTGTCGAGCGTGAAGATGTCCGCCCCCTCCGGCGTGATGCGGGCGATGTCGCCGTCCTCGAGGTAGACGACCTGCCGCGTATGCGAGACGATGGCCGAGACGTCGCTCGCGACGACGGTTACGCCCTCGCCGACGCCGATGATGAGCGGCGAGCCCCGGCGGGCGACGATCATTTCGCCCGGGTGGCGGCGGGAGAGGACGGCGAGGCCATAGGTGCCCTCGACCTGCTTCAGGGCCTGCGAGACGGCCGCCATGAAGTCGCCCGTATCGAACGTCGCGATGAGGTGCGCAAGAACCTCGGTGTCGGTCTGCGAGACGAAGACACAGCCCCGCTTCTCCAGTTTCGCGCGCAGGGCGGCGTAGTTCTCGATGATGATGCCGTTGTGGACGAGCGCGAGCCGCCCGCCGTCCGCGACCTGCGGGTGCGCGTTCGCCTCCGTCGGCAGGCCGTGCGTCGCCCAGCGCGTGTGGGCGATGCTCAGCGTGTACTTGCCGCGCTCGGCCTCCGGGAGTTCCCGCGCGAGGAGCTTGTCGAGTTCGGCGACCTTGCCCGTCCGCTTGAAGACGCGCAGGTCGTCCGCCGACTCCAGGGCGACGCCCACCGAATCGTAGCCCCGGTATTCGAGCCGGCGCAGGCCGTTGACGAGCGGGCGGCAGGCGCCCTGCGTGTGACTGGAGAATCCGACGATGCCGTACATGGCGTGTCCCTCCTACTTCGCGCCCTTCTTCTGCTTCTGCTTCAGTGCCGCCGCGACGAGTCCGTCGAAAAGCGGGTGCGGCGCGGTGGGGCGGCTCTTGAACTCGGGATGGAACTGCCCCGCGATGAAATACGGGTGATCCGGCAGCTCGACGATCTCGACGAGCGTGCCGTCCGGCGACGTGCCGGACACCTTCAGCCCCGCCGCCTCCAGCGCCTTGCGGCCCTCCGAGTCGTAGTTGAGCTCGTAGCGGTGGCGGTGGCGTTCGGAGATCGTGAAGTCCTCCTTGCCCTTCTCGCCGTAGGCGGGCGCGTAGAGCCTCGCCGCGAGTGTGCCCTTCCGGACGACGCACGGGTACGCGCCGAGGCGCATCGTGCCGCCCTTCTGCGTGACGCCCTTCTGCGTCTCCATGAGGTCGATGACGGGATGCGCCGTCTTCGGATCGAACTCCGTCGAGTTCGCATCCGACCAGCCGACGACATCGCGCGCGTACTCGATCGCCGTACACTGCATCCCCAGGCAGATTCCGAGGAACGGAATCTTGTGTTCGCGCGCATACTTGATCGCGAGGCACTTGCCCGGCACGCCGCGGCTGCCGAAGCCGCCCGGCACGAGGATGCCGTCCACGCCCTTGAGGAGCGACGGATTCTTCTCCAGCTCCTCCGCCTCGATGCACTTCACGTGGACCTTACAGTCATGCGCCATGCCCGCATGGTGCAGGGCCTCGTGGACCGACTTGTAGGCGTCGCGGATCGCGATGTACTTGCCGACGAGCGCGATCGTGCAGCTCTTCTTCGGCTGTGTCGCCTTCTTCACGAGCGTATCCCACACCGTGTGCTTGATCGGCCAGATGTCGAGGTGCAGCTGCTTCAGCACCTCTTCGTCCAGTCCCTGCTTGCGGAGTTCGCGCGGGATCGCGTAGACGGAGTCCGTCACGTCCCTCTCCTCGATGACGCGCTCGGGACGCACGTTGCAGAAGAGCGCAAGCTTGGCAAGGTGTTCCTGCGGGATCGGCATCTCCGTGCGGCACACAAGGATGTCGGGGATGATGCCGATGGCGCGGAGCTGCCCGACGGAATGCTGTGAGGGCTTCGTCTTCAGCTCGCCCGCCGCCTTCAGGTAGGGAACGAGCGTGAGGTGGACGAAGCACGTGTTGTCGTAGCCCTGCTCGAAGCGGAACTGCCGCGCCGCCTCCAGGAACGGCAGCGACTCGATGTCGCCCGAGACGCCGCCGATCTCGCAGAGGACGATGTCGCAGTCATGCTCGCCGGCGGACTTGATGGCGTCCTTGATCTCGTTCGTGATGTGCGGCACCACCTGCACCGTACCTCCCAGGTAGCCGCCCGCGCGCTCGCGCGCAAGGACGACCGAGTAGATGCGCCCCGACGTGTAGTTCGACGCCTTCGAGCAGGTCACCCCCGCGAAGCGCTCGTAGTGGCCGAGGTCGAGGTCCGTCTCCGCCCCGTCGTCCGTCACGAACACCTCGCCGTGCTGGTACGGGCTCATCGTGCCCGGATCGACGTTCAGGTATGGATCGAGCTTCTGCATGAACACCTTGTACCCCCGGCTCTTCAGGAGCAGCGCCAGGGACGCGCTCGTGATACCCTTGCCGAGGGAACTCACCACGCCGCCGGTGATGAAGACGTATTTCGTCGGATTCTTCGATTGTTTTTTCATTACATGATCATTTTGTTAAGCGCAGGGTGTAACGCTTTTTTTCAAAATAACGTTCCCGTACTTTGCCGTTTCGCCAGAAATGACAACCGCGTAGGCCTTTTTCGCGCGCTCGTAAAACGCGTAGCGCTCCATGCGTTCGATTTCGCCAGAATAATCCAGCGCCTTGCGATATTTTTCTTCAACCTTAGGGTCGAGCGAATCGCCGGGAACGGGAGCCATCATCACGACGGGAACGGCATAAGCGTCCAGTTCGAAAAGCGGAACAATACCAGCCAAAAGCGAGTCCGCGGGAACGCCGTCCGCGCGCACAACTCGCGCGTTAAACGTGTGCGCGGGAAAATGCGCGTCGGAAATGACGATTTCATCGCCGTGGCCCATTTCCGCGAGAATTTTCAAAAGTTCGGGACCGATAAACGGAGAAATTCCTTTTAACATTTTGCGTAAAAATTAAAGGTTAAACTATTTTCCCGCCTTGCCCATTTTGTAGCCAGCAAAGGTTTCCATATTGTAAAGCGGCTGGTTTTCGGGAACGGCATAGCCGATCGATTTGCGAATCGCGAGAAAATCCGCCACGCCTTGCGGCCCGACCTGATTGAGCGGCGCTTTGTGTCCCGCGGCGAGCAAAACCATGCGGCTGTAAGCGTCCGCATTTTCCATAAACCAATATGCCTCTTCAACGTGGCGCGCGCCCGTAATTACGCCGTGATTTTCCATGAAAACGACGGTCGATTGCTTCGCCGCTTTGGCGACGGCTTCAGCGGTTTCGGGTGAACCAGGCGTGCCGTAAGGCGCGAGCGCGATGTGCCCCAAGAAAATGTCCGCTTCGGGATTGATGCCCGACGGTGGCACGATTCCCGCGAACAAAAACGCGTTGCAGTGCGGCGGATGCGCGTGAATACACGAATTAACGCCGACCGATTTCATCATCGCGATGTGCGTTTTGACTTCGCTCGTCGAAGGACGGATGCCAGCTTTTTGGCGCGCTTCCATATCGACCATGCAAATGTCTTCGGGACGCATAAAGCCCTTGGAACAAAGCGTCGGCGAGCAAAGAAGAAGATTTTTAGCCACGCGAACGGAAATGTTTCCGCCGTTCCCGTCAACATATTCGCGCTTCCAAAGGCGGCGACCGATGTCGCACATACGTTCTTTGATTACGCGAATTTCGTCGCAGTTGAAAAACGCTTCGACTTCCTCGCGGGAACGCGGATCGTGTTTTTCCCACGGGAAAACGTAGTTAGGGAGTTCTGGTTTGATTGACCAGTCTGAATCATTATTACTCATAAGTTTTTTGGGTTAAATTTAAAATTAAAGGGATTTCAAACGCTCAATTTCTTTTTCGATTTCAGGAAAAACTTCCTTGTTTACAATTTCTTTTTTATTATTGTCATTTTTCTGTGAAAAAATATAAAAAACGTTTCCTCCAAATTTTTCTGTAAAATTTTTATGAGTTTTTTCTTGCAATGAATACTCTTTAAAAATTTCAGGGATTTGAACACCTTTATTAATTGGCTTTATTTGCAAACCAATAAATTTTTCACTAATTTGAATAAAAAAATCAACATTAAACAGACGATCCCATTCGTCTGTGGCTGGTTCAATTTTTACATTTAAAATTTTCTCCAATTGTCCATAAATTGTTGAAATTTCAGTTGTATAACCATCATAAGTTCTATTGATTACAAGATTTTTCATATAATCAATACAATCTTGCTCGGTAATTTCTACAATTTCTTTTTGAAGCACTTCGCTAATTTTAATATAAAGCTTTCTACCGAGCTCTTCAATATGAGCTTCACTTTTCACATTTTCATAATAAAATTTTTGCCATTCTTGCAAAGATTTTGGCGAGCATTTTCTAATTGACTCTGAAGTTGGACCGACATTTCGCTTAAAATTAAGCTGAAATCTATTCATTGCACTATTTAATATCCATTCTTTTCCCATATTATTACAAGTTTTGAAATTTTTGTTTATATTTAAAATTCATACCGTCATCGATAAGAGCCATTTTGTCGCGAATCAAATGCGCATTCACAAATGTTTTATTTTCCAAATAAAGATAAACTAACAAATTATTTTGAGCATCGTATTTTTGCTCGTCATAACGCAAAAACACACGTTTTTTGTGAAGTTTTTCTCTCAAATACACAATTGCGTTCCCGTTAACTTGTGAATCTTGTTTTACACCAATTAAACGCACTACCAAATCATTGCTAAGCCGCAATAATTCTGGCGAAATAATTTCTTTAACCGTAAAAAGCTCCTCGCGCGTTCCCGTAGATTTTGCATCAATTTTTGAACCGTATTGTAGCTTTTTCACATCAATTTTTTTGTCAATTTTATGAACATCGACAAATTGATACGGCAACGATTTTATCGCAGACAAAATCTCTTCTTTTTCTGTTAAATTTTGTTTCAATTCTCTAATTTCGCAAGTTTCCAAAAGTGTGTTACCGCCAATTTTTTCCTTAATTATTGGAATAAAATCTGAATTAATTTCGTAGCCGACAGAATTTCTCCCTAAATTTTTTGCAGCCAACGCAGTTGTTCCACTTCCCAAAAATGGATCCAAGATGGTTTCACCTTCAAATGAAAACATTTTAATCAAACGCTTTGGCAATTCTTCTGGAAACATCGCCAAATGCTTATCTTGTTTGGCTCCATTAAAATACCAATGACCACTAAAATAAGTATTCCATTCTGCATTTGTCATTTCTGAATTTTTCTTTTGCTCTAAAGCTGGCATCGGTGCCTTGCCCTGCTTTTTAAAAAGCAAAATATACTCAAAATCTAATTTTACGATACCATTGCGCGGGAACGGAAAACTCCCCATCACGGCTCCACCACCAGTCGTATTCATCGTCGTCGATTTTTGCCAAATAATTTGACCCATAAAATCAAACCCTGCCGCCTCGCAAAAACGAATAATTTCAGAGTGGATAGGAATTACTTTATAACGTCCATAATAAACCGAGCGCGCAAACTGATCACCAATGTTTATACACAAACGACAACCATCATGCAAAACACGAAAACATTCTTTCCAAACCAAATTCAAATTGTTTACATACTCTTCATACGAATCGTTAAAACCAATTTGTTCTGAACTTCCATAATCTTTCAACTGCCAATAAGGTGGCGAAGTAACAATCAAATGAACTGAATTATCTGCTAATTCCTTCATTTGACGGCAATCGCCATTAATTATTGTGTGTTTAGTCATGTAGGTATTCTATCAAGTTATTTAGCACGGGACAAAATCTCTGCGTAATTATTCGTTGGCAAATACGTTTCATATTCGATGCCGAAGGCTTCGCGGGCGGCTTCGGGCGACGGGAACGCTCCCGCGCCAGCAAACGCGAACATCGCCGCGCCCAAAACTGTGCTTTCAGAAACTTTTGAAACTTTTACGGGAATGCCGAGAATGTCGGCGCGCATCTGCGTCCAAATTTTATTGCGCGCACCGCCGCCGACAAGCACCAGCGATTCACTTTTGAAACCGCCCACGGCTTCGAGTCGCGCCAGGCGGGAACGCAAACGGAAAGTCAGCGCCTCCATCGCCGCGCGATAAACATGCGCGCGCGTTCTGCCGAGTACAAGCCCCGTAATCGCGCCACCGTTCGGGTCGGTCGGAAGAAAGTCGGGAACGAGTTTCACACCGTTGCTTCCTGACGGAATTTCCGCCGCTTCCGCGTCCATCGTATCAAAACTTTCGCCCTTGTAAAAAAGTGCTTTCACCCATTCGATAATGCCCGAACCAATCCATTGCAAGCCGGGATTTCTCAACGCGGGATCGGCGTCGAGTTCCGCCGTCGCGCCATCTTTGTAATCTTCGGGAGAAAGCACCGCGCGAGAAGAGCGCGCCATCAAAATTTCCCACGTTCCCGAAGAAAGCACGGGCTCGTCCTTGCCCGCTCCCGAGCCGAAAACGGCGAACTGCGTGTCGTGTCCCGCCGAAATCACTGGCGTTCCCGCGGGAATGCCGAGTTTTTTCGCGGCTTCGGGCGTGACGTTCCCGATAATTTTTCCTGCATCGACCATTGGCGGGAACAACGATTTTTTCAAGCCAATCGCGCCGAGAATTTTTTCGGAAAATTCGCCCGTCGCGAGATCGGTTAATTGCGACGTTCCCGCCATTGTGCGGTCGGTCGCCATCGTTCCCGTCAAACGAAACGCGAGCAAGTTTGAAATAAACAGCCAAGCGTGCGCTTTTTCGAGCAATTCTGGACGATTTTCTTTGATCCAAATCAATTTGTAAATTGTATTGAACGCGAACGCGCCCACGCCCGAAATGCGGTTGAGTTCCGCCTGTGGCAAATATTTTTCGATGTTCGCCATCACTGCCGCCGTGCGCGGACATTTCCACGAAATCACGGGATAAAGTTGCGTTCCTGCGGCATCGACCAGCGCGCCGTCAACGCCAAAAGTCGTAATCGTCACGGCTTTGACTTGCGAAGCGTCCAAGCCCGTGAGTGCTTTTTGCGCGCAAGTTTCAAGCTGATTCAAAATGCGATCCGCGTCCCAAACGTGAAAATCAGGATTTTCGACGCCGGGGATTGTCGCGTTAGGAGATGACGCTTTGCCAACGATTTTTCCGTTGTTATCAACAAGCATCGCGCGAACATTGGTCGCGCCACAATCAAGACAGAGGGTAAGCATTTTTGGAGATTTTTTGAATTTTAACTGCAAAATATTATAGTGAAATCAGCCAACACTGTCGAATTTTTTGGGAACGCGGGAACGCTGTTGCGGGAACGCGGGATTTTTTCAACTATGGAAACTACGGGAAAATTTAAAGGAAACTAATCCTGTGTTTTTTAGTTCACTCCCGTTGGGACTGATTTTTTTTGTTTTCCCCCACAGGCGAGACGCGCATTCGCGCGACTATGACGATGACAATGACGATGAGCGAGTTTGAAAATAACTGAAATAAAATTCGCTCGCTTTTGTAGGGGTTAGCCATTGCGGGAACGCGTTCCCGCAATTTTAGTGCCTTCGGCACTTAAAAAAGTTAAAATCCACGTTCCCGCGCAAGCAACAAATAAAAAACCTTAGTTTCCCTCGTTGAGAAAAAAAATCGGCAGTGCCAACTTTTAACTCTCTGTTTTTAATTCAAAACGTTCAATTATTCGAGCTCGGCTTGGATTGCCAAAGCAACGGCGGCGGGATCGTCGGCTTTGAGAATTGGGCGACCTACGACGATGTAAGATGCTCCCGCAGCGGCAGCATCGGCGGGTGTCATAATGCGACTTTGATCATCAAGCGATGCTGTTTTTGGACGAATGCCAGGCGTAACGAGCGCAATTTCTTCACCTAAAAATTTGTGCAATGCGGGCAATTCGAGTGGCGAACAAACGAGCCCTTTGAGTCCCGATGCGACCGCCAATTTTGCGAGCAATTCGACTTGTTGCATTGGTTCGCGCGCGATGCCAATTCCGTTGAGTTGCGCGGTGTCCATCGATGTCAAAACGGTAACGCCGAGCACGCGTGTATTTGGCAATACCTCTTTGGCGGTTTCAACGGCTTTTGCCATCATCGCGTTCCCGCCAAGCGTATGAATTGTCAACAATTCAATGGGTTTGCCGCGCAAACTTTTAATCGCGCTGGCGACGGTGTTGGGAATATCGTGAAGTTTTAAATCGAGAAAAATTTTGAATCCCATTGCCGCAAATTCATCGACGATTGCGGGACCGTATTTGGTGAACAATTGGAGTCCGATTTTAATGTAAGTCAATTTGCCGCGCAATTTTTCGAGCATGGCTTTGGCTTGTTCTTTGTCTTCTAAATCGACAGCTAAAATAAGTTGAGTTTTCATTTTTTAAAAAGATGCGTCTTCGGTTTTTGCGTTCCCGCCGGCATCGACGGATTTAAGTTGTTGGATTCGCAATTCTGCGTCTGCGAGTTTTGCTTGGCAATTTTTGAGATGAGTCATCCCTTCTTCGTAGCGTTTTACTAAATCTGCCAACGAAACATCACCCGATTCAAGCGATTCAACAATTGTTTCAAGCTTTTTTAATTCTTGTTCAAATGAGAGTTCTTTTGCCATTTTTTAATTTTTTTTGCGGGAACGCAAGCACGTTCCCGCAGAGTTTTTTTAATTATTATCGTCGCCCTCGTCTTCGTCGTCGTGGTTGACTAATTGGTTAAAGCCCGGACCGTCTTGGTCGTCGCCATTTTCAAAGAAACCGTGCAATTGGCGCAAGCGCGTTGGGTGGCGCATTTTACGCAATGCTTTTGCTTCAATTTGGCGAATGCGTTCCCGCGTAACATCAAAGATTTTTCCGACATCTTCGAGTGTGTGAGCGATGCCGTCTTTGAGTCCAAAACGATAACGCAAAACTTCGCTTTCGCGGTCGCTCAAAGTTGCGAGCACTTGTTCGATTTTGTCGCGCAAGAGCGCTCCCGCGGCTTTGTCGTATGGGTCTTCTGCGCTTTTGTCTTCGATGAAATCGCCAAAGCTGGTATCTTCACCATCGCCGACTGGAGTGTTCAGCGAAATTGGTTGTTGCGCCATTTTCAAAATTTGTTGCACTTTTTCAACGGGCATTTCCACATTTTGCGCGAGTTCTTCGATAGTGGGTTCGTGACCTTTTTCTTGGAACAACATTTTTTGCGTTTGCATCACTTTGTTCAAAGTTTCGATCATGTGCACGGGAATGCGAATGGTGCGTGCTTGGTCGGCGATTGAGCGCGTGATTGCTTGGCGAATCCACCATGTTGCGTAAGTTGAAAATTTAAAACCGCGATTGTGTTCAAATTTATCAACAGCTTTCATCAAGCCCATGTTGCCTTCTTGAATGAGGTCGAGGAAGACGAGTCCGCGATTGGTGTATTTTTTTGCAATCGAAATTACAAGACGCAAATTTGCGACGATCATTTCGGTTTTTGCTTTGCTTGCGCCTTCGTTTGCTTTGACAAATTCGCGGTGAACTTCGACTAATTTTTCGGGATCGACGTGCATTTTTTTCTCAATCTTTGCCAATTCTTTTTTGACAGATTCGATTGGAATATTAATTGCGCGACGGTCTTTTTTGAGAATCAAATCACGTTTGTGGAGCAAGTCGCGCGCGTTGTCGATGTCTTCTTTGTACTTGGCTTCGATTTCTTCAAAAATGGAAGGTTTAAAGCAAAATTCTTTTGTAATTTTGAGAATACTTTGTTCCAATTTTTCAACATACGCGAGTGCCGATTTTTTATCTTCAACGCGCGTTGCTTTTGAATATTTATCCCAAGCTTTTTGAATATCGTCATTCAAACGTTCTGCATTTTTAATCACACGAGGCAAATGTTTTATGTAATCTTCGCGCGATTTTACTCGTTTGTCGAGCACGACGCGATCGTAGCGGTCGGCTTTGTCGAGCACGTCTTTTGCGAGCGCAATTTGATCTGGCAATGTAAACCAAACCGAACAAATGGCTCGCAACGCACTCGTTTGGCAATCTTCGATGCGCGTTGAAATTTCAATTTCTTGTTGTTTTTCGAGCAATTTTGTTTGCCCCATTTGGTGCAAATACATACGCACGGGATCGTCAAGCGCGTCTGAACGCGCATTGCTTTTCATAAGTGCGTCTTGCTCTTCTTGCGACAATTTCAAATTAGTCGCATCTTCTTCGTCGGAATCGAGATAGCGAATATTTGAAAGATTCAAAATGTCGAAAATATTTTCGTAAAGTGCCGCATCGGTTTCGATGGCAGGCAATTCATTGTTAATATCTTCTAAGGTAACATAACCATTTTTATTGCCCAATGCTTTGAGATTTTCGATGTGAAGATTCATCTCTTCTTGGTCAATATTACTGAGCGCATTTGACGAAGTGCGCAAACGGTCTAAAATGCGTTTTTTTGCGGCTTCGGCTTCTTTGTTTTGAGCCGCCAAGCGTTTGCGGTCGCGCGGAGAAAGCTTAACTTCTGTTGTGCGCGCATTGTAAACTTCACCAATTTCTGGTTGAATTGCGGGCACAACTTTTTTAATTTCTTTTTCTTCCTTAACTTTTTTTGCGGGCTTAGTTTTAGGCGCCACAACAGGCGTTGCCTTTTTCTTGGCGGGAACAGGTTTTGCAACTTTTGCGTTCTTTGCGGGAACAACCTTTTTCACGCTCTTTGCGGGAACGCTTTTTTTAGCGCTCTTTGCGGGAACGGATTTTGCGGTTTTCGCGGGAACGCTTTTTTTTGCGACTGGTTTTGATTTTGTCGCACAGACTTTTTTAGTAACTGGTTTTTTTGATGCCATAACTTTGATTTGAATTAAAAGAGTTTTTCGATTTGTTGAACACGGCGACGCGCTTCGCTTAATTGCGCAAATTTTTCGCGATCTCCTGATTGTAAATTTGCAAATTCTTTGCGAATGCGTTTGTTTTCGCGAAAGCAATAATCTTTACAAAAGCGTCGCAAAGCTGCACGCGCAAGCGAACGCGAATCGACATTGTTAGATTCGAACTCGCGCATAAATAGTTGCGATAAAAACGAACTTTCTTCATTGTTTTCTGCTAAATTTTCAATCGCACAATTTTGTAAATCATAACCCTCGCTTACTTTTATAATTATACGATTTAAAAGCGTTCCCGCGCACAAAGACGCATCGACGCTGTCCACCGGCAACGTGCCGTCAATAAACGGATCTAAAACTGAGCGCTCGTGCAATTTAAACAACACGAGCAAAATATCGGCTTCGGCGCTCATCACTTGCAAATTTTCGTTAGCTTCAATTGCGTTGGGCTGTTCGGCGGCTCTCACGGGAACGCCGTTGCGCGCTGAATTTTCCGCCGCTTTTTTTGCCATAAATTTGCGAAAATCTTGCACTAACGCCATCGGCATTACGCCCACGCGACGCGCCAATTCATTGACCGCTTCTTCGCGCGAAACCGCCGAATCAATCGCCGAAAATACTTCAAAACATTCGTTAAATAATTGCTGACGCTCAACTTCAGAAAGCGACGAATCATCAAAACGGCGCGCCAACAAAGTCGTCGCGGGAACGCGCGTTTTCAAAATTTCTTCAACGCCCTGCTCGCCATGAATTGCTAAAAATTCATCGGGATCTTTACCATCAGGAACGGCTAAAAAGCAAATTTCAAGTCCCGCCTTAAACGCCAACGGCATCAATCGCAACGCTGCTTTTTGTCCCGCAGCGTCAGCATCGAGCAAGCAATCCAAGCGCGTAGAATAGCGCGCGAGTAATGCCATGTGGTCTTGCGTAATGCTCGTGCCTTGTCCCGCCACCGTCGTGTGCAAGCCGTTTTCGTAGCAGCGCATCGCGTCTAATTGACCTTCAACAATAAGAAATGGTTTGCGCTTTAGTTCGCGTTCCCGCGAACTGCGTTCATCGGCTTTGGCTTTTTCGTGCACAAGTTGATATTCGAGTTTTGCGCGATTAAGATTAAAAAGCGTTTTGCTTTTTTTGAAAATTTCGGTTTCGGCGGAATTTTTATATTTTGCCTCTTCCCAAACGACGTCGGGCGTAATACCGGGAATTTTACGTGCGGTGAATGCGATGACGCGATTGAGCATATCGTGAATTGGAATAATCAAGCGCGCTTCAAATTGCACGTGGCGTTCAAGCAACGGCATTGGTTTTGCATTGGCAATATTGCCAAACATACCCGAATGCAAAATCACATCTTCTTTAAAACCTTTGTCGAGTAACGCTTTCAAAAACGCGCGGGAACCAACTTTGGGCAAATAGCCGATACTAAAATTATACGCCGTTTCTTTGGTAAATTTACGTTCGTTTAACCAATAATCGCGCACCGCTTGCGCTTCGGCTGTTTTTGCATTAAACGCATTCGTAAAATAGCCCAACGCAAACGCGTGCAACTCTAACAATGATTTAAAAATTGACGGCCGCCCATCGTTCCCGCGTTGTTCGTATTCAACCGTGATTCCAAAACGGCGCGCCAAACGCTCAATCGCTTCTGGGAACGATAAATTTTCGAGCTTCATCACAAAATTTACCACGCCACCGCCCTGCGCCGTCGAATAGCAGTAATAGCATTTTTTTTCTTCATTCACAAAAAATGAAGGCGTTTTTTCGGCGGCAAATGGACTCAGCCCTTTCCATTGACTTCCCGCGCGCGTCATTGCCGTATAATCTTGCGCCAACGCCAACATACTCGCATTGGCGTAAACCTCATCAATAGTTTTTCGTGAAATGAATGGCATTTTTTAAAATTTGCGGGAACGGTTAATTAATTTTTCGGCAAAGCCAAATTGCATAAACCAAGAGAATCAAATTAGGTGCCCATGCAGCAATCACGGCGGGCAAAAACATTTTTGCGCCCAACATATTGAAGATATTTGTAAAAACAAAATACAACGCAAACAAACCGATCGATTTGGAAACGCCAACCATCGGATTGGTGCGCACTCCCGCAACCGCAAACGGAATCGCGATCCCGACAACAATTAAACAACAAAATGGACTTGCCAAAATGGAATGATAACGCACCGCATAACTCGACAATTGCTTTGAGTTTTCGCTATTGTCTTTAACGCCGCGAACAATTTCGTTAATTTCTGGGATCGTCAAGTCGTCAACATCTTCATTCACGAGTGCCATAATGCGCGGATTTTCATCAAAATGATAAAACTTTTTTTCTTTAAACGCGGGCTGTTTTACGGGAACGGCAACGCCGTCTTCATAAATAATTTCACGGCCATTTTTCAAAGTCCACACGCGCGCAAAATCGTCGTAATCTCCGCGCTCTGCAATAATTTCTCTCGTTAATGCGCGTCCATTTTTGTCGTATTCAAAAATATTAACATTAAATCCCGTTCCCGTGTATTGACTAAAATTGCCAATCATCCACAAGCGATTTTTTGCGATGTTGTTGTAAAAAAGGAATTTACCTTGTGTGCGCGTTTTGACGTTTTCACCATGAGCTTGGCGATAAAGCAATTCATAGTGAGCGGCGATTTCGGCGGTGCATTCTGTCGCGTAGGGAACGAGCGTTGCGTTGAGCGCCAACATTAAAACCGACATTCCAAATCCCGCAATCCACAACGAACGCGTAATGCGAAAAATACTCAAACCCGCTGCGCGCCAAGCCGATAATTCTTGACTTTTATGAAAGTGTCCCAAAATAAACAACAACGACACCAACATTGAAACAGGAATAATCACCGGCAAAAATCCAACCGCGGTCATCAAAAAGAATTCAATCGTTGGCAACGCGGGAACGCCCCATTCCATCAAATCTTTCAAATTGTTATAAATCGCAGAGATCGACAACATTCCGACCATAGCGCCAAGCACCATGAGGAAAATTTTTAGCCATTCGCCAAAAATATATTTGTCTAAAATCGGCATTTTTTACACGAGATTTTTATTTAAGCGAAAAACGCTTGATGACTTCTTTGGTCAAAGCGGCATAAGCATACGCGCCCATGCAACGTTCATCGTATTCAAAAATACTTTTGCCATGACTTGGCGCTTCGCCTAAGCGCACGGTGCGCGGAATCCGCGTTTTCAAAATTTCTTTCGGGAACGCTTTTGCGACTTCATCGACAATTGCTTTTGAAAGCGAGGTGCGCACATCATACATCGTCATTAAAATACCGCCCAATTTCAAATCGGCATTTGCTTTTGAGTCGCGAATTTCCTCAATGAGCCCCAAACATTGGCTCAAGCCTTCGAGCGCCAAATATTCGCATTGCAAAGTAACTAAAACATAATCTGCGGCAGCCAAGCTATTCATCGTCAATAAACCCAACGCGGGCGGGCAATCAATAATAATCGCGCCATATTTTCCAGAACGTTTTATCGACGTTAAAATCTCACGCAAACGCGCTAAATAATTGCCGCCTTGTTGCAACAACAATGATTCGAGCGTCGCCAAATCTGGTTCCGACGGGATCATATCCAAATGTTTACGTCCGCTATCAACAATTTTTTCGGAGATTTTATCGTTCCCGAGAAAAACATTGTAAAGACTGCAATTTTCGCTGCGTTCGATGCCGAGCGCGCTTGAAGCATTGCCTTGAGAATCGAGGTCGATCAAAAGCGTGGGAACGCCCTGTTTTGCCAAGCCACAGGCCAAGTTGACGGCGGTTGTCGTTTTGCCGACGCCGCCTTTTTGATTTGCAATTGAGAAGATTTTTGTTGTCATTTTTTAAGTCGCAACGCGGTTGCGATGATGCGTTTCTATCGCGCTTTCAAAGATTCAAAAAAAGTTTAAAATTGACTTAAACGAAGCCCAACACTTCGTTTTTTTGAATCTTTTTCAACGCATTAAACAATTATTGTTTGTGTTGGAAAATAAGTGTCGCGAGCGGCGGGAGCGCGATTTCGATTGATTGCGGACGATCGTTCCACGGAATCGATTCTGCGCGAACGCCAGTATTTGTCATGCCCGAACCGCCATAACGCGTTGAATCAGAATTGAAGACTTCTGTCCAATCGCCCATTGCGGGAACGCCCACGCGATAAGTGCGCGCTACTGGTGTAAAGTTGCTTACAACCACCCAAGTTGTTTTATCGTTTTGACTTTTACGCACAAACGAATAAACTGAATTTTCGCCATCGTTTGCGTTAATCCATTCAAAGCCGTGATAATCTTGATCGAGTGCCGCGATTTCAGGAGTGTTGCAATACAAATCGTTCAAATCTTTTACCGCAAGTTGCACGCCTTTGTGATCTTGATATTCGAGCAAATGCCAATCGAGCGAAGAATCATATTTCCATTCGTGGCTTTGTCCAAACTCGCCGCCCATAAACAAGGTTTTCTTACCTGGCCAAGTCCACATATAACCATAAAGCGCGCGCAAGTTTGCGGCTTTGCTTGTCATATCAGACTGAGGCATTTTGTTAATGAGTGAAGCTTTACCGTGCACAACTTCGTCATGTGAAAGCGCCAACATAAATTTTTCAGAATATTGGTACAACATCGCAAATGTCATTTTGTTATGATTGTATTTGCGGTTAATTGGGTCTTCCTTCATATACGCGAGCGTGTCGTGCATCCAGCCCATCGCCCATTTAAAGTCAAAACCTAAACCATAATCACGCGTTGGATGCGTTACGCCGCCAAACGAGGTTGATTCTTCTGCAATCGTAATCACACCAGGATGATAATGGTGCACTAAATCATTGGTACTGCGCAAAAACGCAATATTTTCAAGATTTTCGTGTCCACCATACTGATTTGGAATCCATTCGCCATCTTTGCGTGAATAATCGAGATAAAGCATCGCTGCCACAGCATCAACACGCAAACCGTCAACGTGAAAACGTTCAATCCACGACAACGCGCTACCTTGCATAAATCCGCGCACTTCGCAACGTCCAAAATTAAAAAGCAAAGTTCCCCAATCGGGCTGTGCGCCTTGACGTGGGTCTGCGTGATCATAAAGATGAGTTCCATCATAACCAGCCAAAGCCCAATCATCGCGCGGGAAGTGCGCTGGCACCCAGTCGATAATCACGCCAATATCGTTCTCGTGCAATTTATCAACCATCGCCATAAAATCTGTTGGCGTGCCATAGCGATTAGTTGGCGCGTAAAAACCAGTAACTTGATAACCCCAACTTGGCGGGAACGGATATTCTGTCGGTGGCAACATTTCCACGTGCGTGAATCCCATTTCCTTGCAATATTTTGAAAGTTCGTCGCCGAGCTCGCGATAATTCAATGGACGATTGCCGTCTTCGGGAACGCGTTTCCACGAATCCAAATGCATTTCATAAACAGAAATTGGCTTTTCAACCCATTTAGTTGCGTCACGTTTTTCAATCCATTTCGCATCATTCCATTTAAATTGCGACAAATCGCAAACGATACAAGCATTGTTTGGCGGGGGCTCAAAAGAAACTGCGTATGGGTCAATTTTGCAATACGGCGCAGGATTGTATTGATTGAGCAATTCAAATTTATATTTCGCTCCCGCAACAACACCTGGAACAAACAATTCCCAAATGCCCGACGCGCCCAACATGCGCATCGCATGGTAACGCCCGTCCCATTCATTAAAATCGCCTACAACTGAAACGCGACGCGCCGAAGGCGCCCAAACAGCAAACGAAACACCTTTTACGCCATTAATTTCACGCAAATGTGCGCCCAATTTATTGTAAACCTGGTGGTCGGTGCCTTGATTGATTAAATACAAATCTTGCTCTGAAATCGTTGGCCAAAACGAATATGCGTCCGCAATTTCACGCGTTCCGCCCGCATAACTCTCAACGACAAAGCGATAATCGAACGCCGTTTTATTGCGTGGCAACCACAGCTCAAAAAATCCATCCTCACTCAAACGCTCCATCGCGTACGATTTATTAGTTTTAAGATTTTTTACCTTCACCGATTTTGCGTCTTTCAAATAAGCGCGCACAACGATGCCGGTTTTTCCGTCAACAACTGCTTGGTGCATTCCCAAGAAATCATGCGGGTGCGATTGCACGACAGAGGTAAACGATTCGAGTTCTGCTTGCGAGATAATCATAATTTTTATTAGGAGGATTTAAGATTTGAGGGTATAATATGCCCTAATGTAATTTGTCAAGTAAGATTATGACACTCGCGGGAACGCTTATCAAGCGTTTTTTCATATAAAATAACGGCGACACGCCAACAAACAACGCATTTTACTTGCAATAAAAAAAGTAAGTCTTTAAAGTGCGTAAGCCGAATTCTGTTCTACAACGAAAACTTACGTTCCCGTGAGCCACATTCATTTCTCTAATCTCTTGCGAGATTTCGCCATTGCTGACGATGCGGTTTACCCGTGAGGTCGTAAGCGGGCCGCTCACTCACCTATTTTACCTTGCACCGAATTGAGTTTATCAAGCCGCTGATGTCGCCATCAACGCGGTGGGCTCTTACCCCGCCTTTTCACCCTTACCCTTGCGGGCGGTTTGTTTTCTGTGACACTGTTCGTCGGCGATCATTACAATCGTCGCCCTCTTTTTCAAAAGGAATTCTGCCCTGTGGTGTCCGGACTTTCCTCTCGCGATTATTGCGTCGCGAGCGAATGTGTTGCGCACTTTAAAGGCTTGTTTTTTATTTTGCGCTACGGGAACGCTTTTGACAACAAAAAAACCTTGCCGTTACCGACAAGGTTTTCAAAAATGGTAGTCGCGAATAGGCTCGAACTATCGACCTCAACAATGTGAATGTTGCGCTCTAACCAACTGAGCTACGCGACCATTTTAAATTGGTAAATTCCATTTTAGCAATCGCGTTCCCGCAAGTCAAGCAATTAAAACGACAGAACATAATCAACCGCGTCGCGGATTTTTGCGATTGAAAAAGAATGCGATGCGCGCCAATGAAAAAATCCAGGCAACTCAAACCACGGAATCTTTTGCGCCGAGGTATAAACGACCTCTGATTTAATTGCGCGTGGGAAATAACGGCGTTCTGGCGGGTCTACCACCAATGTCACCAATGGGCATTGTTCAAAATTTGCTAAATAAGCTACGGCATTATCTGTGGCGATACAAATATCTGCGTGCTTCAAGAGTTCTGCAACTTGCGCAGGCGACAATTCATCATTTTTATCTTCGAGCAAAAAGAAATTCACCAAATTAATGCCCGAAGCGCGACTCACAAAGTCGATCATACGCCTTGAAGTTTTTGCATTTTTGCCTTCAAAACTTACCAAAATAATAGGCAAATCTTTTCTTAAACCGTGTAAATATTTTGCCACCTTTGCAAAAATTTGCACATCGACAAAATGCCCATTGCGCCCAGCGTCCAAGCAAACAACCGCATAATGCGAATCAAAATTCATATCATAACGCTTTAATTTTTCAAACAAATCATGGCGCTCGGTATTGCTGACCGACAAATTTAATTTTAATTCTGCTGGCGCGGGAACGCTAATACCCAACGGCGCAAGCAATTCAAAGCTGTGAAAAACAGGATGCTCGTCATCAAAATCACGGGAACGCTCCACTAATGTTTTCGCCTTGATTTCAGACGATTTTTTTTCTGCAAACGCGAATGTATTTTCAATCGCGGCTGCCGCTCCCGCCAACGCCACGCGTTCGTCATAAACCACATGCACAAGCGTATCAATTTGCAAACGCTTAAAATATTGCGCGATGTCTTCAATTTTTGTTTCTGACGTAAGCGTCAATAGCCCATCCAAGACAGGGTGCTCACTAAAAATACTTGCATTCGCTTTTTTGACAAGCAAATACAAACGCGTTCCCGCAAACTTTTTTTTCAACGCATCAAAAGTCGCAGAAACCCAAATCGCCGTCAGCAAATCGCCAGGGCAAGAAAGCAAAATCGCTTTTGTATCTTCAAGAGCCATTTATTTTTAAAGCGTCGCAAACATTACCACTGTTTGCACAATTTTTTAAAGTTTTCAATCGGCTCGCCATCGTTCCAAATACCACTCATCGAAGCAAAACCATCAAAACAAGCCAAATCGCGACAAGCGCGCACCGATTGCGCACAATTGACCCCACCATACGCAAAAATGCGCAAAGGGCTATTCGGAAAATACTTGCGAAAATAAGCAACCGTCGCCACCAATTCCTCAGGTGTGCGCGCGGGAACGGTTAAATCGCGATGACTACTCAAAAATAACGGTCCCAAAAGCACCGCCACACATTGTTTTCGCACTTCCAACAAATCATCATACGATTGGCAAATCGCCATGCGCACACCACAATCGAGCGATTTTGGCGGGAGCGATTTTGGACTCTCCGCACAAAAACCTGCCACGCCCAAACGCGCCACTAACTCTGGATGTTGATGCAAAATAATGCGTTCCCGCAAATCTTCTGGAATCGATTTTACCCAAGTTATAATTTGTTGTGCACTCCAACGCGGACGGCGCAAATGATAAACTGTCAGCCCTTCACGAAAAAGTGCCGAAACGATATTAGCTTCGCCTTTAAATGATTGTGTTGGAGAAAAAACGACCAATGCGTGCTTTTGAGCATTGCGCGGACCAAAGAAAAAGTTTGCGATTTTACCTAACATTATTATAAAAAAAGCGCCCACGGTTTGAAGCGTGGGCATTGTTCGCTGGAGATGATGTCCTCGAGTTTTTTTTTCGCCCAAGGACAACACAAACCGCATCGCGGTTTAGCCCCAAAGGCGTTTCTTGTGGCGATTTGCCTTAGAACGCTTACGGCGCTTGTGTTTGTTCATCTTAAGACGACGTTTTTTCTTGAGATTGCCCATTATTTTTATTGGTTAATGTTAAAAGTTGTTATTCCATTTTCGCGCATTTTCAAGTCATTGTAAAGCAAAAAAATGGCTCTCATTCAGGTTGGCTGAAAAATCGGCACGGCAAAAATAAAAAAGGCAACACACCAAGCTCGCAAATTATTTGTAATTTTTATACAAATAGAGAATGAAAAACTTATTTAAAATTGCCAACTGGTGTGTTGTTGGAATTATTGTAGAAGCTAAAAACATTATCGTCAATTACAAATTCGACGCACGATTCGGCTGCACGTGTTCACACTGCGGCGAGCGCATGAAAAAACATATGAAAAAGCAGATTTGCAATGTGCTCGACCTGCCAGTTCTCGACAAAGAAACGCGCTACGACGTAGAAACGATTCAGTTTTGTTGCCCCCAATGCGGCAAATTTTACACGCCACGACCCGCGCTTTTTTCTGTGCGGCGTTCGGAGTTTTTGAGCGTTCCCGCGAAAAAAAAAATTAGCGCTGTTGCTCAAATCGAACGAGACGCTCAACAAAACTTATTTGCTCAAAGAACAATTTCGCGCGATTTTCAAAATTAAAGACGCGTTGGAAGCGCAATTGGCGTTGGGTTCGTGGATAAAAATAGCGTTCAAATCGGGCATTTCTCGGGTTCAAAAATTTGCCCGAAAAATAGAATTGCATTTTCGTCAAATTGCAAACGCATTTGTTTACAAGGTAAATTCAGGCAAAATTGAAGCAACAAACGCGACACTAAAACGTATAATTAGCAAGGCCTGCGGCGTTTCCGACGTTGATTATTTGTTTCTCAAATTAAGACAACATTTTTATTTTTGCCGTGCCCGATTTTTCAGCCAACCTGAATGAGAGCCAAAAATTTTCAGCAATAACACAAAGCCTTGCCCCTTCGCATAAATCTTCTTTTAAAGCATCGCCAATACGAGTATTAATATTATCAAGGATATTCATGACAACTTTATACAATTAAAAATTACAATTTTTCAAAAATGCTAACAGGCATTTGTAGGTCGGGTTTTTCGAGGGCGGCGGGAACGAAATAATCGGCGGGCAAAGCGAGGCGCAAGGCGGCTTTTTTTACCTCGAAAGTGTCTTTGTCGCGGGAACACTCGTCGCGCACGTCGAGCGTTTTAAAAATGTAATCTTCGTTTACTTTTTTGACTGAACCAAGCAAAAAATTTTTCAACATTTTATCGTTCCCGCCGAGCGTTGCGACGTTGACGAGCGCGTTGTAAGTGCGGTCCATCGCGATTTGCACCGCGGCAATTTCGGGATGTGCAACTTTAAAATCTTGTGGCGGGAAGAATTTATAAAAGTGCGAAACGCGTCCGCGCAAACGTTCGGTTCTCAAATATTCAAAATCTTTCCAATAAATAAATGGCGTTTGCAAATCAAACGGCGCGATGACGATGCCGTCAAAAAATGGCTCGGTGTTTTTCGCGTCGATTTTCACGGGAACGCCCTGTTCGTTGGCTTCCCACAATTCAGGTTTTTCACCGCCAATCATCAGCAAACGGCGCGATGTTTGCGTTGGAGAAACAAGTGTGTCGCCAGTTTCGAGCAAGCGTCGCAAAGTGATGCGCATACGCAGCGCGCCGTCAATCCACGTGCCCCAAAGCGTTCCCGCAAAATGACGTTCTTCGTCGCTGTTGCGCGGTTTGTGAACGATGCGAAATTGCAAGCAAAAATCGCCTGGCATACGAAAATTTTTAAATTCGGCGAGTTGTTGCGCTGCGACTTCGGGCTCTAATTGGCGCGCTCCCGCATTCAATCGCGACTGTGCAAAAAGCGTTCCCGCGAAAATAAAAAATCCTAACAAAATTATTCCAAATTTTTTCATACGATTACACCCATTTTAGTTTTGTGCGCAAAATTTCAAATTCGGACAGTGATTTTGGCTGCAAAATATTCAACTTTTTTTCGGAAAGTTTGATGAAAATTTTTTCGTTTTCACAAGGTTCAATCAAAACATTTCCATCGACAGCAAGGGCGACGGGAACGCTTTCGTTTTCGTTTAGCACTTGCAAACTCATGGCGCGCGGCAAAACAATTGAGCGGTTAGAAAGTGTGTGCGGGCTCAACGGCGTCATCGCAAAAACATCGGTTTCTGAATGAATCAGCGGACCGCCCGCGCTGAGCGAATACGCAGTTGAGCCAGTCGAGGTGGTGAAAATCAAACCGTCACCACGAAAAGTGTTGATCTCGCCACATTCGCAAGAATCGACGCGCAAAGTTGTCAAACGAAATGGATCTTTGGCTTTGATTACAATATCGTTGAGTGCCAGCAAAGATGTTCCCGCGCCCAGTTTGCATTCGAGCAAAGTATGTGGTACCAAACGATAATCCCCCTTGAAAATCGCCGCCAAATCGCGCTCGATATTTTTTGCAGCATAATTGGCGAGATAACCCAACTTGCCAAGATTGATGCCAAAAATGGGAACGTCATTTGCGACTGCACTTGAAACAACGCCCAAAATTGTACCATCGCCACCAATCACGCAACACAATTGGCAATCGGAAAGTGTTTCTTTTTTTACAGGAAATTCTTGCGCGATGCGCACGTCGATGCCGTGTTTTTTAGCTTGTTCGGCAACCGTTCCCGCGCAAGTTTCTGCGCCTGTTTTTGTGCGATTCCAAATAATAGCAATTCGCGAAATTTTCATAATTAGATTATAAGGTTTCGCCTTTTCTCTTGGCAATGAAAATAACTGATAACTGAAAGCTGAAAGCTTTCTACGTAATAAGATGAGCGATTGGCGGGAACGCGAATCGTGATTCGCGCGGGAACGGAAACTCTTAACTTTTAAATTTTAACTCTCCTCAAAAAAAAAAGCGTTCCCGCGAAACGAATTTCACGGGAACGCGTTTTATTTATTTTGAATTTTATTCAGCGTCTTCGTCGTCTTCGACAGAAGCAACTTTGACGAGTGCCGCGATTTCGCCAACGTCTTTTTCGCCACTGAGATCCATCAGGATAACGCCCTGCGAAGTGCGTCCTGTCTTACGAATTTTGCGGACTTTGAAGCGAATGCTTTGTCCCGTCGTCGTGATCACCATCACTTGATCGTCGTCGGTAACTTCTACCGCTCCCGCGACGCCTGAATCGTTTTTGATTGCGATGATGCCAACGCCGCCACGATGTTGTGTGCGAAAAACTTCGCCCTCTTTATCGTTGAAGTAAGTGCGTTTGCCCTTGCCGTTTTTGCCAACGATAAGAATGGTTGAAGATGATTCCGGAACTTGATCAACGATTTCGAGCGCGACGACTTTATCGCCTTCACCTAAACGCATACCAATCACGCCCGATGCAGAACGGCCGAGTTGGCGCGCTTCTGTTTCTTCAAAGCGAATTGCTTTGCCTTGTTCGGTAAAGAGCATCACTTGGTCGTTCCCGCGAGTCAAGCGCACAGAAACGAGCTGGTCGCCTTCGTGGAGATTGATTGCAATAATGCCGCGGCGGTTGCAGTTTTTGTATTCTGCCAAAACGGTTTTCTTAACTTGACCTTCAGCCGTTGCAAAGAAAACGTTTTGTTCTTCGCTAAATTCTTTAATTGGCATCAAGGTTGCGAGTGTTTCGCCTTCTTGCAATTCAAGAACATTAGTCAAAGCGCGCCCCATAGAAGTGCGCGAACCTTCCGGAATTTCGTATGCTTTTTGAACATAAACGCGACCTTTGTTGGTGAAGAACATAATGCGGTCGTGAGTCATCGTCGAGAACGCGTATTCCACGAAATCGTTATCGTGGGTATTTCCTTTCGTTCCCGTGCCTTTACGATTTTGCAAACGGAATTGATCCATCGCGACGCGTTTAATGAATCCGTCGTGGGAACAAACAATCGCGCAAGGTTCGTTTTTGATGAAGTCTTCAGGATTGTATTCGCCTTCTGCGGGTTGGATAATTGTTTTGCGGTCGCTGTTGTATTTTTTGCCAGCTTCGCGCAATTCACTTTTGACCAATTGCAACAAGGTGTGTTCATTTGCCAAAATATCTTTGAGCCCTGCAATTTTAACGAGCAATGCTTGATATTCGTCTTCAATTTTATCAATTGCCAATTGTGTCAATTGACGCAATTTCATGTCAAGAATACTCTTGGCTTGGATTTCGCTCAAACCATAGCGCGACATCATATTTGCAATGGCTTCTTCATCGTTTGACGATTTGCGAATGAGCTTGATAATTTCATCCATATTGCGATAGGCGATTTTATAGCCCTCGAGAATATGAGCGCGCATTTCAGCTTCACGCAAACGATACGCCGTGCGGCGCTTGGTAACATCGCGACGGTGCTCGATAAAGCATTCCATCATTTCTTTGATGTTCATTTGCTTTGGACGATTGCGATCGAGCGCGAGCAAAATAACACCAAAAGTCGTTTCAAGTTGTGTGTGCTTGTAAAGTTTGTTGATGACAACGCGTTCGGCGGTGCCTTTTTTCAACTCGATTACAATTCGCGTTCCGTCGTCTTCCGAAGATTCGTTTCGCAGATCCGAAACTTCCGGCAACACTTTGTCTTTGACGAGTTCGGCAATGCGTTTCACGAGTTCGGCGCGATTGACGTTGTAAGGAATTTCTTTAATGACGACCGCTTGGCGACCATCGACCTCTTCTGCCTCTGCAACGCCACGAACGCGCACTTTGCCACGTCCTGTGCGGAAATATTCGCGAATACCTTCGTAGCCGTTGATGATGCCACCTGTTGGGAAGTCAGGACCTTTTAAATAGGTTTCGACTTCTTCAAAACTCATTGATGGATTATCGATTAACGCGCACGCAAAATCAACCAATTCTTTGCTGTTGTGTGGCGGAATATTGGTTGCCATACCCACAGCAATACCCGTTGAGCCATTCATCAACAAATTTGGGAGCGCCGACGGCAAAACGGTCGGCTCGACAGTCGATTCTTTGTAGTTGGGCATAAAATCGACGGTGTCTTCTTTAATGTCGCTCAACAAATCTTCTGCGAGTGTTTGCAATTTACATTCGGTATAACGATAAGCCGCCGCCGAGTCGCCTTCGATCGAACCAAAGTTGCCTTGTGGCACGATCAACGGATAACGCATAACCCAATCTTGCGCCAAACGCACAAGCGTGTCGTAAACCGACAAGTCGCCGTGAGGGTGGTAATTTTTCAAAACTTCACCCACAACGCCCGCGCATTTGTCAAAACCGCCACTGTGTGTAAGACCTTCTTTTGCCATCGCATAAATCACGCGACGTTGCACAGGTTTTAAACCGTCGCGCACATCTGGCAAGGCGCGCGCCACGATGACCGACATCGAATAATCGATGTAGGCCGTTTCCATAATATTTTTAATATTAGCGGGCTGGATGTTTTCCGAAATTTCTGTATTTTCTGCCATAATTGTAATAAATTAAGTGTTCCCGTGAATGAATTATACGTCGAGATAAGAAGTGTTCAACGCGTTGTCCTCGATAAAACGGCGACGCGGTGGCACTTCATCGCCCATCAACATCGTAAAGGTGCTGTTGGCTTCTGCCGCATCGTCAATCGAAACTTTCAAGAATGTGCGCGTTGCTGGATTCATCGTCGTTTCATAAAGCTGCTTTGCGTTCATTTCGCCAAGACCTTTATATCGACTGATCGTCAAACCACGGCGACCAATTTCTTTAACTTGCGCAATCAATTCGAGCAACGAATGCATTGGGTGGCGAGTTTTATCCGTTCCCGCGAATGAATTTTCTGCAGCGGCAGCTTCAGCGACCGTTTCAGCAGCGTTACTTGCCGAGCCCTCGATAATTTCATAGCAAGGCGCTTCGGTTGAAGAGAATGTTTCAATATTCAAGCCCACTTCTGCCATTTCTTTCAAAAGTTTTGTCAATGGCTTTGCTTCGTAAACTTCGTAAACGTTGATACGTTGTTGCACTTTTTGGCCGTCTTCGTTTTCAACTTCTGAAATGCTCGAATCTGATGTAAAATCTTCAATGCCATAACGCGCATAAAAACTCATTTTTTCTTCGTCGTTAAACATATACTCAAACGATTCTTTATTACCAATGCGCACACGCGCCAAATAACGCGGGAGCTCGTTCGTCTCTGGATGATGTTGATTTAAATATTCATCTAACGGACAATTCAAACGCACCACGCCGCGACCTTTGCTTTCGAGTTCGGACATACATTTAACAATTTTCTTAACCATTTCTGGAGGGAAAATGTGTCCATCGCTTTTGCGCACAAGCGAAATTTCATCTGAACCAAAATCAAGCAATTTTTTACTCAATTCAGCATCTGTTTGAATATATTCTTCTTTCTTTTTGCGCTTCATTTTGTAGAGCGGTGGTTGCGCAATGTAAATATAACCCGCTTCAATCAAGCCCGGCAAATAACGATAGAAGAACGTCAGCAAAAGCGTGCGAATATGCGCGCCGTCCACGTCAGCGTCGGTCATAATAACGATTTTGTGATAACGCGCTTTCGTGATATCAAACTTGCCGTCATTTTTACCCTCTTCGTGTCCTTCGCCGATCCCGCAACCGAATGCCATAATCATCGAGCGGATTTCTTCGTTTTCAAGCGCGCGATTCAAGCGCACTTTTTCAACATTCAAAATTTTACCGCGCAATGGCAAAATTGCTTGATATTTACGATTACGTCCACTCTTTGCCGAACCACCTGCCGAATCGCCCTCGACGAGATAAATTTCACAAAGCGAAGCGTCTTTTTCAGAACAGTCTGCCAATTTACCTGGCAAGCCCGCCCCTGTCAACGCTCCCGCGCGAACGGTTTCGCGTGCTTTGCGAGCCGCTTCGCGAGCGCGTGCTGCATTTAATGCGGTATCGACGATTGCCTTTGCCATTTTTGGATCTTTATCAAATGCCAATTTTAAGCCGTTCCCGACAACCGTGCGCACGATGCCTTCCACTTCAGGATTCGTCAAACGCGTTTTATTTTGCGATTGGAATTTTGGATCGGGGTGTTTCACAGAAATCACCGCCACCAAACCTTCGCGCAAATCTTCACCGCTGAGATCGGGATCTTTATCTTTGCGCAAATTATTGTCCTTCGCATAAGCTTTTACCGAGCTTGTCAAAGCCGTGCGAAAACCCGAAAGATGCGTGCCGCCTTCGGGATTAGTAATCAAATTGGTGTACGCAAAACAAAGCTCCGAATATTTACGATTGTATTGAATCGCCACATCGACCGTCATTTTGGTTGGTTTTGGACCGTTGGGGAAATCATATTTATCGGTAATGACGATTGGATTTTTGAGGTCGGTAATATCAATTTCGTTAGAAATCAACACAGGACGAGGCATCAACAATTCTTCATTGCGATTCAAATAAGTTACATAATCTGCAAGACCTTGCGAGCTGTGGAATGTGTCATGACGGCCATCGCGCTCGTCTGCCACGTTAATTGTAATGCCCGGAACCAAAAATGCGAGTTCCCTCATACGCGAAAGAATCGTGTCGTATTTGAATTCAAGCACCGTAAAAATTTCAGGGTCTGGGTGAAATGTAATTTTCGTTCCCGTCTTTGGAGAATCTCCCAAAACGTGTAATTTTTTAGTTACTTCACCGCGCGAAAATTCCATCGCATAAACATGTCCATCGCGACAAACTTGCGCTACAAAATAATCAGAAAGCGCGTTCACGCATTTTGCGCCCACGCCGTTAAGACCGCCCGAAACTTGATAAGCGCCCTTTTCAAACTTGCCGCCCGCGTGAAGATTGGTCAAAACCAATTCAAGCGTCGAAATGTGTTCCTCTGGGTGCTCTGCAACAGGAATACCACGTCCGTTGTCTGCAATCGAAACACTGCCATCATTGTGAATGGTTACTGAAATTTCTGTACAAAATCCTGCCAAAGCTTCGTCGATCGAATTATCGACAATTTCGCGCACACAGTGGTGCAAACCTGTTTCATTGGTGTCGCCAATATACATACCCGGACGTTCCCGCACGGCTTTTAAACCCTTCAAACGCTTAATGTCTGAAGCATCATAACTACTCATTTTTTTGTCTTTTTTGTCTGCCATAATATTATTAATAAAATTATTCTACTATTATATTACACACGCGCGCGTGCGTAAAGCACCAAATCTCGTTCCCGCAAGCTAACAGCGTTCCCGCCAAGCCCGCATTATTTCCGTTGCGGGAACGCGTGTTGGACTTTAAAATTATTTTTATGGCACGCGCAAAAAAAACAAGCGAAAAAAACGACGTTTCCGCAGAAATTCCAGCGGGATTTGGCTATGTCGTTTTTGCTGGGAACGATGATTTTTTGGTTAATCGCGCCGCAAGTGAATATTGGGAACGCGAAAGCGCCGAAGCATTTGACGATATGTCCAAAGATATTGTTGAAGGCGTAGCGTTGCGCGTGGACGATGTTAGCGAAATTGTTGATCGTTTTTTGGAAGCCGCGAATACTTTGCCAATGTTTGGTGGCAAAAAATTTGTTTGGTTGCGAAATGTTAATTGGTTTTCAGAAGGCGCGCTCGGCGGGTCTGAAAAAGCCAGCGAAGGCGTCGCGCGACTTTTACAAGCTGCGGGAACGCTTAATTCCGATGAAGTTTGCGCAATCGTTTCAATCATCAAACCCGACAGCCGCAAAAACACAACCAAAAACTTTTTTAAATTAGCACGGGAACTCCAAGAAATTCGCGGGAACGACGATCCCGCAGATCTCGGCGATTCTCTCGAAACCGAAGCCGAACGACTTGGCGTAAAAATCACCGCCAACGCAGCAAAATTGCTCGCGACCAAAGTAAACAACAGCACGCGCATGAGTTTTGTAGAATTAGAAAAACTCGCTTGCTATGTTGGCAAAGGCGGCAAAATTGACGACGAAATTGTCATCAAAATGGTTCCTGTTTTTGGCGAAGGTGATTTTTTTGAGCCGGTGGAATTTTTCTTTTCAGGCGATTTGACGCAAACACTTGAAGCCCTGCATCGTTATTTTTACAATAATGATTCGGCGCGCCCGCTGTTAATTTCAATGCAACGCCGTTTGAGTATGCTCATTCAAGTGCAATCACTTTTAGCAACCAAAAAGATTTCATTGAGCGAACGTTTTGGCATCAATAAAACCGCGTTCGCCCAAGCGTCTGAAACATTCTTGCCAATGTATGGCGGGAACGATGAAAAATCACCCTACAATATTTTTTCGCAAAACGCTTGGTATTTGGGAACCAAAGTCGCCTACCAAACGCTAACATTGCCTGGAATAAATTTAAAAAAACTCATCGATTGGCAATTGGCACTTATGCAAGCGTTTGAATCGCTCATCGCCCGTCCACGCGAAGACGAAGCCATTATGCGCGAATTAGTAACCGATTGCCTCGGCTAACACATTTTTAACGCATACCGAGCGAAGCGAAATGTTAAATATTGCTTCGCTCGGTATGCCTTAAAATTTCCCGTTCCCGCAAAAAAAAGCGTTCCCGCAAATTTTACTCGCGGGAACGCTTTTTTATCGCCGAGAAATTATTCTGTTGGCTTGCGCAAAGACGCTGTCAAATTCAAATCGTCATCGTTGCGACGTGGCACGCCCGATCTGGTGTATTCGGCGGGAACTTGATATTTTTCTTGCAAACGCGCCATTTCTGCTTTGAGCATTTTGGTTGCGTTTTCCGTTCCCGCAACGCCGTAAAGATTTTTCATTTCTGTCGGGTCGTTTTTAAGATTGTAAAGTTCCCAAACGTCTTCCTTGTAAAAATGAATCAATTTCCAATCTTCTTTACCGTCGTGCGAACGGAAATTGACCGCGCAATGACGTTTTACCCAGTGTTCTGCCGGGAACTCGTAATATTGATAATAAAGCGAGTTGCGCCAATCGGGATGCATTTCACCGTCGAGCAATTTTTTGAACGATTCGCCTTGCATTTCTGCGGGAACAGGAATGCCCGCCAATTCAAGGAACGTTGGCGCAAAGTCAATATTTTGCGTCAATTGTTCAATTTTTTTGCCTTGCGCAATGCCTGGTCCCGTCATCATCATTGGCATGCGGAACGATTCTTCGTAAGCAAAACGCTTGTCAAACCAGCCGTGTTCGCCAAGATAAAAACCTTGGTCCGCCGCGTAGCAAACAATTGTATTTTTATCGAGTCCCGATTTTTTCAAATAATCGAGCAAATCGCCAACGCCATCGTCAACGCCACAAATCGTTGCGAGATAATCTTGCAAATAGCGCTGATAAGCCCAGCTTTGAAATTTTTCCAATTTTTTTGCGTTTTCAGCAAGCCATTTTGGGTCGCTACGATGCGCACGCCATTCTTCCCATTCTTCGCGGGAACAAATATTCGCGTCAAAAAATGCATTGTTTTTCGCAACATAAGCGTCAATAAACTCTTGTCGTTGCTCTGGCGTCATACGTGGCGGGAGCGTGCCGCGCAAAAATTCGTGACGATCTTTGCTCGGGAACAATTTTAAATCTTCTTCCCAACGCATCGTCCACAAAAGCGTCATATCTTGCGCTTTTGCCGCTTGGCGACCTTCGTAATTATCAAAGAAATTTTTAGGTTCTGGGAATTTTACGTTATCATAGCGATTGTAATTTTTTGCCTTGGGAATCCAATTGCGGTGTGGCGCTTTGTAATGCACCATAAAGAAAAATGGCTTCGTTTTATCGCGTTCGTTTTCAAGCCATTCAATCGCGCGCGAAGTAACGATTTCGGTTGAATAACCTTCTGGTACCGCAACGCCATTTTTGCCCGCACGCACAATTTGGTCGTTGCCCAAATTCACTTGCGTTCCCGCGGGAACGCGTCCGTTCGCCGTGCCACAATGCAAATCGGGATTAACATAAACGCCTTGCTCGTGGAAAACTTGCCAATTATCAAATCCTGTTGGGTCGGCAGGAATGTGCCATTTGCCAACAATGCTGGTTTGGTAACCATTTTTGCGAAAAATTTTGGCAACATTATTTTGGCGCGCATCAAATCCACCCCATTCGTTGCTCATGTAGCCATTTGCGTGAGAATGTTTGCCCGTAATAATGCAAGCGCGCGAAGGCCCCGAAATCGAATTTGCACAATAATTGCGCATAAAAAGCACGCCATTGTTTGCGATGCGGTCAATATTAGGCGTTGGCGCCAATTGAGAAATAGGATGACCATAAGCCGAAATTGCTTGCACGGCATGGTCGTCACTCATAATGTAAATGATGTTTGGACGCTCATTTGCCGCCGTAGCCAAACCACAGCCCAAAGTCGAAAGCGCAATCGTAGAAAAAATATGTGATAATTTCATAAACAAATAGTAGGGTGAAACGTCATTCCATCATAAAACAACCCAAAGAAAACGGCAAATGTAAAATCACGCGGGAAGGCTGGAATTGAAAAACCGAGAGTTCGCGGGAACGAAATTTTTCATCTAAGAAAACTACGGAAATTTTAAGAGAAACTAAGATTTTTTGTTAATTGACGGGAACGCCAAAACCCGCCCAAAAATCTCATACGAAGAACCCGAAGGCGCGAAGAAAATGTCGCTAAGGCGTCATTTTGAGAAAACAATTCTCTGCGTCCCTGCACCTCTGCGTTAGATAAAAAAATAAACACCGAACCGCAGAGCGTTCCCGCCCCCAAAAAAATCTTTAAAATCCTCAAATCTGTGGATTTTTTCACTCATACAAATCCTGTCCCGCAAAATTTCAACTTTTAATCCCCCCACAAAAAAAAAGCGTTCCCGCGAAGTAAATTCTCCACGGGAACGCCCTTATAGTTCTTAATCTTTAAAAATTAGAACTTTGGTTCTGAAAGATGAATATCGCCAGCATTGATCGTTACATTTTCGCCCGCCGACCACACTTTGTCGTCAATGAGCAATTTGAAAACGATTGGGCTGATATTGGTTTCAGCAACCCAATGCCATTCATTGTCTTTTTCACAAATCATTGGCACGCCTTGTTGCCAGCTCAAACCTGCGCCTTCGCCGCGGATGTAGAGAGCGTGTCCCCATCCAACGTCAATGCGAGCAACCACGCGGGTGATTTTGTTTGCCGCCGCCTTCACCGTAGTTTTTGCCTTGGGCTTTTCGATAGCCGTTGGCTTTTTCGCCACAGTCTTAGACGTAGCGGTTTTCGTTGTTTTGCAAGTCTTTGCTGCTGTCGTAGCCTTCTTTGCGGTTGTTTTTTTCACTGTCTTTTTCATGATTTAATAATAATAATTGTTAATAATTTAATCAATTCTAATCTTTTATTTTAATAAAATCAAGATTTTTCTAAAAAGCTGATTTTTCAGCCAACCTGAATGAGAGCCTATTTTCACATCCAAACGACGATTTTGAAACTTTTTCCGTTCCCGTGCGTTTTACTTTATAACCAATAAGCATCGCCGAGACCAAAAACTATCAATTATTTTTTTTGCGACGCTTTTTCATAGAAACTATAATTAAATTATGAAGCGCATCCTTTTTATCGCTACCACAATTATTGCTCCATTCCTAAACGCAGAATCTATCAACGCTGAAAAACAAAATAATTCAGCCGCTGACGATTTCCTAAATTTTCAAACAAAAAAATTTGAAAACAAAAGTATCTTAGCGCAACCCGTTAGCGCCGACGAAGTCAAAAAATTAGTCCGCGCGGGAACAAAAATCGAGCTCGCCGAAACAATTCCGCTCGCACTCAAAAAAAATCTTGGACTCTCAATTTCGCGCACCAATCACGCGGGAACGCAAGAATCACTCGAAATCGCCAAAGCTGATTTTGACCCCACCGTTTCTGTTTCAAGTAATTACACCAACACGGGAACGCCCTATTTGCGCAATCAAAATCACGGAAGCTCGACGCAATTGTGGACCAATGAAGTCGCCGTTTCTAAAAAATTTGAAACGGGAACAGAAGCCAAAGTTTACGCCGATTTTAACCGTCAATACAATGTCAGCACCGAGCCCGATCCCGCATCTGGCGCCGCGGTTGGCGTTGAAATTTCTCAACCTTTATTAAAAAATTTTGGTAGCGAAATCAATCTCGCTTCGGTGGTGCGCGCCCAAAAAAATATTACGCAAAGTTCGCTCGACTTGCGCAAAACCACGCTCGATTTAATTCACGACACCGAATTGGCTTATTGGAATCTTTCAGCAAGTTATGCCTTAGTCTTTGCTCGACTTTCTTCGTTGCGCTACGCCGAATTTGTACTCGAACAAGCCAAGAAAAAACGCAGTTTAAAATCTGCCACCAAAGAAGAAGTTTTGCGCGCAGAGGCAGATGTCGCCAGCCGCCGCGTTTCGCTCGTTTCTGCAAAACAAGCAGTTCAAGATGCCGACGATGCATTGCGCAAACTTTTAGGACAAGACGGCACGGGAACGTTTGAAGTTTACGAAGTCGCCGCCCTGCTCAACGACATTCAATCTAAAATGCCAGAATTTCAAACTTGGATCAAACAAGTGCGCGCTTTCGACATCGACGCACAAATTAAACAACTCGAACGCGAAAAAGCCGAACTCGATATCAAAATCGCCGAAAACAACGACAAGCCTTCGCTCGACCTCGTGCTCGGCGCCGAAGCCAACGGACGTGAAAGTTCGCCGCATTATGCTGTTGGCGGGATCGTCGATCGCACGGGCTACAATCTTTCTGCGGGCGTTCGTTTTTCGATGCCAATCGGTTTTCGCGCCGAAAAAGCCGCTTTGCGCCAAGCCCAACGTTCCCGCGAAAGCGCCCAAATCTCAATTGCCCAAGCCGAACAAAATGCAATGTTTAGCGCGCGAGCCGCGTGGCGTTCTGACGAAGCCGCGCGGGAACGCCTCGACGCCTCTAAAACTTCTTTTCGCATGCAATACGAAGCTTTCGAAGCACAAATCGCAAAATACGATGTCGGCGCTTGCTCAATTACAGACGTGCTTTCCGCACAAGATAATCTCGACAGCGCGCGACTCGATCTCATTCAAGCCGCCTACGACGTTGCCACCGCACGCGCAAAAATTCATCGTCTCGACGGACGCATTCTCAGCGATTACGGCTACATTTGGGAGGAATAAAAATTTATGAACAAAAAATCAATCTTTGCAATTTCATTATTAATCGCCGTTCCCGCGTTGTGGGTTGGCTGTGATGACACTGTTGGCGGGAACAGCAATTTGCCCAAAGTCCCAACCATCACCATTAGCGCACGCGATCTCAAAGAAACCGTCAATGTTTCTGGCTTTGTAAAACCTGAAACCATTACCGAAATCAAATCTGAAATCAACGGACGCCTCATTAGAATTCCTGTTGAAAACGGACAATTCGTCAAAAAAGACGACCTGCTTTGCGAAATCGACCCGCAAACTTACCAAACCACAGTCGATTCTCACGAACGCACCGTGCGCCAACGCCAACTTTCTGTCGAAAAATCAGAACGTGACATGAAGCGCATCAAACAACTTTTCGAAAACGATTTTTCGTCCGAAGAAGATTACTTAAACGCAATCACAACCTACGAAAGCGATAAATTACAACTCGAAATCGCACAAGCCGCACTCGACAACGCAAAAATCGAACTCGCAAAAACTAAAATTCTCGCGCCGCACGATGGCATGATTTCAGACCTCGATATCTATGTCGGGAACGTAATTTCTGGCGCGGGCTCATTCTCAAACGGCACAACGCTGATGAAAATCAACGACATGAACATCTTGCGTGTCGAAGCCGATCTCAACGAAATTGAATGCAACAAAATCAAACTCGGCGCCAGCGCGGAACTCACTTTCGACTCGCTGCCGACGACAAGTTTCACGGGAACGGTCAACTACCTTTCCTCGTTCGGCGTTCAAGACAGCACAAGTTCGACGCTCTACAAATTTCCCGTGCGCGTCAATTTTAAAACGAGCGGCGTTCTCGTCCGTCCTGGCACGAGCGCGAACCTGGCAATTTTGGTGAACGATGCCCAAAACGTTCCCGCCGTTCCCTCCAGCGCGATTTTTATAGAAAACAATAAACGCTACATTTTCGTAAAAACGGGAGAACATCATTTTGAGCGCCGAGAAATCAAAGCCGGCATCAGCAATCTCGACTTTGTTCAAATTCTCGAAGGCGCAAAAATCAACGAAACAATTTCAACCACACGCCCTTCACGCTCTGAAATTTTTGATGCCAACGGGAACGCAATTTCTGACCGCGGGAACGCCAAACACAAAGCCTCAAATGCAGGTCCTGGCGGACCTCCTCCGATGTAATTAAAAAGTTGAAAGTTAAAATTTAAATAACGCGGGCTTAACGTCAATTGATGTTAAGCCCGTATTTTTTGTCTTCAAAAAAAAAACGTTCCCGCGCAACATCAAAAAACTCTGTGAAATCTGTCAAAAATCTGTTTCATCTGTGTTCAAAAAATTTAAATGGCGGGGATGTCGCTTCGCTCGGTACGCGTCTGTTCGTAGTCGAAAAAACGCATTCCTGCGTTCCCGACGTTCCCGCGAAATTAAAGTTTGCCTTTTGTTTTTTTTTTGACATTCTAAATTTTAGCATTGTTTCAAAAAATTATGATTTTCAACTCGATCGAATTTGCGCTCTTTTTGCCAATTGTTTTTCTCTTGTATTGGTTTGTCTTTAACCGCAACTACAAATTGCAAAACATTTTTGTAGTCGTCGTCAGCTACATTTTTTACGGCTGGTGGGATTGGCGATTTCTGTTTTTAATCGCGTTCACAAGTTTTTGCTCGTGGGCTTCGGGAATCGCCATCGAACGTTCCCGCGGGAACGCTAAAAAACTCATTTGCGGCGCAAATATCGTCGTCAATCTCGCTATTCTCGGCATTTTCAAATATTACAACTTTTTCGTTATAGAATTTACACAACTCGTTTTTGGCGGGAACTCCGAAAGCTGGCTCATCAACGTCATTCTGCCCGTCGGCATCTCATTTTACACATTTCAGGCGCTCAGTTATTCGATCGACGTTTTTCGCGGGAACATCAAAGCCACGCGCGATTGCGTGCAGTTTTTTGCTTACGTCAGCTTTTTTCCGCAGCTCGTCGCGGGACCCATCGAACGCGCGACCAACCTGCTCCCGCAATTCGCGCGGGAACGCCATTTTGACTACGCTCAAGCCATTGACGGACTTCGCCAAATGCTTTGGGGATTTTTCAAAAAAATGGTCATCGCCGATAATTGCGCCAAAGCCGTCGATACCGTTTGGGCAAATTACGAAAATCTTCCCGCCAGCGCACTCGCAATCGCCGCAATCCTTTTCGCGTTCCAAATCTACGGCGATTTTTCTGGCTATTCAGACATCGCAATCGGCTGCGCAAAACTTTTCGGCATCTCGCTAAAAAAGAATTTTCATTATCCATATTTTTCGCGCGACATCGCAGAATTCTGGCGCCGCTGGCACATTTCGCTCAACACCTGGTTTCGCGATTATCTCTACATTCCGCTCGGCGGCTCGCGCGCGGGAATGCTAAAAACGCTGCGAAACACTTTCATCATTTTTGCAGTTTGCGGACTTTGGCACGGCGCGAACTGGACTTACATCGTTTGGGGACTTTTTAACGCCGCGCTTTTTATCCCGCTTTTGCTCACAAAACGTAATCGCAAAAATCTCGACATCGTCGCCTCCGACGCAAAATTTTTCCCATCAATCAAAGAATTTTTTCAAGTCGCGGGAACGTTCATTGCCGTCGTTTTCGGCTGGATCATTTTCCGCGCCCCAACAATCACCGACGCGTGGAATTTTACAAAACGAATGCTCTGCTCGGGAACTTGGCTTGAAATGCCGCTCGACTTAAATTGTCCGCGAATTATCGTTCCCGCGCTCGCGTTTTTAATTCTCGCCGAATGGCTCTCCCGCCGCAACGAATTCGCACTCGAACACGTTCCCGCCAAAAACCAAATTCTCCGCTGGGCATTTTACGGCGCGTTTATGTTTTTCATTTTGCAATACGACGGTGGCGCAACCCAATTCATCTATTTCCAATTTTAACGCTTTAAATCTATGAAAAAATTTTTAATCAACTGCGGCATTTTCTTCGGACTCGCGGGAACGCTTTTGCTCGTCCCAACGCTCATTTTCTTTTTCCGCCTGCGCTCAATTTCATTCAAAATTCCCGATGATAAAACAATCGTTTTTTGCGGCGATTCACATTTTACAACAGGAATAAATTCCGAAATTATCCCAAATTCTTATAATTTCTCGGAACACGGCGACCATTACATCAATCAATATTTAAGATTAAAAAAATTGCTCGCTGAAAATCCTCAAATCAAAACAGTTTTCGTCACATGTTGGCCGTCATCGCTCGCGCCAACGGGTGATAGTCGTTTTTTTAATAATTATGGAATGCAAACCCGATTCGTTTATAATTTTCCGCTCTATTCGAGCAAAGAATGGGCATTACAATTAACGCATTCGCCAATACGTGTTTTCAAATTTATGTTTGAGAAACCGCGCAACATTTTGGGAAAAGCAATTAAATCAGATGAATTTTTACTTTCAAGACTCGGCAGAGATGAAAGCACAAAAAACAATACAGTTCGCGGACTTCACAAAAAAACAATCGAAGAAATGAAAGCAAAAATGGAGCGGGAACACAGCATTTCAAGCAATAGCTTGCAATTAGAATATCTTCACAAAATCGTCGAGCTTGTAAAAAAACACAACGCAAAAATAATTTTCATCAACACGCCAATTCGCAACGCAGAAATCTTTTACGATATTGATTTTTTTGAAAAATTACGTTCCCGCGAATTTTCAAATGTCGAATATTGGAACTATCAAGAATTTTCAATTCCAGACGATAATTGTTGGCGAGATTTTAACCACCTCAACCAATGGGGTGCGGAGATTTTTTCGCGGGAACTTGCGAGACGAATTGAGGCGGAAGGTTTGAATTAAAGCGCGTTCCCGCCAACTAATTAGCGAGACCGAATTTGCTAAAAATATCATCGCGCGAAATTTCTGCAAAAATTTTAAATCCACGCGGGCTGGTATTTGGCTGTTCGCATTCAAAAAGTTGAGTCAATAACAGCAATGTTTTTTCGCGATCGAGTATTTCTATTTTGTTTCCTGCGCGGGAACACGCCATTTTTGCCAATGTTTCAGTGGCGATATTGCTGCGTGAATAATTGACGGGAAAGCGTTGAATACGATCGAGCAAATCGCACACAAAAATTTTGGGGTCTTCGTTTTCTCCCAACCATTCGGGAATCGATTTAATGCGAAAAACGTCTCGTCCAAACAATTCGATTTCGAATCCCGCACCGTCAAAAATTTTAATCGACTGTGTCAACAAATCACTCAACAGTGGTGGCAATTCGAGCAATTCCGGCATCAACAATTGTTGCGAAGGCATTAATTTTTCACTCTTAAATTGACGTAAAATGCGCTCGTAAATAATGCGTTCCCGTGCGTATTTGATGTTAAACAAAATCAAATTTTCATGCGCTTGAAATAGAACGACATTTTCGTTAGTCATTTGTCCCAAATAACGCCAATTTTTAAATTGCAAATCTGTTGCGGGAACGCGTTTTACGCTTGCGGGAACGGGAATTGATTTTACGGGAACGGGAATTGCGGGCGCGAGAATGGTTTTTGCGGGCGCGGGAACGTTATTTTTCGCTGGTTCAAAATGTGTTTCTGCAATTGGTTTTGCGTCAATTACAGGCGTTCCCGCGAAAGCAATTGCTTGTGGCGCGCTGGATTCATTTTTTTCGGCATTTGTTTCATCGCGCATCAATCCCAAAGCAGACAAAATCGCAACCATAATAAAATTGCGCACTTTTGATTCATCGCGAAAACGAATTTCTCGCTTGGCAGGATGCACATTGACATCGATTGCGTGCGGGGCAATTTCAAGAAATAAATATGCCAACGGATAACGCGCGCGCGGGATCAGCGTGTGATAACTTTCGATGAGCGTGTTTACCATCAAACGGCTATCAATCGGGCGTCCATTCACAATCGTAACAATTTCCTGACGACTTGCGCGGCTCACGCCCGGCTTCCCCAAAAGTCCAGACAATTTCATACCCGGAACTTCTTTGGGCGGCAAAACCATCAAATCTGCGAACAATTGATTTCCCCAAATCTTACAAACGCGATCGAGCAAATCGATGTTTGCGGGCGACATAAAAACCTGTTTGCCATCGGCGATCAAAACGAAATGAATATTTGGATGCGCCAACGCATAAAGCCGCACCACGCGAGTCACATGAGCCGATTCTGTCGAAGCCGCTTTTAAAAATTTTAAACGCGCAGGAACGTTAAAAAATAAACCTTCAACAGTAATCAACGTTCCCGCGCTCATGCCACATTCGCGACAATACAAATAACGTCCGCCATGGATCGCAATTTCGGTTCCTAATTCTTGATCACTGGGTCGAGTTTTAAGACAAAAGCGCGAAATCGACGCGATTGACGGGAGCGCCTCTCCGCGAAAACCGAAGGTGTGAATATTATCTAAATCGCTCGAAGTTTCAAGCTTGGAAGTTGCGTGGCGTTCGAGCGCGGTCATTGCGTCTTCGCGCGTCATGCCACAACCGTTGTCTTCAATCGAAATAAAACTGCGTCCCGCATCGTTAAAACAAATTTTAATACGCGTCGCGCCCGAATCAATCGCGTTTTCCAAAAGTTCTTTAATTACCGACATTGGACGCTCAACCACTTCGCCCGCGGCGATTTGATTGGCGACATGCTCAGATAATATTTTAACTTTTGCCATAAATTTTTACCACGCGCGCTGAAAATCAATCGGGAACGGATTTTGCCCAAACGTTTCGAGCAAATTGCCCAAATCGCCTTGCGCATCGACTTGCCCGCCAAAGAAAATTTGACGGGAACGCGCATCAATATTGCCGTTCCCGCGCAATTGCAACGAATCGTTTATCAAAAACAAATCGCGCACTATCAATTTATTTTTGCCGTTAAAAATGAACGCGACATGTCCGTCATCAATTGTCAATTGGCGAAAATAATCGTGAAAAATCGCGAATCCGTTAAGCGTTTTTGCTGCCTGAATCGAATTTGTTTTTTCGGCGAGCGTTCCCGCCAAAATACCGCCAACATCAAAAAGCCCGCTTACCGCGCGCGCGTTTTTGTTTGTTTTTGAAAATTCATTTTTTACGCGAGCGTTAATGCTCGCCAATTTCAATTCGGCTTTGTTGTTGGTTTCATTGATGACCAAGCGAAAATTTGCCTGCGCGCGTTCGAGCGTTGGGCGCACAAAATCGTTCCCGCGCAACCAAGTTTTAAAATCAAGATTTACGAGCGTCAAATTACCTTGCGCAAAAAACGTTCCCGTGCTTTTATCGCGCATTATTTTTTGCGTGTTAAAAAAACAATACGCGCCGTTTTTATCGCGCAAAGTTAAGTTGACTTGCGCGACATCGTCTTCAAAATTAACAACGCCATTTTCAACGCGAATCGGCGTTCCCGCGAGTTCTTCAATTTTAAAACCGACGTTTATTTTTTTGAAAAAACCAAAATTAAAATCGAGCAACAGCGAATTAAGCGTGGCGGGAACGCGCCAATGTTTGTGCTCTGCGACAATCGCCGCGGGCTCCGACAAATGAAGCGTTCCCGTAAAAAGCAATCCCCAAAAATTAGAATCAAGATGCAAAGTCGGCGCGCTCAAAATCGTGCCATCTTCAAATTTCATTTTTACCGCGCTCATGCGATAATTTGAAAAATAATCGACTTCAAATGTTTCGCATTCAGCGTCGATTTTTGCACTTTTTAAAGCTGAAACAATGATTGATTTTTGCACGCCATCGCTCGCTAAAATCATCAACGCAATCGCCAACAAAATGGCGGGAACGGCAAAAATAATTCCAATAATTGTTCGCTTTTTCATTTATTTTGTCGCCCCTAATTCTTGCCAAACCGCGCGCACGCTTTCGGCAGGAACGGCTTTGCTCGTGAACGCATCGCCAATCGCACGCATCAACACAAATTTTAACGTTCCCGCAGAAACTTTTTTGTCCGACGCCATCGCTTCCATCAACGCTTCGAGCGGCAATGGTTGGCGCAATTGTGTTGGCAAATTATATTTTTTTAACAACGCTTCCACGCGCGGCGAAAATGAATAATTAGGCGCGAGTCCTAAAATTTCAGACAAACGCGCAATCGCCATCAAGCCCACGCCAACCGCTTCGCCATGCAAATAACTGCCATAGCCCGCAACTTTTTCAATCGCGTGTCCAAAAGTATGTCCTAAATTGAGCAAGGCACGTCCGCCATCGCTCGCGGTTTCGCGTTCATCGGCAGCAACGATTGTCGCTTTAATTTCGCAACAACGACGAACAATCGCAGCCAGATTTTCTGCGTTTGTTTTTTCGAGCGTTTCAAAAAGTTTTGCATCGCCGAGCATTCCGTATTTGATCACTTCGCCCATACCTGCCGCAAATTCGTTCGCGGGCAAAGTTTTAAGCAAATCCATATCCGCGAGCACCACTTTGGGCTGATAAAATGCGCCTACTAAATTTTTGCCCGCCACCAAATTAACCGCTGTTTTGCCACCGACAGAACTATCAACCATCGACAAAAGCGTCGTCGGAACCTGAATAAAATCGATCCCGCGCAAAAACGATGCCGCCGCAAAACCCGTCAAATCGCCAACAACACCGCCGCCAATCGCCACCAAAACGCCACTGCGATCGATGTGCGCCTGCGCAAGCGTTTCCCAAAGATTGATCAATTCGCCCGTCGATTTTGCCTTTTCGCCATCAACACTCGTCACATAAATCACACAAGCAATTTCATCAAGCGCTTTAAAAATTGCAGGGTAAAGCTCAAGCAAGCGCGGACACGTAACGACCGCGATGGGACGCTTTTTTTCGACATACGGCGCCAGCCAACGTTGCAATTGTGCGGGAACGAGCGCCGAACCGATCTCAATCGGATAAGTGCGCGCGCCTAACGAAACTTCTAAATTTTTCATAATTTTTTGCGGGAACGCGATTATGATTTTTTGCCACAAGTGCAATGTTCACAATTGCCGTCGCCGTGGCAAGTAGGTTCCTCAACAACAGGCAAACCATTCGCGAGCACATCGCTCAACGCTGCCAAAAGTTGATTGCGCGGGAACGCGATTTCGCGGCGCTCTTGTGTGTCGCGCACTTTTACAACGCCCGCAGACAATTCATCGATGCCGTAGATGAGCGCAAAACGCGTTCCCGTCTGCTCGGCAGCTTGAATCATTTTACCAAATTTGCCTGTTTTAAATGCGTATTCGACGCGCATTCCCGCGCGGCGCAATTCCCCGACATCTTCGAGCGCGGCTTTGCGACATTCATCAGCAAGCGTAATCGCGTAAAAATCTGGCGCAAAAGAAAGTTGCGGCATTAAACCGCGTTCTTCAAGCAAATTGCGCAGCGTAACATCGCCCATGCCAAAACCAACGGCGGGCATTTCGGGACCGCCCAATTTTTTGACCAATTTGTCATAACGACCGCCGCCAGCGAGCGCGCGCCCTTCACTGCCCAGCTGAAACGCTTCAAAAACAAAGCCCGTGTAATACGCAAGCCCGCGCACAATCAACAAATCAACCGCAACAAAATCGCCCACGCCCATCGCGTTCAAAGTGTCGAGCAAAAATGTCCAATCTGCCAAACGCGCCTCAATTTCTGCGTTCCCGCTAAAACGAGTTTTTAACGCTTCGAGCGAATCGATCGCGATAAATTCACGAATTTGCGCAAGCGTTCCCGCGGCGTCGAGCGACGTTCCCGCGAGCGCTTTTTGCATCATTTCAAGCGCATCTTCAGCCGAAACGCGCTCCAATTTATCCACCACGCCCAACGCTTTCGTCGCCAGCGTTTCATCATTTAAACCAATGCTCGCCAAAAACAAAAACCAAAGCGTGCGGTCGCTCAAACGAATTTTAAAATCTTTTTCTTGCAAGCCAAATGCACGCAACGCTTCGATGCAAAGCGCAATAATTTCAGCATCTGCCGACGCTCCCGCCTCGCCAAAAATGTCCGCATTAAATTGATAAAACGCGCGCAAACGGCCCTTTTGTTGCTTTTCATAACGATAATTTTCGCCAATGCCAAACCACTTGATAGGACGGCGAAGCGTTCCCGCGCGCGCACCCACCAAACGCGCCAAACTTGGCGTCATTTCTGGACGCAACGAAACTTTACGCCCGCCCTTGTCTTCAAAATTAAAAAGTTGCGAAACAATTTCTTCACCGCTTTTTTCGGTAAAAAGCTCAAGCGGCTCCAACGCGGGAGCGTCCCATTCGTGAAACCCAAATTTTTGTGCAACATTTCGCCAATTAGCGAATGTGTAATTACGAACTGCGCAATCTTCTGGATAAAAATCGCGAAAACCTGGCAATGCTTTAAATGTGGCCATTTGAACTAATAATTTTTGAAATTAAACTAAAAAATATCAAGGCAAAACATCGCTAAAAACTCAACAAACAGCAAAGCCACGACGCCCGCGTAAATGAGCGTTGTAAACACATCTTTAGCTTGGCGACGATAACGAATTTGCGTTTTTTGAATTGATTGATTTTTGTTTTGCATTTCAAACAATTATAACCGCAAAAGCGCGTTCCCGCGAGAGCGTTTTTCCAAATTTTAAGGGCTTTCTAAAATGGTTGTCCGACCAAGATTCGAACTTGGACAAATTGAACCAAAATCAATTGTGCTGCCATTACACCATCGGACAATCAAGTTTATCTTTAATTAAAAACTTTTTCGTTCACTCTGTCAAGAATTTTCACGAGAACGCGATTTTGACTGCGTTCCCGCGCGCGTTTGCGGCGACAAGCGCGGAAATTCCAAGCGATAATAGCGACGATTTTTTTATAATAATTTAAAGCGTTTCAGGATTTTTAAAGTTTTCCGCGACGGCGTTAAAAAATTTTCCCACGTGCAAGCCATCAGTAAAACAATGGTTAAAAGTGGAACTCACCAGCACCGTTCCCGCGGCACTTTTTTTAAACCACGAAATAACGTGCGTGTCTTGATTGCGCCGATAAACGGCGGGAACGAAAGTTTGCGTCGAAAACCACGGCACGCACGACGCGCAAAAAATGTTTGGGCTTTTAACTCCCATTTCCATTCCCGCCTCGTTCCCGTGGCGAACGGCTTCAACAATCGGCACGGCTTCAGCGGCAAATTCGGCAAATGTTGCACGATACGGGAGCGTTGTTTGTAAAAAATTTTCACCGTCAGCCGTCATCAGCGGTGAACTCGGATGGCAAACCGCATATTCTGCAATCGCGTTGTCGCGCAAAAAGCGCTGGCGCATCTCGGGAACGCTATTGTAGGCCTTTGAAATCGCAAACAGCGCGAGCAGAAAAAACGAATCGCCGCGCGCTTTCGCCAAATGGTGCAACGGTTCCGCGTCAATCTCAACTCCCACATCAAAACGCGAATCAGCAAAATCGCGAAATGTGTTGAAAAGTTCCGCGCGCTTCCAAGTCGCCAACGGAATTTCCCGAAAATCGTTATCAAAAAAAACTGCCATTTTATTTTACGGGAACGCCGTTCACGATGAGATTTTTAATGCCAAGCGAGCCGTCGCTACGCAAGAAAACTTCTGCTAAAATTTCTGCGGGAACGTCAGGATTTTTGCGTGCTTCTTCCAACTGTTTGTCCAACGCTTTTGCTCGCGTTTCCGAAACATAAAAACGGCGTTCGTGATTCACGGGCTTTAAATAAATTTCGCCATCATTAAATTTCGGTTTTTTTGTGGCAGACTTTGCAGACGCCTTATAATCTGCTTCCCAACGAATACATTCTGCCTTTACATCGAGCACGATAGCTTCGCTGCGTTCATCGTAAACGGGCGCATTTTTGTAAATGCCCGCAATGTAAGCGATGCGCGTTTTTTCATCAAGCATCAGCACCATTTTTAAGCGCGTTTGCTCCAAATTAAAAGTTTTCCAACTAAATGGTTTATCTTCATTTTGCCAAAGCACAAAACTTTCTTTCGCGCTTTTTAAATCGTCGGGATCGATAATCGATTCGTCAATTTTTGAGAGCGAAAATTTTTCGCGATCGATTTCAAAATTGACTGGAAAATAATGTCCGCGCAACAAATCTCGCGGGTCGTAAGTTTCGCAACGCAAATAAAAAGTTTTGGCGTTGTCGCGCTCGCGTTCCCGCGCAAACGAAAGCACAAAAATAGCGACAATTTGCGCCACGACGAGCGCAATTACTAAAAAGATTTTTAATGATTTCATAAGTCAAAAAACTATTGATTTTCGGTTGGTTTTTCGGCGGGAACGCTTGTATTTTCATTCGCCACTTTTTCGGTTAAAATTTTGCGGGAACGCGCCAACGCGTAAGCAAACGCGAGAAAAAACGTTCCCGCAAAAATCAGCACAAATCCGCTCGTAGAAAGCGATTCGATGACGCGCGTCAAAACCGCCAAGCCCGAAAGCAACACCAAAATCGTTCCCGTGTTAATGTGAAATTTTTCGTTGATTTTTGCGCCCCAAATCATCGTGAGAACGCCTGTTACAAAGAAAAGCGCAATCATCAAAATTTCAAACACATTGTTGTCTCCAAAATAAATTTCAGAAATATTATTCCCAAAACAAATAGCGGAGGCGATGAGCGGGAACACGAAAAAGAGCGCTTGCGTTCCCGCAACAAAAATACCAAAGCGACGATTATTTTCGCTCGTGCAAAAAACATTCCAAATTTGCGCCACCAAAAATACGAGCGTTCCCGCGAACACTAAAAGTGCGGACATTTTGAAATTGACAACACTAGAACACGCAAAAAACGCCATCATTGTCGCGCACAAAAACCCGCCCACGCGCGGGAACACCGCGTAGCTGCGCGCTTTTTCGCCCAAACAATTTTTAAGAAAAACGCCCAAAGCAAAAATCGAAATAAACGTTGCGTAAGTAATAAAAAACGCATTGCTACCATTAAAATTTTCGCTGGCATAAGTTAAAATCGCCGCCGTTCCCGCAATGAGCGAAATCACAAAAACGCCGCGCAATTTCAAAATCCACGGGAACGCCACAATGCCGACAAACCAAGCAAATAGCGGCTTCCAAGTTTCTGACGACAATTGATAAATTTGCCCGTAAAGCGCGATGCAAACCAACAACATCACCGCGCCCAACGAACAAAAAATTTCGCCAACGATGGGACGAGGATTTTTTTGAAATAAAAATTTTAATCCCGCCAACCAAAATCCAAGCAACAAAATCGATGAGCCGATTTGCTTGACGCGCGCGGGAACGTCTTCCCAATTTGCTGAAATCAGCATAATGATTCCCGCCAAAACTAAAATGCCGCCCAACGCGCAAGCGCAAACAAACAAGTAATTGCGCGCTTTTGAAAATGGACCAATTTTTAGCGCTTCTGCAATCGCATCGCGTTGTTCAAACGTAATTAGATTTTTGTCGCAGAGATTTTCAAGTTCTTTGTATTTCATAAATTTTTTGTGTGATTAAATTTTTACAAATCAATTTTGCATTGCGCCTCGATTGCGCGATTAACGGCATAAATGGGGGCTTCGGTTTTAAATGCTTCGGCGATAGGACAAGTCAATTTGGCGTTCCCGCGAATCGCTTGTAAAAAGTTTTCAACATGTGGTTGATGAATGGTTTTGTTGCCGAGCGAAACAACATTGGGCGGCGAATAAAATTCTACAGGCTCGCTCGCAACCGCGCGCGCATCAAGGGCTTCATTCATTTTGACAGGAACGTTTTGCGAACTTTTTAAAATGCCGCGCCGCACAAAATCGCTCCAATCAACAAGCGCGCGCGGCTCTTTGCTCACGGTGATTAAATTAGGATTTTCTGCTAAACGCACGGAACCAAAATCGCCCATCAAAACTTCGTGATAGCCGATTCCAAAACCAGTGTGCAAGCGCACCGAATAAACCGCGCGCACGTTCCCGCGCGCTGTTTTGTAATCAAAAACGCAATGAATATTGTCAGGCCATTCGCTGTCAGATTCGGGCGTAAAATCACGTCCGCCCGTTGCCATTACGCTGACGGGAGCGCCAAGAAACCAATTAAAAATTTCGATTTGATGTCCGCCCAAATCACAAATTGGCCCGCCCGAATAACGCTTAAAACCGCGCCAATTCAAAAATTCGTGAACGTTTTCGTAGCCAAATTCTTTGAGCAAATTTGCATCGGGAACGAATTTTTTAGGCGCGACGATTGGTTTTTGAAATGCGCGATTCCAAACTCCCGAAGCCGCGGTGATCCCGCCGAGAGCGCCACTTGGCAACAATTTTTCGTGCGCCCAAATGTAGTAGGGATTCGAGTGGCGTTGGTGTCCAATTTGCACTAATTTTTGCGTTCCCGCGGCAGCCGTCGTCATTGCTTGTGCGGCTTCGAGCGTGTGCGCCATCATTTTTTCGCAATAAACGTGCGTTCCCGCAGCGAGCGCATCAATAGTGATTTGCGCGTGCCAGCAATCGGGCGTCGCGACAAAAACTGCGTCGAGCGATTTTTCGTTTGCTAACAATTCGCGATAATCGAGATAGGCGCGCACATTGCGACCATTGGCTTTGAGACGCTTGGCGGTGGCATCTAATTTCCATTTCCAAATATCGCAAACGGCTACGATTTCAATGCCGCAAGTTTTTGTTGCGCGCATAATTGCATCGAGCAAAACATTGCCTTGTGAGCCGCAACCAATCATCGCGACACAAATGCGTTCGCTCGCGGGAACGTGTTTTTCGCCGATCGTTCCCGCCAAAATATTAGGCGCAAAAGCCACACCCATTCCCGCCAAAGCGCTCAATTTCAAAAAATCTTTTCGCTCCATTATTTTAATTTTAAACTTACCGTTCCCGCCGAAATGCCGTGGCGCGCGTACCAGCCAGCGGGCATTTCAAGCACATATTTAATATCGCGGGAACGTGAGATTGTAGAATTTTCATCGCCCGCTTTCATATCATAAATTTCGACAAGCGTTCCCGCCGAATCAAAATAGCCAATCGACAAATCGATGAGCGTGTCTTTCATCCAAAACGCTCGGCGATCTCCGCGCGAATACACAAACAGCATGCCGTGATTTTCTGGCAAATTTTTACGTCCTTGCAAACCGCGCATTCTTGTTGCGTCATCGTCGGCAATTTCGACCAAAATTTGTACACCGTTGCTCAAAACAATTGGCGTTGTTGCGGGAACGTCAAGTGTTTTTTCGCAAGCGCAAAAAAACGTTCCCGCAAATAAACCAATCGCCAAAAACAAGCGCTTCATATTTCGATTACAAAATAATTGCTTCGCCCAAATAAGGAATCATCGGGCGAATACCAAAGCGCACATGAATCAATTCTGCAAGCGCGGCGCGCTGTTTATTTTCGCCGTGAATGACGACGACGCGCGGACGTTTTTCTTTGCTTTTTTGGCAAAGTGGCGTCAGCCATTTCATCAATTCTGTTTGGCCTGCGTGAGCCGAAAAACCGCCCAGCGTGCGCACCGTTGCGGCAACGCCAATTTCTTCGCCGTAAATGCGCACACGTTTTTTGCCTTCTGCGAGCATACGACCGAGCGAACCTTCGGCTTGGTAACCACAAATAATTACCGTGTTTTCAGATTTGCAAAGTCCGTGACGAAAATGGTGCAAAATGCGTCCGCCGTTGCACATTCCCGCTCCCGCCAAAACAATAAAAGGTCCGGGCTTGTCGTTGAGGGCTTGCGATTCTTCGCCGGTTTCGCAAACTTTGAGTGATTTGAGCCCTTCTTTCAACATTTGTTGTGTCGCGGGAACGCTCAATTGTTCATCGATTTCATCGACATGGTTTTTGTAGAGCCGAGACGCTTTAATCGCCATCGGGCTGTCGAGATAAATGGGCACGCGCGGGAGCGTTCCCGAAGCAAAAAATTGTCCAAGATGGAATAACAATTGTTGCGCTCGACCAACGGCAAATGTTGGGATTAACACCTTTCCGTTGCGTTTGATTGCGGCGCTAACAAGTTCATAAAATTCGCGCACGGTCGCATCCAAATCGCGGTGGTCGCGATCGCCGTAAGTTGATTCGACAAAAATCATATCAAAATCGTGATCGTCGATCGTTTTTGGGTCGCGCATAATTGGAGAATTATAATTTCCCAAATCGCCACTAAACAAAAGCGATTTTTGCACGCCTTGATCATTCACAAATAATTCGACGCTCGACGAACCCAAAAGGTGACCAGCATCGACAAATTTAAATTTAAATCCCGTTCCCGCGGGCGTTTCTTGTTCGTATTCAACGGCTTGAAAAAGCGGGAACACTTTTTTGACATCTTCGGTGGTAAAAAGCGGTTCCCGCGGCTTGCGCAACGCGCGCGCACGACGGCGATTGGCGCGAATCGTATCGCTTTCTTGAATGTGAGCCGCATCGAGCAAAATCAATTTTGCCACTTCAATTGCTGACGCAAGCGCAAAAATAGGACCGCGATAACCCGCTTTTACCAACAACGGCAAGCGTCCGCAATGGTCGAGGTGCGCGTGCGTCAAAATGACAGCCGACAGCCCTGGAATGTCAATGCTTGGCGGAATTCGATTTTGCTCTTCGCTAATCGAAAATCCTTGAAAAATGCCGCAATCAATTACGATTTTTGCTTTTTTCGTCGTGATGTAATAACACGAGCCGGTTACGCCTCCTGCGGCGCCAAATGGGGTAATTCTCATAACAGTTATTATAATTCGGTCGCGAGGGAACGACAATTAAAAACTGAAACAAAACAGCAAGCGAAAAATTTTGCGGGAACGCGCGATATTTTTCAATTGGCACGGAAAATGCTACATACGAAAATGAGGTTCACTTAGAACTCAGTTAACCAATTTATTAACAATAAAAATTAAGGAAAAAATTATGAGTAAAATATTAGGTATCGATTTAGGAACAACCAATTCGTGTATGGCGGTGATGGAAGGCGGCGAGCCTGTAGTCATCCCAAACAGCGAAGGCGCACGTACGACTCCATCAGTTGTCGCGTTTGCAAAAAATGGTGAGCGTTTGGTAGGTCAAGCTGCAAAACGCCAAGCGGTGACCAACCCACAAAACACCATTTTCTCGGCAAAACGTTTGATTGGTCGTAAGTTTAACGAAGTTCAAGAAGAAATAAAATCGTTCCCGTTCACCGTTGTTGAAGGCAAAAACGGCGACGCGGCGATCCAAGCAGAAGTCAATGGCAAAAAAGAAGTTTTTGCGCCAGAACAAATTTCTGCAATGGTGCTCGGCAAAATGAAAGCCGACGCAGAAGCTTTCTTGGGCGAAAAAATTACGCAAGCAGTCATCACCGTTCCCGCGTATTTTAACGACGCGCAACGCCAAGCAACCAAAGACGCTGGCGCAATCGCAGGTCTTGAAGTGTTGCGTATTATCAACGAACCAACCGCGGCTTCATTGGCTTATGGTTTGGATAAAAAGAGCGACGAAAAAATCGCTGTTTACGACTTGGGCGGTGGTACATTCGACGTGTCAATTCTTGAAATCGGCGACGGCGTTTTCGAAGTCAAAGCAACTAACGGCGACACACACCTCGGTGGCGACAACTTTGACGAACGCATTATTTCGTGGCTCGTTGACGGTTTTAAAGCTGAAAACGGCATCGATTTGCGCAACGACCCAATCGCATTGCAACGTTTGAAAGAAGAAGCTGAAAAAGCAAAAATTTCACTTTCTTCAACCAACACTTGCGACATCAACTTGCCATTTATCACGGCAGACGCAACGGGTCCAAAACACTTGAATGTTCAATTGACGCGCGCAAAACTCGAACAACTTTGCGACGACCTGCTCGAACGCACAAAAATTCCATTCCAAAAATGCTTGAAAGACGCTGATTTGTCGATGAACGAAATCAACGAACTCGTGCTCGTCGGCGGTATGACGCGTATGCCAAAAGTTGTCGAAATCGCCAACGGTCTCGCGGGAAAACCTGCAAACAAAGGCGTAAATCCTGACGAAGTCGTTGCAATCGGCGCTTCAATTCAAGGTGGCGTTTTGAAAGGCGACGTGCGCGACGTGCTGTTGCTCGACGTGACCCCGCTCACACTTTCAATCGAAACCGCAGGCGGCGTTTCAACACCAATGATCGATCGCAACACAACGATTCCTTCAAAGAAATCGCAAATCTTCTCAACCTATGCCGACAACCAAACTGCTGTTGATATTCGCGTTTTGCAAGGCGAACGCCCAATGGCAAAAGACAACAAGCAACTCGGCTTGTTCCGCCTCGACGGCATCAGCGCTGCTCCGCGCGGCACGCCACAAATCGAAGTTACATTCGACATCGACGCAAACGGCATTTTGCACGTCTCGGCAATCGATAAAGGCACCGGCAAAAAACAAGAAATCTCAATCACTGGCTCATCAGGTTTGAGCAAAGACGAAGTCGAAAAACTCCGCAAAGAAGCAGAAATGCACGCTGCAGAAGATAAAGTCTTGCGCGAAACCGCAGAAGCTCGCAACAAGCTCGACGCTTACACCTTCCAACTTGAAAAACAAATCAAGGACGCAGGCGACAAATTGCCAGCAAACGCAAAAGAAGAAGCCGAGAAATTGATCGCAGAATCAAAGAAATTGCTCGATGATAAAGCTTCAACGCTCGACGCAATCAACGCACAAATTGCAAAGTTTGACGCAATTATGCAAGCCGCACAACAAGCCGCTGCACAACAACAAGCAGGCGCAGCCGACGCGGGAACGCCTCCTCCAACAGGCGACGCCAAAAAAGACGGACCCGTCGATGCGGACTTTGAAGTTGTTGACGACGACAAAAAATAAACAATAAAAAACCAAACAATCCCTGCGGGAACGCGTTTTCCGCAGGGATTTTTATTTTTTGAAAAAAGTGCTTGCATTTACAAAAACTTTTCTGTAAAATAGTATTTACTTTCACAAACGAAAGCAGATGGGACGCTAGCTCAATGGTAGAGCAGTTGCCTTTTAAGCAATTGGTTTGGAGTTCGAGTCTCCAGCGTCCTACCAAAAAAAACCGCGAGTTTCAAAACTTGCGGTTTTTTTATTTTGCGGGAACGAACTTTTGCGGGAACGCCGTTGCAAAATTAAAACTTGCCCTCTGTTTTTTTGACATTTTGTTATCTTTCTCGTAATTGATTCATTTCATCACAATAATTCAATCATTCTTCCTGCAACAATTCTTCTTTTCATTTCCATCGTTCCCACGGGAACGTTCACAGCGAAAATTTTTCAATTCTTCGGCAAATATTCGGGCTTGATGTGGCTCAATCATAGTTTCTTTTTGTATTATTATTTGCGGCACAAATTGTATTCGATTCCAAGCGCCATCGACGTGTTTTTAGCGACGACGGCGCTTTCGCTTGTGGCGGCGATGATCATGCACTGGATTATTTTTGCGTTCCCGTGGAAAGCATTTTTAGATAAAATAAAAGTATGAAAACGCGCGTTTGTCTGTTGTTGCCCGAGCCGAAAAAATTAGATGCGGACGCGGGAAACGCAGCCATTTTGCGCGCCTTTCGCGCGATTTGCGAAAATGCTTGCGGGAACGGTAGTGCGCAAAATTTTTGCGTTATCGGCTCACGGGAACACATTTCGCAACTTGTAAAAAACGTTCCCGCGAACATTAATTTCACGGGAACGGAATTTATTGCGCTCGATACGCGTGGTTTTAGTTTTTGGCTTTTAACGCGTTTGCGTTGTTTGCTAAAAAATGTAGTCAGCGAATATGAATCGCAAGTTTTGCAAGCGCTTGAGCCGCGCAAATTTGAATTGCTTTTGCACTGCTCGCCAATTACAAAAAAATTTAAAACAAATCATTGTTTTCGGCGATCAACAAAATTTTAAAGCACCCAATAAATGTCGGCAATTATCGTTGCGACAAAAATTACAAGCGCGATCGTTCCCGCGAGCCAACGCGTTCCCGCGCTCCGCATCGGCGTAACGTAGCGTCCGTAAATCCAGCACGCAAACGCGATGACGCTAAACGAAATCAACACGCAAAGTTCGGCGAGCGAATCTTCGATTTGCGCAATCAAAATCCACGCAAAATAAATCGCGGGAGCGTAAAGCAAAAACGCCATCGCCTGCTTGAAAGTTTCCATCCACGCGCCCGGCTTCGGCAAAAATTTTAACCATTGCGGCACGCACGACAAAATGAGATACGGCGCTGCCAAACCAAGCGCGATCGCCGTAAACAGCGCGAGCGATTGCAACGCCGGCAACGTCAATGCCGTGCCCAATGCTTGCGCCAAAAATGGAGCCGAACAAGGTGTTGCAACAACGACCGCCAAAACGCCCGAGAAAAACGTTCCCGCGAAACCGCTTTTGTGGGTCAATTCGCCGCCAACGCTGGTTGCGCTTGCGCCAAATTCAAAAACGCCGCTCAAAGACAAGCCAAACACGAAAAGCAAAATTGTCATGCAAAGCACAAAAACGGGCGACTGCATTTGAAAGCCCCAGCCGAGCTGTTCGCCACCCGCGCGCAACGCAATCAAAAGTCCTGCCAAAAACCAAAACGAAATCAAAACGCCGAGCGCAAAAACAAATCCATGCGCCGCAACTTGCTTTTTATTTTGTCCCGCGTTGTTTGCAAAATGCATAATTTTGAGTCCCAAAACGGGAAAAACGCAAGGCATCAAATTCAAAATCAAACCACCGACAAACGCGAGCGCCAGCGCGACCAAGCCGAAGGAATTTTCTTCCTCAACAGCCAAAACCGTTCCCGCGCGAATCGCGTCAAGCCCGTCGATAACCGTTTGCGCTCCCGCAAAAAGCGACGGCAAAATAACGTCGGGCGCTCCCGCTTTTTTGAAAATATTAAATGGCACCGCCGAACGATTGTATTTTGCGAGTTCGCTCGTAATCGCGGGATCGCGGCGCGTCCAGTCTGCCTTAAAAAGCACGACATCTTCGACGGAAAGCAGTTTTGCCAGTTCGTCATTCGAATAAATGCGTTTGTTCACCTGACAGGTCGCGCACCAACTCGCGGTAAAATCAACGTAAACAATTTTTCCCTGCGCGAGCGCTTCTTCTTGCGCTTCCAGCGTCCAATGATTCCAAACCAATGCCGCTTCGCCATTCGCTGATTGCTTTTTCACCGTTGCGGGAACGCTCGCGGCGGGAACATCTTTTTGAGCTGGCGAAGTTTCAATTTCATAAGCTCCAAATTCGGTAACGAGCACGCCCGTCGTCGTCAAAACTTTGGGTTCCGCTTCGACCAAATAGCCAACCGTTCCCGCGTCAACATCGCGCGTTGTAATTGTTACTTGCGCTCCCGTGCCTTCGCCATCTGGGAAAAATCCCGTCGAATATTCGCCTTTGGCAAGTCCCGAAAATTCGACGACGAGCAATTTGTCGTTGCTGCGAACAGAAACGGCTTTGATTTTGTGATTTTTTTGCGGGAACGCGGTCGCGGGAACGACCGAACTCGTCGCGGGAACGTCTTTTTTAAGCTCGACCGACAACGAAGCGTCGAAAGGTTTACAGCCCTCCGCGTCGCAGGCGAGCCAAGACGCTTCGCCAGAAATCGTCGTCGGATTTTCAAACGTCACGGGAATTTCAACATAGCCGTCGTGCCCGTAAACAAAACTGACGATGCCGTTCGTCAAATCAAATTCGGGCGTTGACCAGCGCCATTCGCCGAATTTTACATCGGCGGGAATGCCCTGCCAATTAATCGAAAGCGGATAACCCAGCTCGCCAGGATTTTTCCAATAAACGTGCCAACCTGGTTTCTGCCGAAAATGAATAATAATTTTGTAAGCCCCCTGTTCGTCCTGCGTCAGCTGCGCCGAAATTTTCGAGCCCTGCGCTTCTGCCGGCGATTTTCCTGGCTGTTCAAAATTCAAAGGCAAAGCGTCTTGCGCGTTCGCGGGAATATTAAACAAAAAGAAGCCTGCAATTAAAACGGAAAATAAAAACTTAATCATAGAATGATTATAACAAAAAACGCTCGTTCCCGCGAAAAAATATTGAAACGCGTTCCCGCGCAATATATCATAGAATTGTATAAACAAAAATAAAAAAAATTATGTCCACACCATTTTCTCGCAGAAAAACAAACGGCGCGTTTGGCTCAACGCGCATTCAACCCATCGGCCACCAATATGCAGTGTTGATGAGTGAAGAACTCCAAGCTCAACCTGTTCCCGCGGACGCAGACGGCAAGCCCGCGCGCCCCAATATTGCGAACATCTTTTTAGCATTTTCACAACCTATCACCGCGCAAGCCAAAGGCAACCACACCGCGTTGCAAGGCGCGTTCAATGTTGCACAATTGCTTTGGAACGCGTTTGTTGAAGGCGGCGAAGCTGTTAAATCGGCGCGGGAACGCTTGCTCGCGTTGCCTGACGCAACCGTAGAAGGCATCGACGAATTGCTCCAATCAATGCAAGAACGCTACAACGAAGTGAATCAAGGTATCAACGTGCTCATTCGCGCCTACGATCTCAATTTCACAAAACACGGCATCAATCTTTCTGTAAAAACAGCAATGAGTTCGCACGTTGAAGGTGTTCAAAAAACCGACGCGCTCAAAGCAATTAACTAAACAATTTCAAATTATTAACAATTATTAATCAATAAAACTATGGCAACAAAAACTATTCGCGATATCGACGTAAACGGCAAACGCGTGTTTATCCGCGTTGACTTCAATGTCCCGCAAGACAAAGTTACTGGTGCGATCACCAATCCACAACGCATCGTCGCAGCGCTTCCAACAATCAACTATGCTCTCGATCACGGCGCAGCAGTTGTTTTGGCTTCACACCTCGGCCGTCCTAATGGTCAAGTTACACCAAAATTCACGCTCAAACCAGTTGCAGAAGAGCTTTCAAAACAAATTGGCAAACCTGTTCAATTCGTTTCTGATTGCGTTGGCCCAGAAGCAGAAGCTGCAAAAGCAGCGTTGAAACCAGGCGAAATCCTCTTGCTCGAAAATCTCCGTTTCCACATCGAAGAAGAAGGCAAAGCAAAAGACGCAGACGGCAACAAAATCAAAGCCGATCCCGCAAAAGTCGCAGCATTCCGCGCATCTCTTTCAAAAAATGTTGATGTTTACGTCAACGATGCTTTCGGCACAGCTCACCGCGCTCACTCTTCGATGGTCGGCGTTGATTTGCCAGCAAAAGTCGCAGGCTTCTTGATGGAAAAAGAACTCAACGCATTTGACAAAGTGCTCGACAATCCTGCACGCCCATTGCTCGCAATTCTCGGCGGTGCAAAAATTGCAGACAAAATTCCATTAATCGAAAATCTCATCGACAAAGCCAACGAAATCATCATCGGCGGCGGCATGGCATTTACATTCAAAAAAGTTTTGCAAAATATGTCAATCGGCGCATCACTCTTTGACGAAGAAGGCGCAAAACTCGTTCCCGCATTGATCGAAAAAGCAAAAGCAAAAGGCGTAAAAATCACGCTCCCAGTCGATTACATCTGCGGCGACAAATTCGCTCCCGATGCTGCAACACAAGCAGCGACCGACGAAACAGGCATTCCAGAAGGCTGGATGGGTCTCGATGTCGGTCCAGAAACCAACAAAATCTTCACCGCTTCAATCTTGGCTTCAAAAACCATCATTTGGAACGGTCCTGCTGGCGTGTTTGAATTCGACGCATTCGCTGCGGGAACGAAAGCAATGGCAGACGCAATCATCCAAGCAACCAAAGCTGGCGCAATCTCTGTTGTCGGCGGCGGCGACACTGCAACGGCGGCTAAGAAATTTGGCGCTGCAAAAGAAGTTTCACACTGCTCAACTGGCGGCGGAGCTTCACTCGAGCTCCTCGAAGGCAAAATCCTCCCTGGCGTTGACGCATTAGACAAATAAATTATTCACTCTTAATTACTAAATCAACAAAATTATGGCACGCAAAATTCTCATTGCAGGCAACTGGAAAATGAACAAAACGGCAACTGAGGCTGCTGTTCTTGCTAAAGAAATCGTCGATGCTGTCGGCGCTTCAAGCAAAATCGAAATCCTCATGTGCCCACCTTTCACCTCGATTGCAGCTGCGGCTCCAATCGCTAACGGCTCGGCAGTTGCTGTTGGCGCTCAAAATATGAGCGACAAAGCAAGCGGCGCTTACACGGGTGAAGTTTCGGCAGATATGTTGCTCGACCTCGGCGTAAAACACGTCATTCTCGGTCACTCAGAACGCCGCAGTTACTACGGCGAAACAGACGCGTTCATCAATGCAAAATTGCTCGTTGCTCTCGAAAAAGGCATCGCTCCAATTCTCTGCGTTGGCGAAACGCTCGAAGAACGCGAAGCAGGCAAAGTTGAAAGCGTTATCGGCACACAACTCAAAGGCGGTCTCGCAGGCGTTCCCGCAGACAAAGCTGCAAATGTTGTCATCGCTTACGAACCTGTTTGGGCAATCGGCACCGGCAAAACCGCAACACCAGAACAAGCACAAGAAGTGCACGCATTCGTTCGCAAAACCGTCGCTGAAATCCTCGGCGCTGACGCTGCGGACAAGATTCGCATTCTCTACGGCGGCTCGATGAAACCATCAAACGCTGACGAATTGCTCGCAAAGCCAGACATTGACGGCGGCCTCATCGGTGGCGCAGCTCTCAAATCAGCTGACTTCCTCGCACTCATCAACAGCGGCGTGAAAGCACAAGCGTAATTCTAAATTACAAAAATAAAAGCGTTCCCGCGAAAACAATTTCGCGGGAACGCGTTTTTGTCAATGAATTGAACGAATTTAAGTAATTTTTAACGCGGATTTCGCAAAGGGAACGCAGATTTCGCAAATATTTTTTGATGTCGCGAGGAAGCGCGCGGACGGGAATTGAAAAATCGTAGGTTTAGTAGGAATAAATAGGATTTCTTATTTGTGCCGAAGGCACTAAAATTGCGGGAACAGAATTTTTATCACCGAATTTAACGAATTAAGCGAATTAAGCGAATTATTTTTGGTTTTACTCGAACTCGGCATCGTCGATTTATTGCGGGAACCGCGTTTTATTTTCCTTCTTTCTCAATATTTTTGAGACGCAACTGTCCGCAAGCCGCGTTAATATTATTGCCTTTTTCTCGGCGCAATGTTGCGGGAACGGCGTGTTCTTGCAAAATTCTGAGAAATGCCATTTGGCGATTTCCAGAAGGACGTTCCCACGCAAGCCCTTCGACCTTGTTGTAAGGAATCAAATTCACGTGCGCGTGCAAATTGCGCGCGATTTTTGCGAGTTCCCGCGCTTGCTCTGGCGAATCATTAATATTTGCAATCAAAATAAATTCGAGCGTAATCATGCGCCCGTGTTTTTCAGAAAATGTTTTCGCGGCGGGCAACAATTCTGCGAGTGGCCATTTTTTATTGACGGGCATAATTTGTTCCCGCACTTCGTCCGTCGCGCCGTGCAAGCTAATCGCTAAACGAAAACCAAGTGGATCTTCCGCCAAATCATAAATTTTTGGCACGACTCCGCTGGTTGAAATCGTAATGCGCCGTCCGCCGACGCCCAAGCCCCACTGCGCGTTCGCGATGCGCAACGCGTTGAGCGTGTTTTCGTAATTGAGCAACGGCTCGCCCATGCCCATGACGACGATGTTATCAAAATCGGTAAAACCTGTATCGCGCAAACCTTTTTCGCCCTGTTCTGCGCCAAGCCAGCAAACGAACATCAATTGCGCGATGATTTCTCCCGCTTCCAAATTGCGTTTCCAACCTGCCAAGCCCGACGCGCAAAATTTGCATCCTTGCGGACAGCCGACCTGCGTGGAAATGCAAACAGTTTTGCGGGAACGCGGTTCGTCGCCGACAGTTTGCGGCGCGCGCAAAATCACGCATTCAACCAACGCACCGTCGCGCATTTGCAACAACAATTTTTCGGTGTCGTCGCCCGCGGCTTTTCCCGTAATTAATTTTGCGGGCATAAAATCAAATTCCGCTTCCAAGCGTTCCCGCAACACGTTTGGCAAATTCGTCATTTCCGCGAAAGATTTTGCGCGGCGCTTATAAATCCATTCCAAAATTTGCGTTGCGCGAAATGATTTTTCGCCCATCGCGGTCAATTTTTCAGCGAGCGTTTCTTTGGTTTCTCCGAAAATTAATGGTTTCATTTTTTGATTTTTTATTTACCAAATACGGCTTTAACTTCAGCGATAATTTCGGCTTCGTTTTCAATGTTTCCGTCGCGCATCACAAATTTTCCATCGCAAAGCACGTGTTTAATGCAACGCGAATCTGCCGCGTAAACCCAGTTAGAAATTAAATGGTGATTCGGCACCAAACGCTCGTTGTTCAAATCGACAATCACGGCATCCGCGAGTTTTCCTTCTGCGATTTCGCCAGCGTCAATCCCAAATGCTTGGGCGCCATTTTTTGTTGCCCAAGTAAAAATTTCGTGCGCGCTCAGCGTTTCGCAATCGTATTCGTGCTTGGCGAGCAACGCCGCAATTTTCATCGATTCGCGCATATCGAGATTGTTGTTTGACGAAGCGCCATCCGTGCCGAGCGTCACGGGAACGCCCGCTTTCAAAAATTCGCGGGAACGAAAAGCGCCCGAACTCAATTTCATATTCGAGGTCGGATTATGCGAAATCGCCACGCCGCGTTCCCGCAAAATTTCGATTTCTTCGTCATCGACGTGCACAACATGCGCCGCGATTACATCGTTCCCGAGCACGCCCAATTTGTCAAGATAGCGCACGGGCGTTGTGCCGTGAGCCGCGACGCAATCGGCAACTTCTTTTTGTGTTTCTGCCAAATGTGTATGAATTTTCAAACCGCGTTCCCGCGCCAATTCTGCCAAATAAACAAATTTTTTCGCGTTCACCGTATAAATCGCGTGCGGCGCAACCGCAATTTTAATGCGTGCCGAATCATCAGCGTTCCCGCCAAATGGCAACGCTTTAATTTTTTCAATCATCGCCACTTGGCGTTCTTCGCTTTGAAAATCGAGAAACGAAAACGACAGCGTCGCGCGCAAACCCATCGTATTTACGACTTCGAGCGTCTGTTCGTTATGAAAATACATGTCGTTGAAAAACACCGTTCCCGAGCGAATCATTTCGAGCGCAGCCAAACGCGAGCCCAGACGAAAATCGGGCGATTGCAACTTTGCTTCAAACGGCCAAATGTGATCGTTGAGCCATTTAAAAAGTTCCATATCGTCGGCGAAACCGCGGCAAAGTGTCATCGCGGCGTGTGTGTGCGTGTTATAAAACGCTGGCAAAATCGCCAGATTTCCTCGCGCGTCGATAATTTCTGTTCCCGCGGGAACGTTTAAATTTTTGCCAATTTTGCAAAAGCGATTACCTTCAACAAAAACATCCGTTTGGGCGTTGTTTAAAAGAATATTTTTGAATAAAATCATAATTTTAGTTAGAAAACGCGTTCCCGCAAAAATTCGGCGAGCGGCTCGTTCCCGAGCGTTTCAAACGTTTCGTTAACGAAAGCCTGCACGAGCAATTGTCGCGCTTGGTTTTCAGGAATGCCACGTTGCAAAAGATAAAACAATTGTTCATTGTCGAGCGAACTGTTAGTCGCGCCGTGCGAACATTGCACGTCGTTTGCGTCAATTTCGAGCCCAGGCATCGAATGCGTCGTCGCGTTTTCGCTGAGCGAAAGATTGTTGCAAGTTTGCGTCGCGCTGGTTTTTTGTCCGTTGGGCGTTACAATAATGTTCCCGCTAAAAATCGTCGTTGCGGCATCGCTCAAAACATTTTTGCAAAGCAATTTTGAAACCGTGTTTTGCGCGTTATGAAATTGTTGCGTGCGCACATCAACAATTTGCGTTCCCGCCGCGCAATTAACAATTTGAGTATCGAGCAAAACGCGTTCCGCTTGCGCGCAAATCGTGATTGTTGAGCGCACATACGCACCACCGCAATTGACGAATGTAGTTTTGACGCATGCTTGCGTTCCCGCCGCGACAATTTCATCGTCGGTCAAAACCGCCGTTCCCGAGGGCGCGATTTGCACCACGACGCGATTGAGCGTTGCGTTTTCGCCAACTTCGATGTGCGAGCGCCAAGTCGTTTCGCCCGTTCCCGCCAAAATAAATTCAACTATCGTTTTTTGAGTTCCCGCGGGAACGATAATTTTGTTGTCTTCGCGGGAACGCAAATTGTATTCAAAATCGACCGTGAGCACAGTTTGCGCGTTCCCGCCAGCAATTGCGTTTTGCAACTTTTCAAATTGCGTAAAGCGCCAATTTTCATCGAGTTTGAGCGCGGGAACAGCCGCGTTTGAAAATGCTGTAAATTGTAAATTTTTCATTAGGCGACGCTCCCTTCCATTTCCATTTCAATCAAGCGTTTCAGCTCAACCGAATATTCCATCGGGAACGCGGCGACGAGATCGTTCACGAATCCGTTGACGGCGAGCGACATCGCCTGCGTTTCGCTCAGCCCGCGTTGTTGCATATAAAAAATCTGTTCTGCCGAAACTTTTGAAACCGATGCTTCGTGCTGTGTCTGCGACGAGTTCCCGCGCACCGTAATTGCGGGATAAGCCGACGAAGCCGACGGCGCGTTAATCAAAAGCGTGTGGCATTCGGAATTGTTTTTGCAACCTTTCAATTTTTTAGGCATCGAGACAAGCCCGCGATAATTTGCGCGACCATTGCCGATCGAAACTGATTTTGAAACAATGTTCGAAGTCGTGTTGTCCGCCAAATGAATCATTTTCGCGCCCGTGTCCTGCACTTGTCCCGTGTGCGCTAGCGCGATCGAAAGCACTTCGCCGCGGGAACGCTCGCCCGCCAAAATTACCGCCGGATATTTCATCGTCAAGCGCGAACCGAGATTGCAATCCACCCATTTGATTTCTGCGTCTTCGCCCGCCCAGCCACGTTGCGTGACGAGATTGTGAATATTGCCCGACCAATTTTGCACCGTCACATATTGAATTTTCGCGCCTTTCAAAGCGACCAATTCCACCACGCCCGAGTGCAGCGTAATCGATGTCGCGCGCGGCGCGGTGCAGCCCTCCATGTAAGTCAATTCCGCGCCTTCGTCCGCAATAATCAGCGTGCGCTCAAACTGCCCGAACGATTCCGCGTTAATGCGAAAATACGCCTGCAATGGTTGCGCAACTTTTACGCCTTTGGGAACGTAAACGAAAGAACCGCCCGAAAAACACGCACTGTTGAGCGCCGAATATTTGCTGTCGGTCGTCGGAATCACCTTGCCGAACCACGGCTTAAAAATCTCCGCGTATTTCGTCAAACCCTCATGCGGACCGACAAAAATCACGCCCTGTTTTTCAAGATCGCTTTTCAGACGCGAATACGCGCTTTCTGAATCAAACTGCGCATCAACGCCCGCCAAAAAACGCCGCTCCTGCTCGGGAACGCCCAAACGCTCGAATGTTTTTTTCAGCTCGGGATCGACCTCGTCCCAAGTTTTCGCGTTCCCGTCCGTTTTAGCTTTCAAATAATAACGAATTTTGTCGAAATCGACTTCGTTGATTTCCGCGGGCGCCCAGTGCGCGGGAACGGGTTTTGAATAAAAAATTTTCAATGCCTGCTTGCGAAACGCGCGAATCCAATCGGGCTCGTTTTTCGCGTCGCTGATGTAATCGATCACGCTTTCGCTCAAGCCCGTTCCCGCGTCGCGCTCGTAAACCGCCTCCGTCACAAAATCGCTCGCCGAAGTGTCAATATCAATCGCCTCGGCAAGTTGTTTGTTTTCAATTCCAGTCGCGTTTTCGTTCGTCATTTAAATGAAAATTATATCATATTTTTCGCCCTCTCACGAAACACAAATAAAACCCGCATTTCGTCATAATAAATGACACCGAAGGTTTAGTTTTTGTGAAGGAGTGAAAGTTTTATTCGTCAAATAAAA
>CAKUQY010000008.1 GCA_934675585.1 uncultured Opitutales bacterium | reverse complement strand
ACACGAATAACCGTGGGTTTTAACCCGCGGAAACGCACAAAACCTACGCGCCTGTAAGGCGCAACGTTGCGATGGGCTGGGAACGAAAAAAGAAATCGAGAGAACCTACTCGCTTTGCTCGCTAAAGAATTCAAAGATTTTTCGATTTCTTCGGCGGCTTAAACCGCCAACGCTTCGGAATCTTTATTCTTCGGGCGAGAAAATCAGGCGTTCCCGCGAATTTTTTGTTTGCGGTGAGAGTCGCTCTTTCAGGGCTTGTGGTTTTTATTTTCTTTACCCAGGGCTTGCTCCCAGGGCTGAAAGAAGTCGCGCTTTCAGCGCTCAAAATTTGTTCCCGCCGAACAAAATCTCTAAAAATCCGTGAAATTTGTTCTAAATCTGCCTTAAAATTAAGCCTTTGTTTTCTTTGACTCCTTTGCGGTTAAAAAAATAATCTGTGTAATTCGGGCAATTCGTGGATAAAAAATCTGCGCGTTCTGCGGAATCTGCGCGTTCTGGGGAATCTGCGCGAACTTCAAAAAAGACGTTCCCGCTATGAATTGGAAAAGTTTTCTTGTTTTTCGCGTTGTCAATGTTTGTTTTGGTATTTATAATTATTCACCTATGCTTAATAAATTTATCCCTACATTAATGATGATGGCGTTAGCGCCATTGACGGTTTTGGCGCAAGAGCAAGTTGCTGTTGAGCCAGTTCAACCAACCCCGCCTCCTGCAGATTTGGCAGCTAATATTTCTGCGGAAAAACGTGCGGAATATTGCAAGATTTTTGGTGCGTTGTTTTTGACGAATATCGGTCTTGGCGAGGCGGGGCTTTCGGAGGTAGATCAAGCGGCGTTTGTTTCGGGCGTTGCGGCAGCGTTGAAAGATCCAGAAGTCGTCAAAGGTTATACGGATTTTATCAAGGCGAACGACGCGGAATTTTCGATGTTCTTGGGCTCATTGCAACAAAAAGTGCAAGCCAAAGCGCTTGAAAAGCAAGCGGCAGAAGAGGCAAAACTCGCCGAACAAAATCGCGCTGCGGGAACGGCTTACATTGAAAAATGTTTGAAAGACCCAAGTTTTAAACAACTCAAAGGCGGCACATTGATTAAGGTGATTGACGCGGGCGACGCAAAAGTGCCAGTGAAACCAACAAGCCAATTAACGGTGCGTTACACGGGAACGTTTGTGAATGGCGAAATTTTTGATAGTAGCGATCGCGATGAAGCAACGGGCGAGCCGCATCATTTTGCTCCAAATAGCAAGCCAACAGAATTCCCAGGTGCGTTGAGCATGTTGATTCCTGGCTGGGTTGAAGCTTTGACGACGGTTGGCAAGGGCGCGAAAGTGATGTTGGTGATTCCGCCAGAACAAGCTTATGGCGACAATGGACCGCTCCCGCCAGCTTCGACGCTCGTTTTTGATGTTGAAGTTGTCGATGTCAAAGACATTCCCGCGCCAGAGCCCGCGCCAGAGCCAGCGCTAGAAGCTGCTCCCGCAGTGAAATAAATCTTGCAATCAAACTTGGTCGTGCTATAATTAAAGGTGCAGGTTTATCCTGCTATATATCTTAAAAGTACGGCCAAGCTGACTTCCCCCCGACGGTTCTATCCTTTTCCCGTTGGGGGGTTTGTTTTTGTCAAAATGATACTTGGCGGGAACGCGCCGAGGCATGGATTTTTTGAACACAGATGAAACAGATGAAAACAGATTTCACGGAGTTTTTTTTGTATTGCGCGGGAACGGGAAATGTAATTGAAGCGCTACGGGCAGTTTAGGAAAAAGTAGGGCTTCGTTTGAGGCGAAGAAACCTAAAATTGCTTGCGATGGCTCCCCACACAAAAAAAGTCGAGCGCGAGCGTGTGGCGGGAACGCAGAAAATTCTTGCTTTTTGGGTGAAAATAATGTTTAATTAAAGTCTCTCATTAATTAAAAACTTGGATTAATGGCAGTGTAGTTCTCCCCCGATCATCTGAACAGTAGCTGCAAGGCGTCCAAATCACTACTAAAAATACAAATGAAAACAACATTAGCTAAAAAACCAAACGAGACCGATCGCAAATGGTATCTCGTTGATGCTACAGACAAGACGCTCGGCCGTCTCGCTGTTACAATTGCAGCCATTCTTCGTGGCCGTCATAAACCAACTTATACGCCAAATGCAGACACCGGCGACTATGTCGTTGTGATCAACGCGGATAAGATTGCGGTTTCGGGCACAAAAGAAACAGGCAAAACCTACATGTTCTACACTGGTTGGGTGGGTACAAAGTATCACCGCAGCGTTGCAGATATGCGCGCACGCCGTCCAGAATTCCTCATCACGCACGCAGTTAAAGGTATGTTGCCACACAACCGCCTTGCGAACGCGATGATTAAAAAGTTGAAAGTTTATGCTGGTGCAGAGCATCCACACACGGCTCAAAATCCAGAAGCTATCATCGAAACAAAATAACCTTTAAAGATTGAAAAACAATGAGTAAAGCTCCAGAAGTTTTCACCGCAGTAGGCCGCCGCAAAACAGCAAGCGCACGTGTGCGTCTTTCGTTTGGCAAAGGCAACATGACCGTTAATGGCAAGCCATTGACAGAATATTGCTTCACCGATGCTCTCGCAAAAGCAGCAACGGCTCCAGTTACAGTCGCAGAACTCGAAGGTTCGCTCGACATCACTGTTCTCGTGAATGGTGGCGGAACGACCAGCCAAGCAGGCGCAATCTCGCTCGGTATTGCTCGTGCAATCGAAAAATACAATGCAGAAAAACGCGCAGTGCTCAAAAAAGCAGGTCTTCTCACCCGCGATGGTCGCTCGAAAGAACGTAAAAAGAGCGGTCAGCCAGGTGCGCGCAAGCACTTCCAATTCTCGAAACGTTAATTCGTTTTTGGGAGAACTACCAAAAAAAGCCGTTCCCGTTCGCGCGGGAGCGGTTTTTTATTTTTGCGGGAACGGCGGGAACGCGAAAATTTCAAAAGCGCTTCGCGAAAAGCGCGTTCCCGCGAAAAAGCACCTGCGACGAAAAGATTTTTGGGAGGCGGTACCGAGCAACGTGAGATGGAACCATTTCTAACTTCGCCACAAGAGGTGGGAACGCGGGAATGAAAAACCGTAGGTTTATTAGGAATCAATAGGATTTTTGAGTTGTGCCGAAGGCACTAAAATCGCTTGCGATGGCTAACCCCCACAAAAGCGAGCGAATTTTATTTCAGTTATTTTCAAACTCGGTCATCGTCATTGTCATCGTCATAGTCGCGCGAATGCGCGTCTCGCGTGTGGGAGTAAAACAAAAATAACATCAGTCCCGAAGGGAGTGAACTAAAAAATTTCGCGGGAACGCGGGAACGTGAATTTTTTGTCCACGAATTTCGCGAATAAACGCGAATTTTAAAGGAACCAATGTGGGCAACGCGATTTTTAACGCGGGAACGGGATTTTTTAACGCATACCGAGCGAAGCGACATTTAACATTTCGCAAATTTTATGCAAATTTCTCAAATTTTTTGAGGCGGGTTGCGGGAAGGGGATTTTCAATCGTTTTAACTCTTAAATCTGTGGATTTTTAATTTTGTTTCTTTTTGAGTCTATTAAAAAAATCGTACAATTTGTTTTGTTGTGTTAATAAAAAAGTTAGCAAATCGTTATCAAACCTAAAAAAATGATAAAATATTTATTGAAAAATCTTAAGCCCTTGACTATTTTTTGTCTGTTTTTATAGCTTTTAACTTGCTTTTAATCTTGTGTTTCCGCGCGGATTTCGGTATTATTGATTATATTCGCAAAGCGGAGAGGTGGCCGAGTGGCTGAAGGCAACGGTTTGCTAAATCGTCATAGGGTCTCAAGCCCTATCGTGAGTTCGAATCTCATCCTCTCCGCCATTTTTTTACCCCTAAAAATAGCGCAAAAAGCCCGTAGTTGGTGGGATTGGAGATTTAACTGCGAATGAAAAATTATGAAAGATTATGAAAAAACATCATCATAAACCGACACTAAATTGACACCAGAAAACTATGAACATTAAATACATCCCAGGAAGAAAATCGCCTTGGTGCATTGACTATACCGCAAACGGAAAACGAAAACGAAAATTTTGCGAAACAAAAGCAGAAGCAAAGGCGCGTCTGATGAAGTTGCAAAACGAACGCGATCGGCTCGGCACGGAAGCGCTGACGTTCGACCCGCGGGAACGTGCAGATTATGCCGAATGCAAGCGCCTTTTGGCTCAATTTGGCATCGGCGGGCTTGTCTCGGCATTTGTATCGCGCGCTATCCAAAAACCCGAAAATCGCATTGTTAAGCAAGATTTTCTTATCGCTTTCGATGAATTTTTCGCGTCGAAACAAAAGTTAAAGCGCCGTCATGCAACGCTTGAAACCCTGTTGCGCTATGTGCGACCGTTTTGCGAATACTTTGCGTCGCGCATAACGATCGACGAATTGACCAAATCGGACATCGAGCAATACACGGTGCGCCCGAAGTGGTCGCCGCGAACTTGTCGCAACGCTTTTACAAATATTTTGTCGTTCTTAAACTTCTGCCATACGCGCGACTGGCTTTCGTTTTCTCCCGTTTTCAATAAAAAATCGATTCTTCCGAAAGAACTTCAAAAACCGATCGCAACGTTTAGCGTTCCCGAGATTGAAAGTTTTTTCAGAACCCTCGAAAACTCACGCTACAAAGATTTATGTGGATTTTTTGCCGTTCAGGCGTTCTGCGGGCTTCGCAATGCCGAGGCGGGAAAGATTTCCATCGAAGAGGTCGATTTTGAGGCGCGCACGATCACGCTGACCTGCGACATCACCAAAACAGGCGACACGTGGACAATGCGTGATTTACCGGAAAATCTTTGGGCGTGGCTCGAGAGCTATCCGAGGATCATCTGTCCGACGGAATGCCGCACTAACGCACTAAAAAAACTTTGGGGCGGGACGTGGAAGCCGAACAGACTTCGCCACACGTTTGCAACAATGCACGTTTCTCTTTTTCAAAACCCTGCGAAGACATCGCTTATTTTGCGGCATCGCAACCAGCAGCGGCTTTGGCAAAATTATCTTGCAAATCCTGTTTCAGCCGAAGACGCAAAACGCTACTTTTCTATTCTCCCTAAAAAATCACTTGATTAAAAATGGACTACAATTTGTCTCAAGCCGTCTTTGAACAATTAAAACAAATCGCGCAAAATCGTCCGTGCGATGCCTATGTTCGCGTGGACATTCCCATTTTGCAGAACAATTACGGCGTTTATCGCGCCGTTCCAACAACTTTTTGTGGGAACGCCTGAGCAAGGCGATTAACAACGCGCCTCACGGCTTGCAACGCGAATATGAGATAACCATCGCAACCGAAGACTGTAAATTCGGCGAAGAAATTTATCTCAAAATTCGCGTTGATCGCGCAGGAGAGAAAACGAGTTTTCATCTTTGTTAATTGCTGTAATTTTCAATTGCGTCGCGCGTGTGGCGGTAAATTGGAATTAACGATTGCACAGCCTTGTCGAGTTCTTCAATTGCTTTGTCTTCATCGCCTTGCACCGCATTTGCAACTGCTGTTATGCCGTGTTTTGCGTTCAAGACAATGTTTGCCGACGGAATTGTTGAGCCGAGTTGTGTTTTTGTTAAACCAAGCACAGATGAGCCAAAGAACCACAAGCCATTGAACGGCCCGATAATCATTGGAATTAAGAAGTTTTTAACCCAATCTTCTCCCCATTCTTCGGGGTCGCCGCCCAGTGCAATATCCCACACCATTGTCATCGCCGAGAAAAGTCCTGGCAAAACAATATGGTTGAGTGCCAACACCTTTGCGAGTTTTTTAATGCGTTTTAAATCGGTTGGTCGCGCCAAAAAATCGCTGATTGCTCGCACTTCATAGCTCAAGAATTGCACGCTGGTTGCTTGAAACTGAATCATTGCTGTTGCGACAATGCTACCACTGCGGGCGGCTCGCGACGCGTTTTCAATGCGTCCCGATTGTTGCGATTTTTCACTTTGCAGTGCCACTTCCATGAGTGCTTTTCGCTTTGCTGTTTTTTCATCAAAACCTTGTTTCAAACACGCTTTGTATGTTTCGCGGTAAATGCCTTGTCCAACAAACAACACCGGCACGGCGTCGCCAAGATTATTGTTAATCATATACCACGCCAGCGCGCGAGCTTTCTTTTGCGTCCACACACTGTCAGATGTGAGCGTTTTCAAAAACGCGCTATTAAATCCGCGTCCAAAACGCGCTCTAAACCATTTGCTGTCGTTGATGATTGTTTTCATTGCTTCAAAACCCTCTGGCGTTCCCCACGAAATCATGTGTTTCGCAACGCTCGTCGCGTTCATATTGAACATGTAGGCGGGGATTGATGTCGTTTGCCGCAACATAACAATCAAGTTCCCGCCGAGCGCGGTGATTGACGCTGCTTCAATCATTTTTTTAACGATGCGGTTCTTGTCGGTGTTGAGAGTTTTGTTTGAGATGATGTGTGTTGCATGCTCGCGCAATTGATTTAACGCGGGTTTGCCTGCGTATTTTTCGATTGCGTCGATAAATTTTGCGTCGCCGAACATTTGCGTGAACAATCCTTGCAAGTCGTAGTAGGCAATAAATTGTTCCGTCGAGCCCGCCGATTCATTGAATGCTTCAAGAATGTTCAAATCCTCACGAACATCGCGCGCGCTTTCAACACGCGCCGACAATTTCACGGGAACGATTGACAGCGACAATCCGGCAATGCCAAGCCGCATACCTTGTCCCGCGCGGTAAATTGGAAAATATGCTTCTTTTCCATTGTATTCTTCGTTCGTATCAAATGCCCAACCCGTGACATTTTTAAAAGCCGTCTGCAAGCGTCCTTTATTTTTCTCCAAAATTGCGCACAATTCATCGACAAATCGAATGCCTTCAGCACCGAGCGCTCGCTCCATTTCAGGAATCATTGCGACGCGTTTTTGAATTTTAGCAATATCGGCGGGATCGTAATCTTCCTTGTGAGACAGTGGGCGAGAGTAGTGCGGTTGTCGCACTTGTGCGTAAAGTGTTGCCAAGCGAGCCAATGACATTTCATTGCCGTCGAGCGACAAATAGTCTAATTTTTTATCAATCTTGTTGAATTGAGCGATTTTTTGTTGCCAAGTTTCGCCCCAAGCATTTTTTGCTGCTGCTGCCAAGTCTTCCATACGTTGCGCTTGCATTTCTTCGCGCACGGTTGCGGCTTCGTTCATCATGGCTTCAATAATTTTAATTTGTTCCCGTGCGACATCTTCTTTTTCACCACTTGCGTATTTGATGATTGCTTCCAATTGTTGCACAAACGATTCGCTGTCTTTAAGCAATTCTTTGACATATTCCAGAGCCGAGTTTTGATTTGCAGAAACGCGCTTGCCCATTTTTGCAGCGTCTGCGATTGCTCCGTAAATTTCTTCACGTTCTTTTTTTTGCAACTCTACTTTTTGTGTGTGCTCATCAATGGTTTGTTCGATGAATTTGCGTAATTCATATTCGAGTTCCTGCAACTCTGCAACCGACTTTGTTGCAGCTCCGCCAAACATTGCAAGCGCACGATATTCGAGTTCCAACTCGCGCAACTTGTGCAAATCGGCTTCGTCCGTTCCCGACGACTCCATGAGTTTTTCAATTTCTTCCATGCGCCCAATCGACTTCGTCAAATTTTCTTTTTTGACAATATCATTGATATTGAGCCCGCGAGCTTTTGCTTCTTCGGCAATTGTTTTACCTTTTTCAAGTGTCGCAACCCAAGTATTATTTTCTCCAAAAAATACTTCGCGCGATTTTTTCAAAAAGTATTCCAATTCTCCACCAAGGCGACGGCTTGCGTCCGTAGCGTTCGATTTAAAACGCGTTCCGCCCGTGCGCAGTAAATCGCCAATGCGCTCATAAACGTTCCCGCGAGATTCTTTGCGCGCGTTGTAGGCAATTAAACCAATGCCGCGCACAAGTAATTTGCGCATTTTTTCAGCGTCGTTCGCAACAGACAATTCTCGCAGCACTTCATTTACAAACGAGCGACGGTGCGCGCTGACATTTTGAGTTGCCAAGCGAGACAATTCGCGCACAGCCGTGCTGCGCAATGTTTTTACAAACACCGCTTTTCTGGTCGCGTCAATCGTTGCCGTTTCCATGAGCAACTTCAAGTTGTTTGGCTTAATCGTCGTTCCCGGGAACACTTTATCAAGCACCACTTGGACAATTTCGTTGGCGATTTTTGGAGCCGTCTCTAAAATTTTCTTGGCTTGTTCTTCGCCAATTGGCTTTTGAACTTCTTTTTTAGATGGTTTTTTATTCGCGCCATCGCTTTCTTCGTCGTCTTCGGAGATTTCTTCATTTGCTTTTTCAGCTAATTTGCTTGCAAATGCTCGGTCGCGTTCTAAACGCTTGGCTTTTTCATAGTCGCTTGCATCGTGTTTGAGTGCCAACGCGTCAATGCGCTTGTCGAGTGCCAACTTCTCAAATTCGCTTTCCTCAATCTTTTCGGGAACGATATTTAAGTCGTCGGCTTCTTCGCGCGTTTTTACCGCGTTGTGCGCTTGCACGACCAAGTCCGCGTCGTCAAATGCAACAATTCGCCCCAGACGTTTGTAAAGTCGCACCTTGTTGATTTCCATGCAAGCCGCTACAACATCTTCGCGCGTGGCATTTTTAGCATTCCCGCCAAGCATTTCTCGTGCTACGGTTGCAATCAACTTGCCAAGCCGTTCAATGTCGTGGGCAACAAATTCGTCCGCGGGAACGCCTTTTAAAGCTTCTTCGCGTGCGCCGCTTGTCAATTTGTCTTTGCCATATTTTAACATCCACCAAGCCACACTTTTTGCTTTTTCGCCGACAAGTTCAAAGTTTGCCTTGTCTTCGTAAAACTTATTGTGAGCCTCAATTTGCTCATACATCGCAAGACGCGCATTTTTACGCTCGTCAGCAAGCGAAAACTTGACATCTCCAAATTCTCCATCTAAACTATTTTCAGAGCCGAGATGAAGAGCAGAAATTTCGCCCTCGACTGCACTTTCGCGATAAGCGTCTGTTATGAGGATGTGGGCGCCCTCCTTCTCGGCTCTCTCAATTGTCTTTTTTAGGTTTTTTTCGCGGATAAAATACCAGTTGATTACTTCGATGTTTTTCTTGTTTCTGTCGGCATCGACCGTAGCAAGTAAATTCTTGCCGCCGCTTTTAACGAGAATCCAGTAATTCGGCTTTTCGTTTGGTTTTGTTTTGAAAAGTTTTGAAGTGGCATACAATGCCTCGCTCAAAATTTTTCGCGAATCATCATTGCTTAAATCGCGGTGGTGCTGTTTGTTCTTCTCGAAAATATTTTTCTTGATCAGCACATCGCGATTGTCGAGTTCGGGAACACCCGTGTGCATGCGTGGCAAAATAACGTCTTGCGGATTTTCCAGCACCGCATCGGTGATTTTCTCCTCAACCGCCATTTTCCCAGCACGCGCCAAACTCCAACGCTCGACATCGACGACTTCGACATCGTTTTCGTCAAATATTACTACGCATTCGCCATCTTGGCGACCGTCATAGCGCATGCCGACAATGCCAGCACGGCGCAAAAGGTCGCTCGCGGCTTCTTTCGCAGAGACGATAGAAAAATCGTTTCCGTTTATATGCTCAATTCTGCGAATCTCTCCCGCAAGTGAAGCATAAGCAGATGCTCCAAATGCGTCCTTGGAAACGCCCGAGCCCTCAAACTCTTTGCCTTGATAATAGGTTTTTTCAAATTCTTTTTCAATTGCCGCCCTTTGCTCGTCTGTGATTGACTTTTCTTCGCTTAAATAATTAAACCCATTATCGTCGGGCAACAAAACCGAGTGCAAGACGCGTCCAAACGAAGTTGTTTTTAAATTGGAATTGCGTTCTGCATAGCTTTTACTCACATCTTTATTCATCGCCACATAAAAGCCTGCGCCGTGTGCCGCGTGCCCTTCGCCTTTGCCGCGAAACTCGCGTTGCGGCTTGTCAAAATCAAAGTTTCCGCCGTGATAAGCAATGAGCGAATATTTAATACCGTCGTTTTCCACGCGTTCCCGCACGGATTCAATTTCATCGCGCACGCGTCCTGCCTCACTGTTCGCTTGATACGCCTCGGCAGCGTTCATATCCGCGAGCGAGTAGCGAATATCTGCGTTTTTAAAATCATAGCGGTTTTCGCTTGGTATTTCGTTCCCGTTATCGTCTTCGGTGTAGTTTTTAGAAAGTTTAATTTGATTGCTTTTAAAAACAACATAAACGTCCGATGGAATTTTTTGTTCTTCTTTGCTTAATTTTCCGCCATCTGAGTAGTCGAGAACATTTTTAAGCACTACGCCGTCATAACCCAATTTCTTCGCAGTTTTTGCAACATCATCTGTTGTATCGGGCGTGCTAAGATTGGTTTCTTTGATGTAGTTTCTTAATTTTTCTGGAAGATAGTTTAAAATATACTCTGCCCTTTCTTTATAGAAATTTAAGTTTCGACTTCCGTCAGCCAATGTTCTACTAATTTTGCCTTCTGGAATATCATCGAAAAGACTGCTCCAAAAACCGCCTTTCGCGTCAATTATGAGTGGATTTTTAATAAACAAATCAACATCATAAATGCCGGGGCGTTTTTTTTGTCCTGTTTTAAACTTATACACATCGAGCAAATCTTCTCGACTTGCATCTGCGATTTTTTTCACATAAACAAAACTGCTGCCTTTGTTCAAGGCAAGGAACGTTTCGGGATTTGAATATTTTTCGCCAAAGCGACTTTTAAAATATTTAACCGCGCCATCGCGCCCCTCAACTTTTGATTGTGGCACTGCAAGCCCCTCTTTTAAAAAGCCAAAAACAGGAATAATAATTTCTCCGCGTTCGTTATACAACGCGTTAATAAGTTCGTTTTTGGTCAATGGTGCTTGATTTTTCAATTCTCCATCTTTACCAATTTCAGCATTGTTGGGCAAATAACTGCGCGCCATTGTTTTGTTGTCGGTGAAGAAGTGATAATTGCGTCTTTTGTTGTTGAATTCAACAAAGCCAAATCTTCCCGTTCCGTGAAACGCGTGTTCAATCACAACGCCATTTGGATTTTCTTGCTTAAATTGTTCAATTGCACGTTCCCGCGCGAGCGAATACCGCACATCCTCATTTGCACGCTTGACTTCCGCGTCAATTTCAGCAATAATATCTTCAACGCTCCGAGATTTGTGGTGTTGGACGTTTTTTAACGCTGCACCGCCCCTTGCTCGGAGCGTTTCTATGTTTTCTACCTCAACACTGTAAACTTTGTTTGTTTTATCGTCAGATTTTTTTGCGGTTAACAAAACATAGTTTGTTTCCCCGTCAAAAATAACTGGCGATACAAAACGTAAAATTGAGATTTCTTTATTCCCGTTTTTGTCTTCGTGTTCTTTCCAAAGTCGAGCATTTCCCCACAAGCTATCGACAACTGACGCAGCGAAAAAATGTTGTTCGCGAGAAAAACCGTTGTTAATGCTTTTTTCGCTTGCTTTATTGCTAATCATCTTCGTGCGCTGATTGCTGTTAACTTGCGCCACAATGCCAGTCTCACGATTTACCAAATCTTTTTTATTCAACTTTTTCAACGCATCCAATGCTTCCGCTTGCGTCGTTTGCACGTTCGCAGGCGCAGAAACTTTTGCGAGGTCTTCTCGCGTCAGTGAATGTTTGGCATTGTCCTTTGTTTCGGCGTTTTCGATTTTCTCGATTACTTCGTCGAGATAGTTCTCGCGCGTTTTTTGCGTTGCAAACATATCGACATCTTTTCCACTCTCTCCAAAAACGGCATTGATTTTGGAGATGTAATTGTTAATCACATTGCCAAATTTGTGGGAACGCGTTTTGAAAAGACTTGCTAATTTGTGTGCGATTTCTTTGTCAAAAATAATCTTATCGCCGTCTGTTTTTGTTTGTTCAAAACTGTCTGTTGAGAAAAAGTTTGTGATAAGACTGTCAAAACTCGCGCCCTTGTGCTTTTTTTGAAAAATGAGTTCCCGCGCCGCACATGCTGCTTCAACTGCCTTGCCAATTTCTGCACAAATCGAATAGTCGGGATTTTTGTAGTGCATTGAGAGCAGGGCGATGCCGCTTTCTTTCAAGTCTTGAATTTGATAGCGAAAACTTTGCGAGAAATCGACAAACAATTTAAATGTTGCGGCTCGGTTATTTAAAATCTTGGCTACAATTGCATTATTTACGCGTTCGGCGTAAGATTCAACATAACCTTCGCCGTTGTATTTGAGATAGTTTGCGCCGGCGTTAATTCGCTTGTTAAATTCATTGATGAAAGAGCCATTAATGCTGACATCTGCAATGTCTCCGCTGTCAATTTTTGGAGGAACGCGATTGATGAGTTCTTCGTCAATTTTTAATGAATCGTTTTGAGCTTTTTCGCCATCGTTGCGCTCCAATTGTGCCGCGTCATTACTATTTTGAGCAATTGCGGCAAAGTCGTTCCCGTTGCTCGTTTGTTTTACTACGCGAACGAGCATTGGTTTTTCGATTCCCGCGGGAACGCTCATGCCGTAGTCGCTCAAAAATTCGTTGAGTGTTTCACGGTATTTTTGTTCGTTTTTACCGCCTTGGTCATACATCGTCTGCAGGGTGCGGGCGCGCCCTTCGCCCGAAATCGACATCACACTGCCATCATCGAGTTCTTGCACCAGCGTTGCGCCTTCTGCGGTTGTTGCCGAAGCCATCAATCGCGCAGGATAAAAGTTTTTAAGAATGCCCTCTGTTTGCAAGCGTGTGTTTTTGCCGTGTCGGTCGCGGTCTTGTTTATTTTGCTCGTCTTTTTTGGTAATATCGACAAATTTGATGTCGTTCGCGTCAATTACACGGTATTCGCCTTTGATTTCAATTGGCTTGCCGTTGTTTGGCGTGATGATGGTAAATTCTGCCTTTCCTTTTTGTTTAATTTCGGCTGTTTTTGCGTCTTTTAAAATGTTGTTGAACAAATTGACGGCATTAACGGCTTCATCGCAAATTTTAAGTCCTCGCGTGCTACTCACAAGCGATTTAAGCCAATCGAGAATTTTTTTGAACAATGACTTATTTTCATTGTGCAAGGTTTGTAAAATTTTAACATTGTTTGAGAAAATGGTCGCGCCCATAACATCGGCGGCGATTTCTTCTTCGATGTATTTGTCGCTAAAATTTTTACCTAATTGTGTTTCGTAGCGATTTTTGATGTCGTTGAAAAATTCTTCGTAGCTGACAATTGGTGCTTGTCCGCGTTCTGCACGACGATAATTTTCATAGCCAAACAAAAAGTTTTTAAACAGTTTGTCGCCGAGTAGCACGCGTTTCAATTCTTTCCAGCCGACAAATTTAGCGGCGATGTGTGTTAATTCGTGCCCGAGTGTTTTCGTGAACGATTCGCCACGCAATTCTTTGTTTGTATTAATGTAAATTTTCTTTTTTGCGGGATCGATTTTTGCATAGCCGCCAATTTTGTCGGTCAATTCGATTTCATAATCTTTCAATGCGCCAAATTCTTGTTTGCGCTTGTTGAAGGCATTGACGGCTTTTTTTAATTCAAAATCTGTTCCCGTGTCCGCCATTTGTTTTTGTAAATCGGCGTATTTTTCGATGTTGCCGAACATTCTTGCGCCCACTTCGGCGAGTGTTTTGTTTAAGTCGGTAGGAACGCCTTTTTTAGCGTCAAAATTAGCACTTGAAACAGCGTTGATTGCGGCGCGTGTGTAATTAATTGCGTCCGTTCCCGACAAATATTTTGCAGCGTTTTTTACAATTTGTTCGAGTTGTCCTTGTGGCTGTTCACTTGCAATATCTTCGGCGTTCAATGTTGCGCCTTGAAGTCGCAAAGTTTTTAATGCGTCTTGCACGCTTGCGTCTGCCAAAATTTTCTTAACTGTCTTGTATTCTTCGGTGTTTGGCAATGCGTCAGCGTCTGTTTGTGGAATTGTGGGCGTTTCGCTTGGTTTTGCGTTCCCGCTCATTTTTTCGCCAACAGAAATGCCCGTTGCTGTCATATTAAAGGCGCGTTCGAGCAATTGTTCTTGGCTTAAATCGTCGAGTTCGATGTTGTTTTCTTGTAAAACCTTTCGAGACAGTGCGAGCGAGTTATAATTTTGAACAACATTTAATTTTTCAATCGACGATAATGTATTATCATCGGCAATTGCTTTTAAAATTTTATAAACCTTGATGTTTTTAGGCGACAATTCGCCCGTGAATGCCGCAGAAACATCTTGTGAGATGTCAAATTCTGGTGCTTTTTCTTTAACTTCGGCAAAACTTGGCTCGTGCGAGAAGTCAGAGTTCTCGGAGTTCTCGGAGATCTCGGAGCTCTCGGAGTTCTCGGAGATCTCGGAGTTCTCGGAGATCTCGGAGATCTCGGAGAACTCGGAGTTATTAGAAATATTGCTTGTGCCTGAGCTTGCGACTCGCCCGCTTGCTTTTGCCGTGTAGTCGCTTGTAAAATTCAAGATTTTTTTGGCGCGGTCGATGTCTTTTTTTGTGTGTTTTTCGCCGTTGTAAAAATCTTTTTCAATGACGCTCGTTTTTTCTTCTTCGTTTAATTTTTGCCATTCTGCAAGGTTGATATTTGTCATATCGCCTTGTTCAGATTGTTTGATTAATGTTTCGTTGTCTGCGCCCATTTGCACGCCCATGTCAGAATCTAATACGGCTTGCATTAAATTGTTGTCAAAATCTGCTTCCGTCATTCGCCACAACATTTCAGGCGTTGTGGTTGGCGTTGTAATTGAACCCGCACTCATTTTAGACGCTGCAACGCGTCCTGCGCCAAGCGTCAAGGTGGCTACGGCTGTTTGTGCAACAATGTCGGCAATTTCACTGCCATTAATTTCAACGTCTTTTCCTGTTGCGTTTGCCATTAAAAGCGCGTTCCCGACGTAATTGACAACTTCTTCAGCGCTTTCGCCGCTAATCATTTTAAGATTATTTTTTGCCGCAGTTTTAATTGCGCCCCATTTGCCAATATTTTTGCCGACAATTGCGTCGTCGAGCAATCGCACGGCTTTGGCTGTTTTACCCGCTGTTTTTGAAATTAAAAGTCCTTTACCGAGAAAAAATGCCGTTCCCAGATATTCCGTTCCTACTTCGAGCGCGCCTGCACCGATTGCGCCCAATAATGCTTTTCGATTGCTTGCCCCTTCACTTTTCGCTTCGATGTAAAAGTCGCTCATCGCACCTGGGAAATATTGTGCAGCAAGCGTTCCCGCGACGGCTACACCACCACCTGCCGCGCCTGCGGCTAATGACGGAATCATTACAACGGCTTGTCCAACACCTTTGCCGATGGTTGTTGTGATTTTGCCTTCTCCAAATTTTCTCGCCAGCGCGTCATTAACAGCGAGTGTTGCGCTGGCTGTTTCTTGGCTTACTCCGTCGCCGGCAACGATTTTAAAAAAGTTTTCAATGCCGAGCGCGGTGCTTTCAATCGCGTCTGCCGTTCCCGCGGCGATTTTTGCCATAATGCCGTTGTAGGTTTCTACGTTTGTCTTTCGTAGCGCACCGATTACATTTGTCTGTTCTTCTTTTGATAATTTGCCAAGCACTTTTTCAATCGTGTAGGCGCTCATCATTGTGTCGCCGAGTGCCTTGTTTTGGAACAGCAATGCAGCAGCGGCGCGCTTTTCGTTGTCGTTAAAACCTTTCAACGATTCAAACGCTTCGCGAACGTCTTTGACATTGTTTAGCAATGACAAATAAACTTCGCCAATTGTTTTGCCTTGTTTTTGGGCGATTTCTTCTTTTTTCCATTGTTCAGCGTCATCAAATTCTTTGAACGCTTTAAATGCTTGTGCTTTGGGGGCGAGTGTTTGTGTAATCCACTCAATGCTTTCCTCCCAATCTTTTCCCATAACGCCGTCTTTTGACCAGAATCGATTGAGGTCGTTCGCGTCTTGGGGAGCAAAGCCAATTAAGTTGGACGCGGCGGTTAATACTTCGATGCGATCTTGCTCAGAAATCGGCACGGGAACGGGCGCAATGCTTGAAACATCGCGCTGTTTTCGATTGTTTAAAGCAATTTTGTTTCCAACGCGAATAATTGTGTCAATGTGCGCCGAAGTATTTCGTGCAGAATCAAACTCTTTTGTTGCACCTTCAAGTCGTTCGATTACTTTTCGTCGTTCAGGGTTAAAAATTTGTGCGTCTTTATATTTCTCAAACAAGTCCTCATCGCTCATTCCAGCTTTGATATCTTTTTTAATTTGATATCTTTCTTCGGCGCGACCGAGAAATTCGTGGCTGGTATCTACTTCTTTGAATGGGTCAATTTGAAACGCGGGAGTTGCTGTAATTGTATTTTCAATTGGCAACGCCGTTTTGGGAGCGTATTCGCTGAGAGAGATTTCTTGATTGTTCATTTAATTGATTAGTTAAAGCGTTTTTCTGTTGAGTATTTACGGTCGGGTTGAGTGCGGCGCAAGTGAATTGCAGCCATGCGCGGGCGTGTGATTTGCCAAAAATGCTCTTTGAGTTGTGAGCCGTCGCGCTTGGTGATTGTTGCGTAAACATTTGCCGCGAGCAATTCTACAATACACTCGCTTAATTCTACGCTCCAAGCGTCGGGATTTTCTTCGAGTGCAATGTATTTTACTTTGATATGTTCAGGGTATTCTCCGTATTTGTTTGAGATGTAAATGTAGGCGCCTTCCTCGCGAAAATTGTCGCCTGTGCGCGTTCCTTCAAGCTTGATAATCCTAATGTAATTTTCGGGTTTTGAATATTCAACGCCGCGCATATCGTGCTTGCCTGTTGGGTAAATTTCTGTAAGGCGTTCAAGTTCATTCCAATTGATGCACGCTTGCACTGCGCGCAAAGTTGGCAACCACATTACCTCGCACGCACGGTAGGCGCTTGTGTTTTTAAAATTGGCAGCGTCAATCGGTGGCTCGCCAATAAAAATCATTGCTTGATTAAAAATATCTAATTGTGTCATTATTCAACTTCCTCTCGAATTTTTTTAGGATTAATAGCAGCCGACATAACAGCGTCAGCAAAGGTTTGGCCTTTTTTATTTGTTTGTTTAGTAGGTTCTTTTCGTAGTGGGAACGTGGTTGTTTTGCGAATGTATTCTTGAATGAGTTTGGTTTGAAAATACATGGTTTGCCGCTCTCTTAGTTTTGGACCGAGTTCGTTGATGACTTGCATGCCTGCGCTTGGATTTGTTTTTAAAACATTTAACAATTGTTCGTTTGCGTTGTATAAATCGATTATCTGTCGAGAAACTTGGTTTTTGGCGTATTTTTTGCCATGGGACTCAATTTTTTCTTTTGTGTAGTCGCCACGAAACATAAATTCATCTTGCCAAGGATAATTATTGTCTATCGCTTCCCATGCTACTTGGTAATAAGAATTGAGTGCCGAGCGCATATTTTCGAGTTGTGCAGCACTTGCGCTGTCTAAGCGAGCACCTGTTTTAAGCATTTTGACGCATTTTTCGTAATCGCTTGCATTGCAAAACAAACGTGCACACGACAAGGCGTTCATTAATTTTTCGCCTGCCGGGTCATTTGCTTTTGTAAAATTTGTGAGGTTGTTAATTATCGCGAGGAGTGTTTTTGACGAGGTGTCTTCGCGTCCTGTTTCGGGTGGCCATACAACAAATTCTTTGCTTGTTTGTTTGTTGCTTTTGTCGATTTTGAAATTGGTGATTTTTGAAAAAACATCTTGAATTGCGTTTGGGTCGTCGGCATTTGCGACGATTTCTTCGACGATTTCTCGTTTGCGAGCTTGCAATTCGCGTTTCATTTTTTCGCCTTGTGCGAGCACATCTAATTTTGCTTTTTGTTTTTCTTCGTCGTCAATTGCTTGGTTTTGTTTTTCGTAAAAATCCAAATTTTTTCGGTCTTCTTCGGCAGCGTCTCGCACGGCTTGTTCGCGTTTTGCCAAAACATCTGCGGGAACGTTGTTTTTGCGAGCGTGTTGTCGCACGCGAGCGATTTCTAATTGCTCGGCTTGGTCGATTTGTTGCAGTTGTGCTATTTTGTTGGCTTGAATAGTTGCAGAATTAAGCGTTCCTTGTTTGTCGATTTCTGCTATTGCATTATCGATGGCGCGATTGTAATATTCATCGCTTGTTTCTTGGCGCATTCCTGTCCAAGCGACACCCGCTGGCAATTTCTGTTCTTTGTATTTTCCTGTTTTAGAAATTGATTGAGCGTTCCCGCCCGTTGCAACGGTTGTATTTGCTCGAGCAACAAGAGTTTTGCCCGCAACAAAATCTTCAAACATTTCCATTCCCTTGTTGCCCGAGATAAAATCTTGCACCTGTTGGCGTTGTTCGTCGCCAAGCAATTGAAAATCGCCGATTGCCGTTGAATATGCCTGTGCCCATTCTGCCATGTCGTTTTTAAATGCTTGTCCGTCAGTTCCCGCAACTTGCAAGGCGCGTTTGCCAGCATTTTGCAGGAACGTATTGTGTGCGCCAATTGTCATTCGTTTTGCCGCTCCATAGTCTCCACCTGCCGCGACGAACATGTTTGCATAATTGGCGGCACTTTGAGGGTCGTCGTTTGAAACGGCAATATTAAAACCTTGCAATGCGTCCGCTTGGCGATTTTGCGCAACGGCGTTTTTAAGTTTAATTCGTTGAGCGTTAAAAAAACTTTCACGGGCGAGGGCGCGCTCATGGTTGATTTGTTGGGCAAAGTTTGGGTTTTCAGCCATAACGCGCGACATCATTGGCTTGTTGAGTGCTTGCATTTCAAACGCGTCGTATTTATCTTGAATCGGCTTTAAAAAATCGTTGATTGCGTCATCTGAATTATCTTGCAACTTTCCTGACGAGTAGGCGCTATCGATTTCTTGCAAAATATTGCTTTGATTGATTTTTGAATCATTGCCAAATTCCCCAGCGGCAAAGCCCATATCTTTCATTGCAGACGCGGCAGACGCGGCAGATTGTGCGGCATTAATTGTTTTGCCGATTTTAGAAATTAACTTTCCTGCCTTGATGATTGTTTCGCCCGCTTGGCGTCCCATTTCGCCGATATTGTTGCTAATTGAGAGAGCGTAATCGTATTTTGCCATGCCGTAGTCTGGCGCGACAATACGCGTTCCCGCTACGCTCATTGAACGCATAGTGGTTGATGGTTGTGAAATTGGAATATTCATTTTTAGTTTATAGTTGAGAGTTGAGAGTTGAGAGTTGAGAGCTTATGGCTTAGAGTTGGGTTTTTCCACGAATTTCACGAATTAATCGAAGGTTTGGTTTTAGTTGAGAGTTTTGGTCTTAGTCTTGGTCTTGGTTAAACTTTCAACTTTCAATTTTCAACTCTCAACTATAAACTATAAACTCTCAACTCTTTCTACATGTTTCCCCAAATATCCATTGCGCCTTGCATTTGTTGCATCCACGCATTGAACATACCTGCACGCATTTGCCACTTGTTTGCTTTTTTTGCCCACTTGTAATTGGCTTCGGCTTGTCGAATGTCGTTGTTGGCTTGTAGCATTGAAAGTCCCGCTTCGTTATCGACTTGGGAACGCATGTTTACGAGTTCTTCGGCGGTTGTTCGCGCTTCTTCGTCCATGACGGCTTTCCACGTGCCGCTTTCACTACTGACACCCGCGCCAACGTATGCTGATTCTACTTCTGCATATTGTCGGTTTCGTGCTCGACGCAAGACGTATTCGTTGTGAGCGAGCCCCGAGAGTGCTGCATTTGATTGTTTGACTGCGAATTGGTGGTTTGCCTGTGCGTTCGCCCACTGTTGTTTAATTGCTGCGCCTTGAATTTTATAATTCATGTAGGTGTTTAATAAGTTGGAATGGAATTTGATTTCATTTCCAACCGAAGAAACAACCTTACCCCAAATGTTCATTGCTGCGCCTGACATGATAGTGAATAGTTGAGAGTTGAGAGTTGAGAGTTGAGAGCTTATGGCTTATAGCTTAGAGCTTAGAGTTGGGGTTATCCACGAATTGCACGAATTAAACGAAGGTTTAACGCAAAGGGCGCAAAATGGTGAGGAGTGGAGAGTGGGGAGAATCGCTACACTCTACACCCTACACTCTACACTGTCCGCCGTAGGCGCAAACAAGAAAAACCTATTTGTTCCTACTAAACCTACGGTGCTATTGCGTAATCTGCGTTGCATTTGCGAAATCCGCGTTAAAAATTATTTGTCTTTCTTGTTCCCGCGCTTTTTCCACGCCCAGATTGTTCCAGCGAGCCCGAGCACGCCTGCGGCGATTGCCGACCACGGCATTGGGAGCACCGCGGCGGCGGCAGTGAGTGCGTCGATGACGGTTTCAACGACTTCGCCTGTTTCTGCGGGAACGGTTTCTGTTGCTTGTGCGATAATTGCTGTAATCATAATGTTTTACCTTTTGTTTGTTGTTAAAAGATTTTGTTGATTGCTACGCCTGCGCTTGCGGCGATCGTTGAGCAGACGATTACGATTTTCCAAAGTCGTGCGTAGATGTCTTCGATTTGCTTATCGATTCGGTCGAGACGACGCTGTTCGGTTGCGAGAATTTCTACGCGTCGCACCAATTCTTGCAAGAGTTTGTCGGTGGTGTCGTTGCGACGATTGCGTTCTTCTTTGAAGTCTTCAAACAATTTTGCCAAGTGTTCGATGTCTGTCATTTTAAAAATTATCCTTTCAAAGTGGAAAGGGGAGATAACGATACCCCTATCATTATCTCCCCCGAGTTTTAACTGATTAACCGTAATAATTATGAAACCAAAGAACTATGCACCCAATTGAGCGACGGAAATTGTTTTTGTGAGCATTGTTCCGTTGAGACCGAGCGATTTTACCGTAATCGTTCCCGTGCGCGCCGATGTAGTTGGGTTTGCGGCGACAGCGAATGATGTTTCGCCCGTGCCGAATCCCGATTTTTTATTAATCGTGATCCAATCGACGTTGGCTGAAACGTTCCACGATTGCACTTCGATTCGGTTCGAGTTTGTCGTGACGGTGAATTTTTGTTCGGTTGCGCCTGCTTTTGGCGCACTTGTAAACGAGGTTTTTGAAACTTCGAGTGTTGGAACAAGTGCGGCGATATTGACGATGAACAATGAGTTGTCGTCGGTTCGCACAAAGTCGTAGCGTTCTTTACGGAAATAGAGTGCTGCCATGTCGGCTTGCGCGTCGATGCCAAATTTGTCTTCAACGCCCCAATCGACTTTCGTCATAACATCTTGGTTGAAGAAGATAATTTGCGATTCGTCAATGCCGAAATCTTTTGCGCCCGTGATGTCGAGTGCGTCTTCGATGATGACAGGTTTAACGCCTTGGAATGCAAGTGATTCGTCAAGCTTGGTAAGGTCTGCCGAAGAAACAAAATCTTTGTTTTGGAGATATTGTTTATTTGCGTCCTTAAATGCTGCTTGTTGAAACCAGTTCATCAACATGAAAATCGACGTGTTTTGCATGGTTTGGCATTTTGCACGGATTTTCAAGAGGTCGAAATAGTCTAAGGTGTTTTTACCGGCATCGACGGTGATGGTGCGATCTTCTGGCAGTGCTACCATTTCATAGAGAGCGTCAAGCCCCGCAGATTTGCGGTTTTTCGATTTAAGGCGCATTACAGACGGCGCAGTCAATGCTTTAAACCACGCTTTGTTCTTGGCGTTTCGCAAATTTGCGTGAACCGACTTGATTTTGTCGTTTTCAGGATTCATAGCACCGACGAGTTGCTCCCAATTTTGGAAGAATGCGCGGTCGCGATGAATTTTAGGTTTTGCGAGTGTTGCCGAGTGGTATGAGCCGTTTGCGTAGTGGCGTCCTGCCACCATTAGGTCTTTGTTTGCCGATGTTGGGTTGCCCATGTAATCGACAATGGCTTGCGTGTCTTCGTATTCTTCGACGGGATCGCCGAGATTTTCGACAGCCATACCTTTTCGGTAAACGTCGGTTCGCACGGGAACGGAGGCACCGTTGAGTGTTTCAACGCGGCCTGGTTGAATTGTTGGGGTCAATTGAGTGATGTCTTGACCTTTGTAAGATTTTGAGAGTTCAGCCGCAATGACAACGGCTGCCTTTTGCAAGGTGATTGATTGGTCTGGATAGTCCATTTTTAAGTTTGTAATAATTGTTAGTGATGTTTCGCCAAATTGGCTTGTCAGCAAGATTGCTGGGCTAATATTACAACGCTAAAAATCGTTCTTTGACCGGTCTTCGATGAAGATTGTCGAGCAGTAAAACGCTGTCGCGTGCTTGACTTGAATATAATTTAACATCAAGTCAATCGTGTTTAAATTCTCAATCGTTTTAAAATATTTTATTTTGTTTTAAAACGTTTTAAAATACTCTTGACTTTTTCACATCATTAACGCAAGATATGTTTAGGAGACCTTGTATGAAAACTATTTTTGAAAATCGTTTGCAAGTAGAGAAAAAGTTGGGAAAATCTATTACGATTTACTCTGCTTACCCTTTAATTGGTCGCGGCTCTGTGCAACATAATATGGTATCTCACGAAGAGGTTGAGCGCCGTTTTCAAAAGGCGTTGAAAGTTTCTTTTTGGCAGCGTCTTGTATTTTTCATAAATCGTTTACTGAGCAATGTCTAAACCTAAAAGTTTTAGAGATTTACGGGCGTTTTACAAAGAGGAATACCGTCCTCTTTACGATCGTTTTGTAGTAGAAGGACAAGTCGCCCAAGAATTGCACACGGAAGTTGCTGCTGCTTTTGATCATTTGATGCGTCCTGATGTTAATAGCGTTAATGAAGTTCCAGACGCAGATTTCGAGCGCGTTGCAGGGCATTTAAAACGTGCAACGTTTGACGCTTTTAAATTAATCCTTGAAGACATTCGTCAGAAACACAATCGACTAATGGACGATCGCTATTCAAATGTGGATAACGGTGAGTTCCATTCGGCTATAACGAAATCGTGGAATGAGGCTAAAGAAATTTCGATAAGGGCAAGAAGGTTTGAGAACCTTTCAGACGCTACTGATTTGAATTCTTGGAATTTGGCGTTTGACGAATGGAAAAAATTACTGCCAATCGCAGATCATTTTAACAAAGAGCTTGCGTCCAAAAAAATCGTTTCGGCAAACGGAAAAAGTCGTGTTCAAAAAATAAAATCTGTGTGTTGGGCACTCTGCTTACTCTTTTTAGGTTGGCTACTTCCTAAATTGCTTGATTTTGTTTTTAGTTGGTAGTGGAGAGCTTAGGGCTTATGGCTTAAAGATTGATTTATCAACGAATTACACGAATGGTGGGGAGTGTAGAGTGGGGAGTGGGGAGTAGAGTTCTCCTCACTCCTCACTCTACACTCCACACTAAAATCAACTCTCAACTCTCAATTATCAACTATAAACTATAAGCCCTAAGCTCTAAGCTCTAATCTCTCTTAAACAATTTCGGCACCGATGCCGAACAGTTCAAAGTCGCCGCCGTTTTCTGACACAGAGCCGTTAATTCTAATTGAAATATCGGCGTAATCTGAATATCCGCCATTGTTGAGTAATTTTGCTTGCCCAAGCGAGCGGTTGCGAACGATTGAGCTATTTTCTTGCTCGACATTGTATCCAACAGAGTGTTGATACCAATTTTTGCCGCCATCGAACGAGTAATCAAATTCGCAAGCAATGTTCCCGTAAACGTCTGCACCAGAGAGAACGCATTTTCTACCGAAGGCAGATTCGTCGTTGTAAATAAGTGGCATAGATTTAAATGATGAAATAAAAGGAACTTCATTTACAAATCGATAGTAATTTCCGGGCGCTGTTTCATAAATTAAATTAAAATGGTCAATATAATCGCCAGAATCATTTGATAGAAGACTGTAAGAAAATGGATATTTTTTAACGCCCATGTAAAAATAAACAGCCCGAGTCGTCATAAACAATTTATCTTTGTCGTCAACTCGAATAATTAAAATGTCGTCGATTTCGATTGTGTTTGACGTTTCTCTCCAATTTGGGTCGCAACGAAGTAAAAAGTCTTTGGGTTTCCCAAGTTCGATTTTTGACCAAGCAAAAATATCTTCTTCGCTGCTGAAAATAAATCGATATAGATTTCCTTTTTCAGTAAGAACGTAGATTGATGAGTTTGGAAGTCGAGAAAATTCGATTTTTTTAATGGGGTCGTTTTCAAACAATTCGCGCGTATAAAGATTCATTGATGACGATGTGTAGCCGTTGTTTTCAAACGAATATTGTTGCGCCATAAGTTCGCGCCCGCCCGCTTTTGCGTAGAAAATTTTATCACCTGCGACAACCGCTTCTGCGTCGTAGCACCCCCAAGACGATTCTGTTGGCATTTGAATTGACGACGCGGTAATAACGCTACCTCCTGATGGGAGAACAGACAATTCCGATCTATCACAGCCGACAGAAAAACCTGTTCGGATCGGCTTAAACCACTTTACTCCGTCATACGTTGTTGATGACGGCGTGAAAGAAAGTCCGCTTGTTGCTTTCGTTCCCGTTTTAAAAACATCGAGATTGTCCACCTCGCTTCCCCAAACGGTTTTTGGTTCTTCTTTCGTTCCACAAAACCAAAGTCGTTGTTGTGAAATTGCAACTTCTCTTGGAGGATTTGATTTTGAAAATGCGCTAATTGCCAGCGTTCCGCTTGGGTTTGTGTCTATTTTGGGTTTTGGGGTGTAAACTACAATTGTATTTGAATTTGCTGGTATTTTAATTGAACCTTCTTTTTCAAACCAATCTACCTGCTCTCCGTAGCAAGTTAATGACCATTCGCACTTGCACAAATTTGTTGGGACGGTATAATAACCTAATCCAGTGATTCCGCCAGTTTCTCCATTTGTGGTGTTGTATCCTTGAATGACAGCGCCTGTTTCAATGAGACGAACGCGAACGAGTGCGTTTACGGTATCTTCGTCGATAGACGTTTGCGGGGCAAGTGATCCGTCTTCGGGAGCGTAAATTGACGCTGCGACAGTCCAAGTTGCTCCTTCGTCATAAGAAACTTCAATCGCCATTTTACCTTGCCACTTTCCAGAAGTGTATAAAACAACTTTCCCCGTTGCTCTCATTGCTGGGCTAACGGTGAATTTTTCTCCTAATTTCCAAGGAGATGTTTTCGAATCTAAAACAGCCTTTCCATCTCCGTCAAAAGCTCCCGTAATTTGTCTAACTTTTTCGCTTTTAATTGCTAAAAATCCACAATCGTTTACGATTGTGCGTTCGTATGTTCGCACTTCGCTGTCTGGGATTGTAATTGTGATTTTTTTTCTTCGATATCCCGTGACTAATTCGGTGTTATCTTCTACAACGGCTGTTGCAGAAATTGGGAAATCTTTGATTGGTGGGTATTTAAATTCAAAATATCTGGCAGAGAACGAGGCGTTTTCGTCATTCCAATTACGCGTGATTGTGATTGGCATTGCAAAATCGCTGGTGATGTATAATTCGTCGTTTGATTGTGCGTAGCGAATTGATTTTAAGCTATCAATTTGAGTTGAAGTTATGACCGTGGAGAAAACGCGCTTTAAGACTTTGCCTGTTTTTGATGAGTGGACAAAATATACAACACCTCTCCAAGTTTTTTCTTTATTTTCGTGCAAGCGCGCGATGATTATGTGATCTTCAATGTCGCTAAAAAAAGGAATTATTTTTGTTTTTAAAACAACGTAGTCATAATTGGCATTCCAAGATTTTTCATTTAAAAGTTCGAGTGTTTCTGTTGTGTCTTTTGATAAAGCCGCTACGCTAACGGTTTTAAATCCTTCTCGTGGTTTGATTGAACCCGTGTAAGAGAGGTTGAAATTGGTAAGCTCTTGGCAGGCGTAGCGATATTTGTCGAGGTCGATTCGAGTGATTAATCGGCTGTCCCACAAGCCAGCGTTAAATGCGAATTGTTTAATTTCTTTTGCCATTTTAAGAATCCTTTCGTGAGTTGTAGCAGGTGAGTATGTGTTGTGGCTCGGGCTGTTGTGTTTTAAATTTGAGGTGCTGATAGTAGCGCGGTGCGATTGAGCAGTAAGTCATTTGTGGTGCGTGTTGGGTCATTAGCTTGCCAAAGAAGATGTCTTCATGTCCGTTGATTTTATTGCAGAGGGCTTTGATTTCATCGTCGCTGATTGACAATAATTTATCTTTAAGTTTTTGCGAGGCGAGGTAGCAAATGCCGTAGGGCACGGCGTTGCCACGTAGTTTTTCGCGCGCTTGCATTAGCCCGACAACCTCGATGCCGAGTTGTGTTGCGGCACTTGTGTAGAGTTCGGGCTTGTGGAGTCGGCAATCGGAGTCCATTTTAATGACATAATCGAAAAGTGAGAGCAGGTAGATAAATTCTTCTCGCTCGAATTTGATTGCTTCGAGCCCTTGTAGGTGCCCGCCAGCGTCGCCTGTGCGTTGATAGATTTCGCATTGCGGGAACGCTGTTTTTGCAGCGGAAACGTCTTTTTTATCGACAGAAATAAAAATGGTTGGTGTTTGTTGTTTTGTTTTGTGCCAATTGGAAAGCAATGTATTGATTGCGGTTTGTGCGTCCTCAAAGTCCGGCGGGAACGTGTGAATTAGCACTGCGAAAGTTTTTTGCTGGAACGTTTGTTTGGTTGTCCATTGTGGTAAGTCGTTTAGACAGGAGCAGAATAGTTTTTCGCTGTCGTCGATGACGATTGTTTTTTCGTTGTTGCTTTCGGCAAATGTTTTCGCGACCATTGTTTCGGGAATGATTGTTCCGTAAGTTGGGAGACCTTTTTTGTTGTCGCTTGCGAAAAATTCTCTTGCGGGAACGTCGGTTTCTGCATCGTGGTAGTAGCGTAGCCCGCGCGCTGAAAAATACTGCACGCAGTCGCTTTTCTCGAAAGCCATAAAACAAGTTCCCGACAAGTTGGCAATGCGTGTGAATGCTTCGGGCTTAACGAGTAAAGCAGATGGCGCGAGCGTGAAAATGCCTGTTGCGTTGCACGATGCTTGTATTTTGTGGAGGTCTTTTGTTTGCCATTTTGTTGTTGCCAAATAAAGATGTTTAAATTTTTTCAGTTTTTCTTTGGCGACTTCAAATGCAGGCGCGTCATGGCAACCGACAAAAAACGCGGGCTCGGACTGTTCGGCGCGTTGCCAAAATTTAAGGACGCAGGCGATTGCCCGTGCAGTAAGCGCGACTTCGCGAGTGTTGGCGATGTTGATTACAAAAGCGTGCATTGCTACAAAATAATTTCGGTTGCTCCCTGTTCTGGATTGATTTCTACGTCGTTGATTGGCGCGTCGTCTTTGTAGGCGACGTTGCAGGGTATTTCTTTCCATTCGTCGACGGCACTATCGTAATAATAAATTTGCCCAAAAATTTTTCCGTGTAGATCGATTGGTGGGATTTGGGGTGGTGGGATTGGTTTTCCTGGTTCGGGCGGTGGTTCGGTTGATGACTCGGATGTTTCGCCACAACGCTCGATGGTTAGCGTTGCGCCGTGGTAGGTGAGCGAAACACCTTGCGTTCCCTTAGCGAACCATTTTTGCGTTGTTTTACGGACTGTTTCGGTTTTAAATACTTCACCGCCGCTCACGAGTGTTGTGCCTGACGCGACAGCTTTCCCTGTGCTGTCGTTAATTTTTTGCCAAGGTTGAAAGGTGTCGCGGTAGGTTGTTTTTGTTGCCGACAGAACGATTGTTTGTAAGCCTTGAAAATTTACGTCCACGCAGGACGGGTTGACTTCTTGATTTGAATAGCCCGTGCGGAATTGATTGGTTAAGTTGCCGTAAACGATTGTGTAGGTTGCTCCTGTCGGTCCAGGTGATGGCTCGCCCCCGCAGGCACGCGAAATACTAATGTTTACAATTGCCGTGTTGGACGATGTGTATTTTGTTGATGGGAAAGAGAAAAATGCGTTGGTGATTATCTTTTTTGCGATTTCGTCGGATTCAGAATAATTGACAGGGTTGTAAGAGATTATTATGTTTTGAGTTGCTGTGCCCTTGTGTTTTTCTTTTCCTTTTTCGATGACTTGTTGGCGCGTGTAAAATATGTCTTTTTCGGGCGGGCATTTTTTTCTGTGGACGTGGACTTCTTTCATTTTGTCCACCGTTTCGTAAACTTCGCACTTTGCGACAACGTTAATCGTTCCCGCGGCGTTCCAATCGATGCACGCGGGCGCGTCGTGTCCTGCCGATACGTAGCGGAGAGTTGTTTTTTCGTAGTATTCGCCGTCTGTTTCGATTGTTTCTTCTTCGCATGGCGGTTCGGACGAGGGCTCGGACGAGGGCTCGGATGACGGTTCGGACGAGGGCTCGGATGATGTAGTGTCGGGGTCCCAACAACGACAACCGCCCGAATGGTCTTCTGGACCTTGGTTGTTTGACCCACCGTAGGACGGGATGCCACTAAACGCTCCTGGCACCCACACTTCGGGGTTGTCAACCTCCTTTCCTGTTAGTGAGTATGCCACCATTGCAGGACCGCAAAACGTCATAGAGTCTGCCACGCTGACATAATAATACACGCCCTTGGGACAGTTGAGCGGACCTCCGCTTGTGATAAATTCTCCTGTTTCTTGGTTAAAGCGAAACGAAAATTCGTTTGGATTATTTTCTGGCATAGTGGGAGTTGAGAGTTGAGAGTTTTGTTGGAGAGGTTTTAGCGGGGGAGTGTTTTCTACACTCTACACTCCCCACTAAAATCAACTTCAACTATAAACTATTTTGAGAGGCGGTTTCGAGGGCGGCAACGCGGGCGATGAGTGCGTCGAGTGCGGTTTGGTCTGCTTTGCCCGTGATGTCGGGAATGTCTGATTTGAAAGCGATAATTTCGTTTTTGGTTAAACCGAAAAGATTGATTGTCGCAAGATATTGCGAGCCAACAGTTTTGAAATACATCCCGCCACGAGAGCCACTTATTTCGACAGCGCCGCCTTGTTCCAAGTCTACATCATCAAAGGCAAAACGAAACCATTTCCCCATGATTGTTTTCATTCCCGTGATTTGCTGGTCGCTTGTGAGGTCGACGAGAGTTGTGGTGTCGATTGTTGGAATGTCTTTTAGGCGGGCGATTTGGAGTTTTTGGTTTTCGGGATCGTCGCTTGGTTCAAGATAAAAGTCTTCGTAGACGCCGTCATTCTTTCCATAAACGCGGATTTTATCGCGCTGGTAGCGTGTCGTCCATTGTGTCCACGAAACGTTTCCGTTTTTATTTCCGCCAATGTAAAGCCCGCCGTTGTCGCCATTTTGCGATGCGAAGAGGGCTTTGCCGTGAATACCCATATCGTTCGGTGATGGGCTATTGTCTATCGCGAAAAACTGCGCCCAGCCATTAAGTGTTGATTTAATTTGCGAGGCGGTCATACAGGCGTGGGCGTTAGTATCGTCGAGATTGTCAGCGATGCGGACTGCGCCAAAGCGCATTACCGTTCCCGTCAGGGCAGGTTTCAGTATGAGCAGTTCGCCGTTTGACGATTTGCCAGTCCAGCCGCATTGGTTGATTGTTTGCACGGTGTCGGTGCAAATGCGCACTGCGCCCGCGTAGTTTGCTGACGCGACTGGAACGCTCAATTGACCGTTAGCATTGACGCCTATGGGCGAGCCGTTTTTAATAGTGTTTGATGAACCGAGTTTTACAACTCCTTGTTGGGTGGCGGTTGCTGTTGTATCGAGCAGGACGAGTGCCTGGGCGACTGATTCGGTAAATCTTGTGTAAGTGTCGTTTGTGTCGCTGATGAGTTTTTCGAGAGCATCGGCTCGAACATTGACTCGGTTTTCGAGTGCATTTACGTCCACAAGCGCAGTCGAAAGGTCTGCTTCAAGTTCGTTGACCCTTTCCATTGTTTGTTGTCGTGCGGTGATTTCTTGGTCTAAACGATTGGCGATTTCGACGGTGTAGTTGGTAATATCTTGTTGTGATTTTGAGAGTTCTTCGACGAGTTCTGAATAATCTACGTTCCCCTTGACGAAATAAATTGTGTCGGGTTGTTTTGTTTGGAGATTGTCGTATTCTTCGCGCGAGAGAACGACGTATTTGTATTTTTCGAGCCGAATTAAATATTCTGCTGCCTTTTCGTCAATTCGCACTTCTTTCAAAAGAATTTCGGTTTCGCAGTTTTTAGCAATTGTTTCGGACGTTTTTGCGTTGGTTTCGGAATTTGCCGCGTTGGTTTCTGATTTTTTTGAGTTGGTTTCTGAATTTTTTGAGTTGGTTTCTGAGGTTTTTGCTTTTTTTGCGGCTGTTTCAGAACGAAAAACTGCGTCTTCGAGTTTTCGTGTGAGATCTACGATTTCAAATAGGTCGTTAAAACCGACGATTGCGTTCCCGTCAGCGTCGAATGCCATTACTTTGTTTGCGCGTTGTTCTTTTGTTGCGACGAATTGAGCCATGGTGTCGCCGTCAAATTCGGGGATTTTTAGCGAGCGCATGGATTCAACGCTGAGTTCATTAACGCGGTAAACGAGCAATTTTAAGCATTCGAGAACTTGTTTTGCGGGGTAGTTTGCGATAGAGAATTCTGGCGCGGCGAGAATCTTGGTGGTGTTTGAAATAAACACGGTGTAAGATTGCTCGGATGTTGCGCCGTTGAATGTAAGTGTAATTTTTTTAGGCGACGCGGAAGTGTCTGTTTGAATTGTGAGTGTGCCAAGCCCTTTCCACGCCGAGAGTTCTCCTGCGGACGCAGAAAGTGCGCCGAGGTTTTCAGGAATACACACCCAACGAATTTCGCTTTCGTTAAATTCGTCTCCTGTTAAAATAATTTTTCCTGTTCCCCCAGCGGGAACAAATAATCGTTCGACTGCGTAGCTCATTATGTAAGGTCTTCCATTTTTGTTGAGTTGAGGAGTTTCATGAATTTAAGTTGTGCTTGGGCGTGATTTGGGTGGTTTGGGTTTTTGTATTCGGGCGACTGCATGAGTGTTTGGAGTTGAGATTTTGCGTCTCTTGATTCGAGTGTGTCTCCGTGGTTTCGTGGGGCTCCGCCGTCTTTTGTTTTTTTGACGAATTTGTTTAAGAATTCGAGGAACTCAAACGAGTTGTCAAGTCCAGTGTCTTGAATTTGTTTTAACAGTGTTTCGCCTGCTTCTTCTTTGAGCAGGTTTTGAATGTCCTTGATGATTTCGCTTGCTTGGTTTCCGTATTTATTTTTGAATTGGTTGTTGCAGTTTTCAAATTGTTCTGCGTTTGCGCGTTTGTATTGTTCTATTTCGTAGAGTTGGAAGTTTGCGAGCATTTCCATGACACCGCACGCTTCTTTGTCGGAAAGTCCGAGTGCGAACATGTCATTTCGAAGATTTTCGAATGCTTCATTTGAAACGCCGTATTCTTGCATTGCTTCGGCTTTGATTGTGTAGTCTTTGGCGTCTTTGATGCCACCGCGGCGTGTGTTGAGGTAGGTTTGTCGCAATTCTTCGCTGTCGTCTGGCGATGGGGCTTGCAGTCCTTTTGTGGTTGCGAGTTTTTCGAGGTTTGCGTAGGCGATGAGAGCGTCATCGACAGAATTAAATTTTCGCAGTGTGTTTAAAGATTTAACTTCTGCGACGTGGTCGTCGATCCAGTGTTTTTGTGTTCCCCCTGCGTTTGGCGACAGCATGCTTTTTGTGCCGTCTGCACTTGGCGCAGGTGCGGGTGTTGGTTCGGGTGTTGGTGTTGGCTCGGGGGCTGGTGTTGGGTTTTCGATATCCATAATTTTTATTTAATTTTTTGAAGGATTATCCAAGCAACTTCACGTTTTGCTTCGTGTGCGAGAAGTTCTCGGTCGTTTGCGAGGTTTGATATTTGGTTGAAACCGCAAATGGTGTAAATGATATTGTCGATGACTTCTTTTCCGATGTCTGACTTGTAAATTGTTTTAAATTTTTCGTTTAATTTTTCGTTCATTTTATGAGTAGAAGTTTTTACCGTTTCGCGATGCGACGGAGCCCTCTTGTGGTGCTTTTTGTGGGTCGATTGGTTTGATGTATGCTGCGTTAATTTGTGCTTGTTGTGCTTGTGCTTGTGCTTGGTTGAATGCGTCGAGTTTTGCTTGTGCTTCTTCTTTTGAGTAGAGGGTTCCTGCGGGAACGTGATATTTTTCTGCGAATTGTCGAATGACTTCGCCGACATCGACGAAACAATTGATGTAATCTCCAAGTCCTGCCCATGCTTGCACGACGTTCATAATTGATGAAACGAATTCGAGCATTTGGTTGGCTTGTCCTTGTAGTAGCATTGAATCGATGACAGAAACGTATTTGACTTCGATTCCGTCGAGGTCTGTTTTGTTTGGGATTTCGATTTCGTTATTTTTCACCATGGTATCAAGTGCCATTTTGATGAGTGGTGAGAAATAATTATTGTGAACAGAGATGACGATTGGAGCGATTGCGCGAACGGCTTGTGAGGTGCGTCCTTTGACTTCTGTTGCCGTCATGTATTTTGTTTCTGCGTTGAGTGCTTCGAATGCGTCGAGCATTAAATTGAGTTTGATATTTTGTTGGCAATCGACGATTGCCTCGCTCATGAGTGAAATATTCTCGGGAACGGGAAGAGGGACGATTTTGTTTGCGAGGTCTTGATTTGAATCGACGTAATTGATTGCGCCTGCTTTGAGAGAGATTCCTTGGAATGTTGAAGGTGCGGCGAGTGGTGGCGTGACTTGTTTTAGGACGGACTCTTTGATTTGGTCTTTGAGCTCGGACATGTAGATGATGTCTGGCATTGACATTTCAATTGGCGACCAGCCGTATGGTTTTCCGTCTTTTTGTTGCCAGCAGAGAACAGCGAATGGGAACGAATCAAAGCCGCCTTCTTGCACGATTGTGTTTGATTCGAGTTCGACTACAATTGAGCCGTATTTCTTTTTAGATTTGTCGATGAATTTTCCTTCGCAGGTTGTTTCTCCGAACACTTGTCGTGGGTAAACGAGCCACACGAATGAGAATTCTCGTGAGGATTCTTGAATGTTGCCGATTGCTTTTTTGATGATTTCTGGGCAATTATCGCCGAATTCTTGAATGGCTTGTTTTGCTGAAAGTTTGTAGAAACGGCAGAATTGATCGGGGTTGCCTTTGCTGTCTTGTGCGTAGTAGGTCCCGTCGCCGACTCGGAAATTTTTGAAGCGGAACGATTTGTTATTTTCGTTAAATTCGCAATAAGTGATAGCAGTTCCGACGACTGCGACATCGTTGAATGCGGACGCGCAGGCAGCAGAAAAATTAGTATCCATCAATCGCCGCATGACTTTGTCGCTTGCCTTTGAGAGTGCGTCTATTGTGATTTGCGAGGGTGTTTTATCTTTTTTGATTGAGAACGGTTTGAGTTCAAAAAAAGTAGAACCCACGCCAATGGTGTTAGCGTGGAGGTAAAGAGCAAGTCGCCAAGCGCAAGACGCTGGGAACGATGTTTGGAGTGGTTCGAGTGGGTCGAGTTTTGAGTTTTCCCACGCGGGCTCTCCATTTTCTCGCATTTGGTAGCCGTAGCGTCGGCATTTGTCGATTGTTGATTGTCGCGGGCCGAAGTCGGCTCGCATTTTATCGGCGATTTTGATTGCGTCTTGTGGTAGCACTTTAAAGAAATTTAAAAGTTAAAAGAGTTTAGAGCTTATGGCTTATAGCTTAGAGTTTGTTTTGTCCACGAATTAACCGAATTTACCGAAATATTTTTGGATTTTCTTTAAACTCTCAGTTATAAGCTCTCAACTTTTTTTATTGCTTCCTGATAGTGTTTTGTGGGATGTTGATGCAATCGTTTTTTTTGCGGCGAGTTTTCTGCGGAGTGCGGCGATGTTTTCTTCTGAGACTTCGCTTTGGTTGATATTAGCGCCACTTTCGAGTGCGTCCGTTCCTGCGATATTTACATCTGGTGGGTCTGGAAGAATTTTGTCTGCGAGATTGCCGATAAGTCCGCCTGGTTTTATCCAATTATTCCAAAGATTTGAAAGTCCAGACTTGTGCCAACCGCGGTCAATTTCTTTTCCGACGCGATTAACGGTGCGTCCAATTTCGTTGCCGACTTTTGCAACGGCTTTTTTAAATTTTGATCCTAAGCCCATTTTTTAATTCTCCTTGTTAATTTTTGGTTAAATTTTAGTGGCTTCGCGCGCGCGGGGGAACGCAAAATCGTTTTATTTTGTTTTAAAATATTTTAAAATGTCGGTGAGTGGTTCGATGTTGCCGAAAATGATGTGAACTTTTTTGCCCATGTAGCGTTCATACATGACGACGGCTTTGAAGGCGGGGTTGATTTTGTATTTGATTAGGAATTCTTCTCCGCGGACGAATTGTCGTTCGGGGTATGGTGAGATCCATTCGATTGTTCTGCCGACTTTTTGATACCAGAGCAGGAGTGATTTTTGGGAATTTAGATTTAAGATATACATTTAATTTTCTTCTTCAAATAATTTGTTGGTGTAGTCTTTTTGGGTATTGAGTGTTTGTAGTATTTTTTCTTCGATTGAATCTTTGCATTGTAAGATGTAGTAGAAGCATGGTTTTGTTTGTCCGATTCGGTGTGTTCGTTTTTTTGATTGTTCGAATAGTTCGCAAGATAGTGGGAGTGAGTAGTATATGATTTTGTTTGCTTTTTGGAGGTTTACGCCCATTGCTCCTGCTTGGTATTGCACGAAAGTGATTGAGTTGTTGTGGTTTTGGTATGCGGACAAGTCTTTGGTTGAGCCGTTAATTTGGCTTTGTGGTCGCGATTTTGCGATTTCTTTGAGTTTTTCGAGTTCTGCATTGAAATTGTAAAAAACGATTAATCGGTCTTCGGTTGAATCGACAAGGTCGGCGAATGCTTGGAGTTTTTCTTTTGAAAAAATGCTGCATAGTTCGCGTTCGTAGAGCATACGCGCGAGTGTGGTGTCGCCGATGAGGGTTGTTCCGTCGATTTCAACCAATTTATCTTTTTTGAATTTTTTGTAGTGTGCGCTGACGGGAACGTTGATTGTTGTAAAATTTTGTTCTGGTAGCGATAAGACTTCTTCGCTTTTTAGAAAATAAGCACCGTAGGAACGCAATTTTTCTTTTAATTCTTCGACATTTTTGTAGCCGACGACGATTTTTATTGGGAACGGAGAATTTTTGATTTTAATTTCGCGTAGAATGATGTATCTTTCGTAGAAATCGCGTTTTGAAATGTTCCAACCGAGGAGTTGACATTGCGACCACAGACGTTCGTAGCGTCCTGAGGTGGGCGTTCCCGAGAGTAGAATAACATTGTCGCAATTGAGTTGTTTGATGATAAATTTTGAGCGTTTTGCGGTTTCATTTTGAATGAGCGATGATTCATCGAGCATGAGTGTGATGTTTTTTAGCTTTTTGAATTCCGCTCGTCGCCAAACGAGGTCATAATTGACTACAATTATTCCTTCGGCGATTGTTTTTTCTTTTTGCGTGTAGTCGATGACGCGCATTTGCGGGTAGTGCTGTTTAAAGTGTTGCACCCAGTCAGCGACTTTTGATTTTTGGCAAACGACGATGTTGTATTTTGACTTAAATGTTGCCATTTTTTCACTACCGACGAAGGTTTTACCAAGCCCCATGTCCATGTAATAGGCGCAGCGATTAAAATCGCGCGTGATGAGCAGGGCTTTGAGTTGGTGAAGAAACAATTTCATAAAAATTTGCCAATTAGTTGTTTAAATTCATCAAAATTTTGAGGGCGAACGACAAGTGCTGTTCCGCGGGAACGATTAATTTGCTCGATGACAAATTCTTGAATCGGCGAGGGCTTTCCTTTTTCATTTTTGAGTTCGACATCAATGCAATGTCCGTTGACGACGATTTGCATGTCGGGGAGCCCTGAGCCCGTAAAGACGTTCCCGTGGCGTTTGGTGTAGTAGCCAATTGGCTCGCGCGGCATTACCGAAATATCTGTCCCAAGGCGATAAATTCCCTGTGATTCAAGGTAGCGTTTAAGTTTACTTTCAAATAATTTTTCTCTCATTTTAAATAAATCCTCGATAGTTGGTGGTGCGCGCGACGATGATGGTGCGCTGGGAACGTCCGCCAGTGAGCCCGCGCGCGTAGTCTCCATTTTCTTTCATTAAAAACACAGCACCGTATCGGGACATGTCGATGGCGTGGTCTTTTTTTGTCAGCGAAACAGGGTTGTCGTCGCCACCGTCTTTGTTGCGCCACTTGTATTCGAGGGCTTCGTTTTGCCAGGCATTTTTTTCGCTCGTTTTCGTCACGAATATTTTGTAGCGCAACATCATTTGCAGTTGCGGGACGATTGAATGCTTGGCGCCATTCTTGCGCGCGGGAACGGCGTTGTAGCCACAGGCAAGCAAACTGTCTCCCGCCGACGCAGCCGCCGCGTCATAGACAATCGTGTCCCCGCGACGAACACCCAATGATTCAAAACGCTTAATCAACGAATCTTTTGCAGGAGCGTCCACAGGCGTAGCAACAGCAAGATTGCTTTCGTAAACTAAAACATCAATGTAAATATTTCCACGATAAATACCCACGCGACCAAATGCCATTTCATCGCGAAAACCAACGTCCAAACACCATACCCAACTGCATTGCTGCGGGAACGAATCGCAATTAGCCCAACCATTGGGGAATTCTTGGCTCTCTTCGGGGAAGACCGCGCCTTCAAGAATCGCAAATTGACCCAAACCATAAACTTTCCACATGTAGTCATTCGCCGTGCCGTTTAAAACATTGTCAGGATTGGACGGATCGTAAGACAGAACGTTTTGGCGCTCAGTTTCTGTCAAAAAACCATTGTCCAAAAACGTCGAACGATGGACATAGACAACACGACCTTCACCACGCAACAAAACACGCTTGCCCCAGTGGTTCGAGGTCATTTTGGGGTTGCAATCGTAAAGCGCAAACATCTTTTTACGCTGATTTAATTGGTTGTGAAAGTCTTCGTTAATCTCTGAAATCTCATTGAGCCAAAGAATGTCAACACCCATACCCATTTTCTTGCCACCCGTTTTATCCGAACCACGAAAATGAATGACGCTCTTGGTCGTTTTGAAAGTTAAATTAAGCTCAGATGCGTTAAACTTTAAAAAGGTATTCTCACTATTGTTCTCTGGCCAAAGATTCATCGCCGTCAAAACTTCAATAAAGTCTTTGAGCAAAATATCCTTAACATCCGAACGCTGCTGACGAGCAACAAAAACCGTTAAGCCAGAACGCTTGCGGGAACGATAAACTTCTAAATTCTCACCACCCAAATATTGCTCCGGAAACAAACATAACAAACAAATAAAAATAATCAATTGATAACTCTTACCACTACGAGTGCCACCAATTAACAAAATCTGCTTCCATTTACCCTTGGACGCATTGATAATGTCGTCAAGCCAAGCATTATAACGAATCGGAGACGAAGACGACGACGGTTGGATTTCTGTGGGTTCTTGAGGTTGTTGTATTTTGAGAGGACGAGCCATAGCGGTAATTTTTGTGTGGTTAGATCTTAAGCGAAAAAGCCAAAACGGCAGTTTTTATAACGGTGGATAGATTTGACTATAATAAAAAATTTTTGAAACGCAATTTTTCCCCCACCCACCCTCGAATAAAAAAGTGTGGGGGGGGGTGTTTTAAATGGACGACGACTTGGGAGGGAGAGGTCGGGGCGAGACGGGCTCAACTTTAATCACAGGCGCTTCCTCTTTCGGCTTGGTGTTGCCAGTCAAACGCATTAAGCATTCGGTCGCGACCGTTTGAGCTCGCATGAGGTCTGAGATTTCTCGCATTGTCAAGGTGTTAAAATCAACATTTTCGAGTTCGCGCAGGCGTTTCGCCATTCCACAGACTAATTTCGCATGTGTAATTCCGCCCAACGCACTTTCACGCCTATTTTCGTCTATTAAATAAGCCAAACGCAACGCCACAACAGGTTGTTTCCGCTTTTTGTTAGCCCGATTTGCCAAATCTGCGTTGGTTGGTTTTGTTCTTGGTGTTTTATTGATTGCTTGTGAATATTTCCAATAAGCGTCTGCGGGTTTCATTCCGAATGCAATATCTTGGCAGAATTGTTCTTCGGCTTGGTTTTGTAATGGGAATCTTCCGTTTTCGTTCATTTTTTTAGGAGGTAGAATTTCCATCCGTATGGATATTGTTTTCTGATTGCATAATTACCTTTATGATGAGCCGAAAGATATCTTAGCAAGCAGTTTTTTTGTTTTGTGTCGTTAACTAAAAGGCAATTAGTTTTAGTCAGCATTTCGAACAATTTTAGTTCTTTTGTTTTGAGTTCGTTTTCGAAGTCATTCATAGGTTAAAAGTTAATCTTTGAGGGTTAAAAGGTGAAAAGTTGGCTGATTTTTTTGTTAGAATTATTTTAAAATAGATTTTATTTTTTTATTTTGAAAGATTTTTAATTGTTTTTGGGTTAAAAGGTTAAAAGTTAAAAGAGCCAAAAACAACTTTTAACCCAACTTTTAACCCATCATTTTTGTAGTATTTATCGGCTTTACAGCCTAAAAAGGTTAAAAGGTTAAAAGTAAAAGGTAATAAGTATATATTCATAGAGGTAATGTATATTTTAGAAAGTTTGGGAAAATAACTTAACCTTTTAACCTTTTAACCCATTTCGCATTTTGAATAGTCCAAAATGTAGCTAATATTTTTACCCATCTGCGCCAATTTAAATCCACGATTTTTGAGTTCGACCGTCATTTTGTTTTTAGTCAAAATCGTAGCATGCAATCCATTGTCTTCGCACCACAGTGAATAACTCTTAAAAACGTCAAGCACTTTAATTTTGTCTCCTTCTGTTGCTACCAAACACTCCGCCACAAATTGCCCAAGCTGGTCGTTCTCGTCGCGATATTCACTCGTTGCGAGCTTCACATCGTCAGGTGGGTTCAAACCTTGCTTCTGATACTCAATCCACCCAACAAGCGCCCAATTTAAAATACCACTCATTTCTTCATGAAACCATTCGGCAAATTGGCTCGCTGGAATCTGCTCCTCCTTGCTAAATTGCCGCAAAAACGGCACCACATTAATCCGCCGCCACGTCCCGTGGTCCATCTCGCTCACCATCGGCTGATCATTGCCAATCAAAATCAATTTATGTGTTGGTGTAAACGAATACGGTCGCTCATACGGGTTTCGCGCAAGAATTGTATCACTGCCTGTCATTGCCTTAATTTGTCCAGCGTTAAATCGCTTGCTCGACGGAATCTCGTCCGTGAACGCAACGCGAGCACCTTTCAGGCGGGATTTTTGATAATCCACATTGCTATCGCTCGCATTCGTGAGCAACGAAGAAATGCTAATTTCAGTCTTCAACACGCCAAGCAACATCTCAATCGCACTGCGTAAAATCGACTTACCATTCGCTCCGCGACCATAAAAGAAAAACAAACAATTTTCATTGCACGAGCCCGACAAACAATAGCCCACAAGACGCTGCACATAAGCAACAAGTTCCTCGTTCCCGCAAAAAATGTTGTTCACAAACTTTTCAAAATGCGGGCAGCTCGCAGCCACGTCAAAATTCGCTTGAATTTTTTTAGTCAACATATCACTTGCACGGTGTTCCCGAAAATCGTTCAATTCCAAATCAATCACACCGTTCCCGCAAGCCAACAACATCGGCTTGCAATCAAACATCTCCGCGCCGACAGCCATCATGCTCCCAGCGAGATTTAAAACTTTTGTAATAAATGTTAATTCACGGCACTTCTTGATCAATCCACCAACACGCCCCATTAACCCATCACGAGCGTCATTCATACCTTCGGGACAAGGTTTAGCGACCATATCTTTCTTAATTAAATCAACAAAATCACCCAATTGCTTGACCATTGTCGCTGAAAACTCAATACGCACCGTTCCCGCTTCATCGCGCTCCCACACCCCGCCGCAATATTCGCGCCACATCTCTAATTTCGTGTCATACTTCCATTTGTCTTTGCAAATTTGCGCAAAAAGCCGAGCCATACCCATTTGACCCTCTTCAACAAACACAGAAACATCTTCAAGCGAAAAAACATTTACCTTGTCGGCACTCACAATTTCGCCAACGCGACATTCCGCAACCTTTCGAGGCACTTCTACACCACCAAAATAAACCCGAGCCCCAAATTTCGCGCGCCTTGCCGCCAAAACCGCGTCATAACCATATTGCTTGGCAAAATATACTAAACTGCCAATCCCAACCTCTTTCAAGCGAAATGGATATTTTAGTGCATACTCTCCATCTTTATCTTCGGGAGACCAACTTTTTAACAAAGCCGTTCCCGCAACCTCGCCAATCGTATTCCAAACCGCAGAACAAATTCGTATCCAGTCATCATAATCAGGGTGCGACGGAATAAACATTAACGCTTCTTTAACATCCGCCTCTTCATTGCTCGAAGGAGGAAAAAATGTCTTCGTATGAACAACTTCCGCCGACGGCTGAAACATCACCGCGTCCCCGTCGCGCAAAAATGCGTCCACGTCCCAGCTAACAAAACACAACCGACTTAAATCTTTCGTCGCTTTATCAACAACAAAACCACGTTCCGCAAAATATTTCTCCACCGCATCAAAACTACGCTTGTGCAAAGCCGCGTTCGCGGGAACGCGAACTACCAACTTGTAGCCATCACCACTCGGCGAACGAAACATCGCCTGCACATGCTCGTCTTGCAACAATTGCAAAGCAACACCACTACTCACCAAACTGGGATTGCTCGACCCGTCCAAATCAACTTGCAAATACCCACTATGAGCAACCAATTTGTCATCAAGTACCACCTTCGCCGAACGCGTTTTTAACTCACAACTCAACGAAACAGCAGGCAAATCACGCTTGGCAACATCAGCGCTCGCCTTGTCGCCTTGACGCTTAAACGCACGAACACTCTCAACGCGTTCCCGCCATTCATCGCTTTTAATGCGATTAATTAACGTCGCCAAATCAAGCGTCCCCACAGGAACCACCTCGCGACTATTTTTGAAAATTGAAAAAACCGCCATTTTTTTGCTCCTTAATTAAAAAGTCTTTACGATTTTGAACAAGCCCCAACATCAAACTCAAAATGCGTTCCGCCTTCGCTAAATTTTGATTGTTTTGATAACTACTCACAAAAGAACTCGTCAAAAAATTAACCGCGTCAAACGCCTCTTTCAGCGTTCCCGCATTGCACTTTGAACCATCGGCATAACACAAACCACGTTCCGCAGCGTCAAAATTGCTCATCAAAACCCCACACTCCTTACCACCCAAATCACGCACAGTCGGCGCAATCACACTCTCTTTTTTATTTTCTGCACGCGTCGCCGCACCCGCAGAAATCACATCCACCACGGGAACGCCTTTAATCGCCGCAACAACGCTTGCACGACGCTCACGCGCCGCACAAACTTGTTGCTCTAACAATTGCTTAATGTTAGCCATTTAATTGCCTCCACCAAAAACGACAGGCGCCGCACGCACACTCGTTTTTACCGTTTCAACAGCCACAACACCAGGCAACACTTCGCCCGCCTTAACAAGTGCCTTAATCACGCTCATGTTCGGAGACAATTTCACACATTCAGGACGCGCCTTGTAAAGTGCCTTAATGTCAACAACATCAACATCAATGCTTTTCAACAAACGCGTTCCCGCCGTGTTAAGACTCCCAACTGCCGCCATACCTGCCGCACGAGCCGCAACCATCGTTCCCGCCGTCGCATCCGCAATCGATGCCTTCTCCTCCTCACTACCAGCATCAGCCGCCAAAACAGCCCCTTGCCGAGCAATCTCAGCTTGTTGCTCCGCAATCGCACGCTTCGCCGCTTCAAGCTTAATTTGCTCTTGACGTTGAAAATCGCCCGCCATCGAAGACAAACGCTTTTCCGCTTCAACCAAATCATCACGATAATTGCGCTTCAACTCGTCCAACATGCGACCCGCACGCAACAACGGCTCTTTCGCCTCACGGTGAGCGTCATCAATGCTTTTAATCAAAGACTTCAAACGAACAAGCACCTCCTGCGCACGCGCAAAATCCTCAGCGTTCGCAACAGCCAAAATTCCACAAGCGTCCGCAAACGCCTTGCGCTTTGCAGCCGCCGCCTCCTCACTAATGCAAGTCGGCGCAGCATAATTCGATAAGTTAATCAATGTTTCCATAATTTTTTAGAACGGCTCGTTCCCTCCTTCATCTTTGCTTGGACGGTCTTTCATGCGCACAAATTCGCCACTCGGCTCAACTTGCACCTTCGACTTGCAAATATAATCAATATTCGCAAATGTCTTTTCTTGACCATCTTTGCCAACAAATTTTTCATGACGAATAATCACACTCGCACTCACGCCAAGCATGCTTTCAACGTCAAAACCCGCACTCATTTCCACCGCCGTCAAATCAAACCCACGCCATTGCTTCAAAAACTTGCGCAAACTCGCACGGTCATACAACGACGGCACAAAAGGACGCGACCAAACCGCAAAACGACCACCGTCTTTGCGCAACCCCGCGTCAGCCGACAACTCAAACACAAAGAAAAACTTCTCCTTGTCGCCATACTGCGTCTTGTAAGTTTTGGGCTCCGTCACATCGACGCAAACCACATCATATTGTCCTTCGGGCGCCAATTCAAACGCCCCCTCTTTACTTGCTTTAATAATCATAGCTTTTATTTATTTTATTGTTATTGTGAAAAATTCAGTTCCCCTGCCGCCTTTTCAATCGGTCAGGGGCGGGCTATGCCCCTTTTTCGTTTGTGAGAAAACTGACCACAAACGGCTTTGCATTCTTTAATTTTCAAGAAATTCTTCTTTCTCTTTAATGCGAAAACGCAAATCTTCAATTCGGCAAGTTAATGCCGTCATATAATTTTGCATTGCTTTATTTTGCGACAAAACAGCGTCCAAATGATTGAGCGAAATTTTTTCATAATCTTCACTTTCGCGAAACTTTTCCACCGCTTCGATTTTCTCAAAAACAAACCGCCGTTCATCTTCAAGAGACACTAAAAGCTCATTCATCTTTTCCAAGTCCATAACTATTCGCCCTCTTTTTTAATGGGAACCCACCCCAAAACCTCATCGCCACCAGCAACTTGGTTTTCAGTTGTTCGGTTTCCCAGAACAGGTGGTTTTGGGTATCCAATCGATTCTTTTAAGCCGGCAATCGCAATTTCCAATTCTTTTTTAATACCTGATAAGACCAATTTGAAAATCACTCCATCTTTGCAAAGTCGTCGCGCCATTTCTACATTGTCCAACGCTTTTTCAAGCAATTCAAGTTTAATTGATTCGTAGTAATTGTCCATAGTTTTACTTTCTATTTTGTTTTTTTTATCTAAACCAAAGTTTGTTTATGCGAATATAATTTTCGATAAGTTTTTTCTTAAACAGATAAAACTTGTTGCTATCATACACCATAAACTCTATTAGCCCCTTGCGAGCGCAAAAGCCCGTCAGTTTTTCGAGTTCGAGAATTGCCCACCTATATTTCGCTCGCTCAACATCTGTCCAGTAAGACCAAATCTTGTTGTCTCGCGCAATTTCGTATTGCTTTTTAATCTCTACAAAGTTTAGTCGCCCCTTAACTCGGTTAATCACATCTTTTTTCGTTTCCATAGTTTTTTTTCTTTCATTTGTTAAAACAAAAGTTTGTAAAGCCCAAAAATAATCAACCCGACCGCCGCAATCTTTACCCCCCACCAAAGCAAAACGGCGAGAATATAGCCCACAATCAGCAATTTGCATTCTGTTTCGTTGTCCATAATTTCTCCAATTAAAATTCGTTTAAATTCGCGTCAGTTCGTAGTTAAAAGCAAAGTTTATAAATGCCAAACACAATCAACGCAATGATTGCAATTTTTAAACACCAAATTACAAACGTAGTCAAAATCGCTAAAACAATTTCTGTCCAAGTTTCAAACATTTTATTCTTCTCCTTTCTCTTTTTTTGCATTTTCTGCTTTTTCTTTCAGTTCGTAGTATTTAATTTGGCTATTCATATATGCTTTTAACTCATCGCCCGCTTCACCAAACAAAATGCCAGCAGAATCAATCAAATTGAGTTGCGCATGCTTGTCTTGGTCAATATCCGTGCACTCCACAATTTTTTTGACTCTTTCAACAAGTCCCAAAAACTTGTGGTGTGCATTATTGCAGCTTCTCCACGCTTCGATAATTTCAAGTTCTGCCTTGGTTGGTGCCCCCTCTTTGCATATATTCATACTCATAATTTTTTCCTTTTGGTTAATAGTTAGTTTTTTTTATAGTATTCAATAGTTAATGTTAAAAATTTTCGTTTTCTTTAACTTTCGTTCCCGCAAATGTTAATTTTTTTCATCTTCTTTAACATTCGCCTTATTCGCCCCATCGGTCTTATCAACCTTAACTTCAATTTCACTCACGGGAACGCCCTCGCGAATAAATTCAAAAATTTTGTTAATACAATCCGCAACTAATTGCGCTTCTTCTTTACTTTTGAAATAATTTCCCACTTCGTAGCGCAGGTCGTTAATCCGAAGTTGATAGTCTTTATCTTCATAAACGTTGCACGGGAACGACGATAATAACTTAACGCTCCAATAAGATTCTCCATAATAAGCGCGCCAACGCGGTGTCTCGGGCTTCACGCGGTAATGGCAATCCTCGTAAAAATGGGGCTCTTTCTCATCAACCCAGCCGCCAAGCGTCTCGACCTGAATGTTCGCACCCTTGGCAAACGCTTTAATCACCTCCCAATGCTTGGCAATGCCAAATTTCTTTTCGCAAATGCCTTTCTCAATGATATCTACCACTTTCTTTACAGTTTCTCTGTCCATAATTATATTAGTTAATTGTTAATGTTTAAAATTCCGCGCCAAACAATACGCACATTGCCGAATAGAGCGCAACGCCCCAAAACAGCGCGATAATCACAATCACAAGCAAGATAGAACACCAGCCCGCAATGTCCGCAACATAATCCCAAATGCACTTCATTATTCCTCGTCTCCTGCTTTTGGCGTTTCGATTTTTATACTGTTAACAATCAAATCGACACAGTTCGAAGCAACGAAAATTCCCTTCGTCGGAACAGTAATATCGCCGCTGTCTTTCGCATGGCGCAACTCAATCGTGTTGAAATTCTCATTCTTCGCGTCCGCCTTAACCGCCTGCGAATTGATAATGCAACCGCGATTGATTTCTTGCCCAATGTCAAATAGCACGCGCGAAATAATTCGGCGGCAACACTCCTCAACAATCGAAATCGTCGTCTTCGTCCGCTCATCCTTTTTGATGCCCGCAACATAAGTTTGCACGCTCTTTTTCACAAGGTCGCTCATCCCTTCCGACAACGCTTCTTTTTGCTTGTCTGTCAATTCAAGATCCGTCGTCATAAACGACTTTTCAGTCAGTGCCACAATCGCAGACTTCGCAATGTCGTCAGCAATTTTGTCAAAATTGTTCAGCCCTACAACTTTAGCGAAAATCTGCTGAACGCACGCCTGAACGTCTTTGTCAATTACCGCATTCACGGCTTCATTTTGGATAATTACTTTTTGCATAGTTTTTTATAGGTTAATTGTTAAAAAATATTTTCATAGCGCCCTTCACGCGAACATTGCAGCTAAACAAGCACATCAATCACTTCGCCAGTCTGAAAATTCGACATCGCGCAAAACGCTTTCAAATCATCAAAAATGCACTTCGCCTTGCGGGCAATCGCACGCTCACGCAATTCCGGCTTAATCTCGTAATAGCGAGTCGGCTTCACCTCAGGCAAAGCAGGGTTAATCTTATTGTTATTAGGGGTTTTATTATTACGTTTAATCATAGTTTTTTATGGGTTAATTGTTAAAAAAAAGTTTATAGTTTATAGTTGAGAGTTGAGAGTTGAGAGTTAGTCTTCGTCTTATTAGTCTTATTAGTCTTAGTTAAATTTCCATTCGTTTTAATTCGCGATAATTCGTAGTTCGTCTTAATCTTCGTTCCCTTCACTCCCTTTGCGGTTTAATCAATCCTGAAAATCCTTAAATCTGTGGATAAACTTCACATTTTAGTTCGTCTTCCGCTTCCGTTTATTCTCTTCCAGCGATTCGTTCAACGCCTCAACCGTCGTCCCCAACGCTTTCGCCGCTTCCGCGACACTAAAACTGTAAGTGTGCCGCTTCCCGCCCGTAATCTTCCGCTTAACGGGTTGCACGCCTAGCGAACACAAGTGCGTAATCGCACTGTTAAACAGCGTCGACGACCCCGCCGCGCCAAGCGCAATGTTCATTTCATTCAATGTAAAAATTAATTTCATAGTCGTGTGATATATAATGATTATTATTTAAAGTCAATACGCATATAATGTCAAGCAGATTTATGAAAAAACGTGAAAAAACATTGATAAACCTTGAAAATACTGCTATTTTGAGCAGATGAAAACTGTTCGATTCATAATTTCCATGCCTGAAACAACGAAAAAATCACTTGATAGAACCGCAAAACTAAAAGGTAAAAACACTTCCGAGTTTTTAAGAGAAATTGTTGTGAATTATTTATTGTTGTCCGGTGCAATCACTCCCGAAGACGCGGCTGTCGCAACATCTATGTCCCCGGGCGGCGATCAATGGTCTGCAAAACTCAATAGCGATAACCCAACCGAACGCGCCAACGCAAAAAAACAGCTGGACAAACAAGCCGCACGAGCGCGTGCGGCAAAAACCGCCAAAGCCGCGAAAATTAAGATTTCAGGCAATGTTCAAGGTCGTGGCAGTGTTATTTCCGGCTCGGACTGTGTTGTAAATGTTGATAACTCTCAAAAAAAATTACCCAAATAATTATTAAAAACTATGAAAAATTATGAAAAAATATTGAAAAAGCCCATAAACACTAATAACATAGGCACATGAAAAACATCGAAAACAAGACAAAAACCTATTCCGTAAAGTTTGAAAAAGTGCTTTCAGATGCTTTTTCTGCATACCTAAAAAAGGCGAACACAACCAGTTCAAAAACATTTCGATCACTAATAATAAAATTATTGATCGAAAACGGATTTTTACCCGTTTCGTTTAAAGATGAAATGAAACAGGGGGGAGATAAGTGGACTGCTAAACTTAATAGTAGCAATCAGGAGGAACGAATAAACGCTCGTAATCAGCTCAAAAAACAGGTTGAAAAAATGTGTGAAGCGTTGGCGGCTAAACGTTCGCGCGCCGCCAAAGCCGCGAAAATTAAGATTTCCGGCAATGTTCAAGGTAGTGGCAGTGTTATTTCCGGCTCAGATTGTGTCGTGAGTATCGATAATTCTCAAAAAATTTTACCCAAATAATCATTAAATAACTCAATAATCATTATGAAAGCACCATTGTTTTTAATCTTCTACTCAACGTTTTTTGTAGAACTTTTCATCTATTTTTTTCAGAGGCGCGACCAGCAGCACTCGCGCTCGGTATTGCAAAATTTTGCGTGTTAGGTATTGTTTTTTTTATTATAAGTTGGTTCGTTTCACAACTCCATAAGGCAAACGAAGCAAACATAAAAATAACAAACGCATTAAACGGCATTTTTAATTTTATAATTATAATGGCAATTCCTATTTCAATTATGCTAATTAAAACACTATTCAAACTCGCACTTTTTGGGATAATCCCAATGATTTTAATTGTGCTTTCACCAAAAGGAACATTTTGGTGGTCTGCTTTATGGCTTATCCCATTCCTTACATTTGAAATAAAAACTGCACAAAAAACAATAACCAACTGATCCCTCAAAAAAAAATAGACAAATAATAATGCTACAAAATTATTTTACATTATGAAAAAAACAATATTGTCATTGTCGAAATATATTGCAATTATATCTTTTTCTCTTTTCGTATTAGGAGAAGAAGACAAATATCTTGTAATATCTATTGTTTGTTCGTCGCTCGCGCTTGTTTTATCTATTCTTCCTTTTTTAAACAAAATAGCACAAGTCGACAACGAAAAACTATCAATCGATGAAAAGTTCTCGTTTATTATAAAACAAACAATATTATCAATAATTTTTTCAATAATAAACTTGATTAAATCAATATTAAGAATGGTTGTAGTAGGATTTATTGCTCTTGCTTTGACTATGCTTTTTATCACTGCCGTTCCGCACCTTCCGAAAATTAGCAGACATATTGAATGTGATTTTATATTTATTCTTTGGCTGCTTTTAGCCTTATTTTGGGCTGTCATCAAAAATCGATCTGCAATCTTAAAAAAATGTTGGGATATACTTTGATAAAACTTAAAAATAGACGCAGAAACTCTACGCCAAATTCCACCCCAAAACAACACTAAAATGACACCGCTCCAATCCTCCCGTCGCCAATTCCCGGCAGTTGCCGCAATTAACTAATCGGTTCGAATCTCATCCTCTCCGCCATTTTTTTACCCCTAAAAAATTATGTTTTCCACCGTTTATTCAGGTGCGTTGCGCGGCGTTGATGCTGTGAGCGTGCAGGTTGAAGTAAAATCGGGTATGCTTGGCGATTTTGCGATGATTGTCGTTGGTTTGCCAGATGCGGCGGTAAAAGAATCGAGCGATCGCGTGATGGCGGCGTTTTCGAGTTGCAAATTGTCGTTGCCGTTTTCTAAAACGATCATCAATCTTGCGCCCGGTGATATTCGCAAAGAGGGACCGATGTATGATTTGCCGATTGCGCTTTCGCTTTTGGTGGCAAATGGCACGCTCCCGCCTGACAATTTGGGGCGTTTTATTGTGGCGGGCGAATTGGGCTTGGACGGCGCGGTGCGTCCGATTCGCGGTGGCGTTTCGTTAGCATTGTTGGCGCGCAAAGAAAATCGTGATATTATTTTGCCACGCGTGAGTGCGGAAGAGGCGGCGTTAGTTGAAGGTGTCAAAGTTTATCCTGTCGAAAACTTGCGCGAATGTTTGCAATTTTTAACAGGTGAAAAGCAAATTGAGCCGCTCACGCCAGAATCAAGTTCGTTCAACAAAAGCGTTCCCGCAGAATCGTTGGTTGATTTTTCAGAAGTCAAGGGACAATATCAATTGCGTCGTGCGGTTGAAATCGCGGTTGCGGGCGGACATAATATTTTAATGATCGGTTCGCCGGGTTCTGGGAAAAGTATGATTGCCAAGCGGATTCCAACCATTTTGCCCGAGCCAAGTTTGGATGAATTTTTGGAAATTTTAGGAATTCAATCCGCCGCGGGAATGACAATTGTGAGCGATGAACACAGCATTCAGCGTCCGTTCCGCGCGCCGCATCACACGATTTCGGACGTTGGTTTGATTGGTGGCGGGAGTGTTCCTGGTCCAGGCGAAATTTCTCTGGCTCACAATGGCGTTTTGTTTTTGGATGAGTTTCCTGAATTTAAGCGTTCGGTGCTCGAAGTTTTGCGCCAGCCTCTTGAAGACGGTGAAGTAACGATTTCGCGCGCTTCCGCAAAAATCACTTTGCCCGCGCATTTTATGCTGGTGGCGGCGATGAATCCTTGTCCTTGTGGTTATTACGGTGATCGTCATCATCGTTGCACTTGTACGCCAACGCAAATTCAGCGTTATCGTTCCCGCCTGTCGGGTCCGTTGCTCGATCGCATCGACATTCACGTGAACGCGCCGACGCTTTCGATTGAAGAATTGCGCACGGCAAAACCTGGCGAATCTTCTGCCGTGGTGCGGGAACGCATTGTTGCCGCGCGCGCAATTCAAGAAAATCGCTTTTTGCAAGACACATCGATGGGACCCAAAACGCGTTGCAACGCGCGCATGACCAATAAGCAAATTCAAAAATATTGCGCGCTCGGCGAAATGCAAAGTCGAATGTTGCAAACGGCGATGGAGCGTTTCGGGCTTTCGGCGCGCGCTTACACGCGTATTTTAAAAGTGGCGCGTACGGTTGCCGATCTCGCGGGACACGCGGAAATCGCCGCTGAGGATATTTCCGAAGCAATCAATTTCCGCTTGCTCGACAAGTCAAACGAGCAGATTTAACGCTCTCGCGGGAACGCGGATTTAGCATTATAATAAAACTATGATTACAGATATGCAAGTGGCTTCGGCGAGCGAGCTGGGCTTGGTCAAAGTGGCGGCGGTTTCGCCGCGTTTGAATCTGGCAAATGTTGAGGCAAATGTCCGCGCGATCGGCGATGCAATGCATTTGGCTTCGCGGGAACGTTGCGCGATTGTTGCGTTTCCGGAACTTTCGTTGACGGGGCATTCTTGCGGCGATTTGTTTTTTCAAACGCGCTTATTAAAAGCGGTTGTCGCGGGATTAGAGCGCTTGGCGAAATTGACTTGCGAACTCGATCTTGTCGTGATCGTGGGCGCGCCATTGATGATTCAGCAACGACTTTACAATTGCGCGGTCGTGCTCGGGAACGGCAAAATTTTGGGCGTCGTTCCCAAAACGCATTTGCCTAACACGCAAGAATTTTACGAAAAACGCTGGTTTCATTCGGCGAACGATTTGCCACAAAATTTTATCGATTTGGCGGGAACGCAAATTCCTTGCGGGAACGATTTAATTTTTGAAGATGCCAACAACGATTTGATTGCGTTTGGTGTTGAGATTTGCGAAGATTTATGGGTCGCCGAGCCGCCGTCGGGACAATTGGCGTTAGCGGGAGCGCAAATGATTTTTAATTTGTCGGCAAGCGATGAAACTGTCGGTAAAACTCAATACCGTCGCGATTTGGTGCGCATGCAAAGCGCGCGCACGCTCAGCGCCTACATTTACGCGGGAGCGGGCTGGGGCGAAAGCACGACCGACATCGTTTACGCAGGTGAATGTTTTGTCGCGCAAAATAATGTGATGCTCGCGGGAACGGGAAAATTTGCGACCGATCGCGCCGTTGCATTTGCGCAAATCGATGTTGAATTACTCGCGCATGCACGCCGCAACGCTACCGATCAAAGTAGCAAAAAACCGTTCCGCCGTGTAAAATTTTCTCTCGCGGGAACGCACGATATGCCCGCCGAAATTTTTGGCAAAATTTCAAAAACGCCATTTATTGATCACGACGCGCAGATTTTCGACGCGCATTGTCGCGAAGCGTTTGAAATCCAAGTCGCGGGACTTGCGCGCCGCATCGAACACACGCGCGCAAAATGCGTGGTGCTCGGCATTTCGGGCGGGCTCGATTCGACGCTCGCGATTCTCGTCGCCAAAGCGGCTTTTGAAAAATTAGGACGCGACCCAAAAGAAATCATCGGCATTTCTCTGCCTGGGCTTGGAACGTCGGAACGCACGCGCGGGAACGCGCTCGGGCTGATGAAGCGCTTGGGAATCAGCGCGCGGGAAATTTCGATCGTTCCAGCCGTCACGCAACATTTCGGCGACATCGGTCATGACGAAAACGTTTTTGACGTTACTTACGAAAATTCTCAGGCGCGGGAACGCACGCAGGTGCTGATGGACGTTGCGGGAAAACACGGCGGCTTTGTTGTCGGGACAGGCGATTTGTCCGAAGCCGCGCTCGGCTGGTGCACGTTTAACGGCGATCACGTTTCGATGTATCACGTCAATATCGGCGTTCCCAAAACGTTCATTCGTCACATTGTCGCCTGGGTCGCGAAAGAACGCGGCGATCCCGAAATCGCGCGCATTTTGACGGACATTATCGACACGCCGATTTCGCCGGAATTAAAACCTGTGAACGCGCAGGGCGAGATTGCGCAAAAAACGGAAGATCTTGTCGGACCTTACGAATTGCACGATTTCTTTTTGTATCATTTTTGCGGGAACGGTTTTTCGCCAAACAAAATTCGCTTTTTGGCGCGCAACGCGTTCGCGGGTGATTACGACGGTGCGACGATTGATAAATGGCTGCGCGTGTTTTTCAAACGCTTTTTCGCGCAGCAGTTCAAGCGTTCCGTTTGCCCTGACGGTCCGAAAGTTTTTTCTGTTTCGCTCAGCCCGCGCGGCGACTGGCGAATGCCTTCCGATGCGCAGGCGGATACCTGGATTTTTTAGCAATTATCGGTGCCGCGAAAGCTCATCAATTTTGCGCTCGAGATTGTTGATGCGATTTTCGAGTTGGCGAATGGTGTTTTCACAATTGCTCAAATTTGTTTTAAGCAAAAATGTTGTATGACGGGAATGTGTCTTTTGTCAATTTTTTTTTATTATCACGGGAACGCAATTTTTGCAATTTGGCTTTTAAAACTTTATAATGGTTGGTGTTATGGCAGAACTTTACAGTAAAACAAATCCTTATATGGCAACGTTGGCGCTGCGCCGCCGCGTGAATTCGCCAGAAAACAAAACGAAAGAAACCGTTCACATCGAAATCGATCTCGGGAACAGCGGGCTCGTTTACAAATCGGGCGATTCGCTCGGCGTGTTCCCGCGCAATACAGACAAGCTCGTCGATGCGGTGCTTGTGGCTTACAAGCTTGACGGGAACGCGATGGTTACTTTGCCAAAAGCAACCGCAGCAATTACCTTGCGCCAAGCATTGACGACCGAATTAAATCTCGGCAAAATCACGAAAAAATTCGCGTTGTTTGCGCTCGAAAATTTGTCTTGCGACAAACAAAGAGCCGCGCTGAACGAAATTCTCTCAAATGCCGATCCGCTCGCGGTAACGGCTTGGGTGGACGCTCGCCACGTGCTCGACATCGCCGAAGAATTTGATTCAATTCAAGTAACGCCGCAAGTGTTTGTTGAGCAGTTGCGCAAACAAGCGCCGCGTTTGTATTCGATTTCGTCGTCGCCGAAATATGTTGGCGCGAACAAGGTTCATTTGACGGTTGCGGTTGTGCGTTACGAAACCAACGGGCGTTCCCGCGACGGCGTTTGCTCGACTTTTCTTGGCGAATACGCGCCAGTCGGCGAAGCGTGTTTGCCGGTGTTCGTCGCTAATTCGCACTTTGGTCCGCCCGCAGACACGACCGTGCCGATGATTATGGTTGGGCCGGGAACGGGCGTTGCGCCTTTCCGCAGTTTTGTTCAAGACCGCAAAGCAGAAAAAGCAAGTGGCAAAAATTGGCTGTTCTTTGGCGACCAGCACGAAAAAACCGATTTTCTTTACGAAGACGAATGGAAAGCTGCGCTCGCGGACGGTTCGTTGACTAAACTTTCTTGCGCGTGGTCGCGGGATCAGGAATTTAAAATTTACGTTCAGGACAAAATTCGCGAAGCAGGCGCGGAAATCTGGCAGTGGCTCGACAAAGAAAACGGCGCGTTTTTCATTTGCGGCGACGCTAAACGCATGGCGAAGGACGTTGAAGCTGCGTTGCTCGAAATCTTCAAAACGCAGGGCGGGCTCGACGACGCGGGAGCGGCAGATTACCTGAAAGCGCTCAAAACCGCTGGTCGTTATCAAAAAGACGTTTATTAAAAACGCAAAAATAAAAAAGCGTTCCCGTGAAGTTGATTCGCGGGAACGTTTTTTTTTGCGCGTTTGGCGGGAACGCGAATTATGCCTTAAAATTTTGCTCGCAAGTGTCGATCACTTGTTTCGTGAAATGGCGCAAAGCTTCGTCGGGATCGATTTTTGCTTCGCGGCAGGCGGCGATAATTTCAAAAAGTTTTTTACCGGCGTCGTCTTTGTCGAGCGTTCCCGCGAGCGTGGAAATTTTTTCGCGTTCGACGGCGGGAGCGGGCGCGAGATTTTTTTTCACCACCGCTTTCCAAGTCGCGTCAGCTTTTAAAATGTTGTTGAGCGTTGTGGGCAAATCTTTAAAAATTTCGCTCGTTTTGGCTTTGGTTGAAAGATTTTTTTCGGTGGCTTTGATTTTGTCCCAATTGACGAGCACGGCTTCGGAAGTGTCGGCTTGGACGTTCCCGAAAACGTGCGGGTGGCGGCGAATCATTTTGTCGTTGATGTAGCCCGCGACGTCTTCGAGCGTGAACGCGCCGCGCTCTTTGGCGATTTGCGCGTGCATCAAGATCTGCAAAAGCAGGTCGCCGAGCTCTTCGCACATGTGCGCGTCCTCTTTCAAATCGACCGTTTCAATAAATTCGGCGGTTTCTTCGATGAGGCATTTGCAAATCGATTCGTGCGTTTGTTCGCGATCCCACGGGCAGCCGCCGGGCGCGCGCAACGTTTCGATTGTTTTAATCAAAGCTTCAAGATTTGTTTTGTTAGCCATATTCCTCAATTATAAAAAAAATCGTTCCCGCGAGCAAAATTTTTAAAATCGCTTGCCTGCGGGAACGGAATTTTGGTCATCGAATTTTACGAATTTATCTAATTCAAAAATTTCTGTTTTCAGTTTGTAATTGCCCGCGGGAACGCGATTGTTTAGAATAAAAAAATAACAATTAAAGTATGAGTAAAGAATTACGAGTTCTTCTTTTAGGTAATGGCGGGCGTGAGCATGCGATTTTGAAGGCGTGCAAGGAAAGTCCGCTCGTCAAGGCCGTGACGGTCGCGCCCGGTAACGGTGGCATGGAGCAGGAGGCGATTTGTTTTCCGCAAGTGCGCGCGGATGACGTGCAGGAAGTCGTGCATTTGGCGCAACGTTTGGATGCCAATTTTGTGATCGTCGGTCCCGAAGCTCCGCTGGCGGCGGGCGTTGTCGATGCGCTCAAAGCGGTTGGCATTCCAGCGTATGGTCCAACAAAAGCAGCGGCACGTTTGGAAGCGAGTAAGACGTTTACCAAAGACTTTTTGATGCGCTACAATATTCCGACGGCATTTGGCAAACGCTTTACCAATGTCGATGAGGCGGTGGCATTTTTGAAAAGTCAAAAGAAGTTCCCGATTGTGCTCAAAGCTGACGGTTTGGCTGCGGGAAAAGGCGTGATTATCGCGCAAGATCGCGATGAAGCTTGCGAGGCGGCGGAGGAAATGCTCGAGGGAAAATTTGGCAAAGCGTCGTCGGAAATTTTGATTGAAGAATTTATGGACGGCGAAGAAGCGTCGATCATGCTGATGGTTGACGGCGAAAAATTTGTGATGCTTTCGCCTTCGCAGGATCACAAGCGCATCGACGACGGCGATTGCGGGCTCAACACAGGCGGCATGGGCGCTTACGCTCCCGCGGATGTCGTTACGCCCGAACTGAAACAGACGATTGTCGAAACGCTTGTAAAGCCGACGCTTGCGGGCTTGGCGGCAGAGGGCATTCATTATTCGGGAACGCTTTATATCGGTATTATGATTACCGAAGACGCTCCGAAAGTTGTCGAATTCAACGTGCGTTTTGGCGATCCCGAATGCCAAGTGCTTTTGCCGCAATTGAAAACCGATCCCGTGGAGCTGATGTATGCTTGCGCGACGGGAACGCTCGACCCAAGTAATGTTGAATTTAAAGACGGCTACACAGCTATTGTTGTTTTGACGGCGGCGGGTTATCCGGGAGTTCCGCGCAAAGGCGATTTAATCACGATTCCTGAGGATTTGCCGGACGATGTCGATGTCATTCACAGCGGCACCAAACGTAATGACGCGGGCGATGTTTTAACTTCGGGCGGGCGCGTTTTGGGCGTAACGGCTCACGCGGGAACGCTCGCGGAAGCGCTAAAAAAAGTTTATGACGTGGTTGAGCAAATTCAATTTGACGGCAAACATTTTCGTCATGACATTGGCGCGCGCCAATTAAAACGCGAAGTCGGAAAGTAATTTTTTGAAAGGCGTTTCCGGTTCGCGGGAACGCCTTTTTTGTTCGTGTTAATCTGCAATTCAATTTGTTTTTCAAAATGTCTTTGTCTGTTCGTAATACAAATTGGCCGGAAGCAGAATGGGATGTTTCTGGCGCTTTTTCGAGCGATCGCGAACTGCTGCTGTTTTTTGATTTTTTCAATCAGGTTTACGGCGAGCGTCTGCTCAACACGGTTCACGGCGCGCCGTTGTGTCTGTGGAATTCAGGTCGCGTTTTGCCACGGTTGATTTGCACCGCCGAGCAAATTCGCGATGCGGGGCTCGCCTACGCCAAGCGCGGGATTCCCATCGATTTGACTTTTTCAAACCAATTTATTCAGGGCGACGCGCTCAAAGACACGACCTGCAACACGCTTTTGAAATTTACGGAACGCAATAATCCGAGCGGCAAAAACGCGGTTATCACGGCGTCCGACGCGCTTTACGAACACATTCGGAAAAATTATCCTGGGCTCAAAAACGTTTCGTCGATCATCAAAGTCACGGTCGAAAACGGTCGCGGGAACGCCGATTATTACAAGCGTCTTGCCGAGCGTTACGACAAAGTGATGATTCATCCCGACGATGCTTGGAATTACGATTTGCTCGAAAAACTCGAAGACAAATCTCGTTACGAAATTTTGATCAACGAATATTGCGTTCGCGGCTGCAAAATTCGTCCGCTACACTACAAAACGCTGTCGAATCTGGCGCTCAATTATTTTGGGCATGTTGACGAAAAGTTTGAAAAACTCTTCGCGAACAATGGCTGTTCCGACATGGCCCATTTGCTCAATCACCCCGAGCACGGAACCGCCGCGTGCTCGATCGGCGAAATCAAAAAACTTTACGATATGGGCTTCCGCAAATTCAAATTGCAGGGACGCGGCTCGGTCAATGCTGGCGTGACGATTTTTGACCTGTTGCGCCTCACGTTGCGGGATGACGCGCCTAACGAAAACATAATGCAGCGCATCAAATTGCAATTCCTCGAATCACTTTCAACACTCGAACCAGCCTTATGAACGAAAATTCTTTTGTTGTTCCCGAAGCGGCGGGAACGCTTTTCAAAACACAGTCCGTTCCCCAGCCTGGCTCGTGCAATGTCGCCGCGGGAACGCAGTCACCCGAAAAATCGCTTGAATTCATCGGCAAATCGACTTTTGCGCCGAACGCGTCGTGGACACTCGGCGGGGCTTTTCTTTACGACAACGCGCTGAAGCATTTTGTGCGCTACGCCAACAGTTTTGTGAAATCGATGCACGTGAACTGCATTTCGGGAGCGCCTGTTTGTTTGTGGACGCTCGACTGGTTTGCGTCGCGTCCGTTGAGTGCGCCGTTGCCGATTGTCAACACGATCAAAGAGCATTTGAGCCACCGCGTTGCTTTTCAGTTCGATTTTGATAATCCGTTTTTGACGGAGGAAGATTGTGCCGACAGTGTTGGGAACATTTTTTTGTCTGTGATGACGACGATGCCTGGCGGGAACGCTTTCGTCTGCGTGGCGAGCGACGCGTTGGCGGACTACATTCGCGCCAAATTCCCGCAGCTGAAATTGATTGCCGGCGAGAACAGGGCGGTCGTGCAAAACGCTCGCGGGAACGTTGATTATTACAAAAAGGCGCTCGAAAAATTTGAACGCGTGATTGTGCATCCGCTCGACGCGACGGACGCGCCGTTTTTGAAAAAACTTATCAACAAGGAGGGCGTTCCCGCCGAACGGCTCGAAGTTTCTGTCAACGACACTTGCCTGCGCGGCTGTCCGCTACGCGTCGAACATTTGCGCGCGCTCGCTGAAAAACGCAAATTCCCTTACGATGGCGAGCGTTTGAAAAATTTGAAATCGATTCTCGCGCAGGCGCATTGCGATGATGTCACGCCCGACGGCCCGAAAACGCTCGGTGAAGGCGCGGCGGTTCTCACGCGCGACGAAGTGCGCGCGCTGGCAGAACTCGGCATCGTTCATTTTAGAATTCAAGCTAAAAAACTCCGCAACGAACTGACTTACATTTGGCAATTGGGCGAATGGCTCGTTAGCGACGATCCCGCGCTTTGGCACAAAAAAGCGGCGTTCATCAACGGTGCGGCGGTCGATTTGGTTTGTCCTGAAAGTCGGGTCAAAAGCGGGCTCAATCCGTTCGTCAAACGCAAATACGAATAAAATGATCGACACGCATTGCCATCTCGATACGTTTGCGGAAGCGGGCGAACCCGAAGCTGTCGTTGCGCGCGCAAAGGCGGCGGGAGTCGAAAAAATGTTGCTCGCGGGAACGCGGCTTGACGATTGGGCGCTCTACCGCGAACTCGCGAAAAAATTCGCGGGAACGCTTTTTTACGCTGTCGGGCTGCATCCGGAACATTGCAACGAAGACGATTGGCGGGAACAGATTTTCCGCTTGGAAGATTTTGCGGATGCTGCGGTCGCTGTCGGCGAAATCGGGCTCGACAACCATTATTCGCCCGACGAAAATTTGCGTTCCCGCCAGCGGGAAGCGTTCGCGCTTCAGTTGCAAATTGCAAAAAAATTAAATCTTCCCGTCATCGTTCACGCCCGCGAAGCGTTTGACGAAAGTGTTAAAATGATCGACGAAAGCGGCGTTGATTGGCAAAAAGTTGTTTTTCACTGTTTTTCGGAAACGCCCGAACGCATAAAAATTTTGAACGCGCGGGGCGGGCGCGCCTCATTTACGGGAACGATTACTTACAAAAACGCCCAAAACGTGCGCGATTCCGCTCTGGCGCAAGGTTTAGAAAAATTGATGCTCGAAACCGACGCGCCTTATCTCGCGCCCTGCAAATTGCGCGGCAAACGTTGCGAGCCCGCTTACATCGTGCAAACGGCAGCATTTGTCGCCGATTTGTTTGGCGTTCCCGTCGAAGCAATTGACGCGCTTACGACAAAAAACGCGCGCGCTTTTTTTGGCTTTTAATTCTCGCGGGAACGCGCGTTCAAAGTTATAATTGAAAAAGTGAAAATTTTGCAACGGCATATGTTTTTTCAGTTGGCGACGGCGGTCGCTGGCTCGTTGTTGTTGTTTATTTTTGTTTTGGTGACGGGCAATGTTTTTCGTCAGGTTTTGGGAGAATTGACGAATGGGCGCATTTCACTGTCGATGCTTGTGGAAATTTGTTTTTTGATTTCGATGAGCGTTGTTCCCTACGCGATGCCGCTGGGTATGTTGACGGGTGTGCTTTTGGTGCTTGGTAAAATGTCGTCAACGAACGAGATTTTGGCGATGAAAGCCGCGGGGCTCAATCTTTGGCGCATTGTTTCGCCCGTGTTTTTGGTGGTGCTTGTCGGCGTGGCGTTTAGCGCGTACATTAATTGTTTTTGGGCGCCACAAGCGACCAATCAATATAAACAAATGTTGAAAAAAACGTTCCGAGAAAGCCCAACAAATTTGATTATCCCGCGCGAAATTTTTGATGATTTTCCGGGTTTCACGATTTATGCGGATGCGCGCGAAGGTGATACTTTGAAAAATTTTTGGATTTGGGAATTAAAAAATGGCGTTCCCGCGCGCACGACTCACGCGTCAGAAGCGACGATTCGTTATGTTGAAGCGACGCACGAAGGCGAAGAAGACGCGCTCGCAATTATTTTGAAAGACGCTGTGGTGGAAGAGCGCGATCGCGATAATCCTGGCAAAGTGGCGGGAACGCAATTTCGTTATTCGAGCGTGCAAGAAGCGCCGATTAAAATTTCGTTGGGCAAAATTTTGTCGCAAGATATTGTTTCGGGACCGCGTCGAAAATTGCGTTGGTACACATTGCCCGAGTTGATGGAATTGCGCAAAACGGGCTGGAAGCTTGATTACAAAACCGCTCCCGCCGAAGAGGTGCGCAAAGAACAAATCGCGATTCAATTGCAAATTCAAAATTATTTGACGAGTGCGGTGGCGTGTTTTTCGTTGGCGTTGTTGGCGATCCCGCTGAGTATTCGCATTTCGCGTTCTGAAACGTTTGTGAATATTGGCATCGCGTTGGCGTTGGCGTTAACATTTTATTTGCTGACGACGTTTGTTTCATGGATTGAAAATCCAGCGTGGCGACCTGATATTTTGGTGTGGTTGCCAAATGTACTTTTCCAAATCGCGGGCTTTATTCTTTTGCGCCGCGCTGCAAAAAACTAAAAATTCATCTTAAAAATTATGTTTAAAATAGGACGTTTAACAATTACGAATTCTGAATTTCCTCACGCGAGTTTGGACGACCCGATTATTGAAGAAAAATTGATTGAGCTTTTAGGCGATTCTGCAATTTTTGTTTCGCGCCAAGTGATACACGACCGCAATCGTATTGCCGATGCAATTCGCTCGCTCGTTGATGATGAGCAGTGCGCGCTCGTGCTTACCGCGGGCGGCGTTGGTCCCGTGCGTCGCGATGTTACGCCAGAAGCAACACGCCTTGTCATTGAAAAAGAATTGCCGGGTTTTGGCGAAATTTTGCGAATGAAATATTACGAAACGACAAAAACAGCGTTGCTTTTGCGCACGACGGCTGGAATTCGTTCGCACGCGCTCATCGTCAATCTGCCGGGAACGGCCGAAGGCATTTTGTCGGCGCTCGATATTTTGGGACCGGCAATTTATGAATGCGTGATTCATATTCGCTAATTGCGATGCGCATTACGCTGCTCACATTGGGCTCGCCAGAAGGCAAAAGCGTTTGGGCGGTCGCCAAATTTTTGCGCTGTTTTTTGGGCAATCCGCACGTTTTGCGCGTTCCCGCGATTGCGCGTTGGCTGTTGGTTAATTGCGTGATTGTGCCATTTTATAGTTGGAGCTCGGCAAAGCGTTATCGTCGCGTTTGGTGCGAACAAGAAAATTGTTCGTTGCAAATTTCTAAAACGCGTGCACTCGTCAAAGCGTTGCGGGAACGCTTGCCCAATTGCGAAGTCGATTTTGAAACTCTCGCAGGAACGCAAATTCACCAAAATTCAAAAACAAAAAACTCCCCACTCTCCACTCTCCGCTCTCCACTTTTCATCCCTTTGTTTCCTCATTTTGCGGAATCGAGTTTTGGTGCGCTGGCGGGAGCGCGAAAAAATGTGATTGCGCCATTTGGCAGTCATCCTGCGTTTATTGAGGCGTTGGTAAAACATTTTAAAAAACACGTTCCCGCGCCGCGCGTTGTGGTTTTGAGTTTTCATAGCGTTCCCGCGAGCGTTCCCGAGGCGAGCCGTTACGAACGCGATTGTTATGAAACGGCGACGCTTTTTGCGATTGCGGCTGGATTGCCACAAACGGCAGTGCGCGTTGGGTTTCAATCAAAATTTGGACCCAAAAAATGGCTCGTTCCCGCGACAAAATCGTTAGTCGCGAGCGCTCCCGCGGGAACGGTTTTGTTGCCCGCTGGTTTTATTTGCGATTGCATTGAAACGGTTGTCGAGCTTGGCGATTTGGTCGCGGGAACGCCCGTAAAATTATTGCCGTGTCTCAACGAAAACGCCGCAGAAATGCTCGCTAAAATAACAGCGTGATTGACATTTTGTCAAATAAAAGCATTTGACAGTTTTATTCTATTTTCGGTTTAATTGGTTTATTAAACTTAAAAAAGAAAGTTATGAACACGAAAATCACAGCTACATTGTTAATCGCTTCTTCGGCAATGCTTACTGCGTTCGCCCAAGAACAACAAACGGTTGCTCCCGCGCCAATGACCGCGCAGGAAAAAGCGCGCGCAGATTTGCGTGAAGATCCCACAAAGGTGATCCCGCTTTTCGTGCAGGCGGCGCGGCAAATGAAAATGACAATCGATAACGAGGACGCGATTATCGACGAGCTTAATCTCGAAGACCTCGAACACCTGCCACCAGAAGAGCAGTTCGAACGGATCGCCATCGCGATTAACACCGTTCCCAAAACCGCGGCGCAAAAACGCTCGGCGATGGAACGCGTTTTCGGTCCGCAAAATGCGGAAATCATCGATTACATTTTGGCAGACAAAACGAAAACGGCTTATGTTAGAGAACAGCTCCGCACGGCTCACGTGCTTTTTAACGAATACGAACGCCCTTACGACGTGTCGAATTGGGGCTGGGGCGAATCTTGGGGCGTGACGGTAGCGCCGAATGTGGGAACGCTCGGTATTGGTCTTGATGTCGGCTACGAAATTAACAAGCATTGGAAAATCCGCGCTCACTACGGCACGGGCTCGATGTCGGGAAATATGCATTTGAAGGACGCGAAAATCAACGTCGGCTGGGAAAATAAAAACAACGCGGGCTTGCTCGTTGACTGGCACCCAAGAGGTTCGCAGTTCCACATAACCATGGGTGTTATGTATTCGAATCCGAAAATTTCAATTAAAGGTAAGTACGACGCGACAACAAGTTCTGTTCAAACAACACTTCCTCCACCGCTCGGTCCGAATACGCCGACAGGTTCGACTTATCGTGTTGAATCCAATTATCACATGGTTGGCGAATGGGAAAATGAAATTCAGCCCTACGTTGGATTTGGCTGGTCGAGTGACGGTGGCAAAGACCGCACGCTGTTCTTTACGTTCGATATGGGCTTGCTTTATGTGGGCGAATCGTCTTATGGAGAAGACGGAGAATATCAGATTTCTCGTGGAGGCGTGGTAATCGCCACGGGTAATGGTAAAGATGGCGCAACGCCGACACCTGATTTTAATATGGCGACAGATGGAGCAACCGCAGCTGCTTTGCAACGCATGGATGGAAACATTCGCGATGCGATTGAAAAAGTCGCGGGTTTCTTGGACGACATGTATGTTTATCCAGTGATTCAGTTTGGTGGCGGTATTCGCTTCTAATTTTGAAATCGCAAAAGAATTTCGCGGGAACGCTTTTTGTTCCCGCGATTTTTTTGTTCCCGCGCGAGAAATTTTGGCAATAAAAAAATTCCCGTTCCCGCGCAAATCATTTATAATAATTTTATGGCAGATCAAGAAATTTTAGATTGTATTCCGCACCGTCCGCCGTTTTTGTTTGTCGATAAGGTGATTGCGATGAAAGAAAACGGCATCGTCTGTTCCCGCAAATTTGACGGGAACGAGGATTTTTACCGCGGGCATTATCCAAACGCGCCGCTGACTCCGGGCGTTTTGCTTTGCGAGAGTGTTTTTCAGACGGCTTCTGTTTATCTCGTGAAAAAGGCGCAAGCGGCGGGAACGGCGGGTTTTGAAAACCGCACGCCGGTTTTGTGCCGCGTGGAAAATGCAAAGTTTAAATCGATGGTTTTTCCTGGTGACGAAATCACGATCGAGGTGAGCGAAGGCGATCAATTGTCTGGATTTTTTCACATGTCGGGAATGGTAAAAACCGAACGCGGCGTGGCATTGCAAATTAAATTTGCGATTACGATGCTCGAAAAGAAATAATAAAATTGACCCGCGGGACCGCATTGTTTATCATAAATTTCGCTATGAAAAAATTATTTACTCTTATTGCAACCCTCGCATTGACCGCAACAGCCGCATTCGCAGGCAACGGCGTGCGCATTATCAACATGGATTTGGTGATTAAGAATTTTTCCAAAACCGAACCCGCGCTCGCAGCGCTTAAAGTTGACGCAGAATTGCTCGCCGCGCAGGAAAAAGACGCGAACGCTGAATTAGCCAAAGAACAAGAAGCACTCCGCGCGCTCGTTGCTCAGCTCGACGATCCGACGAAATCTGAAAAGGCAAAAGCCGATATTCGCAAAGAAGCCGAAGAAAAATCGCGCGCATTGCTCGCAAAACGCGACGAATTTTTGAAATCACTCCAAGAAGTGCGCGCTTCGATCGAGCAAAAAAAACAAGCTTCGTTGAACGAAATCTTGAAAGAAATCGCTCCCGTTGTCGAAAAATACGCGAAAGATAACGATTTTGACGCAGTGCTCGACATCACCTCGCGCGTCGTGGTTTATTACAAAGACGAACTCGATATCACCGCGGCAATTTCGGCGGAACTCGAAAAAATCTATCCGCACGAAGAACCAGTTGCACCTGTGGTAAAATAAAAAATCAATTAAATCAAAAGGCGTTCCCGTGAAAACAATTTCGCGGGAACGCGTTTTTTTGTCGCGGGGACGCGAGCGTTAGCGAGCGACGTTAGTTGCGACAAAGGTTGTTTTGTTTTACCCCTACACGCGAGACGCGCATTCGCGCGACTATGACGATGACAATGATGATGACCGAGTTTGAAAATAACTGAAATAAAATTCGCTCGCTTTTGTGGGGGTTATCCATCGCAAGCAATTTTAGTGCCTTCGGCACAAGCAAGTGCCTATTTGTTTCTACTAAACCTAAGGTTTTTCAGCGTTCCCGTTCCCGCGTTCTCGTTCTAGCATTTCCGCGCTCCTGTGAAAATGCTTCTCGCGCGCGTTGCGGGAACGCATTATAATAGATAAGTTATGATACTTCCAATTGTCCCGTATGGTGCGCAGATTTTGCGCAAGAAAGGTGAGCCGGTTGTTGAGTTTGGCGACAAATTGCAACGCTTGGTTGATGATATGGTTGAGACGATGCACGAGGCGGACGGCATTGGTTTGGCGGCTCAGCAAGTTGGGTTGTCGATGCAATTTTTTGTGATTGATTTGCAGCCAGGTGAAGACGGCGAGCAAGATTTTAAGCTTGAGATTGACGGCAAGGCCGTTCCCGCGAAATTGGCGATGCCGATGGCGTTTGCGAATGCGAAGATTGAGTTGCTTGATGATGACGAATGGGTTTGCCGCGAGGGTTGTTTGTCGTTTCCTGGAATTCGTGGTGAGGTGGTGCGTTGTGAAAATGTGCGCGTGAGTTATCAAGATGTTGCGGGAACGCCGCATGTTTTGGTGGCGACGGGGATGTTGGCGCGTTGTTGTCAGCACGAGAACGATCATTGTCAAGGCATTGTGTTTGTGGATCGCATGGAAGCGCGGGATCGTCTTAAAAATGCGGCGAAATTGAAAATTTTGAAACGTAACACGATTAAAGAAGAAAAATCAAAAAAGAAAGATTAATTTATGATTAAAAAAGTAGTAATTACGGGTGGTTCGGGTTTTTTGGGTTCGACCTTGGCGATTGCGGCGATTAAGCGTGGCTGGCAAGTTACGGCGATTGCGCGCCATTCGGATCCAGGTTTAATTGCTGATGGCGTAAAATTTGTTTTGGTAGATATTGCAAATCGTGATTCGTTGCCGTTGCTTGAAAGCGCGATGGCGGGAGCGGATATTGTTTTTCACACGGCGGCAAAATCTGATATTTGGGGCCACTGGCAAGAATATCGCGCAACGAATATTTATGGCACGGACAATGTGTTGGCTGCGGCAAAATCTGCGGGAGTGAAAAATTTTATTTACACTTCTTCGCCGAGCGTGGTTTACACGGGCGAAAATATTATTAACGGGAACGAATCGTTGCCTTACACAAAAGTTTGGAAAGAAAGTTATTACGCGTTTACAAAAGCAAAAGCCGAACAAGCGGTGCTCGCGGCTAATTGTGCTAAATTTAAGACGGTGGCGTTGCGTCCGCATTTGATTTGGGGGCAAGGCGATCCGCATTTGTTGCCAACCCTTTTGAAAAGTGTGAGTGAGGGCAAGTTGCGTATGATTGGCGAAGGACACAATATTGTTTCGCTGACGCACATCGCAAACGTGGTGCACGCGCACATGCAAGTGGCAGATGCGCTTGATAGCGGGAACGATAAAGTTTGCGGGAACGCGTATTTTATCACCGATCAAGATTGGGTGAATATGTGGCAATGGTTGAATCGCATTTTGAAAGCGTTGGGCATGGCTGAATTAAAACGCGAAAACGCACAATCGTTGCGCAGCGCATGCTGGGCGGCGAAATTTCTTGAAACATTTTGGCGCATTTTCAGCATCGAGGGGCATCCGCCAATTACGCGTTTTGTAGCAAAACATTTGGCTTGCACGCATACATTTTCGAGCGCGGCGGCGGAACGCGATTTTGGCTATTCGTCAATTATCGACACCGAAGCTGAAATTCAAGCATTTATCGAATCGTTGAAAGGATAAATTTTTGATGGAAAAAACCAATGTCATGCGCTTGCTCGCCGCTGCAAAGATTGATTTTGTGGCGCACGAGTATGATCCCGATTTGACCGACGGGAACGCAGTCGCAGCGGCATTGAATCAAGATCCTGACCACGTTTTTAAAACCTTGGTAACGACGGGAGCAACACCGCGCAGTTATTATGTTTTTTGCGTTCCCGTCAATCAAACACTCAATCTCAAAAAAGCCGCACGCGCCGTGGGCGAAAAAAGTATTGAGATGTTAAAACAAAAAGATTTGCTCGGGCTGACGGGCTACATTCACGGCGGTTGCTCGCCGATTGGTATGAAAAAAAAGTTCCCGACCGTTATTAATGATACGGCGCAACTTTTTGAAACCGTTGTGATTAGCGCGGGAAGACGCGGCTTTCAAGTGGAATTGTCGCCCGAGGCGCTCGCAAAATACGTTCCCGCAACATTTGAAGATATTATCGAAAATTAATTGATTATGGCTCTCAAAAAAAATCAAAAAAAACGTGATGTGTTGCTTTATGCGGCACCTTATTTTAACGCGGATATGCGTTGGTTTACCCATTTTGCTTGCGGCGACCCGCTGCTCGCTTTTACGGTTGGCAAAAAACGCATTGCCGCAATTACGGTGCTTGAAATGGAGCGTTTTAAAAAGGAATCGCGTTTTGATATTGTGGTTGATTTTGGCGCAGAGATGGCAAAGTTGCGCAAAGACGTTCCCGATGCCGGTCCCGCAGATTTGGCGGTGGCATTGATTAAACGCTATGGCGGGAACGCGTTTATGGTGCCGCCAGATTTCCCTGCGGCAGTTTATGATAAATTGTTAAAATTGGGCTTGGATGTTGTCGTCGGTGGCTCGCCATTTTTTCCTAATCGAGCAATTAAAACCGCAGAAGAAATTGAATTTTTGCGTCAAGGCAATCGCGCATCGTGCGCAGGTTTTCGTGCCGTTGAGCGCGTTTTGAAAGAATCAACGATCAATCGCGCGGGATACGTGGTTTATCAAGGACGCGTTTTGACTTCGGAACGTTTGCGTTTAGAAATTGAAAAAGCATGTCTCGATTTTGGCGGAATCAATATTGAAGGCGTGATCGCTGCCGCGGGCGTGCAAGGAACCGATTGCCATTGTCCAGGCTTCGGCCCCATTAAAGCGAACGAATTGATTGTTTGCGATATTTTTCCACGCATTACAGCGACAGGTTATTGGGGCGACATGACGCGCACTTATTTGAAAGGCAAAGCTTCGCCCGAACAAAAAAAGCTTGTTGCAACTGTCAAAAAAGCACACGATAACGCGATGGCAATGGTCAAAGCCGGCGTTATTTGTTACGACGTTCACGTGGCGACCGTTAAATTTTTTGAAGAACAAGGCTACAAAACCGAAACGGGCAAGGGCGCACCACGCGGATTTTTCCATGGACTTGGTCACGGTGTTGGACTCGACGTTCACGAAGCGCCAAATCTCGGCGGGCGTGCCATTCAAAAAACCGCGTTAAAAGAAAATATGATTGTTACGATTGAGCCCGGACTTTACTATCCTGAAATTGGCGGTTGTCGCATTGAAGATAGTTGCGTCGTTACCGCCGATGGTTGCGAAGTACTCGCGAAACATCCATACAAGTGGGAGATTGCGTAAACGATGCGCGCGGGAACGCACACGACGATTATCGATGTGGCTCGCCCTTTGATTGAGCGACTCAATGCTGTCGCGCGCGTTTCGTGTGGCGTGATTAACCCACGCGCAAAATCGCGTTCCCGCACAATTAAAATTTTGCGTTTGAATGGCGGTTGGCGTTTGACGATTGTGGCAAAAAATGCCAAGCAAGAATTTCATTTGTTTGATGTCGAGTTTGAAACATTGCGTGCGGTGTTGTCGGACAAAGCATTTGATACTTTTGAAAAAATTTTTCCAGAACCTTAAACCTTGTTAAAAAAAATATGCATCCTACGAAAATTTTTGTTACTGGTCATCGCAATCCAGATTTGGATAGTTTGGCGAGCGCGTATGCCTTGGCGGCGTTGAGACAAGCTCAAGCAGATGGCGCGGGAGAATATGTTGAATACGAGGCGATTTGCCCTGGGGTTTTGTCCGATCGTGGACAATATTTGTTTAGTCGTTTTGCTGTAAAACCGCCGCGGGAACACCACGATCTTTTTATTCGCATGCAAGATTTGATGCAGCCGGCGCCGACGATTAACAAAGGTTCAACGATTTATTCGGCGCTTAAAGCATTGCGTTCCCGCCAAGTATTTTCATTGCCGATTATTGATGGCTATGGCAAATATTTGGGAATGTTTGATGCGGTTTCGTTGTTGAAAAGTTTGTTAAATTTGGGCAGCGATTCGCATGACGATTTTGCCTTTGGCAGTCGTAATATTTACACGTCGCTCGAATTGATTTGCAAGGTGCTCAAAGCTAAACCTTACGTGCTTTTTAACGCGATGACGCGTCAGCCATTTGAGGTTTATGTCGCGTCGATGCGCGCGTCAAGTTTGGCGAAACATTTGCCCGACGACCGCGACAATTTAATTGTGATTACGGGCGATAATCCACACAATCAACGCGCCGCGCTCGAATGCCGCACGCGTTTGTTGATTATTACCGGCAATGTGCCGCCCGAACCCGATATTTTGAAAACGGCAAATGAGCGTGGCATTTCGGTGATTGCAACGGCGTTAGATTCTGCATCGGTGATTCGTCAATTAAAGTTTTCGATGCCTGTTGAATGTGCAGATTTGGAAATGCCCAAAAGTATGGTGTTTGAACCGAACGATCGCGTTAAAGATTTTCGTAAACAAATGATGCGCTCAACCGCAAATTTGTGGCCTGTTGTCGCGTCTAACGGAATGTTGGAAGGCGTTGTTTATAAATCGCAAATTATGGAAGAGCCGCCATTTAAAATGATTTTGGTAGATCACAACGAGCCGACGCAATTTTTGGCAGGCGTTGAAGAATTGCCGATTGTTGAAGTGGTTGATCATCACCGCATTTCAATGTTTAGCACAGAAGCGCCATTGCGTTTTACGGGCGATATTGTCGGCTCAACTTGCACCATCGTCGCACGCATGTATAAAAATTCAAATATCAAATTGACGCCTAAAATGGCAGGCATTTTGTTGTGCGGATTGGTTTCGGATACATTAAATTTAAAATCGCCAACGACTTCGGAAGTCGATCGCAAAATTTGCGCTTGGCTCGAAGAAAAATCGGGCGTAAAAGCAATTGATTTGATGAGCGAAATTTTGGCAGTCGGTTCGGCATTGACCAAAAAATCCGCTTCCGAAGTTATTTCTGGCGACCGTAAAGATTATTTTAGTGGCGATATTAAATTCGCATTGGCGCAGGTGGAAGAGGCGCATTTGGAATTGCTTCACAATCGTCGCGAAGAAATTCTCAAAGAAATGCAAATGCACGTCGATTTGGAAAAATTATCTTTCTTCGGCTTGCTTGTAACCGATGCCGTGCGCGAATTGTCGCATTTGTTGATTTGTGGACGTTCCGATTTTATTCGCTCGTTGCCTTATGAACGCGTTGAGGAAAATATTTACGCGCTCCCAGGCGTGCTTTCCCGCAAAAAACAATTGCTCCCGCAAATCTTGTCGCTGATTAGTAGTTGGCAACACGGATAATTCGCGGGAACGCTAAAGATAAAACCCAAAAAAATTGTAATTAAAAAAAATGAGAGACAATTATAATCCTAAAATCTTTTACTCGTTAATTTACTATTTTGCGCGCGCGTTTATGTGTTCGTATGGACAATTAGAGGTCGCGGGAACGGAAAATATTCCATTGACGGGCGGTTGCCTTTTTGCGGCAAATCACCAAAGTTTTATGGACCCGCCGTTGATTGGCAGTTGCATTAGTAAAGAAATGTATTTTTTGGCGCGCGGCTCGCTATCGGATAATCCTATTTTAAAAGTTATTTTGCCGCATTGTAATGTGATTCCCGTGAGTAAGAGCGGGAACGATGTTGCGGCATTTAAAAAAATGTTTAAAGTTTTAAAGTCGAACGGTTCGATTTTGTTGTTCCCCGAAGGCACGCGTTCGAAAGACGGTAATTTGCTTCCAGCGAAAGGCGGAGCGGGGTTGATCGCGTGTAAAACGCGCGTTCCCGTCGTTCCCGTGCGCGTTTTTGGCGCACACGACATTATGCCCAAAGGTTCGTATTTGCTTAATCGCGGCTCGCTGCAAGTAGTTTTTGAAAAACCTATTTTTGCCGAAGAATACGATCCCGCAGCCAATAAATCGCTCGAGCCAAAGGAACGTTTTCTTTATGCTTCGCGTTATATTATGGACAAAATAGCGGGAATTCAATGTCCGACAATTTCAAAATTTTAAGCGATTTTTCGGGAACGCTTTTGACAAAATTTCGCGGGAACGCCAAATTGAATTATTGCGCAGTATCGCGAAAGAGTTTAGACTTAATACTAATATAAAAACTTTTTTGATATGTCAGACTGTTCGACGCAACCAGATTTAGTTTCTATTAACATTGACGGCAAAGTTTATCAAGTTGCCGCCAAACAAAATGTGGTCGAAGCCGCCAAAAGCGTGGGCATTGAGATTCCGCATTATTGCTATCATCCCAAATTGCCACTTGCGGGAACGTGCCGTATGTGCTTGGTTGAAATTGGTATGCCGATGCGCGACCGCGCAACTGGCGCTCCCGTTTTGAACGAAGATGGCTCGCCAAAAATTGGCTGGATGCCTAAGCCCGCAATCGCTTGCGGCACAACGGTTTCGCCCAATTTGCACGTGAAAACAAAATCGCCAATGGTGCAAGTCAGCCGCGAAGGCGTTACAGAATTTTTGTTGGCGAATCACCCGTTGGATTGTCCAATTTGCGACCAAGCAGGCGAGTGTACTTTGCAAGCGTTTTCTGCAGAATATGGTCGTGGCGTTTCGCGTTACCGCGATGTTAAAAATGTAAAACCACGCGCAAAAAGTATTGGTCCGCGTGTTTCGCTCAACAACGAGCGTTGCGTGCTTTGCCGTCGCTGCGTGCGTTTTTGCCGCGAAGTTTTGAAAAAGCCCGTTTTGGGCGCTGTGCAACGTGGTTCATTGACGCAAATTGATTGTTTCCCAGGACAAGAACTTGACGGGAACTATTCGATGAACGTGGTCGATATTTGCCCTGTTGGCGCAATGACGAGCAAAGATTTTCGTTTTAAAATGCGCGTTTGGTTTCTCAAACAAACAAAAAGTATTTGCACGGAATCGAGCGTTGGCGTGAACACGACTGTTTGGTCGCGCGAAGGAAAAATTTACCGTATCACACCGCGCCGCAATGATGCCGTGAACGATATGTGGATGACCGACAGCGGACGTATGATTTACAAAACTGTCGAAGCTGAAAATCGCTTGTTGGCAAATCTTCGCGCAAAAACAAAAGTTGCATTTGAAGAAGCCGTTGACGCTGCCGTGGCTTTGATTACAGAAGGCGCGGTCGCAATCGTCGCTTCGGGCAAACAATCGCTTGAAGAACATTTTGCCACTAAAAAATTGGCAGACGCGACTCAAGCAAAAGTTTATTTGTCGCAAATTTTAGAAGAAAACGACGGCATGCTCATTTCGGAAGACCGCTCGCCAAACCGTCGTGGCGCATTAGCAACAGAATTAGTCAAAGATTTCGCATCTTCAAATATTGCAGAACTTGGCAAAGCGATTGACGCGGGAACGGTAAAAACCGTGATTTGTTTTGGCGAAGATTTGCTCTCAATCGGCTTGACCGAAGCGCAATTGAAAGCCGTGCAAGTTATTTACATCGGTACACACCAAACACCTACCAGCGAAAGCGCAAAAGTCGTTTTTGCAGGACGCACGGTTTTTGAAAAGGCGGGAACGTTTATTAACCAAAACTTCCGCGTTCAACGCTTTGACGCAGCAATTCCAGGTCTCGCGGGAACGACAAACGAACTCGAAATTATCAGTGCGCTCACAAATCGTTTTAATGTAAAATTTGATGCTTCTCTCGATGTTGTGCGTAAAGCAATTAGCACAGAATGCAAAGTTTGCGGGAACGTTGATTTTAACAAAATTCCTGACGAAGGCATCGAGCTTGCCGACGCTCCCGCAGCGTTCGCAAATATCGCGTTCCCAGAAACAGGATCGTTGCACTACAAGAAATAATTTTTATTTTTAATTCACAATGAACGAGTTTAGTTTAGCTTTGATTGAATTATTTAATAGCTGGGGCTGGTCTTGGCAATTGCCAACCGATCCCGAAACGGTCGCGATTACAACGGGCGTTTTGAAAGCAATCATCGCCGTTTGTATCGTTTTGGCAACGATGGGCGGTTGCTTGTACACCGTGTTGCTCGAACGCAAAGTGGCTGCGTGGTGTCAAGGACGTGTTGGACCCTGTCGCACAACGTTCCCGTGGCTGATGTACATTCCTGTTTTGGGACGTCTTTTGACTTATTGGGGCATTATTCAACCATTGGCAGACGGCGGTAAATTGTTTTTGCGCGAAGAGCCAATTCCTGGCCACGTTACCAAATGGCTTTATCACTTGGCGCCTTGCTTCGCGTTGGCTCCTGCGTTGATTACCTTGGTGATGATGCCATTCGGTTCGTATGTCGATCCCGAAACAGGCAAAGAAACCGCGTTGATGCTTTGCAATATGAATCCCGGTTTTGTGTTTGTCGTTGCGGTGAGCTCGCTCGGCGCGTATGGCACGATTTTGGCGGGTTGGTCATCAAATTCAAAATATCCGTTCCTCGCGTCGATGCGTGTGGGCGCGCAAGTGATTTCTTACGAATTGTCAATCGTGATGTCGCTTTTGCCAATTGTTTTGCTCACGGCTGCAAATACAGAATGCAACCCACTTTCATTTTTCTCAATCGTGCAAGAACAAAGTAATTGGTGGAACATTATCATCGCGCCAATTTCTGCGCTCATTTATTTCACGGCGATGCTTGCCGAAATGGGTCGCTTGCCGTTTGACGTTCCCGAATCAGAAACTGACACCGTCGGCGGTTTTCACACCGAATACGGAACTTTCAAATTCGGCTTGTTCTTCGTGGGCGAATATTTGCATATTATTTTGGGCTCGATTATTTTCACGCTTTTCTTCCTCGGCGGTTGGCACATTTTGCCATTCTTGCCACAAATCGATGGCATTTGGGGAACCTTGCTCGGCATTTTCTGCTTGCTCTTCAAAACATTCTGCTTGATGTTCTTGATTGTTTGGATTCGCTGGACGCTCCCGCGTTTCCGCTACGACCAAGTAATGCACATTGGTTGGAAAATTTTACTTCCGCTCGCAATCGTCAATCTCATTGGCTATTTCATCGCGGTAACCGTCATCGATTTGATGTAATTTTAACATTTAAATTTTAATTTACAATGTCTCTTCAACAATACAAAGTTATTAAAGCAAAACCATTGCGCTGGTGGGAAAAACTTTACTTGCCGCAAATTTTAATGGGACTCAAAACGACTTTGGGCATCATGCTCCGCAAGCCGGTTACTTTGAAATATCCAGAAGAACGTCCTATAATTCCTAAAGGTTATCGTGGCGTTCCCACGCTCGTTAAAGATCAAGAAGGTCGCGAAAAATGCGTTTCGTGCCAGCTTTGCGAATTTGTTTGTCCCGCAAAAGCGATTCGCGTAACGCCGGGCGAAGTTGATCCCAATTCGCCTCATGCCGATGTGCAAGAAAAAGCGCCAGCCGCATTTGAAATCAATATGTTGCGTTGTATTTATTGCGGTATGTGCCAAGAAGTTTGCCCAGAATCTGCAATTCACTTGCAAGAAATTTATTCGCTCAATGGCTATTCCCGCGAAAGTTTGGTTCTCAACAAAGAACAACTTTACAAAATCGGCGGCACCTTGCCAGATGAACATTTGAAATGGGCAAAAAAAGACGCCCAAAAACCTGAAAGCCACTAAATTTTTTAATAAAAATCCGTTCCCGCGAAAGTTAAAAATACTTCCGCGGGAACGCGCTTTTTACTGTAAGAAAATTAAAATTTAAAGTTTAGTGCTGGTTCTGAAATTTTCGCCCGAAGAACCAAGCGCCGAAGCGTCGTCGGTTAAGCCGCCAAATAAAATCGAAAAATTTCTTTAAATTCTTTAGTGAGCTTCGCGAGCAGGTGCTCTTGATTTCTTTTTTTTGTTCCGTTCCCGCGCGAAACACTAAATTCGCGTTCTCACGGGAACGCGAATTTAATTTTGTGCTTGCGTTTTTTTTTTCGCGTTTAGAATTTTTGTAGTTCTAAAAAATAACATTCAACAATAACCTAAATAAATATACACAAAATATGAAAAATATTA
>CAKUQY010000007.1 GCA_934675585.1 uncultured Opitutales bacterium | reverse complement strand
TTTTATTTGACGAATAAAACTTTCACTCCTTCACAAAAACTAAACCTTCGGTGTCATTTATTATGACGAAATGCGCGCGCGCTTGTTCCCGCGAAATTCAAATTGCGGGAACGCGTAGCGATGATTTATAATGGAAGCTATGAAAAATGCTAAATTCTTATATTGCTTACCTTTAACTTTATTAATTGCAGCTTGTGGCGCCCCCCCCCAAGATGTCGGCTCTTGCGAATCTTTTGATTGGGGCTGGAAGTTTGCAAAATTTGGCAAACACGCAGACTGCTTGGCAAAAGCAGAACCCGGCGTGGCGATTTCTCCCGCAACGGCAAGTTCCGCCGAAGACCACAATCCCGCAAAAAATGCGGTTGATGGCGATTTAACGACACGTTGGTGCGCGGCTGGCGCGGGAACGGCAAATTTAACCTTTGACCTCGGCAAAATTTGCGACATCGCGCAATCGTCAATTGTTTGGGAAGAAACGGCAGATTACGGCTACGCGATCGAAGCATCAAGCGACGGCAAAACTTGGGAAAAAGTTGCCGACAAAACCAACGCAAAAATCGCCGAAAAAAATTCAAAAGATAATTTCAAAATCAGCGCGCGCTTTTTAAAACTTTCAATCAATCCCGCGCAACGCCGCCACTGGCCAAGCGTTTATGAATGGACACTTTTTGACGCGACAGGCGAAAAAATCGTTCCCGTAATCGAAACCGACGGGAACGCGTTCGCTTACGAAGTTGCATTTGACGACAGCGCTTGGCGTTCGCTCGATTTGCCTCACGATTGGGGTGTGGAAAGCGAATTTTTGTCGAGCGAGCCGAATCAAACGGGTTCGCTCCCGTGGAACGCTGTGGGCTGGTACCGCAAAGAATTTACCGTTCCCGCCGAAAAACAAGGCAAACAATTTTATCTCAATTTTGACGGCGTAATGATGATGCCAAAAATTTACGTCAACGGCAAATTGGCGGGAGAATGGAAATACGGCTATTCGTCGTTTCAAATCGACATCACGCCGTTCTTAAAATTCGGCGAAAAAAATATCGTTGCTGTGCGCGCGGAAAATCTGCCGAACTCGACGCGCTGGTATCCTGGCGCAGGCATTTACCGCCACACTTATTTGGTTGAAAAATCGCCAACGCACATCGGCTACAACGGCGTTTGGGTTAAAACTCCAGAAATCACAACTATCGAATCGCGCAACGGCAAACGCTTCGCGGGAACGGCAAAAATCGAAGTCGCTACCGAAATCGAAACCCACGGAAACGATAAAAATTACAGCGTCGAAAACGTCATTTCAAAAGACGGAAACGAGCTCGCACGCTTTGCGGGAACGCAATTTACACTCAAAAATGTTGAGTTGTGGGACATTGAAAATCCCGCGCTCTACACGCTCACCACGCTTGTTCGCGACGGGAACGGCAAATTAGTTGACGAGCAAAAAACCGAATTTGGCATTCGCAAATCTGAATGGAAATCGGACGGATTTTATCTCAACGACCGCCGCGTGCAAATCAAGGGCGTTTGCCAGCACCACGATCTCGGCCCGCTCGGCGGCGCAATTCACAAACGCGCGATCGAACGCCAAATTGAAATTTTGCAAAGTTTCGGCGTGAACGCGATCCGCACGTCGCATAATCCGCCCGCGCCTGAATTTCTCGCGCTCTGCGACAAAATGGGCGTGCTCGTCAATGCAGAACTTTTCGATTGCTGGAAATATTTGAAAGAAGGCAAAATCAACGGCTACAATTTGTTTTGGAACGATTGGCGGGAACGCGATGTGCGCAATTTCGTCAAGCGCGACCGCAATCACCCAAGCATCATTTGCTGGTCGGTCGGGAACGAAATTGAGGAACAAGGCGCGCACGACGGCGCAGAAATCGCGCGCGATTTAGTGCAACGCTTCAAAAAATACGACCCGACGCGCCCGACGACCGTTGGCAGCAACGACATTCGCGCGTCAAAAACAGAATTCGGCAAACAATTTGACATTTTCGGCTTCAATTACAAACCGAACAATTACAACGAATTCGCCAAAGCGAACCCGAACATGCCATTCTTCGGCTCAGAAACCTCATCGTGTGTGAGTTCCCGTGGCTATTTTATGTTCCCGCGCAACGACGATTATTCGCATTTTTGGAATCGTAATTTCTGCGACAACAATCTTGAATTCCACGTTGGCGACTATAGTATTTATTCGCCGGGCTGGGCATATTCGCCAGACGTAGAATTTGGAGCGCAAGAAGACGCTCCGCGCAGTGCAGGCGAATTTGTTTGGACGGGTTTTGATTATCTTGGCGAGCCAACGCCCTGGAATCTCGGTCGCCGTCCCGCGAACGATTTCCGCGGCGCTTCGCCCGAAGAAATCGCGAAACTGGAAGCCGAATTCAAAAAAATCCAAGCGCAAGGCGCGCGTTCCCGCAGCTCGTATTTCGGGATCGTCGATCTTTGCGGATTCTGGAAGGAACGCACTTATCTTTACCAATCGCAATGGATGCCGAATGTTCCAATGGCGCACATTTTGCCGCACTGGAACTGGGTTGGCAAACGCGAGGGGAAAATCACGCCCGTGATGGTTTACACTTCGGGCGATGAAGCGGAACTTTTCTTGAACGGCAAATCGCTTGGCAAACGCAAGAAAAACGCGGGAACGCCACTCACAGGAAAAGATTTGCGCGGTGACATGCAAGAACGTTTCCGCTTGGTTTGGCGCGATGTGAAATTTGAAGCGGGAACGCTCGAAGTCGTCGCCTACAAAAATGGCAAAGAATGGGCGCGTGATAAAGTCGAAACCACCGGCGTTCCCGCAAAAGCAATTGCCAGTGTTGATCGCGCAACGATTGCCGCCGACGGACGCGATTTGGCTTATGTGACCATTCGCATTCAAGACGCGCAAGATCGCAACGTTCCCGACGCGAACAACATGCTGCATTTCAAAGTTGAAGGCGACGCGGCAGAAATCGTTGGCGTTTGCAATGGCGACCCGACCGACCATCTTTCGATGAAAGGCGACAAAATGCCCGCGTTTTCGGGAATGGCGCAAGTCATTTTGCGTTCCCGCCGCGGCGTTGCGGGAACGGCAATTTTAAAAATTGAAGGCGAAAATATCACGGGAACGACCGTTGAAATCAAAACGAAATAGTCTTATTAAAACCTCTTAGTTTTAACACAGATTTCACAGAATTTATTTTGAGTTCCCGCGACAGCCACAAGTCCCAAAAAATTCTGTGCAAACTCTGTGAAATCTGTGCCCAAAAACGTTCCCGCCAACTCCCAACACCCAACTCTCAACTATAAACTATAAATTAAAATTTCCCCGATGTATCTCAAACAATTAGTCATCAACGGCTTTAAAAGTTTTGCCGATCGCACGCGTGTTGAGCTGCGCCCCGGCATCGTCGCCATTGTTGGGCCCAACGGTTGCGGCAAATCAAATATCGTTGATGCGATTCGTTGGGTTTTGGGCGAACAAAGCGCCAAAGCTTTGCGCGGCGGGAACATGCACGACGTGATTTTTTCGGGAACGGACAAGCGTAAACCGCTCACTTTTTGCGAAGTCGAATTAGTGTTTGCCGATTGCGAAAAAGAATTGGGAACGGCGTTTCACGAAATTTCAATTTTGCGCCGCGTTTCGCGCGATGATTCGTCAGAATATTTTCTCAACGGCAAAGCGTGTCGTTTAAAAGACATTCAACGACTTTTTATGGACACGGGCGTGGGGCGCGTTTCGTATTCGTTTATGGTGCAAGGGCAAATCGACCAAGTTTTGTCAGCCAACCCAGCCGAGCGTCGCTCGCTTTTTGAAGAAGCCGCAGGCATCACGCGCTACAAAACACAACGCAAAGAAGCACTCGGCAAATTAACGCTCGTTGAACAAAATCTTGCGCGCGTAACCGATGTGCTCGATGAATTGACGCGCCAAATCAACACGCTCAAACGCCAAGCCGCCAAAGCTTTGCGCTACAAACGCATTCAACATCGCTTGACGCATCTCGACTTAGCCAACCAAACATTTCAATTTACGCAACATCGCAATTCTGTTGCCACACTCGCCGAGCAATCGCAAAATTTGCGTTCCCGCGCCGACGCTCAACACGCCGCCCTCGCCGAACGCGAACAAATGCTCAACGAATGCAAAACTCAACGCGGCGAATTGCAACTACGCGTCGAAGAGCAACAACAGCAAATTTTTTCAACGCGTTCTGCCAAAGAATCTACCGAAACAAATATCAAATATTCGCACGCACGCATTCAAGATTTGAATGAACGCAATTTGGGAATCGACCAAGAAATCACCGGCATTCGCGCGCAACAAAACGAATTAGAAGCGCGCATCGCTGGCGACGGCAATCAACAAGCACAACACGCCGGCGACTTAAATTCCGTCGAAGAATTATTTCGTTCCCGCCAAGCCGAATTTGAAAAATTAAATGCCGATTTATCTGCCCTCGAATCTTCGCTCGCGCAAGAACGCGAAGCACTTTTGTTGGCAGAAAACGAAATCACGCGTTCCCGCGCCACCGTCACCAACATCGAAGTCGATTTGCGTTCCTCCGAAATCCGCCACAGCGAACTCGCCAATCGCGTTGCCCAATTGCGCAACGAACAAAACGCGCTGCATTCCCGCCACGAAGAAGCCCTCGCCTACGCCGAGCAACGCCGCCAAGCGCAAGCACAAGCGCAAAGCGAAATCGAACAAGCCAAAGAACAAGCCAAAGTTTTAGTCAACCAATTTCGCGAGCAACAACAAGCCATCACGCAACTTGACCGCCAAGTCGCGCGCACCACGGCGCAACTCACAATGTTGCAACAATTACAGGCAAAATTTGAAGGTTTTTCAGAAGGCGCAAAAGCAATTCTCAAAGGCGAAATCAACGAGCTCGTTCCCGCGGGAACGCCAAAAACACTCAACGCGCTCATCGAAATCAAAGAAAAAATTTACACCAACGCCATCGAATTGTTGCTCGGTTCAAACAACGACACCATTTGCCTTGGCGCGGGAACGCCCTTGGCACAATTGTTAATCGAACTCGCCGATCGCAATCTCGACAGCGCCACGCTCGCCCTCCCCGAACTCTCTCCACTCTCCACCCTCCACTCTCCACCCTCCACCACTCTCCCTGATTTTCTCGTTCCCGCAAACAGCTTAATCGCCGTCAAAAATGAAAATTATACGGCGCAAGTGCGCGCGCTTTTTGAGCGTTGTTTTGTTTGCGACGATGCAGAACAATTTATTGAATTTTGGCGGGAACGCAAAGATTTTGACTTTTTATTAGTCGCCACACTCAACGGCGAATTAATCGATTGTCGCGGCACCTTGCGCACCGCAAGCAACAAAACAAAAACAAATTCCGCCTTCCAACGCGAAGCCGAAATGGTCGCGCTCAAACAACAAGCGCAAGTCGAAAACGACAAACTCACCGAAGCCAACGAGCGCGCCATGGCGCTCCAAGCGCAAATGGACGAAAACGAAATGCGCATCGAAGAATTGCGCACCCAAGCCGCAACCATCGCCCAAGAGCTTTCTGCCATCAACGCCGACGAACGCAACGCCGCCAAAGCACTCGAAAACAATCTCGCCGAAATCGAAAAAAGCGCGGGAACGCTTGCCCAATTTGAAGCTGAGCGGGAACGCGCAACGCAACGCATGAACGATGCTAAAACGATTCTCGATTCTGGCGAATCCACCATCAACAATTTAAAAGAATCTATCGCGCAAAAAGAAGCACAAATTGCGGGAACGCGCGCCGATGTTGACCGTTCCCGCGAAGCCGCCAACGAAGTGCGTTTTGAATTGGCAAAGAAAAAACAACAACTCGAACTCATCGAGCAAGAAGTGCAAAATATTCGCCAACAACTCGCCGACATGCAATACCGCATCGAAACGCGCGAAAACGAAAAACGCAACAATCAAAATCAGCTCGATGCCTACACCGCTCAAATCGAAACCGACACACAGCGCATCGAACAACTCCAAGCACAACTCGATAGCGGGAACGCACAACTCGAAGCCATTCGCGACGATTTTCGCAAAGCCGAACAATCAATCGAAACCCTCGATCAATCAATGATCGCCAAACGCAACGCCCTTCACGAAAGCGAAAACGCGCTCAAAGATTGCGAAATCCAACTCGCCAGCGAAACACTCCAATGCAAAAATATCGCCGAAAAAATTTCAAGCGATTATCAAATGGATATCACCGCAATCGATTGGAAAAAAGAACTTTGGCAAGCCGATGAAACCTTCGAAAGCAAAATCAATTTCGCCGAACTCGAAGAAAATACCGACGAAGACGGAAACCCAATTCCCAGCGGGAACATCGACCTCAAACCAAAACACAAACTCAACCACGAGCCAAGCGACGAAGATTTCGCCGCAATGGAAAATACCGACTGGCAGCCGCTCCAACGCGAAATTGAAGAATTGCGGGAACGCATCCGCTCAATCGGCGCAATCAACCACACCGCAATCGAAGAATACAGCGACGTGCGGGAACGATTTAATTTTACAAAAAAACAATCGGACGATCTTTGGGACGCAAAAAACGAACTCACCAAAGCCATCGACGAAATCAATACCACCTCGCAAAAATTGTTCACCGAAACTTTCGAGCAAATTCGCAAAAACTTTGCGTTCACATTTGACCGACTTTTCCACGGCGGCGAAAGCGATCTCCAACTCGTGCAATCTGACGACGTGCTCGAATCCGGCATCGACATCATCGCACGCCCACCGGGAACCAAATTGCGCAGCATTCTTTTGCTTTCGGGCGGACAACGCACAATGACCGCCGTCGCCTTACTTTTCGCGATTTACATGGTAAAACCATCGCCGTTCTGCGTGCTCGACGAGCTCGACGCGCCACTCGACGACGCCAATGTTGGTCGCTTTACCGACATCGTCAAAGAATTTACAAAATACTCGCAATTCCTCGTCGTCACGCACAACAAACGCACCGTTTCCGCGGCGGATATGATTTACGGCGTAACCATGCAAGAACGCGGCGTTACGCAACTGCTTTCGATGCGCTTCAATCGCGAAAACGATTCCACCGAAACCACGGGAACGCTCACCGAAAACAACATCGGCAAAGGCGGCACGTTCAATATGGCGCGTTAAAATCATTCGCAATCCGAAAACGCCGTTCCCGCAATATTTTTCTTCCCGAAATTTTTAACGATTTATCAATGAATAATACAAATACCGTTACCGTCGAACCCAAAAATTCTCGTCTTCGTTCGCTCGATTTATTGCGCGGAGCGGATATGCTGTTTCTCGCCGTCATCGGACCGTTGCTGACGGCTTTCAATCGTTCGTGGGGACTTCCGAAAGGATTGACGGAACAATTGACGCATGCCGATTGGATCGGATTCACGCTCTGGGATCTCATTATGCCGTTGTTCATTTTTATGTGCGGAGCGGCAATTCCTTTCGCTCTGCCCAAGCGTTTAAAAGACGGTCGTCCCGGTTGGACTTTTTGGAAACATATTCTCGGGCGCGTGCTTTTGCTGTGGACGCTCGGTATGCTAATACAAGGGAACCTGCTTTCTTTCGTTCCCGCGAAAATCTGTTTTTATAACAATACTTTGCAAGCGATTGCCGCCGGTTATCTTATCGCCGCGCTTACGTTTCTCGTTCCTTGGCAAAAATTGCGTTTGGCATTACCGATTTTGCTCGCCGCGATTTACGGGATCGCACTCGTGATTTTCGGCGATTACACACCCGACGGGAACGCGGCGATTCGACTCGAACGCGTCGTTTTCCCCAATAATCACGACGGCTACGGTTGGGTGTTGACGACGTTGATGTTTGGCGCGATGACGCTTTGCGGGATGCAAGCGACCGAACTTTTGCGCAGCAAATTTTCGCCTATGCGCAAATTCGTCATTTTGCTCGTCGCGGGAACGCTCGTTTTGCTCGCCGGACTCGTTCTCGGAATTTGGGAACCGGCAATCAAACGAATTTACACCGTCGCTTTTACGGCGCAAGCGATGGGATGGAGCATTCTCGCTCTCGCCGCGCTTTATCTCATTGCGGATGTTTTTCGTTTGGTTCGCGGGAACGGCATTATTACTCTTTTCGGACAATATGCGCTCACAGCTTATCTTTGTCATGAACTTTTCGCGCCGGGCTTCGACGCTCTCGCGTGTCGTTTTACTTACGGATGTCCGAATATTTTCGGAACGGCTCCTCAACCTTTCATAGAAACTTGCGTCGTTTCCGTTTTAATTATTTCGGTTCTTTATGTTCGCAAACGCCTCGATTCCCGCGAAATTAAATGATTTCGAAATTCCGTTCCCGTAAAAAAAAATGAAACTTTTTTCGCGGGAATGCGTTTAACCTAATAGAGCGGCAAAACGCTGCTCGATTTAATAATTAACACATTATAAAATCTCATGAAAAAATTCATCCTTATTATCACAGCAATCGCAATGTCGGCTGCATTTTCATTCGCTCAAGACGCGGCTCCTGAAAATACGCCTCCGCCGCCTCCGCCAGCAGAAAATAAAGCACCAGCTCAAGTTTGCCCAGAATGCGCAAAACGCCAAGCAATGAAAAAAGCTTGGATGGAAAAACGCGCAGAACGCCAAGCAGCTTGCGAAAAAGCACGCGCCGAAGGCAACTGCCCTCGCCAACAAGCAGAAAACCAAGGCAAAAAACCTTGCGGCAAACCAATGGGTTCATGCCCAGGTAAAATGGCAAAAGGTCCACAAGCCAACGCTTGCCAATGCTGCTGCAGTAAACCAATGGGCCCACGCCCCGAAGGCAAACCAATGCACCACCACAAACGCATGCAAAAACGCGATTGCCCAGCAAAACAAAACGCTCCTGAACAAGCACCAGAAGCTCCTGAAGCGCCAGCTCCAGAACAAGCTCCTGAAACACCTGTTCAAGAATAAGTTTTAAAAACTTAAAAACTATCGTTCCCGCAAAGTCGCCTTGATTTTGCGGGAACGCGTTTTTGCGCCACGGGAACGGAACTTGGCGGGAACTTTTTTCGACTACGAATTAAGCGCTAATTAATCGAATTAAACGAATTTTTTAGTGTTTGTTTTTGGGGCTCTCATTCAGGTTGGCTGATAAAATCGGCACGGCAAATGCGATAAAAAAGATTGCAAAAAAGCGGAACAACAAGATTCCGTTCCCGTCGAAGAATAATTCAAGCCGATAAAACAACCGTTCCCGCAAAATTCGTTTGATTTTGCGGGAACGTCTTTTTGTCTTTATAATAGAGTTTATGGTAATTACGAAATCGCGCATTGCGCTTTATCCGGGCAGTTTCGACCCCGTTCACAACGGTCATGTGCATTTAATCGAACGTGCGGCGAAATTGTTCGACGCGCTCTATGTCGGCGTTGCGAAAAATCCGGATAAAAATCCGCTTTTTTCTTTGGACGAACGCGTTGAAATTTTAAAAGAAGTTTTAAAAAAACATAAAAACGTTTATGTCGTGAAAATCGACGGTTTGACGGTGGACGCCGCCGCGGCGTTGAATGCAAACGTCATTATGCGCGGATTACGTTTGGTATCCGATTTCGAAGACGAGTTGTTGCTCGACATGCATAATCGTCGTTTAAACAACAAAATTGAAACAATTTATATGATGCCGACGCAAGATTATCTTTATTTTAATTCTTCGTTTGTAAAGCAAATTGTTGCGATCGATCCCGCGCGGCTCGGCGATTACGTTCCCGCGGCGGTCACGAAACGTTTGCTCAAAAAATAAATTCGTTCCCGAAAACGCTTATGCTGATTGTTCGTTTTAAAAAATTTTTCGCGCTCGTTAGTGTTGCTGTATTTTCGTTTTTTTTGAGCGCTTGCTACACGCTTTTAGAGCCGACTGTCATCAAAAAAGCCGACCTTTCGCAATTTAATTATGTTTTTATTAACCCAACCGATTTGCAAGTTGCAAGCGTGGGCTCATCTTTTTATTCTTCATATTCCACACCGCAAGCAAATTACGGGAACGGTCGCGGGCATGGCAGAAACACGATTGCTCACGGCGGGAGCGATTTTGTAACAAAAACCGTCGTTCCCAGAGATGTTATTGCGGGAATGTTGATGAAGCATGGATTTATCGTTTTGAAAGAGCTCGACCCCAAATATTTGGAAAAAACGCTCATTGTTACTTACGGCGAATCGGGCAGACGCGAACTCACGCTGGGCGGGAACACGATCGAAGTTAGCATTCAGTTTATGGACACAAACAAAAAACTTGTTTGCTTAACAACTGCCGAGGGCTATGGCCAAACCGATGCTGACGATATTAAAGAAGCAATCACGCGCGCTATCGACGCCATCTTTACCCAACACCAAAAACCAAAACAATAATGGCAAAAAAATCAGCTTACATTCGTATCGCGGGAACGCTTGCGACTCTCGGACCGCTCGGAATGCGTTTGCCTGCGCCGGGAACGTGGGGCGCGCTTGCGGGAACGCTTTTTTATTGGCTCGCATTTTTGAAAGCAGGAATCACTGGCGGGAACGCATTTTGGCTCGCCGCGGGAACGCTCGTTTTAATCGCCATTCCTATTTGCTCGGCGGGCGAAAAATGGCTCGGCAAAATGGATCCAGGACAAGTTAATTTTGACGAATTTGCCGTGATGCCGCTGTGTTTTGCGGGTCTCGGGAACGTGATTGCGGGCGCGGGAACGCACGGGCAAATTTTGTGGCTTTTGGCGGGCTTTGCCCTGTTCCGCGTGTTTGACATTGCAAAACCTTTCGGCATTAAAAAATTGCAAAAATTTCCGGGCGGTTTTGGTGTCGTCATCGACGATGTCGCGGCGGCATTTGCGACGGCGGGAACGCTTTGGTGTGCGCGCTGGATTTATGTTTTTACAGCAAATTTAATCAACTAAACTCAACTCATTTATGGCTCTATTTAACTGGCTCAAAAATCGTTCTGCGGGTGTTTTGTTGCACCCGACCGCACTCCCTTCGCGTCAAGGCATTGGCACTTTTGGCAAAAGCGCGTTTCGTTTTATTGATGTGCTCGCAGAAATGCGCATGCGCTATTGGCAAGTTTGCCCGCTCGGGCCAACGGGCTACGGCAGCTCGCCTTATCAATGCTATTCTTCCTTTGCGGGAAATCCTGCGTTAATCGACCTTGAAATGCTCGGCGGCGACCTAACGCCATTTAATAATTTGCCACACGACCGCGTCGATTTTGACGCGCTCAATCGCTTGCACGCAATCGCGCTCGACAAAGCGATCGAAAATTTGCGCAACGACAAAAAAGCCATCGAAAAAATTGGCGATTTTGAAAAATTTAAACGAGATAATCAATATTGGCTCCACGGCTACGCACTTTACATGGCGTTAAAAACTCACTACGCTAACAAGCCTTGGTACGAATGGCCCGCGGAAATGAGCAATTTTAAAACCGCGTGCAAAAAAGCGTTCCCGCAAGCCATTAAAATCGCCATCGAAAAAATCGAACTCACACAATTCATATTTTTCGCGCAATGGCAAGAATTGAGACTTTACGCACGCCAACGCGGCATTGAAATCATCGGCGATGCGCCCATTTTTACCGCGCTCGATTCCGCAGACGTTTGGCAAAATCCTGAAATCTTTCAACTCGATAAAAATAAAAAACCAACGGCAGTCGCTGGCGTTCCTCCCGATTATTTTTCGGCGACAGGACAACTTTGGGGAAACCCGCTTTACGATTGGAAAGCGCTTAAAAAAACAAAATACGCGTGGTGGATTGAACGCTTGCGCGCCTGTTTTCGACTTTACGATGTTGTGCGCATCGACCATTTTCGCGCGTTTTATGATTATTGGCGTATTCCCGCAGGCTCAAAAGACGCACGCACGGGCGAATGGGTTGCGGGACCTGGCCTTGGCTTTTTTGAAGCCGTTCGCAAATCGTTGGGCGAAGCGCGCTTGATCGCCGAAGATTTGGGCGACCTCAACGACGGCGTGCGCAAACTCCTCGACGACACAGGTTTGCCAGGAATGGACGTGCTGATTTTTGCATTCGGCGGCGACCCACGCAATTTGTATTTGCCGCACAACATTAAATCAAACGCCATTGTTTACCCGGGAACGCACGACAACGACACCATCATCGGCTGGTACAACCGCGCGTCCGAACACGAAAAGGACTTTTTCCGTCGCTATCTTTGGACCGACGGGAACGCGCCACACAACGCGATGATCAACGCCGCGATGAAATCGCACGCAAATTTAGCGATTGTCGCCGCGCAAGATTTTTTGGGACTTGGAACAGAAGCGCGATTTAACGAGCCGGGAACGGTGCAAAACAATTGGACTTGGCGCTTAACTTACGCGCAACTTGAACAATTACATCAACTCGCGGGAACGTTTATTCGCCCGCTTGTTGAAATTAGCGGACGTTGTTAAAATGCGCGAATTTATTTTGGCATCGGCGTCCCCGCGGCGCAGTGAATTGCTCGCCGCTGCAGGTTTTAATTTTAAAATTTGCACGGCTGATATTGTCGAAGACGAAGACCCCAACGGCGATCCTCAAAAAGCCGTTGCCTACAACGCACGCCAAAAAGCCCTCGCCGTCGCAAAGCAATTTCCCGACGCAATCGTTCTCGGTGCCGACACGACGGTCGCGCTTGGGAACGTTGTTTTAAACAAACCCGCCGATATGAACGAAGCGCGCGCCATGCTCAAAAAACTTGGCGGGAACACTCACACCGTTTACACGGGCGTTTGCATCGTTTGCAAAGCAACACAACTTTGCGATGAACGCATTGTAGCTTGCAATGTGACATTTAAACCTCTCGACGACAACACAATCTGCGAATATTTTAAACACGTCAATCCGCTCGACAAAGCTGGTGCTTACGGCGCACAAGAAGCGCGGGAACTCATCATTGATCACTACGACGAGCCACTCTCAAATATTATCGGCCTGCCCATCGAAATCATCGCGCCCATTTTAAAAAAATTAAACATTAAAAACTAAAATTTCGCGGGAACGCGGCGGGAACGGGAGGATGGCGGGAACGCGGAAATGAAAAACCGTAGGCTGATTAGGAAAAAATAGGAACTTTACTGTACCGAAGGCACTGAAATTGCGGGAACGCGTTCCCGCGATGGCTAACCCCCAAAAAAGCGAACGAATTTTATTTCAGTTATTTTCAAACTCGGTCATCGTCATAGTCGCGCGAATGCGCGTCTCACGTGTGGGGGTAAAACAAAAATAACACCAGTCCCGAAGGGAGTGAATAAAAAAAACACAAGCCCTCGCGCGGCAAAATTGCGCCTTACAGGCACATAATTTTTGTGCGTTCCCGCGGGTTAAAACCCGCGGTTTTTCATGCTGCGCGTTCCACGCGCGTTTCCCAAAAAACCTTTTCGCCGCAGACGCTATTTTCGCGGGAACGCGCTTTTCGCGAAGCGCTCTTGAAATTTTCTTCGCGTAAATTAGCGTTTATTCGTAGTTGAAAAAAAACTTTCCCGTTCCTGCGTTCCCGCGAAAATAAAATCCGTCGCAAAATTTCAACTTTCTCGCCGTTCCCGCGAACGTTAGTGAGCGAGCATGAGCTACTCGCAATCGGGGTTAAAAACGTTCCCGCGAAATCAATCTCACGGGAACGCATTTTTTATCTTTAAAAGTCTAAAATTATTTCAGCTTTTAAATTTCAACATTTCGCATTAGCGACGGCGACGACGCGCACCAACCAACGCCAACGCACCCAAACCCGCCAATAAGCCAAAGGAAGATGGTTCTGGAATCACCGAACCATAAGCCAACTTAATGTTCGAGAATGTTTCTGCACTACTGTTGGTCCAAAGACGAGTTTTCCCGTTTTTTAAGAATGTCAAATTTGACTGGTTATTAGCAACTTTAAACATTGTGTCTTGCTGCTTTGTACCATTACTATCATAAGTCGTAAGAACAAACTTTCCTGCGTTTGTCGTAGTGTCATTATACTTCAAAAATGTCAACATCACATTTTGACCACTTGTAAAGGTTATTGCAGAGCCTAATGGTGAACCACCACCAGACGCTTTTCCATCGTAAAGTCCAATTGTCGGTGATGCTGAATCAGAAAAATCCAAGGTAAGTACAAGGCCAGTCGCTCCACCACCACCACGATTTGTTGAAAAAACATCCTTTTTGCCAGATGTAGATGTACTACTTGTAGTCAACGTAAACAAAAGCGACCAGCTATCGGTCAAATCGCCTTGTGTTCCCTCCCAATTAAATCCCAAGTTGCCTTGTTTCAATTCGCCGCCCGATGGAGTCGTGAGGTTCAATTGAGTCCAGCTAAGACCACTGAAGTTAGCACCTGGGTTTAAGTTTGTCTCTGCGTTAGCAGCAATTGCACCTGCAGCGATGAGCGCTGTAATTGTAATGAGATTTTTCATATATTTTATAATTTTTTTGTTTAAGATTTAAGATTTCGTTTGAAGACCATCTTTCAAACTTGAAATATTCTAAATTCAAAAAAAAAAAAACGCAAGCATAAAATTTAAATTTTTTTATTTTCTCAATTCAAAAAGCAAAAAACCTCTTTGTTTTCTTTAGCGAGCGAACGCGAGCAGGTGCTCTTAAATTCTTTTTTCGTTCCCGTTTCTGCACGTCTGCGTTGCCTTAGCAACGCACCCAAAAAATCTTCGTGCCTTTGTGTCTTCGTGTGAGAAATTTTCCGTTCCCGCGCCCACCAACAAAAATTCTTAGTTTCCTTTAATTTTCCCATAGTTGCCTTAGATGGAAAATTTGCGTTCCCGCAAACTCTCAGCTTTTTTAGTTCACTCCCTTCGGGACTGATTTTATTTTTGATCTACCCCCACACGCTCGCGTTCGCTCGCTTTTGTGGGGGTTAGCCATCGCAAGCGATTTTAGTGCCTTCGGCACAACTCAAAAATCCTATTGATTCCTAATAAACCTACGGTTTTTCATTCCCGCGTTCCCGCGAAGTTTCCCGTATTCTGTCGCGCTTTCAGCGCTTGGAGTTTGCGAGAAAAAATAACAAAAATGGAGCGGCAAGATGCCGCTCCTCCCAAAAAAATCTGCGCAATCCGCGAGATCTGCGTGAGAAAAATTCCCGCGTTCCCGTAAAACAAAAAGAGCTCTGCGCTCCCGCAAAGCTCTTTTGATTTTTATTTAAAAATCGATTTAATTTTCGTTGCCACCACGTGAAAAGCGTGGGCGAAATCCACCTTCGCGGTGACCTCCGAAACCGTGTCCGCCACGTGAATTGAATCCGCCATCACGACGACGAAAACCGCCGAAACGCGAGCGTCCGCCAAAACCACGATTGTCTTCACCGTAGCCGCCATCTTGTGTAGCAAAATCACGATTGCCGCCAAAATCGCCACCAAAGCGTGGGCGACCATAACCGCCACGACGGCGTTGTGGTGGCTCTTCTGTGCGTGGGCGTGCCACGTTTACCACGAGCGCGCGTCCCATAAAATCAACACCATTAGTGCGATTTGCAGCTTCATTAGCTTCTTCTACTGATGACATTACCACAAAACCAAAGCCGCGGGAACGTCCGTTAAACTTATCAACCATAACTTCTGCCGATTCAACTGTGCCGAATTGACCGAAGTGATTTTTCAAATCGTCGCTTGTAGTCTCCCATGAGAGATTGCCGACGAATAACTTATTATCCATTGATGAACTATCTATCTAAATAACAAGACCGCACAGGTTCTCGCCTATCGAGTTTCAAAACAGCCACTTTAGCCGTTTTCCAATTTGGTCTCGCCTATCGTTTGAATTAACGATTTCATCTATTTTCTCAAAAATAACGCCAATTAGCAATCTTTAAATATCGGCCAGACTAATCCCAATTTTTTAGGCATCGTTTTGAAGACGGAAATAGAAAAAGTGGCTTAAAAGCTTAGTTTTAGAGCGAAAAAATATTTTTTTTTGAGAGGAAAATTAAAGCAAAGACTTTTTTTTGAAGAAATTTTGGCGGGAACAAAAAAATTGAGATAACTTATCCCAATTTCGCGGGAACGGCATTTTGGCGCTTGAGCGCGGGAACGATGACGAAAACACAATCGGCTTTTTGCAGTCAAATGGCCATTTTGCCGTCGTTCGCCAACGTCACGAACGCTACATTTTCGGGAACGCCAAAACAATTGCACAAAACTTGCGAGAAGGCGTTCCCGCAAAAACAATTCTCATTAAAAATGGCAAAAATATTCACGGAAGCGTTCGTTTCAAACTCGGCCAAATGGCGCTTACGGGACCGATTTTGGCGCATTATTTTGTGAAGAATTTTCGTTCCCGCCCAAGTCGAGAACTCTCAAAAATAACGAAATTGATAAAAGATAATTTTCCTCAAATAAATTCAAAAACTTTTTCTTTTTTTGCGAAATTTACGTGCGCTCTTTTATGAAAAATCCCTCAAATTCATCAGTGGCCGCCCGAAAAACCTCCCGAAATCGCCCCAAAACAACTCATTTTCCCCTTTTATCCCGCATAAATCCTAATCACAAACAAAAATTGGGATTAGACAGTATCGGCGCGTCGCTTTCTGGGAAAACACAATTGGCGGGAACGACGGCTAATATTTTTTTCAATTTTTCGGAAGGCGTATTTAAATCTTTTTCAAGGAACGAAAAAATCACGTTCCCGCGGCGTTTTAATAATTGCTGGGCGATTTCTGGCGTTCCCGAAAAACGATGAAAATGCAAATCGACCGTTTGGAATTCGGGCTTTTTTAAAATTTCAAAAAGTTCGTTCCACGCGCGCACGCAATGAATTGTCGCCCGCCGGTTATGCGCTCCCGCAAGTCGCAATTGTTCTTCAAATGCTTGCAATTGAAATTCGAAATTGGGCTTGCATTTATCGAGCCCGATTTCGCCGACTTGTGCGTCGGGAACGGCAATTAACGCGCGTTCAATTTTTGCGATTTCGCTGTGAAAATCTTTTTTTACAAACCATGGATGCAGCCCGAATGCGACTTCCAACGCGATTCCGCGTTCCCGCGCGAATGCCTGCAATTCCCGCAAATATTCGCAATCGTTGGCGCTTGTTGCGCAAACAAAAATTTGCGTTCCCGCGGGAACGCTTGCGAACAAGGTTTCAGCGGGAACGTGTTTTTCAGGCAAATGTGCGTGAAAATCGATTTTCATAAGGGTCGCACAAAGCGGTGGCGCAAGTCTCGATTTTGTTGGTCTAGATCGTTGCAACGTTTTTGCAAATCGGCGATTTTGTTTTGCAATCTTTTGATATGATTTTCAAGATTTTTTTCGCGTGGATTTGCGTTTGCTTTTGCGATTTGTTGTTTAAGTTTTTGAATCTCGGCTTGCAAATTTGCTTTTTCTTTTTGAAAATCTTCAAATTGAGAAAGATTTGACAATTGCGCGGCGTCTAATTGTTTATTCAAGTCTGCGATTTTTGCATCGCGGTCTTCAATTTGGCTATTCGCTTCGCTTGCTTTTGATTCGGCAACAATTGTTTCTTGGCTATTACGCAATTCAACTAATTCGCCGTTAAACGATTCTGAACGTTCTTTTTCTGCGTTGAGTTGTTGTTGCAAATCGGCGACTTTTGTTTTGAGCGTAGCGACTTCTTTATTTGCGTTGTCGCCTGCTTTTTTATTTTTGTCTGCCGCGTCTTTTGATGCTGCCAACTCTTTGTTGCTGTTGTCGAGTTTTTTAGTCAAAAGCTCATTTTTTACCGCCAATTCGTTCAATGCTGTATCTTTTTCGGCGTTTGCATTTTTGAGTTTTGAAACTTCATTATACAACGCGGGAACTTCGCTCGTTTGGTCGCGCAATTCGGCATTAATTGTTCTCAAATTTGCCAATTCTTGTTTCAAACCATCAGCAATGGTATAAACATAAACAACAGCTGCCAACGAAAGACAGGTTACAAGAACGCAAACAATATTTACTTTTGAAAGATTAGGTAATTTCATCTTAAAATAACTTTGAGTTTTATTTTGCAAAACGCGTTCCCGCAAAATTATCCACGGGAACGCATTTTTTCACTGATGTGCAAACAATTATTCGCCAACTACATAACGTACAAAGCGCTTGATGACGATGTTTTCGCCTGTCTTTGTAATTTGTTCTGTAATGAGATCGTTGATTGTTTTGCTATCGTCCATCACGAATGGTTGATCGAGCAAGCAAACTTCTGAATAGAATTTTTTGAGTTTGCCTTCAACGATTTTAGCAATCGCTTGTTCTGGTTTGCCAACGCATTGTGCTTTAACGATTTCTGCTTCTTTTTCAACTTCCTCTGCAGGAACTTCTGCACTGGTAAGAAAACGTGGAGCAGCCGCTGCGATGTGCATACAGATTTTGTGAGCGAAATCTTTAAAGAGATCGTTCTTAGCAACGAAGTCTGATTCGCAGTTGATTTCGATCAACACGCCAACTTTGCCATTGCTGTGAATGTAAGAAGAGACAAGACCTTCTTTTGCTGCGCGGCCCGATTTTTTATCACGGGTTGCAACGCCCTTCTTGCGAAGGATTTCTGCTGCTGCATCCATGTCGCCGTTTGCTTCAACGAGCGCACGTTTGCAGTCCATCAAGCCAGCGCCCGTGCGAGAGCGGAGGTCATTAACTACTTGTGCTGTAATATTTGCCATAATGGTTCTTTAAATGAAGTTAAGTATTGATTATTCTGCTTTTGGCGCAGCTTTTTTTGTCGTTTTACGCACTGGCTTGCGAATTGTTTTTTTCTTCGCTGGAGCTTCTGCGTCTTTGATTTCTTGAACAGCTTCACCAGCATCAACCGTTGCAACTACTTTTTTAGGAGCAACAAATTGTTTTTCTGCTGGGCGGCGTGCAATACCTGCATCAATTGCGTCTTTGATTACCGAAACGATGAGGCGAACAGATTTAACTGAGTCGTCATTGCCAGGAATTGCATAAGAAACTTTTGAAGGATCAGAATTGGTGTCAACCAAACCGACCGTTGGGATGTGCAAGCGTGTTGCTTCGTTCACTGCGATTTCTTCGTTCTTGATATCAACAACGAAAACTGCGCCAGGGAGTTTGTTAAATGTGCGAAGACCTTCAAAACCACGGTGCATGCGTTTCATTTGACGCTTGATCACTGCAGCTTCTTTCTTAGGAATGCCTTTGAAATCTTCTGCTTCGAGTTTGAGGTATTTATTATATTTTGCGAGCGAACCTTTGAGTGTTTCAAAGTTCGTCAAACAACCACCGAGCCAGCGATTGACAGCAAATGGCATACCTGTTTGTACAGCGGCATCACGAACGAGCTCTTGCGCTTGACGTTTTGTTGCAACGAGCAACACGTCTTTTCCTGAAGCAACGATTTCTTCGATAAATTTTGTTGCTGCTTCAAGTGCATTGTAGGTTTTTTCGAGGTCAATGATCGAAACATTGCCTTCGTGTTTGAACACGAATTCGCGTGATTTTGGGTTCCAACGGCGAAGTTGGTGACCGATGTGTACGCCTGCGTCGAGGAGGTCTTTTGGTGTGATATTCATAATGAATAAGCTCCGTATTTCTGCGCCTACCAGTTTTGCGCGAAACATTGGATAATTTTTTATTTTTGAATTATTTTTTGTGATTTGAAACAATTTTCTGGTTGCAAAAAGTTTCGTTTTGTTCAATTAAATCATTTTCAATTGCGATAGGCAAGCAAAAATTAGCGTTCCCGCGAATCATTTTTCGCTATCAACATTGACAAGTTTGATATTTTCGGGAACGCAAGTGCCGAGCGATTTTTCTCCACGGCTTGCTTGTGAGAAAACAGGTGGCTCTGGCAAAATCAAATCGAATCCGCGATTTTGGCGCGCTTTATTCATGCGTTGCCACATAATAAAATCGAGCACGACTGGGTTTGCCGACAGCCAAAGTGATTTTTCTGAAAGTGAATAATTTTCGCTAAAAGTGTTCCCGCCGATAAATTGATATTTTTCGAGCGTCAAAATTGAAAATTCATATTTTTCGCGCAATTCTGGCGTTGTCGCCACCGCACAAACCATACTCGTCGCGTTTGCAGGATTATCGACAAAGCGCGAATGGTTGCTAATATTCCAAAGCGTCATATTGGCGAGTGCTCCAGAAACGCCCAATGCCTCATTATCGCAAACCATCGGCAACGAAATCCAAAAATCAACGCCAAACATTAACGGAATCGGATAAAAACTTTTGCGTTCGTTTGCAATTTCTTCTTCGCTTGCGATGCGCAAATCTTTAAAATCTTTTGACGGCAACGCGCTTTCAAAAAACCAACGCGCGTCATAAAATTTTCCTGTATCGAGCGCGATTACGGGCGAACCTTCCCAAACGAAATCGCCTTTTTTGCGTCGAAATGGCGGTAAATACCCCGTTTGTCGCAATGTTTTTTCATGCAAATCGACAAGATAAATATCTTCTTTGGCAAAACCACGTTTAATAAGCGCATCACGCGTTGCCCGCACCAAATATTTTGGCGTTTCCAAACCTCGCCCTGAGGCGGTGTAGATTTTTAACGCACATTTTTTTGTCGTTGCGGGAACGAGTTTTTTCCCCATTGTTTTTTCGTAAGACGCGATCAACGCTTCCACTTTTTGAGCGTATGTCGTTTGCGAAAAATTGGGCATTTCGGCTTCAAAAATATAAGCGCGATTGGGCTCGGGATAAACTTTTTTTGGAGCCGCGGGAACGGGCACTTCTGCGGGAACGTCATTAATTTTTTCTGCTGATTGCGTAATTTTTAATTCGGGAATATTACCCAAATCTAAATCGCTCTTTTTTTCAGCGTTCCCGCTATTGATGAGAGATTGGTAAAAATGTTCGTTCCCGTCATTTGCCAAAGCGATTAGCGGGAACAATGCAAAAAATGCGAAAAAAGTCTTCATAAAAAAACCGCGAGAGATAAAGCCCTCGCGGAGCAATTAAATTAAACAAAAATTAAGCGAGCTTAATCAATTCTTCCGTTGCGGGAACGTCTTTTATAATTTGCGACGGCAAGGGGCCAACGCCGATGTAGCGAAGATTTGGCATTTGCGGCGCGTCTGCAAGTTCACAAATCGTTTTCATCACAAAAGCAATGTAGCGCTTTGCATTTGCAGGCAAATCATTAAATGAGCGAACGTTTGAAATATCTTCTGTCCAGCAAGGTAATTTTTCGTAAACAGGCGTGAGCGTTTGGCGCAAAGTATCGTTGCGCGGAACGTGTTTATAAATTTTGCCGTTCCCGTCTTGATAAGCGACGCAAACTTGCAAATCGCCACCTTGCCATTCGTCTGCGGGTGAAAGCGCGTCAAGCTTGTTGATAACAATATCTTGATAACCGCCATAGCGCAATGCGTCTGCTTTTTCAACACAATCGCACCAACCCACCATGCGTTGACGGCCGCTCACGACGCCAAATTCCAATTTTTTCAAACGTTTGCAAAGCGGATGTTCATCGTCCATTTGCGTGAGGAAAACGTGCGTTCCCACTTTCGTATCATAAGCTTTGCAACAACCCATTGTGTGAACGAGTTGTGTTGGGATGCCTGCGCTTTGGAAAAATTCTGGAGTAAACGTGTGCGATGCGGTAACATTTGGAGCAAAACCATGGCGTTTGTCGAGCCAATAAGCTTGTCCAAACTCGCCCACAATATATTCGCCTTTTTTCAATGCGCCGAGTACTAATTCGCGCACATCGCAAATATTTTTAAGAAGCGCTTGCCCTGCTTCCCAATAAGCATCGATCACCGCTTGGCGATTAAACTTGAACACTCCCGCATTAAATTTTGTAAAATCAAAATCGGCTTCTGTGAAAATGCCGGCATCGATAGCGAGCTTGTTCCCGCGCAATTCTGCGGCTGTCAATTTTGCAAAAAATTCATCCCATTGCTCGGCGCTTGTTTGGCAAACATATTGAATTACGCGTTCGGCGCGAGCCATGTGAGCAATCATTTTTTCAGAAAATGTCTCTTTATCGCCAAGAAAATCTGCGTAAAGAATTTGCCATTGTCCAACTTCATCACAATAAGCTGGCGTGATGCCGCGTCCTGTTGAGCCGCGTGGCAAATGTTTTAAAATTTTTACACGATAATCTTCAAACGCCAAATCGAGAATACGGTGTGTAACATCACTCAGCATACAACGTTCGTCGATGCGCAAACGCGAATAAATCGCAATATCTTTGGCTTCGAGCGGTTTAGCTTCCCAATGAAATTTATGAGGATCGGCAACCACGCCCATGCCGATTGCGAGCACAGGAACATCTTTTTCAATCACGCCAGCAGGCAACAAATTCAATTTTAAACCGCCAACGGTATGACCCGAATTTGCGCCACCATTAACTTTCATTACAACCGAAACAATTTCGCGTTTGCCTGTTTCTGCTTGCAATTCACGAATAACTTCGGGGATAAGACGACCTTTGCCCTCGTCGCCCGTACTAATACCAGTGTCCGCAATTAAATGACTTTGAAAAGATGTAAGTGCCATAACATTTCCATTATAAATTTATGCGCGTCAGTTGACAATTGAATAATAATCAACAAAATGCGCGCGGGAACAAGACTTAAATCTTGCGGGAGCGCCAAAATTATTTTTTGCGGGAACGCGATTTTTGCAATTCTAACAAAATGACACCCTGAAAAAGTCCATTACTCATCGGCATTTCGCGGGAAAGAACATTCGCATTTTTGAGTGATTTTTGAATATTTGCGGGAGCGTCTCCCAAATTCCAGTGAAACCAATATTCAAACAAATCGCGCTCGGTCGTTCCCGCGAGCGCAGGCAAAATTGCATCAACCATCAGTGTTTCAAAACGCGTTCCCGTCAGCGTTCCCGCAAAAACTTGTTCCTTAAAATAATCATGAATGCGTTTTAATTGGCTTTGTTTGCGAAAAATTTGCGTCCATTTTGTTGCGTTTTCAATTTTTTGAAAATGCGCAACTGACGCTTTCAACATTGTTTGCCAATCAGGATTTTTTTCTAAAAGTTTAAGATATTGTGCGAGGCGATTTTTAGGATGATTTGCGGGGCGAATCGGAAACAATTTCCAATTACCGGCTTCGGCATTAAAAAGATTTTCGGCGCTCATTCCAAGCATCGTTGTTGGCGAAAATCTTTGAGCCAAATGTGACATCGCAGCGCGATTGTGTTTTAAACCCAATGTTTCAAGCACGATTTGATGACAAAATTGCGTCCAGCCTGCTTCGGTTAATCGTTTTTTTGAGAAAAAACATTTTTGTTGCCAACGTTCCCGCGCGCGTTCCCGCAAAACATCGATGCGTTCCCGCTCGGGAATATCTGCCAACGATTCGGCGATTCCGCTTTCGCTTTTTTCTAATTGCATTTCAACCGCAACCAGCGCTTCGTCGAGCGCATATTCTTCCAAATCGCGATTTAAATACGGCAAAAGCACGAGCGTTTTCATAGAATCGCCACGAGAATTTTCCGTAATTTTTGGCGTTCCCGAAGGATTGGGAAACAACACGACGTGCAAAATCACGTTCCTGTAAGCCGCGTTCCCGCCGTGTTGGTGAAGATTCCAATCGTTTTCGTAAAAATGAATTTCAACATCGCCACAAATTTTAATATTGTCGATAAGAATTTCGACATTTTTAAAATCGGGACCGTCGAGTTTATTCCACTCACCAAATTTTACGATTTCGAATTTTTCGCCTGTGCAAGTTTTTAAATTATCTCGACGAAAATCTCCTGAACACCAAATTTTTTGCAAAACGCGTTCCGCCAAATTTACAGGTCCATAACTTCCTTGAATTTCTGCGACGATATTTTTCATAAATTTGGCGTTCCCGCGAGATTTTATAATTGAGGCGTGTCAGAATCTTTGGACAATTTTGAATTGAGCAATTTTTCGATAATCTCCAAATAATCGTCCGTTTTCAACGTAAAAAGCAATCGGTCTGACGCCAAATAATCGCGCACTTGTTCGAGCATTGCGCGAGGTGGGCGGCGCGTTTCGAGCAATTCAGGCAAATAGCGAAAAAGTGCGTCGGTGTCTTGATTTTCTAATGCATAATTCACCAATGCCAAAAGCGCTTGTTGATTGTAATTTTCGCTCATATAAGCAGCGTTGTAAGCGAGACGGCTTTCTTCAAGACGGCCCATGTCGCCCAAACGTTTACCAACAATTAAAAGTTGCGAAACAGAAATATTACGATTTTTGATCGTAGTTTCGAGCGCAAGTTTTCCCGCGGTTTCATTGCCCATTTTGTAATAAGCCATTGTGCGCAAACAATCGAGTGTTGCAGAATTGCGTTCAACCCAGCCGAGATTTTGACTATTCAATTTTTCGAGCATTTCGATTGTTTTTTTGGGGTCGCCGCGCGCGATGAGCGATTCCATGTAATGCAATTCAAATCTTGGCAATTCTTCGTAAATATTGGCTTCAGCGATTTTGTAAAGTCGTTCAGAAAGTTCAAATTTATTAGAATCGGTCGCATATTGCGAAAGCGCCAACAATGCTGCGGGATTCGGATTTGATTTTTGCGAATAAGTTGCAATAAAACTTTCAACCAAGCGTTTCCAAACGTCTTGCGATTCGGGCGTGTCGAGCATTGAAATAATACGAATGCGAATGTCGGGATCGTTGGTTTGCACCGCGGCTTTAAGCAAGGTTGTGCGTGCTTTAATTTTTTCGCCCATTTGCGACAAATACATCGCGCGCAAAAGCACCACTTGCAAATTATCGTTTGAACGCTCGCAAGCCGCGTTCAAAAAGTCCACCGCACCTTGTCGATCGTTTGTTTCCCAAAGAATTTGTGCGTAAAGCACTTCTCCCGTGGTTGTATTTTTCAAATTAAATTGTTTCATGCGTTCGCTGGCTTCGTCAAAATAACCGCGCAAAATCAACGATTGCACCAAGCCGACTTGCAAAATCATTTGATTAGAAACACAAATTTCATATTTTGCTTTAAGTGCTTTTAATTCTTCAACCAATTCTGCATTCGCGGGAACGCTCTCGCCGCCCGCAACTTCGAGCTTTTTTTGCAATGTTTCAAATTCTGTTTTGTAATTTTCAATTTTTTCTTTGCAAAGTGGCAAAACTTCATCGATCGCCTTCATCAAAATTTCGTCTTCTGTACACGCCAACGCACGACGCACAAAATAATTTGGATATTCAGGATGTTCAAGCGCAAACTTTAAACCGCCCGCCAATAATTCGCAAGCGTCTCGATACATACGTTGAAAAAACATCATGTACGAATAATAAATGCGGCCATCGGGATTATTGGGCGACAATTGCAAACCCGCACGAATGCCACCAATCACTGAGCCCGGATCTTTTGCGCTCAACGCTTCTTCAATCATTTTATCGCCCAAAGCATTGCGACATTTGAGGCGCGTTTCCCGAGAAAACATATAGCCCATCATATCGACATAATCAATCGAATCGACTTCGGCTTCTTGATATTTCATGTAGCGCAAAGTCGTTAGACCGAAAAATGCCGTTCCCGCGAGCAACGCTCCCACTGCGATAAAACGCAACCAATTGACGCGCAATTTCCAAGCGCCATCATCATTGCGAACATAGGCAAAAAAGCCCAAGTATTGTGAATTTGTAAATATTTTTTCTTTTTTCATGATTTTGTAGTAAGTGTTTTTTGCGGGAACGGCTTTTTTTGCGTTCCCGCCAAGGGTTAAAATTTTCTTTTGAGTAAATATTTTGCGAGTTCGCGCAAGATTTTTGCGTTCCCGCCAAGCGCGTCTAATTCATCGCAAATTGCCAATGCGCGTTCGGTCAAATGGGTCGCGTCGGCTTTGGCTTTTTCCATGCCATGCAAGCGCGGATAAGTTGTTTTTTGGTTGGCTTCGTCGGCGTGAACGGGTTTGCCCATCGTTCCCGCGTCGCTGGTTTCGTCCAAAATATCATCAATAATTTGAAACGCGACACCAATTGCCGAACCAAATTCTGCGAGCAAATTTTCAACGCGTTCTCGCAAGTTTTCTGGGATTTCAGCCAATGTTGCTCCCATCAAAAGCGCTGCAGAAATCAGCGCTGCCGTTTTGTTTTGATGAATATAAGCCAAGCGCTCTGCGGTCATAACTTCTTTTTCTCCAAGCGTGTCTTCAACTTGCCCGCCAATCAAATGTTGCGAATCAGAAAGCGTTCCCAAAATGCGCGTCAATTTTGTGGCTTTTGCGGGAACGCTTGCGTAAGCGATTGTCGGCAGCGTAAGCGCGTGCGTCAAAAGCGCATCACCTGCAAGCAAAGCCATTGTTTCGCCAAAAACTTTATGGCAAGTCGGCTTGCCACGACGCAAATCTGAATTATCCATGCACGGCAAATCATCATGAATCAACGAATACGTGTGCAAACATTCCACCGCAACCGCCGCCGGCAAAAGAGCTTCAATGTTTCCCGCGCCCTCGGGAACGTCTTTTTGAAAAAGCGTTCCCGCAGCAATTAACAAAATTGGACGCATTCGCTTGCCGCCAGCATCCAAACTGTAACGCATCGCTTCGTGAATAATTTGCGGACGCGTTCCCGTGGCGGGAACCCAAGTCGCAAACGCGTTTTCAACCGCGCGCGTTGTGTTTTTAATCCAATTTTCTAAATCAAAATTCATTGCATTTTTTTTAAATTTGCGTTCCCGCGATGAGTAAAAATTAAGCATCCGCAATTTGCGTTCCCGGCTTGGCGATGTATTGTTTAAGCGCCGCGGTAATTGGGATTGATGTTTGCGTGAGCGCGGGATCGTTAATATCTCGCGGACGCGGCAAATTCACCGAAAAATCGTTCGCGATGCGTCCTGGATGCGGCGACAACAAAATAATACGATCGCCCAAACAAGCGGCTTCGCGAATATTGTGCGTTACAAAAATAATTGTTTTTTGGCGCTGCACAAAAATGCGTTGCAAATCGCCATAAAGCTGTTCCCTCGTCAACGCGTCAAGCGCAGAAAATGGCTCGTCCATCAACAAAATTTTTGGATTCGGTGCCAACGCTCGCGCCAATGCCACGCGTTGCCGCATCCCGCCCGAAAGCTGATAAATACTCGCGTTCGCATAATTTGCCAAACCGACAAGCGTCAAATAATACATCGCCACTTCGCGTCGCTCGGGATTAGTTAAATTTGGTTTTAATTTTAAGCCAAAAATAACATTGTCAATCACGTTCAACCACGGGAACAATGCCGAATCTTGAAACATCACCATGCGTTCCCGCCCAGGTGCACGAATCAGCTCGCCGTCCATCAAAACCGTTCCTTCCGTCGGCTGGTCGAGCCCCGCAATAATATTTAAAATCGTTGATTTGCCGCAACCGCTTGGGCCAACAAGGCACAAAAATTCGCCTTCGTTAACATCGAGCGAAACATTGTCGAGCGCCAAAGTCGAGCCCTGCCCGCGCGAAGTAAAAGTTTTACTAACATTGCGCAAACTAATTTTTGCGGGAGCGACAATTTCGCCAGCAACAGAAAGTGGAGCAATCATTTTGGGAAAGGTGGAGAATGGAGGGTGGAGAGTGGAAAGAGCGCGGGAACGCGAGATTTTATCAACGAATTACGCAAATTTTGCAAATTGATTTTTAATTTCAAATTTTATCCAGGAGGCCAACCGAGCGCGCGACCGCCCACTACGTGAACGTGCAAATGCGGCACAGTTTCGCCAGCGTCTGCGCCTGAATTAATCACCGCGCGAAAACCGCTTTCGGCAATGCCGCGTTCCCGCGCAACTTGTCCCGCGACAACAAGCAAATGTCCAAGCAATGCCGCGTCCTCAGGAGTCGCGTTCCCGAGGCGCACAATCACGCGTTTGGGAATCACCAAAATATGCACGGGTGCTTGCGGGTTAATGTCTTCAATCGCAAAACATTGGTCGTCTTCGTAAACCATTTTTGATGGAATTTCACGATCGGCAATTTTTTGAAATAATGTTTTCATAGAATTTGTTAGGGTTAAAGTTTTCGGTGGGAACACTCGCGATTATAAATTTTTGTAACACGCTCAACCAATTCCGCAATTGAGTAAACATCGGTGCTCAAATTGATTCCCGAATGCATGTAGGCGCGTTCCCGCGCAGCATAAAGCGTTTTAATTTTTGCGAGTTGTTCTTCGAGATTTTCGGCAGCGAGCAATGGACGATTTTTGTTGCCGTGAATGCGTTCCAAAATCGTTTCTGGCTTGGCAAACAATGCAATGACAATGCCTTTTTGCGCGAGTTTTTCGCTCATGCCGTCAATCGTTACAATACCGCCGCCCGTTGAAATAATTGCGCCTTCGCTCGGCAACCATTCTGCCACGCATTGCTTTTCAAGTTCCCTAAAAAATGGCTCGCCATCAGTTTCAAAAATTTCAGAAATTTTGCGCTTGGTTTTGTTTTGAATTAGTGAATCAGTATCGACAAATGGACGTCGCCACGCTTGCGCCAGATGATGTCCGAGCGCCGTTTTACCGGTGCCCATAAATCCTGTCAAAATTAAATTTGCGTTCCCGCGCAATTGCATGGTGAGTTAAAAATTAAGAATTAGCGAATAATGCGGCGCGCTCGACATATTTTGCAAGAATGTCAAATTCGAGATTAACCGGCTCGCCCGCTTGGCGTTCCCGCAAATTAGTTTCTGCCATTGTGTGTGGAATCAGCCAAATATCAAACGTTCCCGCTACATCATCGAGCGCGGCAACGGTCAACGAAATGCCATCGATAGCAACGCTGCCTTTGTAAACCAAATATTTCAAAAATTCGCGAGGTGGTTTTACACAAAGACGAAAATTTGCGCCTTCTTGCGCGAGCGAAACAATCGTTCCCGTCGCATCAACATGACCCGTTACAAAATGCCCGCCCATGCGACCATTTGCCGCCATACTGCGTTCGAGATTGATCGCGCTACCAGGTTTTAACAACGCAAACGACGTTCGTTTTAGCGTTTCATCAAGCACATCAAAGCCCAATTGCGTTCCCGCAATCGCAACCACCGTCAAGCAACAACCATTGTTCGCAACGCTGTCGCCAATAGCGAGCGTTCCCGCAAATACTGGCGCGTCAATCATCAAACGCCAAACCGCGTTATCGTTCCCGCCGGATTTTTCCAACGAAATTACTTTTCCTGTCGTTTCTACAAGCCCCGTAAACATAAGATTATTATAAATTGCCCAATGCCAATTGACAAACGACAAATTTCAGTTTTTTTTGAGATTTTTTTTGCGCGGGAACGCCACCTCGGCGGGAAGATTTTTTTAACGCTGATTTCGCAAATAAAAACGCGAATTTCACAAATATTTTCGCCCTTACCGCGGCGAAACAAACAACAAATAAAAAATCTATGTCATTGGAAAAGCAAATCTTAAATGAAATCTCCGAATGGAACGAGCACACAATCTATTATGTGCGCGGAGCTGAAAACATTAACGAATATTTAGAAGCATTCAATTCTATCTATTGCACTCTGTCCCCAGAAGAAAAGCAAAGACTACTTCTGGATTTCATGCGCCACTAACAAAAATATGCGCGGACGCGGACTCACCAAACGGCTGTTCGAGGAATGCAAAACAATCGCTAAGTCTTTCGACGCAAAGGCACTCCATTGGTACTGCGACCCTAATAACATCGCCTCAAATAAAATGGCTGAGAAACTCGGATTCCAAAAGCGACATAAGTATAGACCAAACGACCGTAACCAATATAGCTACTACCTTTCTGAAAGTGCTAACCCCGCCGCTAATGCCATTGCAGGGAAAACATCAATCCCAGAACATTGCAACGGTTCGCCAACTCAAAAATCATTTACAAAAATCCAAGAGAAAGCAATTCTCCCAACGCGCAAATCCGCACAAGCAACAAAATCCCGAAGAAAATAATCGAAATAAAGTTCTTCGCCAAAACAAAAAACCGTTCCCGCAAATTGGTTTCACGGGAACGGTCTTTTTTGTGATTTTAATTTTGCTTAAACCAGCTTTTCAAGTAGCTGATAAATACGCGCTGTCATATCGCGCGGATTTTCGAGAATTCCCGCCGCAACGAGCGTGTTGTCGAAAATCTGTTCCGCGATCAGCTTCGCCAAATCAGGAGAAGTTTCGCGCGCTGCCGAAAGCTTGTGAATCAACGCGTGGCGCGGGTTCAGCTCGAGTTTGACGGGCGACATCGGCGCGTTGCTTTCCTTTGACATCGCGCGCATCATACGCATCATTTGCGCGGACATAAATTTGTCCTGATTGAGCGCGATCGCCGGCGAATTCACTAAACGCGTTCCCGCGGAACACGACGCAATTTTGTCCTTGCCAACCGTTTCCGCGAACCATTCGCAAAGCGATTTCATTTCGTCGTCGCTCAACGGCTCGCCGTCCGCATCGGCAACTGGGATTTCGCTCAAATCGATGTCCGCCGAATCTGCCGAAACTAATTGCTTTTCCGTAAAGCGTCCCAAGCGCGAAAGCACGTAATCGTCCGCGCCCTCGTAAACGAAAAGCACCTCGATCCCGCGCGATTTGAACGCTTCGAGATACGGACCTTTTTCGATGGTTTCACGGTTCGCGCCGAGCAAATAATAAATTTCCTTTTGCGAATCTTTCATACGCGAAACATAATCCGCGAGCGACGTCAATTTTCCCGCTTCAAACAGCGACGATTCACAGCGGAAAAGTTTGGCGAGCGCTTCTTGATTTTCGCCGTCGGTCGCGATGCCTTCGCGAATATAATTGCCGAAATCTTTCCAGAAATTTTCGTATTGTTCGGGCGATTTTTTCGCTTTTTCTTCAAGATGTTTAATCACGCGCTTGGTCAAAACGCGGTTAAGCTTTTGAATAATCGCGCTGTCCTGCAACGTTTCGCGGGAAATGTTCAGAGGCAAATCCGCCGAATCAACCACGCCCTTGGCAAAACGCAACCATTCGGGCAAAAGATGTTTTGGCGAAGGGTCAATCAACACCTTGCGACAATGCAACGAAACGCCTGGCTCCGAACGACCAAAACCCAACTGTTCGGGATTGTAAGTCGGGAAATAAATAATCGAATTGATCGCCAGCGGCGCGTCCGCAGAAAAATGCATCCAGTCGCGCGGCTCGTCGAAAGCGCGGCAGTGCATTTTGTAAAAATCCTTGTATTCCTCTTCCGTGACGTCGCTTTTCGATTTCAACCAAATCGCCTGCATCGTATTGAGTTTTTCACCGTCAAGCATAATCGGGTAAGCGACAAAGCGCGAATAACGCTCGAGCACGTCCTTAACCGTGTCTTTTTTCGCAAAATCCTTGTATTCGTCTTTCAGCGTAATGACCAGACGCGAACCGCGATCTTCGGCGGGAACGCTTTCGATTTCGTATTCGCCGTTCCCGTCGGAAGTCCAGCAAAGCGATTCCGCGTCTGGCTTCCACGAATGCGTATAAAATTTTACCGAATCGGCGACCATGAAAACCGAGAAAAATCCAACGCCGAACTGTCCGATCAAATTTTCGTTGCTCCCGCCCGTTTCCTGGATTTTCTTCAAAAACGCTTTCGTTCCCGAATGCGCGACCGTGCCGAGATTTTCGATCAGCTCCTCGCGCGTCATGCCGATGCCCGAATCCGCGATGGTGAGCGTTCCCGTGGCTTCGTCGATGGTAATCGTGATTTCGAGCGGCTTTTCGTTTTGAAAAACCTCTTTTTCCGTCAGCTGCGTGTAGCGCAATTTTTCGAGCGCATCGCTCGCGTTGGAAACCAGTTCGCGCAAAAAAATGTCGCGATCTTTGTAAATCGAGTGCGCAACAATGTCGAGCACTTGCTTAACTTCTGCCTGAAATGAATGTTTTGTTGCCATAATAATTCTCTTGTAGCAGTTTTTATGCCAATCGCGGGAACGGTTTTTGAAGTTCGCGCAGATTTTTTATCCACGAATTGCCCGAATTACACGGATTATTTTTTTAACCGCAAAGGAATCAAAGGAAACAAAAGCTTGATTTTAAAGCGGATTTAGAACAAATTTCACGGATTTTTATTTGGGTTTTATTCGGCGGGAACGAAAAATTGCGTTCCCCAATTATTTACGACGACGGCGGCGCGTTCCCGCCAAAGCCAGCGCGAGCGTTCCCGCGACTAACCCAAACATCGACGGCTCGGGAACGGCAAATTCAACCGACAAAGTTGTAGGGTCGCCACGGCCATAATCCAAATAACAAGTAGCGTCCCTGTCTATCCCAATTAAAATCGCGACATCGTTCCCTTTTGTAATTTTTTGAAGCACGGACGTAATGTCGATCGAAAGCATAGACCACTTTTGAGCTGACGTAAGCGAAGTTGAAACAAAATCAGCTTCCCGATTTACGCTCGCAATAATTCCCTTTGCAATAGTTTCGCCCAAATCAGTATTTTCACGCTCCACCGCCCAAATTTTCAAATTGCAAGCGTCGACAAGTTCATTCAAATAAATATTAAACATCGCCGATTTAAGATTGCTAAAATCAAGAGCCGAAGTTTCAAATGTGTAAAATCCAGAACATAGCTCCAACTGGGAATTCAGCAGTGCAATCTCTTTATCATTATACCATTTTCCCTTATAAAAATACCCCACACCTTTGTAACCCAGCGTTGTTGCGGCGTTTGCGGCGAGCGTTCCCGCGGCGAGAAATGTTGAAATAAGAATTACGTTTTTCATGATTTTTACGAATTGATGGTTAATGTTGTTTTGCACTTAAAATTCTAAAAATCAAAAAAAAACGCAAGCACTTTTTTGTCTCCAAACCAAACAATTCGTTAAACCGTTCGAAAAATTCGGCTCAATTCGGTGATAAAAATTTTGCGTTCCCGCAAACTCTCAACTTTTTTATTCACTCCCTTCTGGACTGATTTTATTTTTATTTACCCCCACACGCGAGACGCGCATTCGCGCGACTATGACGATGACAATGACGATGACCGAGTTTGAAAATAACTGAAATAAAATTCGCTCGCTTTTGTAGGGGTTAGCCATCGCAAGCTATTTTAGTGCCTTCGGCACAAACAACGTTCCTATTTCATCCTATTGAACCTACGGCTTTTCAAATTCCCGTTCCCGCCCCATTCCCGCGCTACCCAAAAAACAATTCGCGAAATGTTAAATATCGCTTCGCTCGGTATGCGTTTTAATTTGCATAATGTTAAATGTCGCTTCGCTCGGTATGCGTTAAAAAAATCCCTCCTCGCTCCCGCGTTCCCGAGCAACAAACAAAATTTCTTAGTTTCCTTTAATTTTCCCGTAGTTGCCTTAGTTGAAAAACCGTTCCCGTGGTTTAGGAACGTTCAGCGGTGGTGAAGGTGTTTTTCATCAGCATAGCGACGGTCATTGGACCGACGCCGCCGGGAACGGGCGTGATTCGCGCGCACAGTGGCGCGACCGCGTCAAAATCAACATCGCCGACAAGACGGAAACCGCTTTTTTTGCTCGCGTCGGGAACGCGATTGATTCCCACGTCAATCACGGTTGCGCCAGGTTTAATCATACCTGCGGTAACGAATTTTGCTTTGCCAATGGCTGCAATCAAAATGTCCGCCGTGCGGGTGATTTCTGCCAAATTTTTTGTCGCCGAATGGCAAACGGTAACGGTTGCGCTCGCGTCGCAGGCAAGCAGCAAATTCGCAATCGGTTTCCCCACAATTTGCGAACGCCCGATGACGACCGCGTGTGCGCCCCTGATTTGCGTTCCCGTGCGGCGAAGCATTTCCATAATTCCTGCCGGCGTGCAAGGCGCAACCGCTCCTGGAATTTCCTGCGCCAGCAATCCAATATTCGCTGCGGAAAAGCCGTCAACATCCTTGGCGGGAACGACGCGGTTAAAAATCGCCGTTTCGTCAATGTGTTTCGGCAGCGGTGCCTGCACCAAAATTCCGTGCACGGCGGGATCGGCGTTGTAGCCGTCAATCACCGTTTCGAGTTCCGCCTGTGAAATCGTTTCAGGTAAAACGTCAACCGTGCTTTTGAAGCCGATTTCCTGCGCGGTCGCTTCCTTTTTTTTCACGTAGGAAACGCTGGCGGGATCGTTCCCGACGCGCACGACGACGATGTGCGGCGTGATGCCCCGCTCTTCGCGCAAACGCGCGGTCGCGATTTTTAATTCCTCGACAATTTGTCGGGCGATTTTGTTCCCGTCGATAATTTCCATTTTCAATTCAAACTTTAAAATTATGCGCTGATTTTTGCGAGCGCCCAAAAACCGAATTTAATCCAAAACGGTAGCGTCACGAAACAGGCGAGCGTTCCCACCATCACGACGCGCAACGCTAATTTGGCGTCGCCTTGATAAAACTGCACAATCACGATCGGCAACATTGCCGGCGGCATCGCCGACTGAATAATCAAAATGTAGCGCAAATCTTGCGGGATCGCGGGAACGAACAGCGCCGCGAGCAACATCAGCGCGGGAACGACAATCAGGCGCATCAAAATGGCGCCCGCTGAAATTTTCCAATCGTCAAACCAGCGAAATCCGCTCAACAGAACAGGCAACGACATTCCCACCAGCAAAATGCCACTGGGAATCATGCACGCGCCCAGCTGTTTGGACAAGCTCGGCAGCGCGGGATCGGGATTGGCGATCCAGGCGGGAACGTATTCATTCAGCCCAGTGAGTTTTAAAACAAGCGTCAGCACCATCGTTACAAAAATCGGGTTCACAAACGCTTTTAAAAGCTGTTTCGGCCGAAACGCGCCGAGCAAAAACGAAACACCGATCGTCCAAACACTGACCTCGATTCCCGAATTAAAAAGCAGCATCATTCCCGAAGTGTCGGGCGGGCAAAGCGTCATACAAATCGGTAGCGCGATGTAGCCGTAATTGTAAATTCCCGTCGTATAACCGAACACGCGGCGGCGTTCCCGCGAGTCGATTCCGAAAAAACGGGCAACTCCCGCAGAAACCAAAATGCCCACCGCGACGGACGCAAAGCCCGCAATCAAAACGGTCGAAACGTCGCTAAAATTTTTAATCAGCGGATTAAACAACACGCGATCAATAATCAGCGCCGGCGTGAAAATCCATATCACTAAGCGCATCAGCCCGAACTGAACTTCTTCGCCGACCCATTTTTTTTTGCGAAAAAGCCAGCCGATCGCCATTATTGCCAGCACTGGCATCGTGGCGGAAAACAAAGCGTATCCCGAAATTTCAACCATAAGCGAACGCTCGAAAAATTAAATCGCTTCCAGCATTTTGCGTTGGCGTTCCCGTCGTTCTGCGGCGGCTTTTTCTTTGGCGGCCTTTTCGCGTTTAGCTTTTTGAACGTCTTCGACAGCTTTGATGCGATCGGCAATCGCCTTGCTTTCAGCTTTGTAAGCAGGCATGCGTTTGGGATAACCTGGGCATGGCAACCAGTCTTCTTTGTAGCGACCTTTCGCCTTTTGCTTGGCTTTGGAAGAAAGATCGATTTTCCAAAGTTCGAAATACGGCGTCAGATTTTTATCAACGACATCGCAAAGCGTCAGGAAAAAATAATCCCAGTTTTCTTGATTGCTGCTCAATTTCGGCTTTTCCTTGTGATAACGCAACGCGACTTTTCGGAACGAATCGTAACCCAAACTGCGCATCAAATCGACGAAAAAGTAAAGTTTCAGGCGATCGTCCTCTTCTTCATTATAAGTTTTTTTGCTTTTGACAAATTCGATCACGGGAACGCGCATGCTTCTGCCAGTCAAATCCCCTCCGTCCCAAGCGCGCTCATAGGGAACGCCGAGTCCCTGCGTTTGCGCGATGCAGGAAAAAAGATTTACCGTAACTTCGCCGCAACCGTCGAAACGGAACGGCATCCACTGGTGATTGTGCCCCATTTCGTGGTAAAGTCCCCAGCTGCCGTCTTTCACCAGCGAGCCGTCTTTGATACAATTGCCCCAAGCCATGTAACCCATTGCGGGATAGCCCGAATGCCCCCAGCCGAGGGAAATCTGAATATCAAGCACAAAACGCATCGGCGTGAGCAGTTCTTTCGGATAACACTCGTCCCAGCCGATCAGCCAGTCGCACATAGCCATCCCGTTTTGCAACTGTTTGCAAATGCGGCGCGGCAATTTCATAAATTGCAAATATTCGTCAGGAAGCGTAAAAATCAGCCGCGGCGTTGCGATTTCGCCCCAGGGCGCTTTTGATTCCGCAAGTTGTTTTTGCCATTCGTCGCTTTTGACGACGGCGATTTCAACGCCCGTTTTTTCGTCCTTGGGTCCCATGATGTAAAGCGGTGACATAATCCCGCCCTCGATCACAAATTTCTGCGGCTTCGCGTTTTTTCCCTCCTGCAACGGCACGTCGAGATAAATCAGCCCACCGAACGGATTCGCCAGCTCGACCGTTTTTTTGCCAGAATCCAAACGAATCGAATTCGTCATTTTGGGCGCGCGCTGCAAAACGCCGCCGTGATTTTTCTCGAGGTGGCTCATCGTCAAAAAATCCGTGTGGCAGCCGATTCGCAAAGTTACGGGCCAACGCTGTTTGCCTTTCAACGTCAGCGTGATTTTTTGCCCAGGCGGCGCGTAAAGCCCGAGACTGTGCCAACCGCCGATCGTTGGGTCGATTTCAACGGTGCGTTCCAGCAAATCGCATTCGCCTTTGGGAACGCCCGGAAAATCCTCCGCGGCGGGAACGGCTTTCGTTTTCTTCGGCGTTCCCTCCATAATGCCGTCGATTTTGCTAATCAAATCGCTAATTTTTCTCGCGTCCTTCCAAGGATTTTTCCGCGTCGGCAAATCGATTTCGTCCTTTTTGCAAGTCGCCCAACTCCATTTCCCGATAACTTTGTCTTTCGCCGCTGGGATTTTGTCGTTGTTGGCGGGCGCAAAAATATTCGTTTCCAAAACGTCTTCGAGCGTAACTTCCTTGCCTTTTTTGGGAGCCGCCCAAAGCGCGTTCCCGCCAATAACCAAGACGGAAGTAATTAAAATGACTTTAAAAAAAATTATATTCATTTAAGTTTTATATAAAGTTTTCAGGTTACCGCCGAAAATAGCGTTCCCGCGAAGCGTTTTTTAGCCGCGCGTCGATTCGTAAACACGCAAGAGCAATGGTTTGCCGAGAATGTTTTTGATTTTTCCAAAGCGCTCAAACAATTCTTCCATTTTTGTTTCAGAGGTTGGATAAGTCAATAATGTTACCGTTCCCGTGCTGGTTTCGCGGTGTTCGTAAGTTGCCACTTTGGCGATTGAAATATTGAGTTCTGCCAAATCGCGATAGATTTCTGCGAGCACGCCGACTTGATCCGCGACGGTAACGCGAATGTAAAACGGCGATTTGATTTCGTCCATCGTCGCCATGCGCAAGCCCTCGCCCAAGCGATAATTAGCGTCAATATCTGAAGCCGTAAAGAATTTGTGTGCGTCGTCGCGAATGCCGATAATTGCATCGACGAGGTCTGAAATTACCGCCGAAGAAGTTGCGTCTCGTCCCGCGCCGCGACCGATGAGAATTGTCGTTCCCGCGACATCGCCCGAAAGTTTGATTGCATTGTAAACACCGTCAACGCGCGCCAATGTTTTATCGAGCGGCACCAACGAAGGCGAAACGCTCAACGAAAGCGCGTTCTTTTCAAAATTGCGACGAATCAAACCAATTAATTTAATGCGGTAGCCAAAGTTTTGCGCGAGATCCATATCTTCGAGCGTAACATTGCGAATGCCTTCCACAAGCGCGTGATCTTCGTCAACCCATTTCCCGTGCGCGAGAAACGCCAAAATCACCGCTTTGTGAAACGCGTCTTTGCCGTCCAAATCAAGCGAATCATCCTGCTCGACGTAGCCCAATGCCTTGGCGTCCGCGAGAATTGTTTCGTAAGATTTGCGTTCCGCCTGCATGCGCGTAAGAATATAATTGCACGTGCCGTTAATAATGCCCGCAATCGACTGAAAACGATTGGCGACTAAACCTTCGCGCAAGGTTTTAATAATCGGAATCGCTCCCGCAACCGACGCTTCAAAATAATAGTGGCCACCATAATTTTTGACCAATTCAAACAATTCGCTGCCTGATTCATAAATCAACGCTTTGTTGGCGGTAACCACAACTTTTCCGGCTTTGAGCGCTGCCACCGTGTATTCTTTTGCCTTGCTCGTGCCGCCCATCAATTCGCAAACAATATCAACATTTGGATCGTTAATCACCGCGTAAGGATCGTCCGTCAGAATTTCTGCGGGAACGTCCACGTCGCGGGAACGATTAAGATCGCGAACCGCAATGCGCGGGAACGCGATTTCTACGCCCAAACGATTTTCAAGTTCTTTGCGTTGTGGTTCAAGATTTTTCCAAACACCTTGACCCACTGTACCAAAACCAATAAAACCAATTCCAATTTTTTTCATTTATTTACTTTCTTTTGTATCATTTTTCTTAAACGAATTTTCATTACCTGCAATCAAACGACGAATATTTGATTGGTGCATCACAATAATAAAAATCGCGAGCGCCAAACAAAAAACGATTTCAAGATTCGAGTAATTTCCAATGCCGAATTTCGCGTAAACCATCGCAACAATCGGCAACACCAAACCAAATGCAATTGATGCAATCGCCACGATTTTTGTCGCAAAATAAAAAATCAACCAAACGACAAGACCCGCCAAAATCGCCAACGGCATCGCGCCCAGCAAACCGCCAATCGTCGTCGAAACGCCCTTGCCGCCCTTGAATTTCAAAAACACCGAAAAACAATGTCCGAGCACCGCGCCCACAAAACCGCAAAGTTGCGCCACCGCCACATCTTGCTCCACCGTTCCCGCAACAATCCAGCTAAAAACAAGCGGCCAAAACGACGCCACAAAACCTTTCAACATATCCAAAAAGAAAACCGTGTTTCCCGCCTTTTTTCCGCAACAACGCTTTACATTTGTCGCCCCCGGATTCCCACTGCCCGACTTTAAAATATCAACGCCATACTTGCGCGCAATCATCACCGCAAACGGAATCGCACCCAAAAAGTAGCCCAAAATCAACGCTACCGCAGGAAATAAAATAGAAGTATTCATACGCCTATTATAAAGTTAAAACCTACAACTTGCAAAAAGTTTAAATCGCGGGAACGTGTTTTTTAGCGCGCAATTTGTATTTTTTATTTTAAACTTGCGTTCGTTTTTTTTTTGACATTTTGAGATTATGGCAAAAATCGAAAAAGAAACAAATTTTTCAACAAGCGTTCCCGCAAATAATTTTGCGCTGCAATCAAAAGTTTGCGACTGGCTGAGATTTCCAATGGCGGCGGCAGTCGTCATTTTGCACAGTCGTCCAGAAATTGACATTGAAACAATTCATTGGAGCGTTCCCGCGTGGGAAAATCTTTATTACGCGATTGCGATCGGGCTTTCTTCGGTTTTAACTCACATTGCCGTTCCCGTATTTTTCGTGATTTCGGGTTATTATTTTTTCGCAAAAACAAATTCTTTCAAAATTGCCGACTATTGGCAAAAGCTCAGAAAGCGTTCCCGCACGCTTTTAACGCCCTATTTGCTTTGGAATTTTCTTTCAATTTTTGCAAGTATTTTCGCGCTCTCGGCATCATCAATCATAAAACACAAACCGTTTTCGCGCATCGGCGATTTTTTGACAAACACCGACTGGCTGCATTTTTTCTGGGATAAAAATGTCAACGAATCCGCGGGAACGACTTGGCTTGGCGGCGAAACTTTTATGACTTATCCCGCCGTTGTTCCGCTTTGGTTTATTCGCGATTTGATGGTTGTGATGATTTTGAGTCCGCTCATTTTTTTCTGCCTCAAAAAATTCGGGAAAACTTTTTTGTCCCTGCTCGCGCTTTGTTTTGTCAGCCGCGTTTGGTTTGACGTTCCCGGATTTAAAATCGACGCCGTTTCCTTCTTTTCATTCGGCGCGTATTTTTCGATTCACCAAAAAACAATTATCGAATTTTGCCGAAAAATCAGCGTTCCCGCGCTGATGCTCGCGTGTTTGACATTCGTTCCCGCCGTGCTCGTCGATGCTTGGAACAACACGCCAATTGGGCAAAACATTATGCCGTTTTTCCGCATTGCTGGCGTTATTTGCGCGTTCAACTTTGCAACGTGGCTCGTTAAAAATAATTATGTTCGCGTCCATCATTGGCTCGCTTCAAGCACATTTTTTATTTTTGCCGCACACGGAATTCTCATTAACGCCTGCTCGAAAATGCTCGTAGAAAAACTGATTGTTTGGGACAACGCGTTTGCCCAGATCGCAAAATATTTCCTGTCGCCGGCAATCACCATTTTCATTTGCATCGCGCTTTATCAAGCGTTAAAAAAACTCTTCCCGCGAGTGTGCGCGATTCTTTGTGGCGGACGCTAAAATCGCGGGAACGGCATTAAAAAACGCGTTCCCGTCAAGTACGTTCCCGCGAACTAAATAAATTGGCTCGTTGGGGTTTCGCCTTTGTGGGAACGCAAAGCCGCTGGCGTTCCCGCAAAAAGAAGGTTCCCGCCAAGTTTTCCGCCACAAGGTCCAAGCTCAACAAGATAATCTGCCATGCGCAGCACATCGGTGTTGTGTTCGATAATAAGAATTGTATTGCCGTTATCTCGCAGGCGGAAAAGCACATCCATCAATTTTTGAATATCGTCCCAATGCAATCCTGTCGTGGGTTCGTCGAGAATGTAAAGCGTTTTGCCTTTTTTATTTTTTGCCAATTCGACGGCGAGTTTAAGTCGTTGAGCTTCGCCGCCCGAAAGCGTAACAGCGCTTTGACCGAGCGTGATGTAGCCGAGCCCGACATCTTTGAGCGTTTGCAAAATGCGTTGCAATGGCGCGATTGCGTGAAAAAATGCTTCGGCTTCATCAATTGTCAAATTGAGCACTTGCGAAATATTCAAACCTTTGTAAAGCACTTCGAGCGTTTCGCGATTGTAGCGCGCGCCGTGACAGCTGGGACATTCCACCCAAGTTTCGCCCAAAAATTGCATATCGAGCGCGATTTGCCCGTCGCCCATACATTTTTCGCAACGGCCACCTTTTTTGTTAAATGAAAATCTGCCAGCATCGTAACCGCGCATTTTTGCGAGCGGCGTTCCCGCAAACAATTTTCTCAAATGATCAAAAATGCTGGTAAATGTTGCGGGATTTGAACGCGGGGAACGTCCAATTGGCGATTGATCAACGCGTACAAAACCATCAAAATGTTCAAAGCCCTCAATTTTGTCGTGTTTGCCTGGAATCGTTTTGGCGCGATTAAAACGACGCGCGGCGGCATTGCCCAAAATATTATTAACAAGCGTCGATTTGCCACTGCCGCTCACGCCACAAATCGCAGTCAGCATGCCGCACGGGAACGCCACATCGAGATTTTTCAAATTGTGTTCCCGCGCATTTTTTATTATGAGAAAATTATGCGTTCCCGAAAATTGTTTGCGCGCAATCGTTTCTTTTTTATTCAAAAATTTTGCGGTGCGGGAACGATTTTCTTTGAGGCAATTTTTAAGCGTTCCCGCAAAAATCACGTTCCCGCCGAGCGGCCCCGCGCCCTCACCCGTTTCAACAATAAAATCTGCGGCGCGCATCATGTCGGCATCGTGCTCAATCACCAAAACAGTGTTCCCGCTATCGCGCAGGCCTTTTAATTGCTCAATCAAACGCGCGTTATCGACAGGATGCAAGCCAATGCTCGGTTCGTCGAGCACATAAGTTACGCCCACGAGCCCCAATCCTAATTGCGCCGCCAAGCGCACGCGTTGCACTTCGCCGCCCGAAAGTGTTGAATATTCACGGCTGAGCGTCAAATAAGAAAGTCCCGTTTTAACCAAAAAACTCAAGCGCGCTTCAAGCCCCGCGCGCGCGTCTTCAACAGCTTTGAGCGCGGGAACGCCGGCGAGCGTCTTTACAAAATTTAACGCTTCCTCAATGTCGTAACACAAAAATTCTCCAATCGAAACATTATTTAAACGCACAGCGAGCGAGCGCGGATTAAGCCGCAAGCCTTTGCAGCTTGGGCAAGTTTCTAAATGTTGATAAGCCAACAAACGCGTGCGTAAATTAACGCTTTCTGTGGTCGTCGCGATATAAGCCAAATCTGCCAACGCGCCTTGCCAAACACGTTTTTGCGTGCTACGCCCAACACGCAACGAAAATTCACGCGCGGGATCGCCGTAAAGAATAAATTTTTTCACATCTTCGGGCTGATCTTTCCATTTTTTTTCAAGCGAAAACGGATACTGCTTGGCGAGCTGTTTATACCACCGTTTGCGCAAAAAAATAATCATAAATTGCATGCCATAATTCCACGGACGAATCGCATCGCGCGTTGATTTTTCTTCGTCGGGAACAACTAATTCGGGAATAAATTGCGGGAGCGTTCCCAAACCGCCGCACGTCGGGCACGCGCCACTTGGGTGATTGGTCGAAAAATGCTTGGGCGTGAGCGACTCGTAAGTTTTGCCACAACACGAACACGCAAAATCAAGCCGCAACGGCACTTCGCGATAATCTTCAACTTCGGGCGTTTTTACTAAAACAAACGCAACATGATGACCTTCTTTGAACGCCAATTCGAGCGAGTCCGCAAGGCGGGAACGCACATCTTCACGCAAAACCAAACGGTCAACAATTACATCAAGCGTTACCGATTCTGCTTGAGCTTTTTTCGTTCCCGAAAACGCGGGAACGTCATCAATATCAAACAATTCGCCATTCAAACGCACGCGCTGAAATCCATGACGACGCAAATCTTCCAATGCTTCTGCCTGCAAACCGCGCGTCGTTTTTTGACTAAACGCGCCCACAAAAATGCGCGTGCCTTGCGGGAACGCCAAAACTTGTTCAATGCAATCATCCAGCGAACGACTCGTAATTTCACCACCGCAAGCAGGACAAAACTGCGTTCCCGCAACGCTCCACAAAATGCGCGCATAATCTGCAATTTCTGTAATCGATGCCACAGTCGAGCGCGGAGACGCTCCCGCCGAAGTATGTTGCTCAATCGCAATCACCGGCGAAAGTCCGTGAATAAAATCAACATCTGGGCGCGGAATCATTTCAAGGTTAGAACGCAATTTTGCGGACAAACTTTCCAAATATTGTCGCGCGCCCTCAGCGTAAATTGTATCAAACGCGAGCGAAGATTTGCCACTGCCGCTCACGCCCGTAAAAACTGTCAGCGTATTGCGCGGAATCGTCAATTCAACATTTTTCAAATTGTGTTCCCGCGCGCCCTTAACGTGAATGCAAGTTTGCGCTTCGGGAGAAAGTAATGGAATCAATGACGATTTTTTATTTTTTGGCATAGAAATAGCATACACTTTTTTGAACAAGAGCGCGAATGATTCGCGGGAACGCTGAAAATTACTCACACGAAGGACACAAAGACACGAAGATTTTTTGGGTGCGTTGCTAAGGCAACGCAGACGCTAAAAATAATTTGCGAGATTTGCGTTTCAATTTGCGGGATTTGCGTTAAAAAAATCATGCGTTCCCGCCCACAAAAAAATGCGTTCCCGCGAATTGTTTTTCACGGGAACGCGCTTTTTATTTTTTATCGCTTATTGTGCTTGACCGATTTCTCGAAGCAAATCGCGGAACCATGGGAACGACATATCAAATGGTTTGCCACCTTTGATGCGTTCAAATTCGATTGGGCGCAAACGATTGTTTGCTGCTTCATCGTGACCAATTACGCCAGATTCACCGCGCAATGCAGCATCGACAGCGAGGTCAACGCAACCCTTGATGAGCGTCAAGTCGGCAGCGTTTGCAGGAGCCGAACGTGCAAAGTAGCCCGATTTTTGAACGAGCACTTTTTCTGCGCCGATCATCGAAGCGAATTGATTGCCAAACCATTTGCCTGGATTGACCGCGTCGAGTTTCACATGACCAAATGCGTCGCGTGGCACTTCTTCGCCCTTAGCTTCCATTTCTTTAACAATTGAAGCAACACCTGCGCCTTCTGAAATGAAAATATTGACGCAATCGTAAAGATCCATCACCGCGCGGAGACGTTTTGCTTCTTTGTTGAGGTCGATTTTCATTTCAGGAACGTAAATGCCGTGAACGTCGAAACGTTTTGGGTGAACGCAGCCGATTTCGGGAACGAATGTTTTTGAGTAAACATTTTTGTGATATTCGCGTGCTGTTGCAGCTGTCAACCAACCGCAATTGCGTCCCATCACTTCGTGAACGATGAGCATACGTGGATTTGCCGAATTTTCAGCGACAACATTGCCGAAATAAATTGCGCCTTGTTCTGCGGCGGTCCATGCACCCAACGATTGTTTGATTGGGTAAACGTCGTTGTCGATTGTTTTTGGCAATCCGATAACCGTCAAATCGTAATTATTAGATTTCAAGAATGCTGCGAGGTCGGCAGCTGCGGTGTTTGTGTCATCGCCGCCGATGGTGTGAAGCACTTGCACGCCGTCTTTAACGAGTTGATCTGCCGCAACTTTTTGTGGGTCTTCACCTTCTTTAACCAAGCCGCGTTTAACGCAGTCTTTAATATTGGTCAATTTAACGCGCGAATTGCCGATTGGCGAACCACCAAAACCGAGAAGCGTGAATGCTTTTTCGCGAATTTCTGGCGTTACTTTGATGCTGTCGCCGAGCAAAAGACCTTTGTAACCACCGCGGTAACAAATGATTTCGATTTCGGGATCGATTTCTGTATAGCGCATGATCAAGCCACCAACTGCCGCCGAAAGGCAAGGCGCCAAACCACCTGCTGTGAGAATACCTACACGTTTAATTTTAGTTTGCTTTTCCATATTTTCTATTCGTTAAAAATTTTTGCGGGAACGCGTTTTATTTATTGGGGTCAACGATAAATGCTGCCGTTTTGCCACTTTGACCTTTACCGTCGCCAATCGTAATTGTTGTTGCGCCGGGAACGTCTTGTTGCACATACAAACGGCCATGACCTTTAATAGTGCGTCGGCTACCCGCGAGCACTTGCTCGTCAAAAATTACTTTACCAACAATCGGTTGTGATTTTTCGCGATCCCAACCTTCATAATTCTCGCTAATTTTAATTTTTTGCGAAGCCGTTGTGGTAATTGAAATTTCATATTCTGCATTAGCGGCTTCAATCGTCGCCGTGCTCACTTTAACTGAATTTTCTGCCAAATTGCTAATTTTTGAAAAACCTAAAACAATAATCGCAGCCGCGACAATCGCAACCACAACCCAAATTGCCAATTTAACAATCGAAACCGATGATTTTTCTTCGGGCTCTTCGAGAGGAGCCGAATATTCTGAACCATCGCTAATTTCAACGCTAAACGGCACGCCAGCCACGGGCTTGCGCGTGTTCCCGCCAGAAAGTTTTGAATGCTTTTTGTATTCATTCACCAACGCATCTGCATCAAGTTGCAAAAACTTTGCATAAATGCGCAAAAAACCAATGCGATAAACGGGAGCGAGCGGAATCATATCAAAACGATCTTCTTCCATAAAACGAATAAATTCCGCACGAATATGCGTTTTTTCATTGACCGTTTGCTCTGAAATATCGCCCATCTCGCGACGTTGCTTGCGCAAACGCGCACCGATTGACAATTTGTCAGTATTTTCAACAATTTCTTCACTCATAATTTTAACAATTCTATAACAGTCGTTTATTTTTCTCAATGTTAAAAAAATCTGTTCCCGCGCCTATTTTTTGCCAAAAAGTCCATCAAGCGCCCCAAAACCGTTCCCGAAATTTTCCGTTCCCGTCGAATAATTTTTTGAGCGTGCGGGAGCGTTCCCGCGATTTGCGTTCCCGCGGCTGTTGCCATTTCCTGTTCCCGCGAAATTAGGTTTTGTTTTCATCGAAAGCGAAATGCGTTTGCGCGCTTCATCGACTTCGACAACGGCAACTTCAACGTGTTGACCAACTTTAACGACGTCGGTAGGGTTGCTTACAAAATAATCTGCCAATTGCGAAACGTGAACGAGCCCATCTTGGTGCACGCCAATATCAACAAACGCGCCAAAATTGGCAACATTAGTAACAATGCCTGGCAATTTCATTCCTGGCGCGAGATCGCTAATCGCGCTGACACCTTCCGCAAATGAAAAAACTTCAAATTTTTGGCGCGGGTCGCGTCCTGGTTTTTCGAGTTCCCGCAAAATATCTTGCAAGGTTGGCAAGCCCACTTCGTCACTGATGTAATTTTTTAACACGACGCGGGAACGCGCCTGTGCATCGCTCAACAAGGTTTTAACATCGATACCAATATCGCTTGCCATTTTTTCAACGAGCGCGTAACGTTCGGGGTGAACCGCCGACGCATCCAAAACATCGTTCCCGCCACGAATGCGCAAAAATCCTGCGCATTGCTCAAACGCTTTTTCGCCCAAACGCGGCACATTGAGCAATTCTTTGCGGGAACGAAACGCGCCATGCTCATTGCGATAAGCCACAATATTTGCAGCAATGGACGCATTCAAACCTGAAACATAACTCAACAATTGTTTGGAAGCCGTATTCACCTCGACGCCAACTTTATTTACGCAAGAAATCACAACATCGTCGAGCGATTTTTTCAGCAAAATTTGATTTACATCGTGCTGATATTGTCCCACGCCAATGCTTTTGGGATCGAGTTTTACCAATTCCGCCAACGGATCCATCATGCGACGACCGATCGAAACAGCGCCGCGCACGGTAACGTCCTGGTCGGGAAATTCTTCGCGCGCGACTTCAGATGCTGAATAAATCGATGCGCCGCTTTCGCTAACAATCACCACGGGAATCGTTCCCGCGATGCCGCTTTTGCGCACAAATGCTTCGGTTTCGCGCGATGCTGTGCCGTTCCCGATCGCAATCGCTTCGATTTTGTATTGTTCGCAAAGTTGACGCAATTCACGTTCTGCTTCGGCATATTGCGCCGTCGATCCCGCCGTCGGAAAAATCACGCTGTGGTAAAGTAATTTTCCTTGCGCGTCGAGCACAACTAATTTGCAACCCGTGCGAAAACCTGGGTCGAGCGCGAGCGTATTTTTTTGTCCTACCGCAGCCGCCATCAACATTTCGCTCACGTTTTCAGCAAAAACTTTAATTGCCACTTCATCGGCTTTGGCTTTCGATTTCATGCGCGCTTCGGTTTCGAGCGAAGGCGCGAGCAAGCGTTTCCAAGCATCGCTAATTGCGAGTTTTACTTGATCGGCGGCAACGCCCGTTCCCGCGACAAATAATTTTTCCAAACGCGCCAACGCTTTGCTTTCATCGACGGTGATGCGAAAATATAAAAATCCTTCTTTTTCGCCGCGACGAATTGCGAGCACGCGGTGTGAAGGCGCTCCCGCCAAATCTTCCGACCACTCAAAATAATCTTTGTAATTAGCGCCTTCGACTTCTTTGCCTTTGTAAACTTCGGACGAAAGAGTGGCGTATTTTTCGTAAAGTTCGCGGCAAGTTTCGCGCGCGCTTTTGTCTTCCGAAAAACGTTCCGCCAAAATATCGCGCGCTCCCGCCAAAGCTGCGGGAACGTCGGGAACTTCTTTTTCGGGAACGACAAATTTTGCCGCCTCCAAATCAATCGCAGCATTTTGATTATTAAAAATAAAATCAGCGAGCGGCTCTAAACCGCGTTCCCGCGCAATCATCGCGCGCGTGCGACGTTTTGGTTTGTAGGGCGCGTAAATGTCTTCCAATTCCGTCAGCGTTTTTGCGCGATCGAGTGCCGTTTTTAACGTGTCCGTCAAATTTTTAGAATCTTCGAGCGACTTTAAAATCGACGCGCGGCGCGCATCTAATTCGCGCAATTGTTCAAGTCGATCGCGAATCGTGGCGATTTGCACTTCGTCCATCGAACCCGTCATTTCTTTGCGGTAACGCGCAATAAACGGGACGGTTGCGCCCTCTTCTAAAAGTTTTGCGACAGCGCTCACTCGCGGGAGGGCTAATTTTGTTTCGAGCGCGACCTGTGCCAAATGTTGAGTTGTCATTTCAAAAAACGTTCCCGCGAAAATTAATCTTTTTTGCACATTTTGCAAGCTGTTGGCGAAATTGCCAAGCCTCCGCGCGAAGTTTCGCGAAATTCTGCGGGCATGCGACGTCCCACATCGCGCATCGCAAAAATCGCGTCGTCAAGATTTACGCGTGGCGAAACTCCCGCCAACGCTAAACTTGCCGCCAAATACGAATGCACCGCGAACATACCATTGCGCGAAACACAAGGCACTTCCACAAAACCGCCAATTGGGTCGCAAATCAAACCCAGCGAATTGATGAGTGCAAATGTTGCCGCGTTGCAAACTTGTTCGGGCGTTCCCGCCAACGCTTCTGTAATCGCCGCAGCCGCCAATGCCGAAGCGCTGCCAACTTCTGCTTGGCAACCGCCTTGCGCTCCCGCAATAAATGCTTTCGACGCAATCAAAACGCCAACTCCGCTCGACGCAAACAGCGCTTGCGTGAGCGCAGACTCTTCAATTTTGCGCGTTTCTTCAAGCAAAACCAAGCACGCGGGAACGATACCTGCCGAGCCTGCCGTGGGCGTTGCGACAATGCGTCCAAATTGCGCGTTAGTTTCTAAAACCGCGTACGCGTAAGCCATCAAGCGCGTCAAATCGACTCCCAAAAGCGCGTTCCCGCTATCCGCGTAATCGAGCATTTTTTTAGCGTCGCCTCCTGACAAACCACTGGGCGATTGCGAAGTAATTTTAATGCCATTACGAATGCTTTCGCGCATTAATTTGTAATATGTTTGCATGCGCGCAAAAATTTCATTGCAGGGTTTGCCCGAAAGCATTTGTTCCCGCCGCAACGCGACTTCTGAAATTTTCAAAGATTCGCGCTCGCAAATTACCAACAACTCTGCCGCGCTTTCGTAATTGTAAAGTTGAGTTTCACTCATAAGATTTTTAGTTTTTTAACGTATGCTGAGCGAAGCGACATTTGAACATTTCGCAAAATATTTTTAAGATTTAACCCGCCTCATAATCTTTATTTTGCGCGTTCGAGCGCGGGAACGATCATTGCTTTTGCCAGCGCGGGAAAATCGAGTCCGACGCAGGAAGCACTTTTCGGCAACAAACTCGTTCCCGTCAGCCCAGGCATCGTATTGACTTCGAGATAAACGAACGAACCGTCTTCGCGCAACAAAACGTCAATACGCGCAAAATCGCGACAGCCGCAAAGCGCAAAAATGCGTTCCGCTCCCGCGCGAATTTTATCCGTGGTCGCGCTGTCGATTTCCGCTGGAAATTTATATTCGGTGCAACCCTTGGTATATTTATTTTTAAAATCGTAAACGCCAACTTTTGGGCAAATTTCGACAATTCCCATCGCGTTCCCGTTCAAAACGCCCACCGTCAGCTCGCGTCCAAAAACGCGCGTTTCCGCAAGCCACAAATCACTCGCCGACAAATCGCCATCGATCACCGCTTGCAATTCGCTCTCACCATTCGTAAGAAAAAGTCCAACACTGCTGCCTTTGTCCGCGGGCTTGATCACAATTGCTTCACCTAATTGCGCAATCAAATCTTTTGCCGCGGGAACGCGTTCGCGCGGGAACGCCACGCCGCACGGCGTTGGAATACCGTTCTCGCGCCAAAGCGCTTTTGTTCGGGCTTTGTCAATGCAAAGTTCGCTCGCGGGAACGCCACAGCCAGCATACGCAAAACCGCGCGCTTCCAAATCGCGCTGAACGCCACCGTCTTCACCGTAATCTCCGTGAATAACAGGAAAAATAACATCTGTTTTTGGATTCAATTCAGCGGGAACGCGATTTTCATCGAGCACCACTAAACGCGCATCGGGAAAATTCACTTGCAACGCTTCTAAACACGCTTTGCCAGAATTTATCGAAACCTCGCGCTCTGGCGAAACGGCTCCGCAAAGAACGACAATATTTTTCATGGCAAAATTACCAAGCAAAATCGGTTCCAGGTTTAACGAGTTTTGCAAATTCGACAAGCAATTTTACGCATTGCTCAACGACTTCCAAATCGACCACTTCGCCCGGTGTGTGCATGTAGCGCAAGGGAACGGAAATCAAGCCCGTCGCCACGCCGCCGTTCGCCATTTGAATTACGCGCGCATCCGTTCCCGTAGGGCGCGGATCGGCTTCGATTTGATAAGGCACGCCTGCTTTTTTTGCCGCTTTAACCAACAAATCAAAAACCGCCGGCGTAATGTTTGGTCCGCGACAAATCGCGGGACCGCCCGAAAGCGTCATGCGACCAAATTTGCGATTGTCTGCATCAGGATGATCGGTTGCGTGCGTGACGTCAACCGCGATTCCAACCGTCGGGAACAAGCCCTGCGCCGCAACTTGCGCGCCACGCGTGCCGATTTCTTCTTGCGTCGTCGCCACCGAATCAAGACGCACTTTCAACGATTTGTCTTTTGCCAAACGGCGCAATGCTTCCATAATAATGTAGCAACCTGCGCGATCATCAAACGCGCGCGCCACGGCAATCGAACCGTTCAAGTTCTCAATCGAAACATCATAAACCGCGGGATCGCCGATTTCGACGAGCGCTTCTGCTTCTTTGCGGGAACTCACGCCAATATCAATCCACATTTCGTGTACTTGAGGCGCGTTCCCGAGCTCTTTGGCACTCATCAGGTGCACCGCGCGTTTGCCTGTAACGCCGCGCACAATTCCTTTTTTTGTCAAAATCAAAACACGGCGACCGCTTGGAATCACGAGATCGTGTCCGCCGAGCGTATAAAAATACAAAAATCCTTTCTCGTCGATGTATGAAATTTGCAAGCCCAATTCATCGATGTGGCCCGCGTACATCACCGAAGTTTTTGCTTTGGGGTTGAGCGTTGCGATGCGATTGCCGAGCACATCTTTTTTATATTCGTGAGCAATTTTTTTCACATATTTATCAACGACAGCTTGCGCTTCAAATTCGTGTCCCGTCGGCGCTTTTGCGTCGCAAAGGTCTTTTAAAAATGCTGGAATTTCCATAGTTTTTATAATTATTTTTTTGCGTTCCCGCCGATTATTCGCCCATATTAAATTTGACATAACCTTCCGTCAAATCGGTCGAAATCAAACGATAATTTGAATTGCCTTGATTCAAGAAAAGTTTCACATCAAATTCTTTTTTATGAACAACTTCGCGCCATTTTTCTTCGTTTTGCGCTTGTAATTCACCTTTCAAAAAAACGGGAACGTCGTCGTAAAACAAATCAACTTTTGTTTGGTCAATGCCGCATTTTGCATAGCCCGCCGCGCAAATAATGCGTCCCCAATTTGGATCGCCGCCACACCAAGCAGATTTCACGAGCATCGAATTGCCAATCGAGCGTGCGATTTTGTTCGCGTCTGCATCCGTTTTTGCGCCATTAACATAAAGCGTAATCACGCGCGAAATTTTTTCGCCGTCGCTAACAATTTGTTTTGCGAGATAAAAACAAACCATTTCGAGCGCCGCTTTAAAAAGCGCAACGGTTTCGGGAACGTCTTCTGTGATTTCTGCGTTGCTTTCGCCGTTCGCGAGGCAAATCACCGTATCGTTGGTTGACATATCGCCATCGACGGAAACGCAGTTGAACGACTGCCCCACCGCGTGCCAAAGACATTTTTGCAACAACGCTTGTGAAATTTTTGCGTCGGTTGTCATCAAACCAAACATTGTCGCCATGTTGGGCTCGATCATTCCCGCGCCTTTTGCCATTCCCGAAATCGTAACCGTGGTTCCGCCCACACCCGCAATCCCGCCAATATTAAATTTTGCGGTGCAAGTTTTACGGTGCGTGTCGGTCGTGATGATTGCGTCTGCCGCGCGCAAACTTTCTTCGGCGCTGTTAGACAAACGTTTCACCGACTCGCGCAAACCGGTTTCCACTTTTTCAATCGGCATTTTCACGCCGATGCGCCCTGTTGAACAAACAAAAAATTCTTCTTCATTTACGCCCAACAAATTAGCGCCAAACCAGCACATTCTGCCCGCGTCGAGCCAGCCCTCTTCGCCCGTGCAAGCGTTCGCGCAACCACTATTTGCGACAATGCCATACATTGGATGCTTTCCCGCCGCGTGGCTTGCAAGGTGTTTGATGCAACGCAAAACGGGCGCCGATTTGACATCATTGGTTGTAAACGTTCCCGCCGCAGTGCACGGCGTTTTTGAAAAAATCAAAGCCAAATCCAAACGATTTAAATCGCCGTTCCCGCGAATATCACAAGGCGTTCCCGCGACTTTAAAACCTGGCACTTCTGCCAAACCGTTCGAGTTTTCAATGAAAGTAATTTTTGAAGCAATTTCGTTGTTGATCATAATAACTACTATTTTAATTTGCCGTTCCCGCAAAGGCAATTTTTTTACAATGCCGCGGGAACGTGTTTTTCCACAAAAAAATGCTTTATTGTTCCCGCAAAATATGACTAAAATAATGGCAGGATTTTCTTATGTTAAAATTTGACCACATCGCATTAAGCGTTTCAAGCCTCGCCAGCAGCATCGCTTTTTACCAACAACTTGGCTTCGTTCCCGTGCAACGTTGGGACAATCCCGACGGCACGCTCGCAATCGCGCTTTTGAAAAACGAAAACGCAATTTTAGAATTATTTTGCTACAAAAACGCGCACGCCTTGCCCGAATATCGCCAAGAATTAAGCAACGATTTGCAAACAATCGGCACAAAACATTTCGCACTTTGCACAAACAATATTCAACAAAGCGCCAAAGATTTGAGCGCAAAAGGCATTTGCAAAAATCCTAAAATTTTAACTGGACGCTTGGGGCGCGATTATTTTTTCATCAAAGATCCCGACGGCATTTTAATCGAAATTATTCAAGCCAATAATTAACTATTAAAATTTGTTTCAAGACGCAAAATATCGTGGAGTGTGAACAGCCCAACAAGCGTTCCCGCAGCATCAACCACGAGCACAACGCCGTGTTCTTGTTTTAACAACGCCTGCTCGGCTTCGCGAATCGTCGCGTTTTGAAAAATTGGGCAAACGGGCAAACAAACGCGTTCCCGCGAAATTACTGCTTGCGGACGATTTTTTTCATCGACAACAGGGAAAAACGCAAACGCGTTCCCGTCGAGCAAATCTTGAAAACTTGCATCATTTTGCGTTCCCGCGCGCACACAAACGGGCGTATGCATCACGCGTGCAATCGGCAAATGTTGCCAAGCTTGCAAATCGCGCGGCGGAATAATTTTGTCAATCGACTCGCCATTTTGATCTAAAATCACATCGTAAAAATCGCGCGGAGCCAACCATTTTGCAAGCGCCCAACCGATGCCAACGCCCAACATCAGCGCGGGAACCATCGAAAATTCGTGCGTCATTTCAAACACCAACAAAACCGCTGTAATCGGCGCGCGCACCACCGCCGCAAAACCCGCACACATCCCAACCACCGCCAAAGTAATCAACGCGTCGTTACTCAGCGCGGGAACGATCATTGCCAGCGCTCCAGCAATCGCCGCGCCACAAGTGCCGCCAAAAAATAACGCTGGACCAAAAATGCCGCCACACGCGCCCGAGCCATAACAAATCGCCGTTGCAATAATTTTAGCAAGCAAAAGCGTTCCCGCAACCCACCAAATAATGTTCCCGTTGAGCGCTTCGGTCAAATCGCCATAACCCAAACCAAAAACACCCAAATGTCCCGTCGTTAAAAACACCGCCGAGCCCAACGCCCAAACCGAAAACGCGCCCACTAAAATTGACGCCCAAAAATATTTTTTTGAAATCAACGCGTTGACGCGGCGAATTTTTAGCGCGGTCCATTGAAAAGCCAAACCGCACAAACTCGCGGCAATCGCTACGACGGGAACGTAAATGTAGAGCAACCAGCCCGCGCCTGTTCCCGCGGGAACGCTAAAAATCGGCGCGTTTCCCAACAACGCTTGCGAAACCAAAGTTCCTACAACAGCCGCCAACAAAACGGCTCCCACCAAACGGCTGTTGAGATTTTCAACAATTTCTTCCAAAACAAATGCCACGGCAGCCATCGGCGCGTTAAAAATTGCCGCCAAGCCCGCTGCCGCACCCGCCGCTGCCGCTTCGCGCCGCAAATGCGCGGGAACGCCCAAAATACCCGCAACATTTGAAGCCGCCGTCCCGCCAATCAAAACCATCGGTCCTTCATTGCCGAGCGACGCGCCACCGCCCACAGCGAGGACGCTGGCGACAAATTTTGAAATTGTTACGCGCCAAGTCGATGCGCCAAAATCTTTCCAAAATGCAAGTTTTAATTGCGGACTTCCACTGCCAGCTGCCGTTTTGCAAATAAAGCGCGCAATCGTTCCCGTCAACAAAGCCGTTCCCGCCAAGCTTAACAACGAATAAATCAAAAATTCGCTCACCGAAAATGTCGCAAAACGCGCAATGCCATTTGTATAAAAAAATACCAACAACCAGCGAAACGCCACCGCCAAAAGTCCCGCCACCGCGCCATAAATTATCACGCGCGCAAAATTAAACAACGACTTTTTCGCGAATGGTTTCATAAATCAATTTAGCGCTGTAATATTTTTGCGACCAATTGGCGCGCAACCGCGAGTTTTGACGCGGGACCGAATTGCTCGCGGGAACCATTTTTGCCCAACAAAACAATCGTGTTGTCATCCGCGCCAAACGCGCCAATGTTCCCGCGCCCAACGAGATTGGCGCAAACGTAATCAAGATTTTTTTCGAGTAATTTTTTCGCGGCGTAAGTTTCAATGTCGCGCGTTTCTGCGGCAAAACCTACCAAAATTTGATCATCGCGGCGGGAACGCGAAAGCGTCTTCAAAATGTCCGTCGTCGGCACAAAATCGACCGTCATTCCCTGACCATTTTTTTTGAGTTTGTGCTCAAAATAATTCACAGGTTTAAAATCGCAAACCGCCGCCGTTTTAAAAAGCACATCGCATTGCGGGAACGCTTTTTGCGCCGCCGCGAGCATTTCATCGCCAGTCGTCACGGGAACAACCGTCGCTCCCGCGGGAACAGGCAACGCAACATTTGCGGCAATAATTGTAACTTCGCAACCAAATTCGAGCGCGGCTTGTGCAAGCGCGAATCCCATTTTTCCTGTCGAAGGATTTGAAATATAACGCACGGGATCGAAAAATTCGCGCGTCGCGCCTGCTGTAATCAAAACTTTCATAAAACTAATGCGAAAACGCGCTTGCGGGAATGGCTTCTTTTCTGCCGTCGGGCAAAGTCCAAAAAAGTTGCAAATCATCCAAATCGCTTTTTTCGCCGATCCAATCGATGCGAATCGCGTGTGCGCCTTTTTCGAGATGCACCTTTTGCGTTCCCGTCGCAGCCTGCGTTCCAACATTCATAAACGACGTCGCTTCGGTGCCAGGAATATAAAGTTTGTCTGCGTCAATCAATTGCATGTCGTGCAAATGTACAAATGCTTTTCCCTTAGTTTTAAGCGAAAAAACATATTCGCCCGTCGCGGGAACGGTAATAAAACCTTCGCTGTGCACGCCGTGGCCACGTCCCGATTTCGCGGGAACGCCGCTCGCTTTCAAATGCGTTTGGCGGAAATCGGGAACGTAAGCGAATGCTTTTTTGCTGCTAAAAAATGTTTTTTTCAAGCCCGCGTTTTCACCAGCTTTTTCGAGCGCGGGAACGGGCATTTTCGCCAGAAATTTTTTATCGCTAAAATCAAATTTATGTAATTCGCGACGATCGCCATCGAATGGACGGCGGGAACGCAGCGTTTTTGCGCGCAATTCAGCTTGCATCGCGACAAACTTTTTTTGCGTTCCCGCGAGATTATTTAATTCTTGTGGATCTTTGAGCGTGTCATAAATTTCAAATTGCAAATCGTCGCCACGAGAAATGCCTTTAAACCAAGTTCCCTTGTCATCTTGCGTCCAAACGACAATTTGGTTTTTGCGCGAGCTCAAGTGTTTTGGCGAAAAATCGGCATAATTTGCTGTTGAGCCATTAAACGAATATTCAACATAAATTTGCCCAGGCAACGCGCGCGGTGTTCCCGCAAAAAGTGGCAACATCGAAACGCCATCGCAACGCGCGGGAACATCTATGCCCGCGGCATCTGCAAATGTCGCCATCCAATCTTGAAATTGCGTGGGCTCGGTAATCGGCTTAGATTTCTTTTTTATCGCTTTATCCCAAACGACAATCGCGGGCTCACGCAAACCGCCTTCCCAACAATCGCGCTTGATGCCGTCCATCATACCGTAAGATTTGAAAAACATGGGATTTTGCGCGGGCGAGCCATGGCCATAAAACGCGTTCCCGCTGTCGTTGCCAGGTTCGTTGTGCGGACCATTATCCGATGTAAAAACAATCAAAGTGTTGTCAGCAATTTTTAAATCTTTGAGCAACGTTCTCAAATCAGCAACAGCGTCATCGACGCGGCGAATCATTGTTGCGTGGCGACGCGCGGCATCGTTAGCAAAATCAGCATTGTCGGGATGGATGTAAGAATCGGCTTTGCCAAGCGCTGCCGTGTTCACGCTGTCATTTTTCCATTGCACACCGCCACGCAAACCGCCACCCGCAGGATATTCGCAGTTGGGAACGCGCAAGGATCCGTGAGGCGCCGGGAACGACAAATAAAGGAAAAACGGCTTTTTCGCGCTCGTTTGTTTTTTTATCCAATCTTTCGCTTTTGCCGTAAAAAGATCGGTCGAATAAGGCGTTCCCGAGGCGCGCAATTTCGCAGTCACATCCGTTTCATTTTCCCAAACAAAACGTCCTGTATTGGCAGGATAATGGTAGTGTCCCGCACAGTGATCAAAAAGTCCGTAAAAATAATCAAATCCACGCTCCCGCGGGCGTGCCCAGGCCGTTCCTGCGTTGGAGCCGTTGCCAGTGCCGCCGAGTCCCCATTTGCCGATAACCGCGGTTGCGTAGCCGGCGTTTTTTAAAACGGAGCCGATCGTGTGAGCATTTTCGATCGGCGTATCGAAAGTGTTGTCGCGCACCTGTCGCGCGTGTCCCTGATGAACGCCCGTAATGAGCGACGCGCGCGCGGGAGCGGAAACTGGGCACGCCGAATAATGCCGCGTCAACAGAACGCCGTCTTTCGCCATTTGATTGAGTGCGGGCGTTTTGAACGCGTTTTTACGCATGCCGTTTTTATATTTTTTGGCAATCTGCCAATTGCATTCCAAATCGCCCCAACCCATGTCATCGACGAGGATAAATAAAATATTGGGACGCGTTCCCGCCGCACTTTCAGCGGACAATTGCGGTGCGGACGCTACCAGCGCGGGAACGATCAGGGGTAAAACTGCGAGTTTAGATATTTTCATTTTTTTTAATTTAGTTGGGGTTTGTGAGGTGTGGGCTCGTATTTGAGAACGTCGAGCATTTGAAAACCTGTGTACATCAATTCTGCGGCGCGTTGGTTGCGCTCTACTTGTGAAGTTTTGGCGTCGATTTGACCTTTGCGATTTTTTACCAACCCGCCCAAAACAACGGCAATTACGCGAGTGTTCCCGCGCGAAGCGGTTGTAACAATGCTCGCGCCGTCGTTTGTCCAGCCAGTTTTGAAACCGTCGCAACCTTCAAAATAAGTGAGCAATTTGTTATGATTGAGCATCGGCATTGGCTCTTTGCGCTTGGCATTAGCAGGAAAATAGCGCGTTTTTGTTGCGGTATAATCGAGCGCTTGCGGGAAACGTTTAATTAAATTGTAAGTCAAAATTGCCAAATCGCGCGCGGTCGATAAATCTTTGGGCGCATTTTTTAATTTGCGTGAAGGCGGCAAACCATGCGGCGTCGCAAAACGCGTATTATTCATGCCCAATTCTCGCGCCGTTGCGTTCATTAATTCGACAAATTTTTCAACGTTCCCGCTCACGTGTTCTGCCAAAGCAACCGCGCCATCGTTCGCCGATTGCAACATCAAGCCGTAAAGCATTTCTGAAACATTCGCTTGCTCGCCTGCCGACAAATAAAGTTGCGTGCCGCCCATTTCTTCGGCGCGACGCGAAGTCGTAACAATATCATCTAATTTAATTTGACCTTTTTCAATCGCGTCTAAAACCAAATAAAAAGTCATTACTTTTGTAACAGATGCCGGCGGACACGGCGCATCAGGACGCGTTCCCGTCAAAAATTTTCCTGTTTGTGCATCGATACAAATTTCGCCGACATCGCGAAAACTTGCAAGCGGTTTGCGCGGTTTTTTAGCTTGGCGCGTTGCCAATTGTGGCTCGGGCGCGAGAACGACAACTTGCGCAATTTCGGGCTCTTCATTTTTGACAACGGGCGTTTTCCTCGCACTTTTAGAAGTCGCGGGAACGCTCGCGGTGGCGGGAACGCTTGCTTCTACACTTTCTGCGGGAACGTTATTTTCGACGATTACAATTTTTGGCTCGCGCACGACGAGCGCCACAGTCGCAGCAATTGCCCAAACCAAAAGCACGGCAATGGCTAAATAAAGTTTTTTGTCGGGTTCGTTCATAATTCTATTTTTAACGCTTAAATTTGGACTTGGCAAGATTATAAAGCTCGGCAATTTCTTGATAACGCAATGCCACCAGTGCCAACGCATAAATCACACACGCGACAGGAACGACAATCGCCAGCCCACACAAAATTGAAAACCAATGATCATTTTGGCTCGCATCATAAAGCCAGCCGTCGTGCACAAAATGCCACAAAAAATAAGTCGCCACGCCCATCGTTCCCGCCGACAAACACGCTTTCAAAAACGGCAAAATTAAGCCCGCCGACAAAAAACTGCGTTCCCGCCGCAACAAACAAAATGTCAAATAAAACATTTGCATCGCCGCCGAAATCAAATTCGCAAAAGCAAGTCCGTTCACGCCCCAATCTAAAACAATCGCCAGCAAAACAACGCCAATCGCATTTGAAATAAACGCCACAATCGCCGAATTGCGCTGCGGGCGCGCATCACCCATCGCGTTAAGACATTTTAATTCTAAACCAGCAACCGCATAAAACAAAACCGCAAAAGTAAAAATACAAACCACGGGAACAGTCGCCGCTGTGTCCGCCGCAGTAAAACGTCCGTGCTCAAAAAATATTTGCACCAGCGGTTTTGCCAACAAAACAATGCCCACAATCGCGGGAACGATAATTGCAAAAATCAAACGCAAACCTCGCGCAAATTCACGTCCCAAACCCACGCGATCATTCACCGCCGCATGACGCGCAAATAGCGGGTACACCACCGTAAAAATCGACACCGAAAAAATGCCCGTCGGAATCTCCACCAATCGATTCGCGTAATGATAAATCGACAATGCTTGATCATCAACGCCAAACGCAATCAAACGCGTAAAAAAAATATTAAATTGTGTAATGCCCGCACCAATCAACGCTGGAAAAAACATCGACTTCAAAACATCCCACGATTGCGAACTTGTGGGAGAATTTTGGCGTTCCCGCGGACTCCACCCTTCGCGAGCAATTGCCCACGCGGGAACGCCCAATTGCAAAACTCCTCCTGCCAAAACGCCGACACACAACCACCACGCGCAAGCTTCGGACGACAATTTAAAAACGTATCCCGCCAAAATCATCGCAACGATCATTGTTATATTGAGCCAAATAGCAGTCAGCGAGGTAACATTAAATTTTCCTAAAACATTCAGCCCTGCCGAAAAAATCGCCGCCAAACAAATCAACGGCATGTATGGCATTGTAAACGCGATGAGTCGCAATGACAAACGATTGCGCGACACATTGCCATCGGCGCCAAAAAATTCTGCCAACGCGCGCAAATATTCATCGCTTAAAAAAGACGTTCCCGCCGACAAAATCACAATCGCCAACGTCAAAATCAACATTAGCGGGAACACGCGGCAAATCACTAAATTAAAAAACGCAAATGCCGCACTTTTTCCGCCTGTTTTTAATTCATCGGTAATCGGTGGCACCAACGCCGTTGTCAAAGCGCCCTCGCCCAGCAAACGCCGAAACAAATTGGGCAATTGAAACGCCAACAAAAATGCCGCCGCCACACCGCTCGTGCCAAAAAACGCCGCCAACAACAAATCGCGCACCATTCCCAAAACACGCGAACCCGACGTTCCCGCCGCTGTCACCAGCATGTGTTTGTAATCACGCGTACTCATCGAGACCAACGATTACAAAATTAACGCTTAAAAATCGAGCGCTGACGAATATCTTCGCGCGTAGGTCGTTTACTCACGGGAACGGGAGCGTTTAACGCGCGCGCATAAGCCAACACACCTTCGGCAATGCCAATCGCCAATTGGTCGCGACGATTGCTCGTTGCGATCAAAGCTGCTTCTGCGGGATTGGTAAAAAATCCACATTCCACCAAAATGCCAGGACATTTCAAATCGCGCAACACGGCAAAATTGGCGCATTTGACGCCGCGATCATCGATGTCGATTTTGTTGCAAATTGAGCTTTGCACTTTGTAAGCCAAAAGCAAATTGGCAGCATTATTAGCGTTCCCGCGGTCGCCTTCGGTTTTAACTCGTTTATTGCCAAACGATGCTTCGCCTACGGGCGTGAGCATCCAGGTTTCCAAACCGCGCGCCGCTTTTGATGCTGCCGAATTAAAGTGAATCGAAATAAACAAATCGGCATCGGCATCGTTGGCGATAGCGGGACGTTTTTCGAGATCGATAAAAACGTCTTTGCTGCGCGTCATCACAACGTTAAATCCGCGCGCTTGCAATTGCGCTTTTAAGCGCGTACAAACGTCGAGTGCGTAAGTTTTTTCGCGCATGCCTGTCGCGCTAATTTTGCCAGGATCTTTGCCGCCGTGCCCAGGATCAATCGCAATCGTTTTAATCGCCTTGCGATATTGTTTAATCGTTTGCGGTTTTAAAATAGGCAAAACGTGATTTTTCCAATCGCGATCTTGAATAAAAAATTTGCGTCCCGTCGAAGAAAGCGCCGATCCCGTGTAAACATTCGTTCCGTTAAAAACAACATATGGCTTGCGATTTTGTGCCTCGATCGTCATACCGTTCGCGCGCCAACGTCCTGTTTCGGACGAATTACTCGCGTTCCCGCTACCGCCAACTTCTTTAATCGCGCTGTCAAAAGCAATTGCTTTGGCGGGAAGCATTAAAGCCGTTCCCGCCAAAATCGCAAGTGCCAAAAATAATTTTTTCACCAGCACCAAAAATTAGTCGCGACGTTGTAAAAACAACAAAATAACGTAATAAAACAAGGTTGCAATGCCCGCAAAAATAATCAATGCCGCGCCAACGTATTGGTCAGAATTTAATTGCGTGCGCACCACCCAAGCTTGATAAAGAATGGTGATTGCCATCAAACCGATCATCGCGATAATCATCCAACTGGTCATTGCCGTTCCCGTTATCGCCATCACGAGAATCGCCGCCAACGCGACAAAAGTGCCAATCACGACAAACGAACGCAAAAATGAAAAATCTTTTTTTGTCAAAAATGCCGTCAAAATCAAACCGCCCGCCAACAAAAATGTCGATGCTGCCGCGGGAACGACAATCGTGCTCAAACCTTCTTGCACGCCAAACAAGGCAAAGCACAACGAAAGCAACGGCGTGAAAATAATCGCTTCAAACATGATGTAAATGCCGAGCCCCGCCAATTGTGTCGATTTGCTCGCGCCACCAAAAGCCAAACGATTCGCAAATGCCGATGCTGCCCAAAAACCTGCAATGACCAACAAAATGCCAATCCAGCCCGTGCCGTAAATTAATTTTGTAATGGTTGCTGCCAAAGGTGAAGACAAAATCAGCGCCAAAACCGCGCCAAAAACCGCGCAACTCAAACCCACCAAACCAAAAGTGCGACGATAAAATTCAGCTTGCACCGCAGGCGCCGAACGTGAAACCATTGTTGTATAATTGTATTCCATAATTAACTTTCCTCCTAAAATAAAAATATTACTTTATTATAAAGCGTTACCACGATAAGCGCGAGAATGTATTTTTTAATATTTCCAAAAAACTTCGCGTTCCCGCGTAAACTTTTAAAACATCTGCTTAATGCGCACCAACGCGTCCGCGAACGCGTCGATTTCGGCGCGCGTATTGTAAAATGCCAGCGACGCGCGAAGCGTTCCCGTAACGCCCAGCGCCGCCATCACCGGCATCGCGCAATGATGCCCCACGCGCGTGCAAATACCGTAAGTGTCGAGCATTGTCGCAAGATCGCTCGGATGAATTTTGCCCAAATGAAACGACAAAATTCCCGCCGATTCTCCCGTTCCCGCAGGACCGAAAAAGCGCATGCCCTCAATTTGTGATAATTTTTCAAACGCGTATTTTGTGAGTTCGTGTTCGTAAATGCTCGCGGGAACGCGAATTTTCCCGTAATAATCGAGCGCAACGCCTAAACCAACCGCGCCGCAAATATTAGGCGTTCCCGCCTCAAAACGCGCGGGCGCGTCGCGAAAAGTCGTTCCCGCGAAACTTACTTTGTCGATCATATCTCCGCCCGCTTGATACGGCGGCATCGCGTTGAGCAAATTAAGTTTACCAAACAAAACGCCAATGCCAGTCGGTCCAAAAATTTTGTGTCCCGAACAAACAAAAAAATCGCAATCAAGCGCTTGCAAATCAACAGGCAAATGCGGAGCCGATTGCGCGCCATCGACCAACACCAACGCTCCCGCCGCATGGGCGCAAGCGACCATTTCTTTGACGGGATTAACGGTTCCCAATGCATTTGAAATATGACAAAAACAAGCGATTTTTGTTTTTTCAGAAAGTAGCGATTTCCAATGTTCCAAATCAAGCGTTCCCGTGGCGGGAACGATTTTTGCCACGCGAATAATAGCGCCTGTTTGTTCGGCAATTATTTGCCACGGCACGATATTCGCGTGATGTTCGAGCTCGGTCAGCAAAATTTCATCGCCCGCGCGCAAATTAGCTCGTCCCCAACTGCTCGCCACCAAATTGATGCTTTCAGTTGCGCCACGCGTAAACACACAACTTTCGGGAACGGGCGCGTTAAAAAATGTCGCCACGCGTTCCCGCGCCAATTCAAACGCGGTAGTTGCCGCGGCGCTCAAATGGTAGAGTCCGCGGTGAATATTTGCGTTTTCGGTCGCGTAAAATCGGCTAATTGCGTCGATGACGCATTGCGGTTTTTGCGCGGTCGCAGCGTTATCGAGATAAATCAAATCGCGTTTTCCGACCTTTTGAGCCAAGATCGGAAAATCCTTGCGAATCGCGATAGGATCAAACATTTTTATTAATATTTGTAAACGCCGTTGGGATCATAAATCCACCAGCAATCTGATGGGTCGCGCAACAATGGCAATGTCGTTGTTGAGCGCGATTTTTTGTCAGGTTCGGGATTGGTTTTTGGATTTGATTTTGAAGGATCCACTTTGCCCATTTGTGGCACTTCGAGCATTACGATGCTTGATTCTTCGACGCGCGAAACCACTTTGCCGACCCAGCCGAGTTTTTGAGCCTCGACGGCGTTTTCAGACCAATTACCGAGCGAATTTTTCGCGTAGAGCAATTCTTTGTATTCTTCAAGAGTTTTGCCCATTTTTTCAGCAATTGGTGTGCCGAGCGTTTTTACCCAATATTCGATCAATTGCATATCTTCGCGCATGTACATTGCGTTTGAGCGATTGTTAAATTGCGCAAACGCTTCGTTTTGGCGAATCATTGCATTTTCGTAAGCAAATGAGCGTTCAGCGGTAGTTACGATGTACGAACCCACGCCGCCCGCCGCGCCTTTGACGACGACATACACAGGAGCCGTACTCGCTTTGATTGCGTTTTCAACCAACAAACCCGCGCGCACCGAGCCGCCAGGACAAGTTGTAATCACCACAAAAATCGGCAATTTGTCGTTACGTTGATTGTAAAAACTAATTTGTTCGCAAACACTTTTTGCCAAATCGCCAGTCAACAAACCGTCCAACTCAACGCGACGATCAGAAATATAAAGCGTTCCCTTCGTTGCATTGTAAGGATTTTCAGCATAATTTGGCTGAGTATTGGTAATATTTTTAGCAATTTCGGCTTGTTGTTCAATCAAACGCGCGGGAGCGGCATAATACGCTTCGAGCTCTTTGCTTTGGATTTCGATTGATTTTTTTTCGGTTTCGATTGCCGTTAATTCCAAGCTTTTTTCGTGAATTGCCACAGCGTCTTGCGCTCGCAACAATGCCAATTCTGTTTCGCAACGTGTGCGTTCTGCTTCAGCGCTTGCCAATTCTTCCGTCAATTTTTTCTCGCTTAAATTCATTTCTTTTTGCAAACGCTCATATTCAACGTTATCGGCAAAAAGTTTTGAATCTTGCTCGGCGCGCATAATATCGCGTTTGGCGGTCAATTCGTTTTGTTGCATGCGCAATGTTTCCAATTCTTTTTCAATCGATTCGATTTCGCGATTGCAAGCCGCGATCGATTTTGTGGGCTTGAACACGGGAACGGCAATCTCACCATCGGCGGGAACAGCAGGCGCTACGGGAACGCTCTTAGGCGCTTCTGAAAAATTAGGCAACAAATTACAACCTGTCAATGCAAACGATGCCGCCACTAATAAACAAAATGTTTTTTTCATAAATCTAATTTCTATCGTTAATTATTTTGTGTTAACGCGATAGGTGCCGCGTGGATCGGTAATCCACCAAGCATCGCCCGATTCCAACGCTGGCAATTCCACATAGGCGCGTCCAAATTCATCGCGTTGTTCTGGCAATTCATAGCTCAATGCTGGCGACAAATCTTTTGTTTTTACGTCAGGTTTAATTTGCGAACCTGTTTCAACAATGCGCGTTGCCACGTTCCCGACCCATTTGCGTTCTTGCGCTTCTTTGCCAAAAACGAGCCAGTCGCCACTTTTGTAATGCGTGTACATATCTTTGACAAATTGATCGTAAGTTACGCCAATTTTTTCGCAAACGCGATTAAAGATATTACCTGTCCACATTCTCAAAAGGTCATAATCTTGCTTCATCACCGTCATATTGCCAGCCACACTCGCCGAAGGTTGATGGTGCAAAATAATCGTTTGTTCAAGACAATACGAATACGGCGCCAAAGTCGTAAACACCGCAGCCATCGAAGCCGCGTAAGATTTTACCACTACGTGAACTGGCGCGCGGCAACTTTCAACCGCCTTCAACATCAAATAACCCGCAAAAACCGAACCGCCAGGCGAACTATCAATCACCACAAAAATCGGTTTCTTCGTATCTTGATTGTCATAAAACGCCAAACGATCACAAACATATTTCGCCATTTCCATCGTTACTGGACCATTCATATCAATGCGACGATTCGAAATATAAAGCGTGCCATCGACAAACGGCTCATCTAATTGCATCGGCGTCGCATCATAAGCCACACCGCGCGACGCTTGCGTATAAACCGCACGCTTTGCCGCTAATTGCAATTGTCCCATCGCATTTTCTTGACGACCCATCGCAATACGCGCCTCAATATCACGCAACGCCAACGCACGATTTTTCTTGTAATTTTCTAAATCAACCTGCGCTTTTTTCAAAGCACTTTGCGTTTTCAAACGACGCGTATCCGCTGCCGTCACCGCTAATTCAGACTTCAAACGCGCATCCGCCAAGCGTTGCTTCGACGCCAAATTTTCTGCCTGAAAATCCAAATTCAAATACTTAAACGACTCTTCTTGACGCGCAAATGCAATCTGCGTTTGCTTCAAATCAGCTTGCAGACGCAACAAGCGCAAATTCTTCATCGCTTTTTCTTTTTGGTAAGAATCAGAATCCTTCGCCTGCTCTTTTTCCTGCTCCGCTAAATCCTCCGCGGGAACGCTCGCTGTTGCGGGAACGGCTTCTTTTTTCGCCGCGGGAACGCTCGCTGTTGCGGGAACGGCTTCTGCTTTCACCGCCGATTGCTCAGCAGACGCTTTTTCTTGAGCTACGACAGCATCTTGCGCAGGAACGGCCTCTGCCAACTCTTGTGCGCAAACAAACGGACTCACCGCCAATGCCGCCAATAATATAAAATAATTCTTATTCATAGGTAAATTTTTGTTGCAACTAAAAAGTAAAAACTCCCCGCCTGTGCCGTCTAATGGTAATTCTCTTATGCCTTTTATGTGTAATGGGTTCCAGATGTGTTAAAGTGTTAGTTTGCCAACAAGTGGCTACAGTGTTTTAACCAGCGCCAGATCCCGAGAATATAATCATCGGAAAAGAGAGGTGTTTACCGTAGGCTCGAACACCGCAGAGAGTAAAAATAATTGTAAATGACTAAAACCAAATAAACAATAAAAAAATGCCCCAAAAACGCGTTTCCGCGCTAATCTTCGTGTTTCCCGCGACAATGATGACAATTACAATCGGAACCGTGAATGAGTTTGTCTTCGTGCTGCAAAAGTTCGTTCCCGACGGGCTTGGCAAAAGATTCGGGCGCGTTGGGGTCTGTTCCCGCGGTTTTGTAATAGCGATTCGTTGCGGGATCGCGTTCGTAGCGAGTAAAACCGAGTTTTGCGAGTTCTTGCTCGTCGTTCACTTTACGCTTAATTTCGCCTTCGCCATAACGCAAAACCAATCCCGCGGGCGTATGCACGCGTTGCAAGGGTTCGCCCGTCAACGGATGTTGAGTGAGTGGCGCGTCGTCAATTGATTGCTCAATTTCGAGCGTTTCCCCGCGCGAGCCATCGGGCTTAATTACTACATAAACAAAAGTTGCCATCCTTAAAAAAGTTAAAGATTAAGAGTTGAAAGCTAAAATTTAAACACTGAACAAATGCACGAAAAAAACATTAAAGTTTAAAGCGGGAACGCGCTAATTTTCGCTTTTTCAACATCACCACTCATTATAAACTCGCACAAAAACACGAGCAAATTAAAAAAGCAATTTGGGGAAAGCTTAAAATTTTTAAAATCCTAAAAAATCCGCCTCCTTGAAAAATTAGCGAAATTCGCGTTAAAAAAAACATTCCCGCAAGCTGTTTGCTCACGGGAACGTGTTTTTAATTTGCGGGAACGCTATTTTTTAGCGTATGGGCAAGACGGTTTGATTTGTTTGAAGAAATCGTTGCCCTTGTCGTCCACCAAGATGAATGCAGGGAAGTTTTCGACTTCGATTTTCCAAATCGCTTCCATGCCCAATTCTGGGTATTCGACGCATTCAATCGATTTAATGTTGTTTTGCGCCAAAATCGCCGCGGGACCGCCGATCGAGCCGAGGTAGAATCCGCCGTGTTTTTGGCAGGCGTCAGTTACCTGTTGCGAACGGTTGCCCTTGGCGAGCATAATCATCGAACCGCCGTTTTCTTGGAACAAGCCAACGTACGAATCCATGCGTCCCGCCGTCGTCGGCCCCATCGAGCCACAAGCCATTCCCGCGGGTGTTTTCGCCGGTCCCGCGTAATAAATCGGGTGATCTTTGATGTATTGCGGGAGCGGCTCGCCCTTGTCCAAACGCTCTTTAAGTTTGGCGTGTGCGATGTCGCGACCGACGATAATCGTTCCGTTCAGCGACAAGCGTGTTGCGACTGGATATTTTGAAAGTTCTTTCAAAATTTCTGACATCGGGCGGTTAAGATCGATTTTCACCGCATCGCCTTCGCCTGCTTGGCGCAAATTTTCAGGAATCAGCGTTCCCGGCGCGTCATCGAGTTTTTCAATCCAAATGCCGTCTTTATTGATTTTGCATTTAACGTTGCGATCAGCGGAACAGGAAACGCCCATGCCGACGGGACACGACGCGCCGTGGCGTGGCAAACGCACAATGCGCACGTCGTGAACAAAATATTTGCCACCGAACTGCGCGCCCAAGCCGATGCGATGAGCTTCTGCGAGCACTTGTTTTTCGAGTTCGATGTCGCGGAACGCTTGTCCGCCCTCGTTCCCGCTCGTCGGGAGCTCGTCGTAATAATGTGTCGAAGCCAATTTTACGGTGAGCAGATTTTTTTCCGCGGAAGTGCCGCCAATGCAAAACGCCACGTGATAAGGCGGACAAGCCGCTGTGCCGAGCGTTTTCATTTTCTCGACCAAAAACGGCACCAGCGTTTTGGGATTGAGCAACGCTTTCGTTTCCTGATAAAGATAAGTTTTGTTCGCGCTCCCGCCGCCTTTTGTCACGCAGAGAAATTTATATTCCATGCCGTGCGTCGCCTCGATATCGATTTGCGCAGGCAAATTGCATCTCGTGTTCACTTCGTCGTACATATTGAGCGGCGCATTTTGCGAATAGCGCAAATTTTCTTCGGTGTAAGTTTTGAAAACTCCGAGCGAAAGCGCTTCCTCGTCGTTGTAGCCAGTCCAGACCTGCTGACCCTTTTCGCCGTGAATAATTGCCGTTCCCGTGTCTTGGCAAATCGGCAGTTTGCCCTTTGCCGCGACTTCGGCGTTGCGCAAAAATGTCAGCGCGACGTATTTGTCGTTTTCGCTCGCTTCGGGATCATCAAGAATTTTTGCGACTTGTTCGTTGTGCGAACGGCGCAACATAAACGAAACATCGCGAAACGCGGCGTTTGCCATCGCAGTCAAACCTTCCTTTTCGATTTTGAGAATCGGATGTCCTTCGAATTCACTCACGGAAACGTAATCTTTTGTGAGCAAATAATATTCGGTTTTATCTTCGCCCAATGGGAACGGAGCTTGATATTTAAATTTAACAGGTTCTGCCATAATTTTATCGTTATTGATTTTTTTAATTCTAAAATTTACTTCGCCGCGGGAACGCTTTCCGTAGCTTTTTTCGCCTCTTCTGCCCGATAACGATTATAATTATCGATGAGCGATGTCGCGTTTTTGCCTTCTTTCGACTCGGGATCGATGGCGATAATTTCACGGCAAACAGCGATGAGTTTATCAATTTCCTGCATGCTCGCGTACGCGGGAACGAGCACGTGGTAAAGATAAAGCTGGCGAATTGCGGGAAGCATTTCATTGTCTTTCAAAATCGGTTCGACTTTTGCGAGCACGACTTTCGACGCCTCGACGAATGCTTCACGGCTGTTTTTTTGGCTCGCGGGAACGTAAGTTTTCTTCACAAAATCCATAAAAGTTTCAAAATCGCCGAACTGCTTTTCAAAACGTTGACGCTCCGCGCGTTTGCCGGTGATTCCAAACGGATCTTTGGGATCGGACTTGAGAATTTGCTCTTCGAGAGTTTCGCGGTAAAACGGTTTCAGTTCCGCATCGATCGTTTTGTAAATTTCGTAAAGCATGGCGGCGCGCTTGACTCCGTCGGCTTCCTTTTGAGCCGCGACCAAATCGTCCGTCAATTTTTTCGCTTTTTCGTATTCGCCCGAAAAACGTTTCAAATAAGCTTCTGGCGTGCCTCCGCCGCCGACAATCGAAGCGACGGGCTTTTCCGTCTGCGCGTCAAAAATCAGCAAAGTCGGGAAACCTGAAACCTTGTAAAGTTCGCTTTTGGCGTGATTGTATTGTCGCGTTTTCTCTGTCTGTGGCTTGCTGTGCGGAAAATCCAGCTCTACAAAAACAAATTTATCTTTGGCGTAATCGATGAACGATTTTGACGGGAACACTTCCCCGCGCAAAAAACGACACGGCGGGCACCAATCGCTGCCCGTAAATTCCACCAAAACCATTTTGCCTTCCGCTTTTGCTTTTTCAAAAGCTGGCTCCATTTTTTCAAGCCATTCAATCGGCGAATCCGCGGGAACGCCATTTTGCGCCGCGGGAACGCCATTTTGTGCCGCGGGAACGGTAATTTTTTCCGCGGGAACCGTTTTGTTTTCAACGCCATTTTCCTGCTCCGAACACGCCGCAAATCCAACGGCAAGCGAAGCAAAAGCAACAGTAAAAAGTATAGATTTATGCTTCATAATTAAGTTTGAGTTTACCACACCTACAAATATCAAGCAAAACAAAAATTAAGTCTAATTATTCGCCAAATCCCTCAAATCATAAGGCAATTGAGCCGCAACTTTGTGATACGGATTTGGCTGTTTTGACAAAATCCGACTCCACAAAACGCCACGAAAATCTCGCTTATTTTCAAAGCGCGACGACAATTCAACTTCTCTAAAAAATTGCCGCGCAACCACAAAATCAGCCGCGCCTTTAATCCAAATGCCTTCTTTTAATTCTTTTTCAAGCTGTTTCGGCGCCCATTGTGCCGTTCCCGCAAATGCCAAACAAATCGCGTCTTGGCGAAATTGCAAATCATCAAACACCGCTTCTTGCACATTAATATGCGTCATCAATTGCTGATTCAGCGCGTTTTCGACCGTGCTAACAATCGTCAAACGATTCGGTTCGACGGGACCGCCCAACATCAAAGGAACATTTTGCAAGGGCGTTCCCGCAAAGTTAACAGATTGCGAGCCCAAAGTCGTTCCCGCGGGATTTGACAAAACAAAACCCATCGCGCCCCGCTCTGAAAACTCCGTAATCCAAACCACTGCACGGCAAAAAGGTCCCTGCGTCAAACGCGGCGTGGACAATAAAAAACTGCCCGCAATTTGCGAATAAAGCGCGTTATTTTTTGACGTTCTCGCCATTAAAATTCGAGTTTTGAGATTTTGATTCTTGCACTTTCAAGCAGCGGGAATACTAATTCGTCGTTATTATAATCGTGAAAATAGCGCACTTCGGCGATGCCCGCCGCCGCCAAAATTTTCGCACAATTGATACACGGGAAATGCGTGATGTAAGCGATCGTGCCCTGCACCGAAACACCACGCTTGGCGGCATCGGTAATCGCGTTTTGTTCTGCGTGAACCGTCGCTTGTTCGTGTCCGTCGCGCACGCAAGAACAATGCGGCACGCCCGGCAAAAATCCATTGTAGCCCGCGGCAATGACGCGATTGGGATGCGTTCCCGCCGAAACCAAAACACAACCCACATGCAAACGACCGCACGCCGAACGCGATGAAACCAAAAGCGCCATCGACATAAAATATTCGTCCCACGATGGACGCGCCGTTCCCGCGCCTTCGGGCGTTGACGCTGAAACTATTTTATCTAACTCAATCGCTAAATTCTTCATAACAAAAGCATAACACGCGGGAACGCCACATTCAAATTTTTAACGCCACTCGTGCTTGGGATAGCGTCCTTTGAGCTCTTTTTTCACACCTTCATACGATGTTTTCCAAAACGCGTCCAAATCGCTGGTGCGTTGAAATGTGCGGCGCGCAGGCGATTGCACTTCGATGACGAGTGGCACTTTTTGGTTGCAAATGCGCAAGCGCGTTCCCGGACAATCATACAATTCTTGCACGGTTGCGCCGATCACGGCTTCGCAATCATCGGTGTAAATAATTTTTGCGGGATGTTTTTTTCGCGGGAGCGTGATCGTGTCGGGCAAAAGATTTTCCATCGCCATTTGCAGTTCCCGCGAAAGCCAGCTGTGCAAGGTTTTCCAGGGTGATTTTTCGCGAATATCTTTGTAGCTCATTGCGCCAAAACAAATTTCTTCGATCATCATTTTTCGCGCCTCGTCATCAATCGGCGCAATTGCAAGTTCAGGTAAATATTTTGCGGCAAAATTTACTTTGTTAATCCACGCTTCGACGCGCGCGTCCCAAGCTTCAAGTTTTAAGCGTCCCGCCAAAACTTCGTTCGCCAGCAATCCTGCAGCCGCATCGCAAACAACGTTAGGTGTTTCTTTGCTTTCGAGCACGAGCCCGCGGAAAACGCGTTCTGTTTTTGTTATCACACGTTTTTGCGTCGCGTCATAAATCGCGCTCGGTTGTGTTTTTATTTCATCACCAAAATATTCCTCAAGCCATTCAAGCTCGACCGCGCTTGCCATCGACAAATAAACGGTTGTTTCACCGCGCGTTTGGATTTCATCAATCGCCGCCGCGACCAACAACGGCGATTTTCTCACCGCGCTCGTTTTGCGCAATTCGCCGCTGCGCCCGCGCACCAATTTGCAACGCAGCGTTCCCGCGTCCAAACGTTTTGCTAATTGAGAAACAAAACCCAACAGCAAACAACGCCGAATTTTTTCACTACAAAATTCACTTTGCAAATTTAATTTTTGACTTTTCGCAATACGCAAAAACTGTTCCCGCAAACGCAAAATTTGTCGCATCGGCGGCGTTATCGCCGTTCCCGCAAGCATTTTCAAACGCAAGAAAAAATCCGACTCATCAACATCGGGCGTTTCAGTGTTGGCGGGAACGATATCCTTACTTTGCGCAAGCGCGGCAATCGTTGCAATCGATTCCAAACAGCCCAATTCGCTCGCCGCCAAAAACATACGTGCATAACGCGGATGCAACGGGAACGCCGCCATGCGCGCGCCAATCGCCGTCAAATCGCCGTTCCCGTCAAGCGCGCCGAGTTCCCGCAAAGTTTCAAGTGCGCTGGCGAGTGAATTTTCGTTCGGTGTTTCAAACCACGGGAACGCGCCCAAATCTGCAATCCCGCCCGCTTTCAAAAGCAAAATTGTTTCACTCAATTCCACGCGTTGAATTTCGGGAACGTCCCGCGGCGCGCGATGTTCCTGTTCGGTTTTCGACCACAGGCGCAAACAAAAACCTGGCGCGGTGCGACCCGCACGACCCGCGCGTTGCTCTGCCGAACTTTGCGAAATCGGCTCCACTAAAAGCATATTGATTCCGCGATGCGGATCATAACGCGACACGCGCGCCAAACCGCTGTCGATCACAACGCGAATTCCAGGAATCGTCAATGAAGTTTCAGCCACATTTGTCGCGACCACCACTTTTCTCGTTCCAGCGCGTGCGGGCGCAACGGCGCGATCTTGCGCGGCTGGCGATAAATCGCCGTAAAGCGGCAGCACTTCGCAATCGCGACCTTCGGGCGTTCCCGCGATAGCTTCAATCGTGCGATTAATTTCATACGCGCCCGGCATAAAAATTAAAAAATCGCCTTCGGGCTCGTGCGCAAATGCTCGACGAAAAGCGGCGCACGCGTGCTCCCACACGGGAACGCGTTTTACAAATCGCGCGCTGCGGTCTTGCAATTGTGCCGCAGAAAAATAATCGATTTCGATCGGGAACGCGCGTCCTTCGGCTTTGAGCAAATCGCAAGGCGCGAGCCAAGTTTGCAAATGTTCGGTGTCAAGTGTTGCCGACATCACGACGATCAACAAATCGGGGCGTTCCCGCTGCTGAATTTCTAACGCGAGCGCGAGCGTTAAATCTGAATACAAATGGCGTTCGTGAAATTCGTCAAAAACAATCGCGCCGATTTTTTCGGACGTTTTTTTGTCGCTCAAAAGCTGGCGCAAAAGCAAACCTTCGGTGACGAATTTAATACGCGTTCCCGCCGATTCCACGCGATCAAAACGAATTTGATAACCGACGCTTTCGCCCAATTGTTCGCCGCGTTCATTGGCAATGCGCGCCGCCAACATACGCGTTGGCAAGCGACGCGGCTGCAAAACGACAACCTGTTTTCCTGCGGGGACGCAACCATCATCGATCAAAAATTGCGGCACTTGCGTCGATTTTCCGCTTCCCGTCGGTGCCTGCAAAACAATGCGCTTCGCCGTTCCCGCGGCAAGCGCACGCAAATCTTTACGAATTTCAAAAATTGGCAGCATCTAATTAAATATTTTAAAGTCGCCAAGCCATTTTGAAAACAAAAAACGCGCCATCGCGGGAACGATAGCGCGCAATTGTAAAACAAATTCAATTTTTACTTTGCAAAAACTTGACGCAAAATGGCGAGGCATTCGTCAAATTCATACTTGTTTGCCGTGAGCGGCGGGAGCAAGCGAATCACATTATTACCCGCGCCCACGCAAAGCAAACCTGCTTCACGCAATTTCGCAATCCACGGTGCTGGCGCTTCGGTGAGCATCACGCCCGACATAAAGCCGATCCCGCGCACTTCTTTCAAAATATGTGGACATTCCTCGACGAGTTTTTGCAAACCCGCGCGCCAAACAGGAGCAAGTTTGTTGACGTTTTCGAGCAAATTTTCACGATCGATAATTTCAAAAACCGCCATTGCCGCCGCCGTTGCAAGCGGGTTCCCGCCAAAAGTCGTTCCGTGCGAGCCAGGGTGAAAATAATTTGCCAAATGCTCTTTGCACCACATCGCGCCAATTGGAAAACCGCCGCCAAGCCCTTTTGCCATCGAAAACGCGTCGGGAACGATTCCCGCTTGTTCAAAACCAAAAAGCGTTCCCGTGCGGCCTACGCCACATTGCACTTCGTCGCAAAGCATCAACACATTTTTTTCATCGCAAAGTTTGCGGAGTTCCCGCAAAAATTCTGGCTTCGCGGGCGTCAAACCGCTTTCGCCTTGCACGCATTCGAGAATGATAGCCACCGTTTCATCGTCAATCGCCGCGCGAAAACTTTCAATATCATTCAATTTTGCGTGAACGACATTGGGAATCAGCGGACGGAATCCGTGCTGAATTTTTTCTTGTGGCGTAACTGCCATCGTGCCAAAAAGGCGTCCATGAAACGCATTTTCACAACAAACAACTTTAAAAAGTTTGCCTTCTTCGCCGCGGGAACGTTCCACGCCATGCAAACGCGAAAGTTTGATCATCGCTTCGTTGGCCTCTGCGCCCGAATTGCAAAAAAATACGCGTCCGCCGCCCATGTGTTTGTTGATGCGTTCAGCAACGCGTGGCGCATTTTCGTTCATAAAAATATTTGAACAATGCGTGAGCGTTGCGGTTTGCGCTTGCACGCGCTCAACCCAAACAGGATGGCAATGACCGACCGAAAGCACCGCGATTCCCGACGAAAAATCAAGATAGCGTTTGCCGGTGTCGTCCCAAGCATACGAGCCGCGACCGCGCACAATCGTGATCGGTGGCTCGCCATAATTGCCGAGCATATTTTTTGCCCAAAGTTCTTTTGTATTCATCGCCAATTAAAATGAATTGCTAAATTTTGCGGGAACGATTAAATGCCGAAACCACCGCTTTGAGTCCTGCGAGGTCAATCGAAGTATCTACGCCACAGCCCCAGAAAACTTTGCCGTCGCTATCGCGCGAAATCGAAACATACGATGCCGATTCTGAAGCCGAGCCCGTGCCGATCGCGTGAGAACGATAATCGCGCAAAGTAAAGTTTTTCCAACCTTGCGAATGAATTGCTTTCACAAACGCGTTGATTGGGCCGTTGCCTTCACCTTCGATTTCGATGTCGCGACCTTGATAAACAACCGTTGCTTTGCAGCGCACCAACACGCCTTTGCCAGTTGAAATCGATTGAAAATTTTTCAATTCAAGCGGAGCCGACAAATTCACAAAGTTTTCCAAAAACAAATCATTGATCTCTTTTGCAGAAAGTTCTTTGCTGCGCGCGTCTGCAATTTCGCCAATCACTTCGCCTACGCTTGGATGCATCAATTTTGGCAAATCAAAACCAAAATCGCGGTTCAAAATGTAGGCGATTCCGCCCTTGCCGCTTTGCGAATTGATGCGAATAATCGCTTCATAACTCGCGCCCACGTCTGCGGGATCAATCGTCAAATATGGCACGCGCCAAGCAGATTCGTTCCCGCCAGCGCGACGCAAATCCATTCCTTTTTTAATCGCGTCTTGATGTGAACCGCTAAACGCCGTAAACACCAAATCGCCCGCGTAAGGTTGACGTTCGGGAACGGTCATGCGCGTGCAACGTTCGTAAACTTCGCGAATCGCATGCAAATCATCAAAGCGCAATTTTGGATCAACACCATGACAATACATATTCAGCGCCACCGTAACAATATCCAAATTACCCGTGCGTTCGCCGTTGCCAAAAAGCGTTCCTTCCACGCGATCTGCTCCCGCCATCAAACCCAATTCGGTCGCGGCAACGCCCGTGCCACGATCGTTGTGTGTGTGCAACGAAATAATCGCCGCTTCACGATTAGGCAACAACGAAATAAATTTTTCAATCATGTCCGCGTAAACATTCGGCGTCGTCCATTGCACCGTTTCCGGCAAATTCAAAATAATTGGACGTTCCCGCGTCGCGCCACAAACTTCCATCACCGCTTCGCAAACTTCCGCCGCGTATTCAACTTCTGTGTCCGAAAAACTTTCAGGAGAATATTCAATGCGAATATCCGTTCCCGCGGCTTCTGGCAACAACGCCATCACGAGCTTTGCGCCATCAATCGCAATTTGCTTAATTTGCTCTTTCGAAGCGTTGTTAAATGTGACTCGGCGCTGCAACGGCGAAGTCGAATTATAAATGTGAACAATCGCTTTTTTGGCGCCTTTGAGCGCTTCAAATGTCTTGCGAATCAAATGTTCGCGACATTGCACCAACACCTGAATCGTTACGTCTTCGGGAATCAAATTGCGCTCAATCAGCGTACGCGTGAACGCGTATTCCGTGTCCGATGCCGACGGGAACCCAATTTCGATTTCCTTAAAACCAATATCGCATAGCAAGCGAAACATCTCGATCTTCTCCTCGATATTCATCGGGATTGCGAGCGACTGATTGCCGTCGCGAAGATCGACGCTGCACCAAATCGGAGGGCAAGTAATCGTCTTATTCGGCCACACGCGATTCGGTAAATCAATAGTTGGGAAACTACTATATTTTGTGATTTTTCCGTGTTGCATGATGTTTTTATTGGTTAATATTTTTTGAATGAAATTTTATAACTATTCTAACGCGTTCCCGCAAACGCCTCAACTATTTAATTGCGAAAATTTCGCGGGAACGCGGGAATGAACGGGAGCAGGAAATTGAAGTGCCGTAGTTAATTGTGATAAAAGCAAGCATAAAAGTTAATTATTTGTTTTTGAATATAATTTTTTAACAGTTGCGTT